>JAPPGK010000110.1 GCA_028821405.1 Gammaproteobacteria bacterium | reverse complement strand
AAGTCGCCGCGTGCCGAGACTCGGGCACAACTCCCACAAATCTGCCGTGCACCCGCAGGAGACACACTACTGGCACCTTCCGAGGCCGCTCGGCTAGAGTGGACGGTTTCATTGGGACGCAGAGAAGGCGGTGCCGACGATTGTCTATGTCCAAGCCGATGGCAGGCGCGAAGCACACATCGGTGAGCTGGGTCGATCGGTGATGGATTGCGCGGTCGACAACGGCGTGCGCGGCATTCGAGCCCAGTGCGGCGGCGGATGCACGTGCTCGACGTGCCATGGGTTCGTCGACGAAGCGTGGTTCCACCTGGTCGGCCCGCCCCTCGGCGACGAGGCGGACATCCTGGAGTACGTTCCCGGTCGCCGGGACACCAGCCGGCTAACCTGCCAGATCCCGATCCGCGACGAACTCGACGGGGTCGTCATCCATGTTCCTCCTCCGGAATAGCGGCGGAGACCTTCACCACGGGGACGTGACCATGCCCGATCCCGAGTTCCCGGACCGGTTCTTCGAGCGCGAGGACGAATCTCCCGATTCGGCGTTCTACCGGGAGCCCCGGTTCGTGACCCATATCGACGACGAGACCATTGCGGCACTGACGACCTACTACCGGCACTTCCTGCCGCCTGGGTCTCGTGTGCTCGACCTCATGTCGTCCTGGATCTCCCACCTGCCGGACATCGACTATCCGCGGGTCTCGGGACTCGGAATGAACGAGGCCGAACTCTCGGCGAATCCACGTCTGACCGATTCGGTGGTTCACGACCTCAATGTCGATCCCCATCTGCCCTACGAGGACGCTGCCTTCGACCGGGCGGTGATCGCCGTATCCATCCAATACCTGGTGCGACCCGTGGAGGTGTTCAGCGATCTCGGTCGGGTCCTGTCACCCGGCGGTCGCGTGGCCATCGCCATGTCCCACCGTTGTTTCCCAACCAAGGCGATCTTGGCGTTTCGCGCCCTTAATCCGGGAGACCGCGTTCGCGTCGTGTCGACCTACTTGGACCACGCCGGGTTCGTGGACATCGCCTTCGAGGATCGTTCCCCACCCGCTGCCGATCCGCTCTGGCTGGTCCTTGGCACACGACGCTAGCGTCCCGTTTCGCGGCGATTGCATGCTGTCCATGTGTACAGTATTCTGATCGGATGGATCAACGGCCTTCCATGGGCTTACTCGGTGTGGCTGGGCCGGAGGCGGTCCGAGCGCCAGCGAGGCACCGGACCCGGCTATGGGGCGCTCGCATCGTGGTCCATGCGGATATGGATGCGTTCTACGCGGCCGTGGAGCAGCTCGACGATCCGAGCCTGCGGGGCAGACCCGTGCTGGTG
Source organism: Gammaproteobacteria bacterium (assembly GCA_028821405.1). Lineage (GTDB taxonomy): Bacteria > Pseudomonadota > Gammaproteobacteria > Pseudomonadales > Azotimanducaceae > VXYL01. Next base: position 45,989 of record JAPPGK010000110.1, on the reverse strand, counting down.
GGGCCGAAGAGCAACCGAGGCGTTGTGCTGACCGCCAGCTATGAGGCCCGCCCCTACGGGGTCGCCAGTGCAATGCCGGTTGGCCAGGCCCTGCGGCGGTGTCCAGACGCGATCGTCGTGGGACCGCGTTTCGACCGCTACCAGGAGATCTCGTCGCAGGTCATGGATGTTCTGGCCGATTTCTCGCCGCGCGTTGAAGCGTTGTCCATGGACGAGGCCTTCGTCGACATGACGGGGGCGGAGCGGCTGTTCGGTTCGCCGCGCGAGATGGGGTCCAGGATCAAGCGCGCCGTTCGCGAGGCCACGCGGCTCGACATTTCGGTCGGTGTCGCCAGCACCAAGTACGTCGCCAAGGTCGCGAGTGACCACGACAAACCGGACGGGTTGACGGTTGTCCCGCCGGATCGCGCGAGGGAGTGGCTTGCCCCGCTGCCGGTGTCGCGGCTTTGGGGTGCGGGAAGAAAGACACTACCCCGTTTGCATGCCCTCGGCCTCATGACGATCGGTGATGTCGCGATGGCCGATGCCCGTGTGCTTGGTCGACTGGGCAGTCTCGGCGCCCACTACCACGCGTTGGCCAACGCCCGGGATCCTAGACCCGTGCGCCGTACCCGCCTCGCCAAGAGCATCGGGTCTGACCGTACGCTTATCGCCGATGTGTCGCGTCGCGAAGACATCGAAATGCACCTGCGCCGCGCGGCCGATCGGATCGGACGCCGGCTGCGGGCCAAGCGGTACGTGGCGTACGGCGTCCGGGTCCGGCTGAAGACGCACCGGTTTCGGATGCTGACGCGCCAACGCAAACTCCGCACACCCGTCGACCTAGGCGCGGAACTGCTGGCAGCCGGTCAGAGCCTGCTCAACGAGTTCGATGACGACGGACCATTCCGACTGGTGGGCATGGCGGCTTTCGATCTCGAGGAGCGGCGGGGGGACAGGCAGCTCGACCTGTTCGAGGACCATGCCGCTCGCGAGCTGGAAACCGTCGTGGACGACCTGATGCAACGTTTCGGCCGTGGTGCGCTGATGCGCGCACGGGATCTATCCGATTCGGCGAACGTTGCCGGCGACGGCGTCAATCTCGACTACCTGGAAGCTCGGGAGGGAACGGAAGCGCGGGGCCGTTGATGCGGCGCGCAGTCGGTCCTCGCCGCACGGGGAGTGTCAGCAAGAACGCCCTCGCCCGGGGCCCCACGGCAGCGCGAGCCATGTCATGATATCCGCGTAGCTGGCCCGACATCGCCGTAGCGATCTGGACGTTTGCGCCATGCGATTGATGCTGACCGTCGCCGCCCTTTGTTCCGTCGGAGTGGCGGCACTCCCGCCCGTGGACCACTTCACGCGCTACCCCGACTACGAGCAGGCACGTATTTCGCCAACGGGTAAATACCTCGCAGTGACCACCAAGATGGATGACTTCGAATACCTGACCGTCATCGAACTCGCACGGAACCAGATTCTGTATCGGACCCATTTCGGCAAGAACTGGGACATTGCTGACTTCCACTGGGCAACGGCCGAACGCATTTTGGTTCAGCCCGCGGTGCGCATACCGGGTCGAACCGATTTCAGCTTCCTGACGGGGGAGATCTACGGGCTAAACGCGGACGGCGGCGATGCCGCGGTACTCTTCGGCTACGGTGACCGCGGCGGACTAGCGGCGCGGGTGGGCCGGACGAAACGAACCCGAGCCTTCGCCGAGATTCTCCACATGTTGCCCGATCAGCCTCGGCATGTGTTGATCGGCACCACGCCGTTCGGCGCCAGTTTGCGCCCGGGCCGTGCCTACCGCTTGAACATCCGTAGCGGCCAACTGGATCTTGTTGCCAACGGGCGCTATCCGACGTCCCGATTCGTTGCCGACCGCGGCGGCGAGGTACGCTTCGAAATCGGCGAGACAGACGACAACGTCACCGAGGTCTACTACAGACGGCCCGAGGGCACCGACCTGGTCTCCTCCGGACCCGTTGACAAAGGCGTGGTCACTCCTCTGGCCGAGTTGGGCGACGGCTGGTTCTACGCCGTCGACAACGTCGCGACCGAGACGTCGAGTCTGGTGCGGTGGCACCCGGGCACGGGCGAGAAGGAGACGTTGTTTCACGAGCCGACGGTCGACATCGGCGCGGCGATTGTCGACGCCGACAACCGGCTCATTGCCGTTCGTTACGACAAGCACTACCCCGACTATCACTATGTGGAACCCGACTCGAAGCTGGCGATCGCCCACCGGCGCATCCGAGCCGCGTTTCCGGGCGAGGACGTGCGCTTCACCAGCCTGACGAGTGACGGTGCGAGCGCCGTGGTCGTGGTGTACGGGGACCTGACACCGGCGACCTTCTACTTGGTGGAGTTGGAAAACAACCGTGTCGTCGAGCTGTTGCAGGCCCGACCGTGGCTCTCGACGAAGGACCTGAACCCCATGGAACCGGTTGAACTCACGACGCGCGACGGCACTGTCGTCCATGGATACCTGACGACCCCGGCGGGTTGGACACAAGCCGATCCCTTGCCCATGATCGTCCTGGTTCATGGCGGTCCCCACGGCGTTCGGGACTACTGGGGCTTCGACTACGAGGCACAGCTGTTCGCGTCCCGGGGCTACGCCGTGCTGCAGGTCAACTTTCGCGGGTCGGGTGGCTACGGCAGGCAGTTCCTGCATGCCGGCTACGGCCGCTGGGGCCGCGAGATGCAGGATGACGTGACCGATGCGACCCGATGGGCGGTCTCGGCGGGAATCGCGGATCCCGACCGGCTCTGCATCTACGGCGGTAGCTACGGCGGCTACGCCGCGTTGACGGGTGCATTCCGGGAACCGGACCTGTACCGCTGCGCGGTGGGCTATGTCGGTGTCTACGACCTCGAGATGGCGTTGAGCAAGGGCGACATCCCAAGGCTTCGCCGCGGCTTGAACTACCTGAAAGCCGCCGTTGGCGAAGACACATCCGAGTTGCGTGCCCGTTCCCCAGCGCACAACGCGGAGCGGATCGAAGCCGCCGTGATGCTCGTTCACGGCGGCCAAGACACCCGCGTACCCTTGGCGCAGGCGAAGGCTATGCGCAGGGCGTTGAGAGCGGCGGGGCGACCGGTTGAAGTCTGGCACGTCGAATCCATGGAGGGACACGGATTCGGGCAGCGTGAAAACCGACGCGAAATGTACACGAAGATGCTGGCCTTCTTTGACCGCCATACCGGGCCGGACGTCGAGGCTGCCCGGAATCAACGACGCTGACCGTCGTGTTGCGTCGAGGAACCTGACCCCAGGTCGAGCCACGAACGCAAGACCGAAGGTGCTCACATTCTCGCCGAGCTACTGAAACGCAACATTGCGATCCTGCTTGTCGCACAGGTCGCCGCGATCACGGCCACGATTTCCCTGGTTTCCCTGGGTGGGATCGTCGGCCGCACGCTTGCGCCGACGCCTGCGCTTTCGACCCTGCCTCTGTCGCTGTTCGTCGTCGGCACGGCGGTGGGCACGGTACCGGCGGCCTGGCTGATGTCGAAGATCGGTCGTGCCCGCGGCTTTGCCTGTGGCGCTGCGCTGGGATTGATCGGTGCCCTGGTCTCGACAGCGGCGATGACGACATCGGGTTTCGTGTTGTTCTGCGTCGGTGGCGTGTTCGTCGGCTTCGCCGCGGCGTTCTCGCAGCAATACCGGTTCGCGGCCGCCGAGAGCGTCCGCGAGGCCTATGCCCCCCAGGCCGTGTCGGTGATCCTCTTGGGGTCCATTGCGGGCGCGATGCTCGGACCCGAGTTCGCGGTGCGAGGGGAATCTTGGATCGGCGGGGCGCCTTTCGCTGGCACCTTCATGGCGATCGCGGCGTGCTTCGGGGTTGCCTGCTGCCTGCTGCTGCTGTATCGCGATGTCGCGACACCGACATCACGTCAGGCGAGCGTCAAGGTGCGAGGGTTGCGGCAAATGGTGGCACGACGGGTTTTCGTGGTGCCGGTGCTGGGATCCGTCGTGGGGCAGGGCGTCATGGTTTTCGTGATGACGGCGGCACCGCTGGCCATGCATGTCGCCGATGGCTATCCACTGTCCACGGCGGCATCGGTGGTACAAGCCCATGTCCTGGCAATGTACATCCCCTCCCTCTTCACCGGTGTGCTGATCGGCCGATTCGGGGCCGTCCGCGTGATGCTCGCGGGTACGGGAATCTACGGCGTCATGGTCGCCGTTGGGTTTCTCGGGCGCGAGGTACTTCACTACGGTGTGTCCATGGTGGCACTGGGCGTCGGCTGGAACTTCCTGTTCATCGGCGGCACGACGCTTCTTGCGAGAGCCCATCAGCCGGCCGAGAAGTTCCGGGCGCAGGCGGTCAACGATTTCAGCGTGTTCGGGCTTTCGGCGGTTGCGTCGTTGAGCGCGGGTATGGTGATGCAGCTTTTCGGCTGGAACGCCGTGCTGTGGGCATCGATACCGCCGGTCCTGGCGACGACGGCGGTATTGGTCTGGGCGTGGCGGTGGCACCCGGGCGCATCGACATGGGCGCGTTGACTGCGGGATCGGGATGGTTTCGTCGAGGCGGTTGGTGTGCCGCTCATCCGGTTTGGGGAAGGCCAGGTACCTTCCTGAGGCAGCGCTTGGCGGGGTCCGAAGGGGCGATTCCTGTTTGGGTGCTGGATCGGCTGATATACTGCCGCCGAGAATCTCGGGACCGTTGGCATGACCCATCGTCTACCCCTGGTGGCGGCGTTAGCCGCGTTGCTGGCGGCGTCGGTTTCGGCCATGCGGGTGGACAACTTCGTCCTCACTGACCAAACGGGCACCGCCCAAGAACTCTTTGATGACGGCGATGCCAAGGCGGTGGTACTCACGGTGCAGGGGAACGGCTGCCCGGTGGTGCGCAACGCATTGATCGACCTGGCTGCCGTGCGGGAACGATTCAAGGGCGACCCGGTTCGCTTCCTGATGATCAACTCGAATCTGCAGGACGATCAGGAGTCCGTTCGCGAAGAGGCCGAGGAGTGGGGCATCGACCTGCCCATCCTGATCGACGAGACACAGGACATTGGCGAAGCACTTCTCTTCACCCGCACGGCGGAGGCGTTCGTGATCGACACGCGATCCCGATCCGTCGCCTATCGCGGTCCCATCAATGATCGGCTGGTGTACGAACGCCAGCGCGAGAAAGCCGACAACCACTACGTGATCGATGCTCTCGCAGCGGTCTTGGCAGGCGAGCAGCCGATGGTGAAATCCGTCGCCGCCATCGGTTGCCTGATCAACTTTCCGGCACGGGGCGAGAAATCCACACCCCGCGAGAAGCACCACCACTAGCGTTCCTGAGCGGCGCCCCATGTCGACAGTTGAGCAAAGTTCCGTAGGAGGGCCCCTAGCGCCCCCGAAGGGCGGGACGTCGCCCCGGACTCGTTCAACACGCGCGGCCGAGCGCTTTTCGGGCGACGACAAGGGTCGCCCATGCGATGGATATGAAGTCCAAAGCCGCCCCGCCACTCCGTGATGTCGTCCTGCTCGGCGGCGGCCACGCCAATGTGCAGGTGTTGAAACGATTTGGCATGCGGCCCGAACCCGGGTTGCGTCTCACCATCGTCGCCAGAGAACCCCACTCGCCGTACACCGGAATGCTCCCCGGCTTTGTGGCGGGTGCCTACGACTGGGATGAGATTCACGTCGACCTGGCGAAACTCGCCCGGTTCGCACATGCCAGATTCATTGCGGCGGAGGCGTCCGGTATCGATACGGCCGAAAAGCGGATTCTCTTCGGCGATCGTCCGCCATTGCGCTACGACGTGTTGGCCATCAATACGGGCGGTGTTCCCGGAGAACGCTTCGCGTCGGGTTTCAGTACGCCGGTCAAACCCATCGGTCGTTTTCTGCCGGTGTGGAAGGAACTCACCGCCGGCGGCGCCCCGCCGGGGCGGTTGGGTGTCGTCGGGGCGGGGCCGGGCGGCGTCGAACTGGCGCTTGCCATCAGTCACCGCTACCCTGGCACCCGTTGCACGCTTCTGGACGCCGACGAGGACATCCTGCGCGGCATGGCGGCAAAGCCGCGTCGCCGGCTGAAGGATGCGCTCAAGAAACGGGGTATCTCGTTGGTGACCGGGGCCCGGGTCACGAAGGCGGTTGACGGCCAGCTGATCGCGGGCGACACGGCAATCGCGGTTGATCACGCCCTTTGGACCACCGGCGTGGAGGCACCCCCATGGTTCGCCGCAGCGGGAATCGCCACCGACACGGCAGGGTTCGTGTCGATCAACCAATACCTGCAATCCACGTCGCACCCCGAGATCTTCGCGGCCGGCGACGTGTCCCATTCCGCCGAGGCGCCGCGACCGAAGTCGGGGGTATACGCCGTACGCCAAGGTCCGTTTCTCGCGCAGAACCTGCGGCGCTTCGCAACGGGCAGGCGCATGCGCCGCTTTCGCGCGCAACGCCACGCCATGGCGATTGTGGGTTTAGGTGTCGGCGATGCCGTGGCGAGTCGGGGGAAGTACCACGCGTCGGGTGCTTGGGTCTGGTCCGTCAAACAGTGGATTGACCGACGCTTCATGCGTAAATTCAGTAATTTGCCGAACATGGCGGAGAAAATACCTCAAGTATCGGCGGCGCTTGATGGTGATTTGCCGGCTGCGATGCGCTGTGGGGGATGCGGCTCGAAAATTGGCGCCGACAGTTTGAACGCGGTGCTGAACCGGCTCGAGGTGCCGGTATCGACCTCAACGTTGTCGGGCATCGGCGAAGACGCTGCGGTGGTGCAAGTCGGGACGGGCACCCTGGCAATGAGTTGCGACGGCTTCCGGGCGATGATCGACGATCCCTACCGCTTTGGGCGGGTCAGCGCGCACCATGCATTGAACGATCTGTTCGCGATGGGCGCGGTGCCGAAGTTCGCCCTGGCCATCGCGACCGTACCGCTGATGGCGGACCGAATGATGGAGGACGACCTGTTCCAGATGATGTCGGGTGCCCTCGACGTCTTCACGGCGCACGGGGTGGATCTCGTCGGCGGCCATTCCGCGGAGGGCGCCGAGTTGGGGTTGTCGTTCAGCGTCACGGGAACGCTCTCGGACGAGCCACTGGTGAAGGGCGGCTTGAGTCCAGGCGAGAAACTCGTCCTGACGAGCGCGATCGGCACCGGAACGCTGCTGGCTGGCGCCATGGTGGGCCGTACCCGGGCCGAACACCTGCTCGCGGCCATCGATCACATGGACAGTTCCAACGCCCGTGCAGCCGAGATATTGCGCGCGCACGGCGCAAGGGGATGCACCGACGTGACGGGGTTCGGGTTGGCGGGGCACCTGTCCGAGATGACGCGGGCATCCGGTTCCGGCGCGACGGTCCGGGCGAACCACGTACCAGCGCTGCCCGGTGCCCTTGCGATGATCGAATCGGGCATCGAAAGCTCTCTCCAGGCGAACAACGACCAGGCGTTGGAGGACTACCAGATCAGGGGCGGTGCAGCGGGCGCGCCGGCGCTACGCCTGTTGGCGGATCCCCAGACATCGGGCGGCTTGCTTGCGGGTGTGCCCGCCCACGCGGCCGACGATTGCGTGCAGGCGCTGAGGCGCGAGGGCTATGCCACGGCCGGCATCATCGGGGAAGTCACCTCCCACGGCCTAGACATCATTGCAGGTTCGTAGGGGCGACCCCAACGCGCCCGCCAGGGCGCTCGGTGGCCCGCTCGACGGGTTCGAGGAAATAGCAAAGGCAGTCCCGCTGGGCGCTCTCCACGTCACGCGTGTACATCGCGAGAATCGTGGGCCGTGTCAGAACGGTCGCGCCGTTGTGCGACCTGAAGTATTGGCTGCCAACAGACGTTCCGTCCGCCGACTGCGCGCGCAACGGACCGCTGCGGGTCAGCGCTGCACCGGCCGGGGCTCGCCGGAAGTTGAAACGCTGCATCGTCGGTTCGATCTCGGTGGCGTCGCCGACGGTGACCCGGGCCACGGTCTCGAACAACGCCAACTTCTCGGCACTCCAGGCGTCGGCGGGGGGGTCGGGGTAGCTCGTGAGCAGCTTCGCCAGGAAACCGGATGCACGGGCCGTGCTGTCCGGGTCGTCGGGCGTCCCGACTTCGACCGTCACCGCCGTACAGAAGCGCGTGAACCGGCGGGTCTGGAACCCGCCCGGCTGGCTTGCCAGCAGCACGCGTCGCGCGAACGCGCCGGCGAACCCCAGGGTTTTCCTGTCCGCTCGGCAAACCACGGAGTACGGCGGGTTCTGGCCGGTATTGTTGTGGATATCGACGGCGAGATAGGGGTTCGCTGCCGCCACGCGGGCGGTGACCTCCCGGGCGAGGGCAGCCTCGGCGGTGTCGCCGCCTTCCCAAACGCGATTGAAGTCGACCTGGTCGGGCAGCGCACGAACGCCTGCACGGGCCGCGTCGAGGTTGGCGAGGAACAGCAGGGCGGACACCTGGCGGAACTCGTCGAGGAGGCCCCGGAGGGCATCCCAACCGGAGATCTCGTTGCCATGCAGGAGTACCGAGACGAACAGCGGGGCGTGGTCCCCCTTGCGCAAGTCGAACAGCGTCGGTCCGCCCAGTTCCTCGGCGAGCGCCGTGGCCGGCATCGCCGCCAGCGAGTCCGGCAATGTCCGGGCGACGTTCAGGCGCATTCGGTCACAAGGGCCACTCGTGCACCGGGTCGCCGGTGTCCTGCGCGTCCACGTATGCCCGGGTCAGCGCAGCCCAGTCGGACCCGTGCTTGGCCACCCAGGCACGCTGCCAACGCGCTCCCGTGCGGTCCCGTTCCACCCGCGCCTGGGCCGTGCCGACGTAGCGCTTGATCTCCGCGTCTGGAACATCGAGTTTGGCCAGCGCATCGGCGGCAAGCGGCAGCAGTTCGTCGGTGAGCAACTCGCGCGCCGAGCGTTCAACGCCGTCGATCCAGGTGAGTTGCGCATCCAGTCCGAACTTGGCCGCGGCGTAGAAGTTGTTCTTGGCGGTCTCGAAACCGATCCGCGTCTCGATGGGATCGTCGCGGTCGACGAGGCCGCGCACCATGCCGAGCCAAGCGGCGGCGTTGGCGACGCAGTCGTGGATGGTCGGTCCGGCCGGCACCACCCGGTGTTCAATACGCAGGTGAGGCTGGCCGTCGAAGTCGAAGCCGAGTAGCGGCCGGTTCCAACGCCACACCGTGCCGTTCTGGAAGCGCACGTGGGCATACTTGTGGGGCGGTTCGTCGTGCTGCACGAAAGGCAGCAGAATCACGTGGTCGTTCTGGTTCTCGCGGAAGATCTCGACGAGTGACGATTGGGCATAGCCGGTGCCGAAGGTGACCCGCGCCGGCGCCCGGGGACCGGCGGCCACGGCTTGCTCGAAGAGGGGTATGCGGGTCTCCTCCCACAACGAGCGGCCGAACAGGAACGGCGAGTTCGCGGCCAGCGCAACCATCGGTGCGGAGGCGACCATGGAGGCGTTGAAATCACGCACGGCGCGCTCGGGCTTGCATTGCAGGTGGATCTGGAACGACGTGGTCGCGGCCTCCAGCATCACGTCGTCGTGCATCATGTCGAGGCCATCACCGGTGGTGATGCGGATGTGCAGCGGGGCACCGTCGCGCAACGCCAGCACGCGGTCGTTCAGCGCCTGGTAGCGAACCATGGCCGACATGTAGTTCGAGTTCAGCAGGTCCGGACGAATCGTGGGCAGGATGCCGATGGTGACCAAGCGGCAACCCAGGTCGGCGGCGCCCTGGCGGCACATCTGCCAAGTTGCGGACAACTCGTCGTCGATCCGCGAGAAGACATTGCCCGACAACGCCGTCGGTGAACCGTTCAGTTCGACGTTGAACGCCGCGAGTTCGGGGACGACCAGTGGATTGGCGACGTGTTCGATCAGCCGCTGGTTTTGCGCGTGGGGCTGGCCGTCGGCGTCGACGATCCAGGCCTCGAGTTCGAAGCCGACGATGTCGCCTCGGCGACTGAGGGCGTTGTCATGGAAGAGCTCGGCGACCAGATCGGTCTCGGCGTCGAGTCGGCGTCGAAACCGGCTGAAGTGCTCGGCGTTGAAGTGGCGCTCGCGGATTTCGTCCCCCATGGGGTGCCATGAGAAACGAAACCGTCGCCGATGACAAGCCGGGTCGCTGGCGACGGCCCACGAACCGTTAGCGCGGCTTGGCGGGAGGCGTTGCCGACGTGTCGTATTGCTTGAGAAGGCCCGGGGATGCGACACGCCGCCAGGCTCGTTCGAGGATGTCGGGCATGGCGTCCCAACGCACCGTTTCCAGGTTGATCAGCACCATGGGCCAATCGGCGTAGTGGTCGGTGATGTAGAACGTCTCGGGGGCTGCCTGCATCAACATCTCGCGCTCCATCAAGTCGCAAACGATGGCGAGACCGCCCTCCGCCTCCGAACGCAGACGGGCCAGCAGCTTGCGCTTCACCTTGATCGCCGGGGTACCGTAGCTTCGGCTTTCTTCGACGCCGGGATATCTCTGCGCGATCTGAACGACGCGGGCGAAGCGTTCTGCCAGCTGCTTGTCCGGTGGAAACTTGATGGGTACGGGTTCTTTGGCCATGGGTCACCACGCGGGTTGCCGGTTGGAAAGGGAGTCGTTGCGGGCGATCATGCGTGTCGTCACGACGAGTCTGTTCAGACCGAGTCTCATAGTCAGTGTTCGCCGCTCGCGAGCGATTCCGCCCAGCCGGGCAGAACGCCCGGCTCGATGCCGAACACGACGAGGCCGAGGGTGTAGACGATGCTGGCGATCACCACTGCGCCGATCAGGTTCAGGATGATGCCGGCGCGGGCCATCTCCGCGATGGTTAACCGGTTGCTGCCGAACACGATGGCGTTCGGGGGCGTGGCCACCGGCATCATGAAGGCGCAGGACGCGGACATCGTCGCCGGAATCATTAGCATCAAGGGGTGGGTGCCGGTGACCACGGCCACCGATGCCAGGATAGGCAGGATCATCTCGGTGGTCGCGGTGTTGCTGGTGAGCTCGGTGAGGAACGTCAGCGCGAGGCACACGAGCAGGATCAGGACGAACACCGGCAGTACGCCGGCGGCGGCGAACTGACCGCCGATGAACTGCGCGAGCCCCGTTTGCTGGAAAGCCGCCGCCAGCGCAAAGCCACCCCCGATCAATAGCACGACGTTCCACGGAAGGCGGGGAATGACTTCGGTGCCCATGAGTCGGGTCGGCTCGCCGTCGGGACCGCGACCTGGAATGAAGAACAGCAACGAGGCCATGGTGATCGCGACGGTGCCGTCGTCTACGAGCCCGGGCCACGGCAGGAGGCGCGACCAGCCCGGCAGGGTGAATGTCCCGAGGGTGAGGTCCACGCGGAACACCCACAGCAGTGCGGTGGCCGCGAACACGGCGAGGATGGCCCGTTCCTCGAACGTGATCGGTCCCAAGCGCTCGAGTTCGCGCTCCACCACCGCGGCTTCGACCTTGACCTCGCCGGGTGCCCGGTAGAGTACGCGGGTGATGACGAACCATGCGATCACCACCATGATGGCACCGACCGGGAGCGCGACGATCATCCATTGGCCAAAGGCGATGCCGGGTCCCTCGGGGAACAGGATTTCGAAGATGCGCACCAGGGAGAGGTTGGGCGGCGTACCCACCAACGTCGTCATGCCACCCACGGAACAACCGTAGGCGATACCGAGCATCAGCCCCACGGAGAACCGGTGGGCACTGGGGTTGCCGGCGCCCAAGCGCTCCTCGACCTGCAAGACGACGGCGAGTCCCATGGGCACCATCGTCACCGCGGTCGCGGTGTTCGAGATCCACATCGACAGGAAGGCGGCGGCGACCATGAACCCGAGCACGATGCGCGCCGGTCCACCGCCGACCAGGCGGATGATGTTGAGTGCGATCCGCCGATGCAGGTTCCAGCGCTGCATCGTGAGCGCGATCATGAATCCGCCGATGAACAACACGATGACGCTGTTGATGTAGGACGGCGCCGTTTCCTTGCCCGACATGATCCCGAGCAGGGGGAACAGCACCAGGGGCAACAGGGCGGTGGCGAAGAGTGGTATGGCCTCGGTCATCCACCAGATCGCCATGAGAGCGGCGATGGCGGCCAGCCGGCTGGCCGGGTCGTTCCCCGGATCCACCGGAAACACGGTCAGCACCGCGAACGCGACGACGCCCAGCACGAGACCGATGACGCGGGTTCTGTCCGACGTGTTGGGGCTCGGTGACCCGAGTGCCTGCTCCTCCACTACCCCGGGTCCACCAAACCGGCGCGTGACGAACGCATGCGTTGGCGACTCGGAAGAATCGTGCCGCTCCTCTCGGTGGTCGGGTCGGGGCGTCGGACCCTCCAATCAATCATACGGACAATCTTCGACTCACGACATAGAACGCCCCGCCGACGGCCAGGATCGCGATACCCGCAAGGCCCTCCATCGGACGCTGTACGAGCAGGTAGGCCAGGGTCCATGCCATCAACGCGAGAAACACCAGCGGCGGCAGGGGATACAACGGCACCCGGTAAGGCCGTTCGAGTTGGGGTCGTCGCCAGCGGAGCACGAATACGCACGCCACGGTGCAGAGGGTGCTCACCCCCAGAACAAAGCTCGCGAACACGAGGATGAACTCGAAGGTGGCGGTCAGGACCAACGTCACGGCGAGGGCGGACTGGCAGAGGATGGCGACCACCGGCACGCCGTGGCCGTTGGTCCGGGCGAGGAAGCGCAAGGCGCTGAAGTCCTGCCCGATCGCCATGAGCACCCGGGGACCGGCCAACGTCATGGCACTAACCGTCGAAACCAAGAGCAGCGCCAGCACCACGCCCATGATCGAAGCGCCGGTCTCGCCAAAGATGAACCGAGCCGCCACGTAACCCACCTCCAGTTTGCCGGCTAGCGCGTCGATCGGCGCCACGTAAAGGAACGTGAAGTTCAAGAGCAGGTAAAGGGCCATCACCAATGCCGTTCCGACCACGAGAACCCGTGACACGGTCTCGCGAGGCCGCTCGAGTTCGTCGATGACGTAGGTGGCGGCGTTCCAGCCGGCATAGGCGTAGTTGACATAGATGAGTGCGATGGCGAAGGCACCCGAGACGATGAGGGCGCCGTCGTTGATCGTCGGCAGGACCACGATGTCCTGGGGCGCATCCGTCACGGTCCAGCCCAGGACGCAGAACCCGGCGATGAGCGCCACCTTCAAGTAGGTGAAGGCGCGTTGCGTACCGCCACTGGTACGTCGAGTGGTCGCGTGGGCGGCGGCCATGCCGGTGATCAGCGTTGCAGCGAGCCAGCGCGGCGACAGCGAGGGAAACGTGGACGCCAGGTAGCTCCCGAACGTGATGGCAGCTAGCGCGGTCGGCGCGGTAAAGCCGATGGTCGCGGAGATCCAGCCCGCTACGAATCCAACTGCGGGGTGGTAGGTCTCGGACAGGAAGTTGTACTCGCCTCCGGACCTTGGCAGGGCTGCGCCCAGTTCGGCGTAGCAAAGGGCACCGCACAGCGCGGTCACGCCGCCCACGAGCCAGAGCGTCAGGATGACGAACGGGGACTGGATCTCCAACAACTGGAAGCCCAGGCTGGTGAACACGCCCGTGCCGATCATGTTGGCGACGACGACCGCGAGGGCGGTCCGCGCGCTGAAGGGAGCGGAAGTCAATGGTTCGGAGTCCGTGTATTAGGATAGAGCCGAATTGGGGTTCCTTGTGGCCGCATGCTAGCAGAGCCTTCCCGAATGCGAGGGTGGGCGTTGTGGGGTGTTGATGGACATTCACCGGCTTTCGCTCTCCGACGTGACGCGAGGTGTCAAGAGCGGCGCGTTGACGGCGGAGCGGGTCGCCGAGGCCATGCTCGAACGGATTGCCCGCCTCGACCCCGAACTGGGCGCCTACGTCCGGGTCTACGCCGACCGGGCCATCGAACGCGCCCACCACCTCGACGCCGCGATGGCGAGGGGCGAAGCACCCGGGCCGCTGCAGGGCGCACCGATCGCGCTGAAGGACCTGCTGTGCACCCGTGGCATCGCCACGACCTGCGGAACGGCGGTGATGGCGGACTGGCAGCCGGACGAGGACGCCACGGTCGTGCGGCGGCTGGAGGCGGCAGGGGCCCTGGTCCTCGGCAAGGTCAAACTCACGGAAGGTGCCTTCAGCGACCACCATCCCTCGGTGCAGCCACCGATCAACCCGTGGCAGGCGGATCGCTGGACGGGCGTCTCGTCGTCGGGTTCTGGGGTCGCGGTGGCGGCGGGCCTCGCCCACGGCGCCATCGGAACCGACACGGGCGGCAGCATCCGGTTTCCATCCGCCGCCTGTGGCCTGGTGGGCATCAAGCCCACCTATGGGCGGGTGAGCCGGCATGGGGTCTTTCCCCTTGCCCAGTCGCTTGACCACGTCGGGCCGATGGCGCGCTCGGTGGAGGATGCCTCCCGGATGCTTGGCGCGATGGCAGGGAAGGATGGACGCGACCCGACGTCGCTTGATGCGCCGGTTCCCATCTATACGGCGGTGGTGCGGGAACGTTTGGATGGCGTGAGGATTGGGGTCGATTGGTCCTATGTGACGGAGGACGTCGCCGGGTCCGTCGTTGATGCCGTGCGCGATGCCCTGGCCGTGCTGACCGATCTGGGCGTTGACGTGATCGAGGTTCGGTTACCCGATCACACGGTCCTCGCCGACAACTGGGCAATCACCTGCGGCGTGGACTGTGCCCGCGCCCACGCGGCGACCTATCCGGCGCGGAAAGACGAATACGGGCCGGCGTTGGCGGGTTTGATCGAGACCGGCCTTGCTGCCTCGGCAGGCGACTACGCGCGACTGGAGGAGGAACGACTTCGCTTTCGAACCGATCTGGACGACATGCTGCGTGGCGTGCACGCAATGATCGCGCCCTGTATGCCGGGACCGATCCCTGCGGCCGAGCGCTCGTCGCCGTCCAACGCACGCCAGCCGAGGGAGCGTTTCATCCGGTTCACGGCACCGTTCGACTACTCCGGTCATCCGTCGATAACGCTACCCCTCGACATCGACGGCGAGGGCCTGCCGCGGGCGTTTCAACTCATTGGCCCGCACTTGGGCGAGGCGAGCCTCGTGGGGATCGGAAGCGCCTTCGAGGGCGCCGCAGGATTCGCGTACCCCACCCTCGATTGAGCGGCGAGGCTACTTGGCCATCGCCCCGAGTTTCGCTTTCTTTGCGGCTTGCCAGTCCTTCCTGTAAGCCTGCTTGTTCTTCCAGCCCTTGAAGGGATCGCCGACGTAGAAGCAGTTGAACCCTCGGCGAACCGAACCGTCGTGGTTGGGACCGGACCAGTGGACCGTGGTGGGGCGGAAGATCACGATATCGCCGGGACTCATCGCCGCCTCGAAGCGGTCGGGGTGGTCGGACAGGTCCGTCGGCGTATGCGCCCTTAGGTGCCGAAACTCCTCCTGGCGCTTATGGGAGCCCTTGAGGAACTGCAGGCAGCCGTTGCGCTCGTCGGTCTCGTCGAGCGCGATCCAGGTCACGATGCCATCGATGGCATCGGAGTGCGGATGCACTTGCTGCTGGTTGTCAATCTTGGTGAAGAGGCTGGCGGTACTCGGTTCCGGTTTCTTGCCGAGTAGTGCCTCGAGGATCGGGACCTGGGGGCCGTCGTTGAGCAGGTCGCCGAAGTAGCTGTCCCGTCTCTCCAGACCCTTGGTGACATTGCTGAATGGCCCATTGCGCGACACGTCCCTGGTCGCTTCCTCGGCACGCGCGCAAATCTCCCGTGCTTTCTCGGGCGTGACGAAGTTCCTGATGATCACCACGCCGTCGCGGTCGAAGTCGGCCTTGAGATCCGCCGTCTGTGCCTGGGTCACCTTTGGTGCTCCAAATGGGATAAGTGGATTTTATCGCCTCGGTTTTGCAAAGGACGGCGCACGCTCTACGGGGTTCACCCAAAAACACCACCGTCTGGGCAGGTCTTGGCATGGGTTTGGAAACGCCGCGTTGTCTGGGGAGGACGCACTCGCTAGAGTCGACAGCTCCTCGTCAGCGGCTTGGTGATTGGCTCGTGAACAAGTGGCGCGCTCTTCGGACAGTGGCGGTGGGAGGATCCCAGGGCGCGAGACTCGAGGTGTGGCGCCATCATCGGCTTTGGTTCATGGCCGAGGCCGGCTATCTCATCGATGGCTTCGAGAACAGGCCGGGCGCGCACCCCTGGCAAGGCGAACACCTCGGCAAGTGGCTGCACGCCGCGACGCTCACCTGGTTGATGACCGGCGACGACCGGCTCGCGCGGGCACTTGCGAAGAGCGTCGAGCGTTTGCTCGCGACCCAGTTGCCCAATGGTTATCTCGGCACCTACGGTCCCGAGCAGACATTCGTGGCGCTCCCGGAAGACGTGCCCTTGGCCCAACGGCACGACGACATGGATAGGGGCAAGGCGAAGAAGCGGCGTGGCGGGTGGGACACGTGGACGCATCGCTACAATCTCTACGGGCTGCTCACCTTTGAGCGCGTCTTCCCCAACGAGGCCGTCGTCGACGCTTGCCGGCGAATGGCCGACCTCTTGATCGAGGTCTACGGCGAAGGCGGTGCCGACCTCACGCACTACGGAACGCGCAAGGGCATCTCGGCAACGACGCTGCTCGAATCCATCGTCATGCTCTACGAGCGTACCTCCGATGCCAGGTATCTCGCCTTCGCCGAGCATATCGTGGAGCGGATGGAAGCCAATCCCGGCCTGCGGCTGATGAGTTCCCTCCTCACGGGCGGCGGCGTGGTCCATCCGGGCGAAGGCAAGGGCTACCAGATCATGGCCAACCTCCTGGGGTATCTGCGCCTTTATCGGTGTACGGGGAAGAACGAGTATCTCCGTACGGCGGTGAACGGCTGGAACGAGATCAAGGCGAAGCACCTTCTCGTCACCGGCGGTCCGTGGACCCGTCACACGGACTACAACGGCAACCGCGAGTGCTTTGCCCGGGCCGAAGATTTCGATCCCTGGGAGGTCTCGGTGGAGGGATGCTGCGATACGACCTGGATACAGCTTTGCCTGCAACTCTTCGAGGTCCTAGGGGAGAGCAAGTACCTCGATGCAGCCGAGGCGACCCTATACAACAGTCTCCACGGTCACCAACACGCCGACGGGATGCGGTGGTGCTACTACACGGCTCCCAACGAGGTCGAGCCAGCCTATGTCGACACCATCACCTGTTGTGCATCGAGCATGCCGCGGGCGATGGAGATGGCAGCGGCACATCTGGTGGGGGAGATCGACGGCCATCTGTCGATCGGCACCTTGGCGGCTTGCCGCGTGGAATTGAGCGAAGCGTTCGGCGGCGGTGTATTGACCGTCGAGGGGGATTTCCCTGCCGATCCGACGACCGAGATCCGGTTCGAGACGCGCGTTCGGCGAACCTTCACCTGCGAATTCAGGCTCCCGGACGGCGTGGTCCTGCGGCAAGTGCGGGTCAACGGCGCGGGCGTGGACGTCACCACGAACGAACGCGGTTTCTTCGAGTTGCGCCGCCGTTGGGAACGCGGCGATGTCCTGGCGATCGAGGCGGAGCCGGAACTCCGCATGGACGTTCAGGAAGGCGAGGGTGGCCAGCGGTGGATCGCCTTCAGCCAAGGACCGGTTGCGCTAGCGCAGAAGGTCTCGTCGATCCCGGGCGATGAGCCTTTCGAAGGGCGGACTCCGGCTGAGGCACTCGCGATGCTTCGCCGGTCTACGGACGGTTCCCATTCCATCGCGGACACGGGAATCGCCCTTGTGCCCTACCACCAGGCATGCACCGACAGCTCGGGCCCGCGAACCTATTTCAGGTGTGCCTACGCCGACTAGGGAAGGTCTGAACAAGACCTTCCCTAGCGCGGCACAGGGATGTGCCGCCAAATTCGATGGCGTAAGCCATTGAATTTGCGAGCGAAACTATTTGTTTCGCTACTGTTCAAGTCCAGGGACGGACTTGAACGTAGGTTTCCTAGAAGAAGACGAAGGACCTGACAACGACGTTCTTGCGGCAAGGCGCATCTTCCGGTGCCGTGGGATCGACGCAGGCCGTGTGGAAGGACCAGCGCGAGACGGAACCGTCGGTGATGGAGTCGTAGCACTTGAGCATCGAGACCTCGGTGGATTGCTGCTGGGGGAACCAGTACCACTCGTGGTCGGGCCGATACGTGAAGCGCGTGGTCTCGCCGACCCGGTCGTCGTAGATGCGGTAGTTGGTGATGTAGGGCTGGTCGGCGAACGAAGGCCAGGCGCAGAGCACGAAGGGATACTGTCCCACGGTCTCCATCGGCTTTGCGAGATTGATCGACATGAAACGCCGTGACATCTTCGCGTCGGCTTGCGCCTCGGTGTAGTGCTGGGTCCGCCCGAAATTGCGCAGGTTCCTGGTAAGCAACTCTCGGCAGCGCACGCGACCGCTGTTGTCGTTCAGGTCGTTGTGCACGAGGTTCGCGTAGCCCCGGTTCACACCCGGATTCTTGTTGTCCTGATCCTCCGTGCGATCTCCCTGGTAGTCCTTGTTGAACACGTCGTGGTTGTAGACGAGGGCGTCGGTCGCGCCGGGGAAGAAGTCCAGGAGTAGCTTCTCGATCTCCGGGTAGAACACCCGTTCCACTTCCGCCGAGTCGTAGAAGTTCTCGCACTTGGACTCGCAATGCGCGAGCGCCACGCCGAGCCTGTCCATGCATTCGGGGCTGTCAGGCTTAAGACCCGGGTAGTACTCCTGCATCCGCCGCGCATCCCGGAGCACCTGGGGGAAATACAGACATCGTCGTCCAATGTCCCGCTCCTCCTTGCGCAACGCCATCTGGTCGGCCTTGCGTGCGCCGTCGCGCCAAAGGGCGTTGGAGGAGACGATGGAATAGGACGGGGCCTCGTGGACGGTGTAGCGCAGCGGCAGCGCCAAGCCGCCTTCCGGCGCCTCCATGTTCGTGTCCCGGATGTAGGCCAGGCACTCGTCGTAGGTGCGGAACCCGAGCCCCCACTGGGTCTCGATGGGCCCCGGCGGCGCGTTCTCGATCATGTCGATCACGGCTTGGCCCTCGCCCGTGGCGATCAGGGCGAACGCGTCCACGGTCGCTGCAACCGTTCCGGCATCGCCGTCCTTGTCGAACGACATGTACGACAGGCCCCCGTTGGCCGCGACCGGCGGTGGCTGTCCTTTGGTGAGTTCGAAGGACGGGACGTAGGCGGGCGGAACGGCATCCGCCCGACGCTCGTTTGCGATGACTTTCGGTCGGCCCATTGGCATACCCTTGGTGTTAAACACCCAATTATGGCAGACCGCGCAGGTGCTTGGTGGAAGCGTTGCGGCCGGGAGCGGCCGGGGGAAACCCCTATGGCGAATCGTCGCCCTCACCGTCGAGACGTTGCGCGATCTTGTCGAGCTTCGGCCCAATGGATGACATCACGGCGGCAAACAAGACGACCGCCCAACCCGCCGACAGGATCAGGTGGGTGCCCACGAGTATTTTCGCACTGACGGAAACCGGCTTCATGCCCGCGAAGTCCTGGCCCAGCGCCGCGAAGAAGGAAAACGACAGCCAATCGGTGATTCCCGTGCCGGCGTTCGAGAAAGCACCCGGTAGAAAGCGCTCGAGCGTGCCGTAGAACCCCGCGAACAGGCCGATGATCGTCAGGTAGCCGACGGCGAACGCCCCGATGGGAATCCACATGACGCGAAGATAGTCGACAAGGTGTCCGTAAACGCGAAGCCGCGGTTCAAGCCAGGTGATGACGGTGCGTCCGAAGAGGAACGCGATCGCAGGAGCGGCAACGAAGAAGCCCAGAATCACGACGGTCGGGACGACGAGGTCGATGCCCGAGAGACCACGCCCCTCCTGGAGTGCGCCTGTCGCCATGCCGACCACCAACAACGCGGGCAGCAATGCCGCACCCCCGACAAGCAGTGCCGGCGGGCGCGTGTCGACCCACCCCTCGCGGCGGTGGCTCAGCAACCCGCCGGTCAATGCGATCCAGGCGAAGAAGGCGATGGTAATCGCCGGCAAGAGCGTACTGTCATCCAGCAAGCCCTCCGAGAAGCGGCCCTGGGCGATCCAAGCAGGCAGCAACCCCAAGGCCAGCAGGACCGAGACGATCAACGATTCGCGGCTTAGATCGCGGTACCCGGTGATCGACGGTCCGCGGAACCCGACGATCAAACCAACGGCCAAGGCCAGAACCTGGGGCACCAGGATGCCATCGGGGTCTCCGGGCACCAACCCGGCGAGCAGTGCGGCGGCGACGCCGACAATCGAACCAACCAGGATGCCGGTCCACAGGCCGCTCTGCGGACCGCCCCGCAGGCCGATGCCGACACCGATGGCAATCCCGCAGCCGGCGCCTATCAAGATGTCGGTATGGAGTCCGGTTATCGCGTAGCCGAAGGGAACGACCACGAAGGCCACGACCGCCGCGATCCCCATCCCAAGCCAGAATCTACGGACTAGCTCACGCTTCCCGCCAGGAACCTCGACGCGCCCGGATATTCGCCGACCCATGGTTTCCTCCTTCCAGCTGCCGGGATGCCGTGAGGATGACCGAACACCAGAAAAGGCACTTCGTCAAGCTCCTGGACAGGGAACCTAGGTGGCCCTTGTGGCCGTCCGGCACACGGCTGCGGTTTCCCGTCGGGACGTGACAACCCCGTCCCCTACGGTCGCGCCGATTCACCCAAACGTTGATTGCCGGCCTCCCGCGCGAAACTCGGGGCCCGGGACGTGAACGGTTCGGGGATTCCGGCGTCAGTCGGCAAGTCCGCGACGGGTTACCAGGTAGCCCGCGAACGTGGCCAGCCAGTGCGCCCCGGCATAGGTGAGGTTGTCCAACTCGCTCAATCCCGCATCCCGGTGACGCCCCGCCATTGCCGTCAAGCGTTCCGAAGGCACCACCGAGGCGATGCCCTCGAGCATCCAGGCGCGGCTCAGGTTGAGCCCGGCGAGATGCACCAAGTGTCCATCTTCGTGGTCCGGGACCCCCACGGGGTCGAGTTCGAATGCGCCGAGGAAGCCGGCGTACCAGTCGCGAAAGTCGTCGGGCGGGAGAATTCGGCGCATTAGGTCCGCCTCCGCGAGGCTCGGCGAGAGAAAGTCATGGCCGGACGGCTCGTAGGCGAGCGGCGCATCGCGGTCGGCGGCAAAGAAAGCCAGACTGCTTCGCTCGATGAGATCGAGCACCGGCGAAGCTTCCGTAATGCGCGCCCAGTCGTGTGCCAGACCCAACGCGAACGCTGTCTGGCTGTGCGTCCCCCCACGCACGGGGTGCGACAGCTTGGGAAGCCAATCGCCGAAGACGCGGGCGGCATGGGCCTCCAGGGGGCGCAGGGTCCGGCGCCAGGCAGCGGCCTCGGGGTCATCCCATTCGTGCAGTTCGGCCGCGAGCTGCAACAGCCACGCCATACCGTACGGACGCTCGAACCCGGGTCGCGGCGCGACGTATTTCAGCTCGATATCGATGTTTCGCGGCGTCAGCGACCGAGCCAGCGCCGCCCGTGCCTTGGCGGCGTAGCGCCCCTCGGGCGCCAAGCGGCACAAACGGGCAAGTAGCCAGTGCGCGTGGACCGCGCTATGCCAATCGAAACAGCCGAAGAACGCTGGCGTCAGGCGGCGCGGCGGGAGAACGTCCGAGTCGGACTGCATTGCATGGCTGATGTAGTTCGGGTACTCCCGGTGAACGCAGGCCATGGCTAGGCGCGCGAGCCGCTCTGCGAGCGTTGTGGGGTTCAACGGTCCATCGGGATTCGTAGGCATGTACTTGCGGCCATCCGGTCTTGCGTGAGCAATGATGCAACGAATGCGCCTCCCTGGGCGAGTGTACGAGGAAATCCCTACACATCTTGTTGGACTTTTCGGTTCCTCGGGTCATCTTGACAACGCTAATTCAGGTCGGGTTGTTGCAGCGGCTGGGTAGGAGAATCACGTACAGGGACATCTATCCGCTCTCGAAGTGCGGGAATCTTGAGAATCAGTTGACGAGCCGTTCGGTCATGTCGGCGTTTGGTGTTGTCTGTCGGGGTTTTAAGAGGGCAAACGTTGGGCCGGTAGACATGAGTCGGGTTGATCGTTGTTTCGCGAAGGCACAGGCGGGGATCTTGCAGCAATTTGGTCCCGCGTTACTAACGGCAGGCATGAAAGGAGAAGCGGATGCCTGATGGAGAAAGCAAACGAGGCAAGGACAAGAAGGATCAGTACAAGAGGAAGTACCGGTACGAACGGTTCAACAAGAACAAGAACCGGCCCCCGACGGCATGACACCAACCACCGGGTTCGTTCTAGTGAATGCTGGATTCCTCCGCCAACTCCTTGATGAGTTCGCCAACGACGTGCTTGGCGTCGCCGAATAGCATCCACGTCCTTTCGTCGAAGTAGAGGGCGTTGTCGATGCCGGCGAACCCCGGGTTCTTCGACCGTTTGATGGCAAAGACCGTACGGGCCTTGCTCGCCTCGATAATGGGCATCCCGTAGATGGGGCTCGTCTCGTCCTGATTGGCGGCTGGATTGACCACATCGTTCGCGCCCACGACAAGAGCCACGTCGCATTGCGGCATGTCGCGATTGACATCCTCCATCTCGACGAGATCGCTATACGGTACATCGGCTTCTGCGAGCAGCACGTTCATGTGACCGGGCATCCTGCCGGCGACCGGATGGATCGCGAAGCGCACGCTGACGCCCCTTTTCTTGAGGTGGTCGTAGAGTTCGCGTATGCGGTGCTGTGCCTGGGCCACGGCCATGCCGTAGCCGGGGATGATCACGATGTTCCTGGCTTGGCCCATGATCTGGGCCGCGCTTTCGGGCGTGTCCGCCTTGTATTCGCCCTTCTCAACCCCTTCGGACACCGCCTGCTGGACTGAACCGAATGCGCCGAAGAGCACGTTCAGGTACGACCGGTTCATCGCCTTGCACATGATGATCGACAGGATCAGGCCGCTCGATCCGTCCAGCGCCCCCGCCGTGATGAGCAGGTTGTTCTCCAGTACGAAGCCCATGGCCACGGCCGCGAGCCCGGCGTAGGAGTTGAGGATCGCGATCACCGTGGGCATGTCGGCGCCGCCGATCGGCACGATCAGCAGAATGCCGAACATCAACGCGATGACGATGATGGCGGGAAACAGCAGCGCGGCGGCCGGTGCCGCCGGATTGACGGCAAGCCACGTGCCGATGGCGATCGCGACGACCAGCAGTGCGATATTGGACACGTTCTGCAGCGGGTACGTCACCGCCCGTTGCGGTACCCACTTGAGTTCCTGCAGCTTGCCGGCCGCGAACAGGCTGCCGGTGAAGGTGATGCAGCCGAGGATGACCTCGGCGATGATCGCGGTCATCCGGAAGGTGGTCAGCTCTTCGGGACCTTCGGCGAGCCAAAGGTAGTACTTGGCGGTGCCGACGAGCGCCGCGGCGAGGCCGCCGAACGCGTGCGACAGGGCTGTTCGTTGGGGCGCCGCGGTGAGGGCGACCCGGGACAGGGGATAGCCGACGGCGATGCCGGCGACCACCGCCAGCAACATCCAGCCGTGGTTGACGACGAACGGCTGCGCCCATGTCGCCAGGACGCCGAGGAGCATCGCCGCCGCACCTGCGGCTACGCCCCTGCGCGCCGTCCTTGGATTGTTCATCCAGTGCAGCGAGAAGATGAACAGCGCGGTCGCCGTGAGGTAGAAAAGCTCGACGAACCCCGGGCTCATGTGGACCTGTCCGGCTTGAACATCTTCAGCATGCGGTCGGTGATGAGAAACCCGCTGACGATGTTGGTGACGGAGGCGAACAGCGCGATGCCCCCGAGCAGGCGAATCATCGGCGGGTGGTCCGGTCCCGCGATGAGAATCGCGCCGACCACGGCGATGGCCGAGATCGCGTTCGTCAGCGACATCAACGGCGTGTGCAGCAACCGGGACACCCGTCGAATCACACCGAGCCCGATGAAGGTGGACAGCAGGAAGACGATCACCATCGGCCAGTAGTCGACGCCGGCTTCTGATTGGCCCGAGGAGGCGGATCCCTCGCCGACGGCTGCCGAACCGGACTGCGTGGCCAGCGCGATCCCGGTCACGGTAATCACGGCGGCAAGCACGGCGATTGCCCAACGCGGCAGGTAACGGCGTTCATTCATCGGGTACCTCCTCGGCCAGCGACACCAACGCCTCACGCGTGGGCCCGTGGACGATCTCGGCGTCCCTCGCGATCAGGCAGCCCGCTTGGATATCGTCCTCGAGATCGATCTGGAATGAACCGCCGTCGGCGAAGGTCGTGATGAAATGCGTCAGGTTCCTCGAGTAAAGCAGGCTCGCGTGTTCGGGAACCGTCGCCGGTAGGTTCAAGGGTGCCATCACCCGGACGCCGTCCACCTCGACGGTTTCACCCGGTACGGAGACCTCGCAGTTGCCGCCGCCGTCCGCGGCAAGATCCACGACAATCGAACCCGCACGCATCGACCGCACCATGTCGGCGGTGACGATCTTCGGCGCAAAGACGCCCCCGATCAGCGCCGTGGTGATGACCACGTCGGATCGCGCCACCTCGTCGATCAGCATCTCCCGCTGGCGCGATTGATCCGCTGGGCCAAGTTCCCTGGCGTAGCCGCCGCCGGCCGAGGCGTCTTCGGTCAGTTCGATGCCAACGTACTTGGCCCCGACGCTTTCGATCTGTTCCTTGACTTCCGGCCTCACGTCGGTGGCGGTCACCGTCGCGCCGAGGCGCTTGGCCGTCGCGATGGCCTGAAGACCGGCCACGGCGGCGCCGATGACGAAGACCGACGCCGGGAAGATCGTGCCGGCGGCGGAACTCAGCATCGGCAGGTACTTGGGTAGCTCGGCGGCCGCAAGCAACACCCCCTTGTAGCCGCTGATGCTGCTCATGGAGGACAACGTGTCCATGGCTTGGGCACGGGTCGTGCGTGGAATGGCATCCGTCGAGAACGCGATGGCACGGCGTTCCGCGAGCGCCGCCATCGCCCGGGGCTCGCGCAGCGGCATCAGCGACCCGACCACGATCGTCGCGGGATTGATCCAGTCGACCTCGGCACGACCATGGTCATTGGTTGGGCGATTGACCTTGACCAGGATGTCCGCTGACTGAACCAGGCCCTGCGGGTCGGCCTCGACCACGGCATCGACTGCCCTATATGCCGCATCGTCGTACCCGGCCATTGCGCCCGCCCCGGACTCGATGGCCACGCTGAACCCGGCTTCGATCAGCTTCCCGCACGACTCGGGTACCAGGGCAACACGCCGCTCTCCGGGGTGCGATTCCCGCACCACCGCTATTCTCACTCGTTTCCCCTCTTGCGAGCGTCTCCCGTCGAGACGCGGGCGAGAAGTGTACGCGAAAGACGGACGATGGACGGTACCGGTGTAGGGGCGACCCGGGGAAACATCCGCAAACAGGTCACAGTAGGAGACGGGCTGGTCCCGTCCCGGGCCGGATGCGGGGGTGTGCGTTGGGGGGCGACCGCAAGGGGTGCTCCTACGGTTCGTCCCGGGCGGTGAGCGTGGGTCTTCCGGCCATTGTCAGTGTCGGAAGCGGTGGCCGCCGTCCAGGTTGAGTACCTCGCCCGTGAAGTAGGCGCCGGCCCGGCTGCACAACATCACGGCCACACCGGCCATGTCCTCCAGGCCCCCGTAGCGGTGGGCCGGGATTCTCTGAAGGCTCTGTTTGAACGACTCGGACTCGGGGTCCTGCCAGGCACCGCGGGTCATTTCGGAGTAGAACCTTCCGGGCGCGATCGAGTTCACAAGGATGTGATCGTCACACAGTGCCAATGCGAGCTGCGGGGTCAGGTGTTCGAGGCCTTTCTTGCTGGTGGAATAGGCCATGACATGCTTGAAGACCTCGCTGGCTGCGACCGAGCTGATGAAGATGACGCGCGCCGGATCCGCGTCGCTCGCGTTCTTCTTCAAGAGGTCGAGCAGCGCCTGGGTGAGGAACAGCGGCGACCTCAGGTTCAGGTCCATCGTCTTGTCCCAGTCTTCGACGGTGATGTTCTCGAAGTAGCCGCCGGTACCGATGCCGGCGTTGTTGACCAGGACATCGATGTGGTCTTCCTCCCGGTGGAGAACCGCCGACAACGCGTGAACACCATCTAGCGCGGCGAGGTCACCGGCGATGGGGATGCAGTCGCCATCGCCCATCTCGGTGAGTTCGTCCGCCTTCGCGCGCAGGGTGTTCTCCGACCTCGCCGTGATGTAGACCCTTGCTGCGCCGGCGGCGAGGAATCCCTCGGCCATGTAGCTGCCAAGGCCGGTGGAGCCGCCCGTGACGACGCAGATTTTGCCCTTCATGGAATAAAGGTCTTCGATGTTGACCATGCTCACCCTCGCTTGCCGAGTAAGGAAATGACGCTCGATGGTTCCGAGCGCCTATGCCCGACCAGTGTACGGTCATCGAGTTGCCGAAAGAAACGTCGACCGCCTCGCCACAGACGGCGCACGCTACGCGTTGTCCCCCGGCTCATGCCAAGGCCGAGCGCAGGGGCCGCTCCTAGCCCGTATCTCACCAGCCGCTTGGCGCCAAGGTGAAATACCCTGCCATGACAACCCGCAGTGCGTCAGAGGGTTTTGGGTGAGCTTCGGCGTCAATCGCCCGATCCGGGTTGCTACTTGGTGCTAGTCTGCTCGCAAAGAGCAACGGGGCAGGGGAATGTGCCGATCGGAATTCCAGGGACCGAGCGTGCCGCGGCTCGTGCCAAACGCGGTGAAGGCGATCCTGGCGCTGACGGCATTGATGGTGACAGCGGGCGCCATTGCTGCCGACGCCAGGCCCAACGTGATACTGCTCATGGCCGATGACATGGGGTGGGCGCAAACCGGCTACTACGGTCATCCTGTCATGAAGACGCCGAACCTCGACGACATGGCGGCGAGCGGTCTCCGGATGGACCGATTCTATGCCGGCGCGCCCAGTTGCACGCCGACCCGGGCATCGGTAATGGCGGGTCGGACCAACGACCGAACCGGTGCGTTTCGGGTCGGGCACGCCATCAATAAACAGGAGAAGATGCTCTCGACGGCCTTCAGGGATGCTGGCTATGCAACCGCCCATTTCGGCAAGTGGCACCTGAACCAGGCGGCAGTGAAAGACCATCCGCTTCCCGCCGACGACCCTCATGGTCCCGGTCAGTTGGGGTTCGACTACTGGCTGAGTACGACCAGCGGTTTCGATCGGTTCAGCCTCGAAGGCGGCGGATTCGAGCTGAGCCGCAACGGCGCTGTTGAACGGTTTCAGGGGGATGGCTCGGAGGTCATCGTTGACGAGGCGTTGAAGTACATTTCAACGCGCCTCGCCGAGCAAAAGCCGGTGTTCGTCGTCATCTGGTACTCGGCACCCCACGGACCGTGGGAAGCCTCCGAGGAGGACATCAAGCCGTTTCTGGGGGTGATCGATCGAGTCTCGGCGCATATGCATGGCGAAATCGTCGCGATCGATCGGTCCATCGGTCACCTGAGACAGGGACTCAAGGATCTTGGCATAGCGGAGAATACGCTCGTCTGGTTTACCAGCGACAACGGTGGGACGCCCAATATCGACTATCCGGCGGACTGTGGCGCCTCGTTGGATCCCGACCTGACCAGCGAGGAAGCCAGGGCATTCGGTTGCTATCGGGGAGGTCGACCCGATAGCACCGGTCATCTTCGCGGATTCAAGAAGGATTTCTACGAAGGAGGACTGCGCGTACCGACCCTCGTCGAATGGCCCGCCGGCATAGAACCACGGGTGTCCAACTTCCCCGCCGGAACCGTGGACATGTTCCCCACGTTGATCGAGGTGGCGGGGCTCGATCCGGACTCCATCAACAAGGTGCACGATGGCATCTCGCTCGCGCCTGTGTTCAAGTCGGAGCCGGCACGGCGCGACCAACCGCTGGGATTCCGGGCAAGCGGCGGGAGGATGTGGCTGGACAACGACTGGAAGCTCGTCCAGAACGTCACCTACAAACGTGGTGGCGAATCCATCCAGGAGGCCTTTGAGCTCTACAACATCATTGGGGATCCAAAAGAAGAGCAGAACCTGATCGGGTTGTATCCGGAAATCGCCGAGCGTATGTACCGGGAACTGGCTGCCTGGAGCGTCTCGGTGAGTCGCAGCGCGTTGGGTGCCGACTATCCCGAAGGCAAAGTTCTGCCGACCGGACGCGAGGACGATCCCGTCATCGACGAGCTTAGAAACACCCGAGTGAAGGAGTGGGCCGAGGAAGTGAACGCCGCGAAGCTTCGCTAAGCGATGTCCGTGGATGTTGAAACGTTGCGGCGGGACCTCGAAGCCAACAACGGCATTGCGGGGCTCGAAATCCTGCGGCCCGACGAAGTCGATGCGGCGGTGGGCATCTTCTACCGGGACGGCTTCGTTGTCGTCCGGGACGTGCTGAGCGCGGACCAGGTCACGTTTCTGCGCCAAGGTTGCGAACGTGAAGCTGCCGAGGTCGTGGCGGTGGATCCGAACCGCGAGGGCAACCGTAGCCGCAACCGCTACTCCTGGGGCGGTGCGAGCCTCACGAATTCCCTTCTGCACCGCGAGGAGTGGGTCATGCTCGTTGACCTGCCGACGCTCAACCCCATCGTCACCGCGATCTTCGGCTCCCCGGACTACCATGTACGACGGGCTGCGGGCGACTTCTGCCTGCCCGGTGCCATGTATCAGCGTCTGCACGCGGACATCGGCGATCGCGTCGGCGGATTCAGCGATCCACGCGGCATCCTTACGATCCGCGATCTCCCGTGTCCCGTGGTCTGCTGCAACTTCCTCGCCCAGGACTTCACCAGGGCGAACGGCCCGACGCGTCTGATACGCGGTACGCAGAACTCGCGGGAGAAGATCCCCGAGCTTGACGAGGAACCGCGCTGGATGAGGTATTCGACGGTCTGTCCGGCACCGGCTGGATCGGTGATGATCCGGGACGTCCGCGCGTGGCATGGCGGTACGCCGAACCTGTCGAGCGAGATGAGGGCGATTCCAAACGCCGTCTATCTGGCGCCTTGGTTCCATGAACGCCAGCTACCGGCGATGCCTCGCGAAATGTTCGATCTGCTGTCGGAACACGGTCGTCGGATCTCGGAATCCGTGGTTACCGACGAACGGTTGACCACGGGCTATACGTTCGACCCCGCCCGCAAGAAGAAATTCGCCTAGACCGGGCGACCGACAACGACAATCATTACCTTTCCATCCGCCTTGCCGGCAAGGGCGCGAACACGTTTGGCGTTGGTGCTCGTCACCGTCACCACCGACGAGGTCACGCAGGTTCGGGAGTTGGGAGGGACGAGCAACTACGTATCCCACAATCCGTTGGAGGCGCACGTGGGGTTGGGGTCGACGGCGGTCGCTTCAGTGACGGTGCGCTGGCCGGATGGAACGACGACGACGCTCGACGCCGTCGAGGCCGATCAACTGCTTACGATCAGTCAGCCGTGAGAACCAAACAGCCCCAGCGTCGAGCGATCGGGCATGGGAACATGATCGCGGGATGCACGAATCGTATGCCCTGCTCCCAATGGGGTCTGAAGATAGTCGTTCGACCGCCTTCGGGCGTAGGCTTGGTTGACTAGCAGGGAGAACAGCATGGCAGAAGCGGCACACACCTTCGAATCCGACAGCGACCGCGTTTGGAACGAGATCTGCAGTCTCGGCCTCAAGACCTACGTTGCCGATCTCGACACCGACGGCTACACCGTAATACCACCCGAGATCGCAAGCCCGGCTGGCCTGTCCGAACGGCTGCTCGAAGCGTGTCTCGATGTCATGGAGCGGCGCACCGGCGTACGGCCCGATCCCGGTGCCGGCCACGCCGATCTGGCCACGCCAACCCCCGCCCGTGCCCGCAATTCGCCCGTCGGCAATACGGCCAGCATGCTCCTGCTCGAGGATCCCGTATTCGAAGAGGCGCTGATGAACCCAGTGCTGCTTGCCATGGTGACCCACCTATGCGGCTACAACGTCGTGATGTCCTCGATGAGCTGCTCCTTCAAAGGACCCAGCAAGACGACGTTCCGGTTGCATACGGACACGCGATTGCCATCGCCCCTGCCCACGCAAGCGTTGGTCTGCAAGGGCATGTACTTGCTGACCGATTACAGCCGGGACAATGGCGCCACCGTGTTCATCCCCGGCAGCCACAAGTGGTGCCGCAACCCCGTCGGCGACGAAACCCTGGTTCGTGAAGCCGGCAATGATCGAGCTGTTCCTGTCGAAGCGGCGGCAGGTTCGTTGGTCGTCTTTCATGGCAACACCTGGCACGGCGCGATCAACCGCTTGGCGCCCGGGCTGCGGGTCAGCGTTCATGCGCTCATGGTGCGGCCGATCATTCGCACCCGGGAGGATCTCATCGGCCGGGTCCCGCAGGAGGTCCTCGACCGAAACCCGGCACGGTTCGCGATCCTGGCGCAACAAGGGCTCGCGGGTGGCACCACCGCCCTGGGAGACATGGCGGCCAACGTCGCGCGTGCGCAGAAGTACATCTCGGCATTCGAGAGGGAGTCGGGGGTCACGCTACCCGTCAAGGACAGCTCATAGCAGCCTCGTCCGTCGCCGGGTCCTTCGACATGGGACAAACGCGCGGGAGCCACGGTGCGACGTTCTCCATGGGGATATGCTGTGCCGCACCTCGGCGACGACGACCATCACGAGCAGGATCGACCGGATCGCCATTCAGACATACCGGTACACGCTGAGATTCGCGCTACCTGATACGAGTGTTCGCACCTGTCTGGCTCGGCCCCAGAACGACGAGGCATGCCATAGGGGCGACCCGGTCGCCCGGACTAACGGATCGAGGTTGTTCTCGCACGAACCCGGGCGGGGACGTGCTTGATCGGCGCGATAGCCTCGGCCCTACGATGTTGCGCAAATACAACATGACCGACGCCAAGTAGCAGTGGCAAGCCGGCAACCGTGACCGTCCGTTCAGTAAACCACCGCCCAGCCTAGGCTTGGTCGTCCTCGAAAGGCAGTCGCTGCCCCTGCAGCAGTAGATCGACAATCTCTTTGGCGCGTTTGGTGAACCGTTGGGCCAACACGGCTCGGCACATGAGGTAGAACTCGGCGTGCGGACACTGTTCGGCCCGTAACGTCGCTAGGCGATTGTAGGTATCGCAAAACACCGGCCAACCGTCGAGTTTGCGGTTCACCCACAACCTGAAGAAGATCAACGTGAGCGCGTAAATGCCATCCCCTCTGGTGACTCTTTCCCAGTCGAGCATGCCCGTGATCTCGAATGTCGTGGGATCCACTAAGAAATCCCGCAAGTCCTGGTCTGCTTTTCCTAGCGACGGTATCGCGGCGGCGGTTACGTCGTCGAATCGCGCGTCGAGGTAGCATCGCACCGCGACCGCGTCGAGTGAACCGGCGCCGTCTGGGCGGGAAGCTCGGGCGGACTCCCGGAGTGCCTCGATCGTTTGTCGATAGAACCACGGGGCGAGCCCACGGTCTTTTTCGGAAACGAGGCTCATATGAGTCGGATCGTGAAAGGTCGCTAGGCACACGGCGAGGCCCGCGCAGAGTTCGCGCAGATCCTCGTGTTCGGCGGCCGCAAGGACTGTACGGAGCTGCTCGCCAGGAAGCCACTCCATGATCATGAGCGGCAATCGACCCCGCTCGTTGGCGCAACAGTAGTGACGGGGAATGGGAAGATCGGTCGCGTCCCGAAGCGCGTTCGCAATCTCTAGCTGCCGCTCCAGCGTGTCGGGGTGCCGTTGCGTGACCTTCACGACGTACTTGCGCCCGGCCGAGTAGGCAATCGCGTTCGGGTTGGCCGTATCGCCGTCCTTTACGGGGGCCAGGCTGTGACACGCCGGGAGGCCGTTCGCCGTCAACAGTAGATTGGTTTCATCGAGGAGCCGTGCCAAATCGGGCATCGGGCTGCGGTTGGGAGATCTCATCAAGTCAGTCTTCCCGACTACGGGACGCCGTTGAAGATCACGTGTCGCCTCCCGGCGTCGGAGCACCCGTCGCACCGGAACCCAACGCGAGCCGAACCGGTGGCCAAATCCTGGACAAGCGAACCGTACCCTACGCCTGCTTCGGCCTTGAGGCGAGCCCGCAACACTCCGGGTATGGAACCCGGTAGCGGCTGCAGAACGCAGCCGTCGACTTGAACGATGTCGTCTCTGGGCCTGCGTGAGACCGGTCTACCTCTCATAACTGGTTTGCGCAACCACGTCCCGCACACAGGATGGAATAGACCGAGAGTTCTGTCGAGTGCAAGAACCGTCGGGTTCCCCATCAAGCTGCCGGGGTGGCACCGGATGTCGTGTTGAATGTCGCGCCGATTTCGACAACGACACGCTTGTGTGACGGTGCGCTGGCCAGATGGAACGACGATGACGCTCCATCGTGGGTTCCGTCAAATGGTGCGGAAGGAAAATGAGAGTCCGGGACGATTACCGCTACAGGGACGTGGGGACTCGGGTTTGTTTCGTCTGTTGAACGCACGCAAAGACACGCAAGGGAAATCAGGTTGTCGGTGTCGAGTCCCCGAACGTTCGCAGGGTCGACTCGGCTGGCAGGCCGGCGGACTAAGCGCGAACCCACCCACCAACATACAGCGGACGGGAAAGAAACCAATGAAAACAACTAGGACGACACCGTTTCGAGGCGGGTGGCTAGCCTCCAAGATCATCAACAGGAACCGGGTCTCTCACGCACAAATCGTGGCGACTTCGGTCGCCTGCTGTTTCGTCCTTGTCGGTACAACCGCCAACGCCGCGGAGGAGAGGAGTTGGGTCCAGTCCATCACGGACTGGTTCGACGAGGACGACGAGGACGTGACGCCGAGCCACGTGTTCCGGGCAACCGAGGATCTCATCGCCGAGATCCAGATCCTGCGGGAGGAACTCGGCGCCGACGACTATCCCCCGGAAGCGGAAACCCAAGAGGATCGCGCGCCGGTTCACGTCTACGCGAAGACGCTGGAGGTATTGTCGAAGGTCTCCCGGATGCAGCGTCGCCTTGGCATAGAAACCGCCGAAGCGGGCCAGATTCCCATCAAGAAAATCGAGCCCCGGGATGTTCTCGGCAGCGTAGCGGCGATCCTGGCCGAGTTGCGCAAGATCAAGGCTCAGATGGTCATCGGGCGTTCCATCGATGCAGCATCCTTCGTGGGCGGCAAGACGCCTTCCATGGTCTACAAGAACCTCGCCGACGCATCCTTCCTCCTAGACGGCTTGGCCGGGCGGCCGCTTACCCCCAACGACGTGTACCTCAATACGCTGTACGTCATTGACGAGTTGGAACTGATCGCGGCCAAGCTGCGCGCGCCCCTCACCTTGGACGTGCCCAGCGTCGAGGGCAGGAAGACGCCGAAGGACGTCGCCCAGCAGGTGCTCCGGGCGGGCTACAAGATGGTCAACCTGCAGACGCGCCTGGGCATGGACGCGTCGAGCGTGCCGAACCTGACGCTGGTTCGCGTGACCCCGTCCGAAGTCTACGACGCGACCAACATGCTGCTCGCGGAGATGACGCGGATCAAGCATCACCTGAACATCAACGTCATGCGCGAGGCCCGGCCGGATCCTCGCAACAAGGCACCGACCGACGTGTTCGCCCAAGTTCTGCTCATCATCGAGAACCTGGACGCGGTTTCGGCTGCGGCGGACTCGTAGACCGTGGGTCAGGAGCGAGTACAAGCGCACGCCCCCAAAACAATGCGTTGGGTCTCCGTCTCGACCGTGTTCAGTGTCGCCATGGCCTTCCCAGCAGTCGCCGATTTCGAGCAGGCCGCGAAGGCCACGAAGCCGCTCGTCGACGTGCGCTATCGATTGGAGGCCGTGGACCAAACGGGATTGAAACAGGCGGCCCGCGCCTCGACTGCGCGTCTGCGATTGGGATGGATCATGGCGCCCACGGACGGATTCTCGGTGGGTGTTCAGGCAGACTACGTGGCCAAGCTGGGTCCCGAGGACTACAACTCCACGGACAACGGCCGCACCGAGTTCCCGGTGGTAGCCGATCCCACGGGCTTCGACCTGAACCAGGCGTTCCTGCGCTACCGGAAGGGCCAGGTGACCGTGACGGCCGGTCGTCAGCGAATCGCCCACCCGGGACAGCATTTCGTGGGCTTCAAGGCGTGGCGGCAGAACGAACAGAGCTTCGACGGATTGCGCATTGAGACGTCGGGCAAGCGAACCCGTCTCGACTACGCGTACGTCGCCCGGGTGAACCGGATATTCGGTCCCCGGGACGGTGCCCAACCCGGCGCCTGGTCGAGCGACTCCCACCTGCTGCGGGCGTCCTTGAAGCCGGCGGAAGGGCACCGCGTGGCGGCATTCGGCTACCTGCTCGACTTCGACAGCGACAACGGCCCCGCGAACTCCAGCGCCACCGTCGGGCTGGACTACGCCGGTTCGTTCGGCCCGTTCGCCTTGGACGCCGCCGTCGGTCGGCAGACCGACTGGGCGGACCAACCCCTCGACTACGCCGCGCCGTTCTATTCCCTAGACGTCGCCTGGGCGGTCGATGGACTCAAGCTCGGGGCCGGCTGGCAGGTGCTCGGCAGCGACGGCGGGCGGGCGAGCGTGCAAATGCCCTTGGGGGCTGAGCACATCTATCGGGGCTGGACCGACAAGTTCGCGGCGGTGAAGCCGGCGGCCGGACTTCAGGACGTCCACGTGTCGGCATCCCTCAAGGTCGAAGCCTTGACGTTGGCCGCCACGCTGCACAGCTACGAGGCGCGACGCGGCGGTCTCGACTACGGGGCCGAGGCGGGCATGTCCGCCGCCTACGCCTGGGACAAGTTGAGCCTGCTCTTGAAGCTCGCGCGCTACGAAGCCGACGACTACGCGACGGACACCACGAAGTTCTGGCTCATGCTCGTCTACTCGCTGTAGCGCCATGGACAGGTCGGCGCGGAGGATACGCCGCTCACATGTACGCGCCCGTGCTGCGCGTACACGCCGAAGCTGTGGATCCCGCTAAGGTGGAGGGCGACGAAGTTGGCTCGAATTCGAGCGAACCGGGGGATGGGCTGTTGCAGAGCAGGGAAGGAGAATCGAGGGGCCGGGCGATTACTTCCATACATGAGTGAGAGATCGCGTTTGCGGGCGTCCATTGAACCCACGCAAAGACAACATCGTTTATCTGGCGGGTGGCGCGATTGGTGCAGCGCCTGCGCAACATGAGTTACGACGGCATCGCGCTGCACATGGGAGTGACGCAGAACACGTATGGAACTACCTGGTGCGGGCGCCTCGGCGGCTGCGCAGAGCCCGGCGCAAGATTGAGGCGGCGGGAGATCCGCCATGCTGACGAATCTGCAGGAAATCAGGAGCGGCGCGGCCGAGCATGCGTTGCATCGGCTATGGTCCGATGAACTGACGGCGCCCGAGGCGGCGGCGATCCAAGCCCAGTCCGCGAGCGATCCGAAATACCGGGACGATCTGGACGGGCTGCTTGCGGTGTTCGACTCGATCGACGGTCTCGAGGGGGACCGCGCGGTTGAAGAGGTCATCCGGGAATACCAGGGCCTGCTCCACAAGCGCCGTTCGAAGGTGCGTGTCGCGCTGGGTATGGTCGCCGGGTTGCTCGTTGCCGTCAGCGCGACCCTGACCTATATCTCGTTTTCGCGCGGGCCGGACGACGGCCAACTGCAAATGTATTCCGCCCGCATCGGTGAGCAGCAGACCATAGAACTGGCGGACGGCAGCGTCGTCACGCTGAATACGGCGGGCCAACTCGTGGTGGACTACAGCGGAACCACGCGTCGGATTGTGCTGGAGCGGGGCGAGGCCCACTTCGATGTGGCGGGAGATCCGAATCGCCCCTTCACGGTCGATCTGGGCGTACGATCCGTCACCGCTGTCGAGACCGAGTTCAGTATCCACAAGCACCCGCGCCGCTACCAGGTGGCAGTGGTCAAGGGTGCCGTTGTCATTGGCGGGCCGACGAGTGGAGTAGACGCGTCGCCAACCCCCGATGGTGATCTCGTGGACCTACCCTCGTCGGCGCAGCCCCGCGTGGCGGCAGGCTGGGTGGCCGAGTTCGATGTCGAGCGCAACGAACTGAAGGCTTTTCAACCGGCGTCCATGGACCGGTACGTTGCCTGGCGCCACGGGATGATCACCTTCGCTCGCGAACCGCTGCATCGAGTGGTCGACGAGCTGAATCGCTACTCCCGAAAGAAAATCATGATTGAGGATACCGCGGTCATGGAGTTGAGCCTATTTGCCACCGTAGACGTCCGTGAGATCAATGCCGCGCTTGACGGCCTGGAAAGGCTGTTGCCGATCGAAGTCACGCGGCACTACGACCGGATCGCGATTACCGGCTCGGCCGGCGATTAGAGAAAACGAGGTTCTGGAGCAAGGACTTGCACAACAGGTTTGGAGTACCGCCCTTGAAGACACTGCTGTCGGTGTTGTTGTGGGGTGTATTGGCACTAACGGCAACCAGCGCTGTAGCCAGGTCCAACGAGGTCCTGATGCTCGACATCGAGCGACAGGGTGTGGGTTCGGCACTGATGGAACTGGGCGGAGCGTCGGGCGTGCAGATTTTGCTGGCGGAAGCGAATGGCGCGGAAGTCCTTGTGGAAGGGTTGCATGGCGAGTACCGGTTCGAGGAGGCATTGAATGCCCTGCTGACAGGTACGGGCCTCGCATACGAATTTGCCTCGGAGAAAACGGTCGTGGTTCGCCAGGTGCGGGAGTCCCCCGGCGACGGCAGGGATGAGGACGAGGAATCCGAACAAGAGGAGATGCTGGAATTGGACGCGCAGCGCGTCACCGGTTCTCGGATGAAAGGCGGCGACCCGACTTCGAGAATCATCAGCATTACCGCCGAGCAGATTGCACGGCGGGGTGTCTCCGATACGGAGGAGCTGTTCCGCCAGGCGCCCTGGGCCTTTCCCTCATGGTCGGATCAGACCACAACCGGTTTTGGCATCGGTGTTTCCTATCTCAACATGCGCAACTTGGGTACCGGAAACACGCTGGTTCTGATCAATGGCCGGCGTGTATCGGCAGTCGGCGGGGAAACTGGTGGCCAGGTCAACCTCTTGGTCATCCCGCTGTTGGCGATCGAGCGTGTCGACATTGACTTGGGTTCTGCGTCCGCAGTCTATGGTTCGGACGCCATTGGCGGCGTCGTCAACTTCATCACCAAGAAGCGTTATTCCGGTCTGGACGTGACGGTTCGCCAAGAGTCCAGTGCCACCGATGCCGACCGAAGGACGGTCGGCCTACAGTGCGGCCGTTTATGGGAGAGCGGTAGCGTGACGGCGACCATGTCGCATGTTCAGACCAAGCCAATCAACAACCGCGAAATCTGGACCAGTAACGACTTTCGGGACCAGTTTGGGGCGGAGTATGACACACGCGACTTCAATATCGGGCAACCGGGCGTGGTGTGCGCAGTCCTGGAATGGCCAACGAAGTATTACGATCCGTATTGCGATAGGGGGAAGCCCTCCCTGCAGTTGCGGCCTGGGCACAGCGGCCTTGGGGCGACGGTGGATGATTTCACGACCGACATCGCGCCCACCGACTACGTGACGCCCCACAACGGGTCAGGTTCCACGAGGCTGGGTTTCAACGTGCGTGCCGAGCATCTTCTTGGCGACAGCCTGATGCTTTATGGCGAGGCGTTGTATTCGGACATTGAGGCCCTGCGTGAGAGGCCGACTCGATTGCTCCAGTACTATATCCCGGCGAGCAACGCGTACAACCCGTTCGACCATGCCGTGCTGGTGAACTATCTTCCTCAGCGGGAGGTGGCGTCAGGCTTGTTTCCGCCTGCATTCGCCCAAACGCGGTTCAAGCATCCTGGTTACACGGCCGGCGTCCTTTGGACGTTTGGCGACGGCCATGAGTTGGAGGCAGGCGTCACCTATTCCAGACCCGAGGCTTCCGGAACAATCAGTGATCATGTCTGGTACCGTACCGACCACAATGACCCGCATGCGGAAGCGTTCTACCGTACCCTCGAGAGCTCCGATCCGAGTGTTGCACTAAACCCCTTTGGTGATGGCACCGCCCAAGGGTCGGCTTCAGGGTCGTTTCTCCACCCCCACGTGACAAGACGGGGCAGCTCGGTTTTCGTCTCTGCCGAGGCGTTGTTGCGCGGCGATCTGTTCGAGATCTGGGGCGGTCCCATCAGCTATGTGGTGGGCGGCGAGTACCGGGCCCAGAGGATCAAGCGTACGCGGAGGGTCGCCAATCAGGATTTCGGACTATGGATTGACGACTACGCCGATTTGGTAGGCCATCCGGAGCCCGAGGTTGGGCTAGCCGCCGCCTTTGTGGAGCTGGGCTTGCCGCTGGTGGCAGAGAGAAATTCCCGCTTAGCGTTTCGCGGCCTTTATCTGAGCCTCCAGGGGCGGCGCGACCGATACACGTACGAGGGTGCCGATGGCGGGGTTGCTAGGGATTTCACGTATGAGGAGGAAGCCCAGCGAGTCTGGATACCCGGAACCGGATGGTCCTGGGCGCCAGGGTTCGTTGCCAATCTCTCGGGCTCGCCCAAGGTCGTCACGGTTTCGACAGGTGACACTACGCCGCGGGTCGCAATTCGATACCAGCCCACCGACACGTTTGCATTGCACGCGGCGTGGATGAAGTCGTTCCGCCCGCCCGACTTGGATTGGCAGTTTAGTCCGTACGCGCCTGTTGAGGGTCAGGTCTTCTGGGACGATCCGTTGCATCCGTCCGGTGAAACAACCCCGGTAATAGTCAGGGCCGTGTTCGAGTCTCACAATCCAGGCGTCGAGCCCGAATACGGAGACAAGCACTCGCTGGGTTTTGATTGGGCGCCGGACTTCGCTCGGGGTCTTCGCTGGACGGCGGATTGGTCGCGAATCGATCACACCAACAGGATCGAATTCGCACACACATACGAAAGTTCCTTCTTCTTCCCGCTTGCCTATGCGGCACATCCGGAACTCGTCATCCGCGACGAGAACGGCTTTGCCACTACGATCATTGATAGACCGATCAACATTTCGTCGGCATTCAGCGAAATGCTCACGACGAGCGTTCGATACTTGCTTGAAACGAAGGTCGGCCGCTTCGAATCCTGGCTCACCTATACGAGAGTACTGGATGAGTTTTTTCAACATACCACGGCCAGTGACCCGGAACATCTTCTGGGCACGGCGGACGGTAGCGACAAGTACAAGGTCAACGCCCAGCTTACCTGGGACCGGGGGCGGTTTGCGGCGGACCTCTTTGTCTATCACAGGGCGGGCTATTCGAACGCCACGGCAGGCACTTGCCTCAGGGTGGCGGGGCGGTGTGAGCAGATCGACCAATGGCTCCCGACCCTGGAACTCGGCTCTCTGACTATCTTTGATCTCACGCTGAACTATGACTTCGACAACGGTGTCCGAGTACGTGCCGGCGCTCGGAACCTGTTCAAGAAAGAAGCGCCCACGATCAGCTATGGCCTGGGCTACGACCCGGTTCGATGGGATGCGCGCAGCCGCGTCGTGTTCCTGGATCTGCGCTGGGGGACGTAAGGCGAACGGAGTTGACACCAAGTCCTTTCAAGTGGGGTGTCGCGCGAGTTAGCAGTCCGCGCGGCGCCCCACGCTTACACGCATTCGAGGGACGCGGTTTGTGCCGTTGTTGTTGGACATGAACATTAGGTCAGTCACCGCCTTTCGCAAGGCCCACGGGAACCGAGCGCTGTTGTTGTCCCTCCCTGGCGCGTATCCGAATCTTCCCGTCAGCAAGGAGGTTGGCGAGCGGTTGGTTTGCGAGGTGCTGGAGTCGGGTGCAGCGATCATCGTCGCACACCCGGATGACTCCACGACTCTCGTGGAGCTGCCTGACTTGGATTGGGTAAGGGTCACCGACGCATTGCCCGACGACGGCGTGAACGTGTTGGCGTGCTGGAATGGCGACCCCGACACCATGGAGGCCGCGTACTACGACGGCGCGCATTGGATGCGGTCAACAGCGGATGTCGTGTTCCAAACGCCGTCGCATTGGCGTCACCTGCCTGACGCGCCATCGTTGTGAGTTGTGCATGCTACGATAGCGCCGTCATGGAACAAACGCCAAAGGGCGCCTGCGACGTGGCGTTTGCTCCATGGGAGGTCGGTGTGGCTGGGCCGGCTTTGAGCTGAGAACTCGCCCAAGCCGTTCGCGCACACCCCCGCCTCGAACTCGACGGCTCAACGCCGTCCATCGGCGACCACCGTGCGACCAAAGCCACCGTGCGCCGATACTTGCCCCAGGCGTGATACGAGTGGGAACGACTCCAGACCGGTAGGCGAGACCGAAAGCCTGATAGCGGGGCTCCCAACCACGTCGTCGGCAATCCGGTGGGATGTCACCGGAGAAGCAACGAACTGAAGGCCTCTCAGCCGACGTCCATGGACTCGTACGTTGCCTGGCCGCCATGGGATAATCACCTTCGTCCGCGAGCCGTACATCGAGTGGCCGAGGAGCTGAATCGCCACTCCTGCAAGAAAACCATGATTGAGGACACGGCGGTCATGGAGTTGAGCCCATATGCCACCGTAGATGTCCGTGAGATCAATGGCGCGCTTGACGGCCTGGAAAGGCTGTTGCCGAATCGAAGTCACGCGGCACTACGACCGGATCGCGATTGCGGATTCGGCCGGCGATTAGAGACGACGAGGTCCTGGAGCAGGGACTTGCGCGACAGGTTTGGAATCCCGCCTTTGAAGACACTGCTGTCGGTGTTGTTGTGGGGTGTATTGGCACTGACCGCAACCAGCGCAGTAGCCAGGTCGAACGAGACCCTCCTGCTCGACATCGAGCGACAGGGGGTGGGTCCGGCACTGATGGAACTGGGCGGAGCGTCTGGCGTGCAGATCATGCTGGCGGAAGGGAGTGGCGCGGAAGTCCTGGTGGACGGGTTGCAGGGCGAGTACCGGTTCGAGGAGGCATTGACGGCCTTGTTGACAGGAACGGACCTCGAATACGAATTTGCCTCGGAGAACACGGTCGTGGTTAGCCAGGTGCGGGAGTCCGCGGGCGAACGCAGGGATGAGGACGAAGAATCCGAAGAAGAGGAGATGCTGGAATTGGAGGCGCAGCGCGTCACCGGTTCTCGGATGAAGGGCGGCGACCCGACTTCGAGGATTATCAGCATTACCGCCGAACAGATTGAACGGCGGGGCGTCTCGGATGCGGAGGAGCTATTTCGCCCGATGCCTTGGGCCTTTCCGTCATCGACGAAACAGGTCGTAGCCAGTTTTGAATTGGGCGCATCCTATGTCAATTTGCGCAACCTAGGTACCGAAAACACGCTGGTTCTGATCAATGGCCGGCGCGTATCGTCAATCGGCGGGGATAGTGGTGGCGCTGTTAACCTCTTGAACATTCCGCTGTCGGCAATTGAGCGTGTCGATATCGATTTGGGGTCTGCCTCCGCAGTCTACGGCTCGGACGCCATTGGCGGCGTTGTCAACTTCATCACCAAGAAGCGCGATCCCGGTCTGAAGGCGACGGTTCGCCGAGAGTACAGCGCCACCGATGCCGACCGCAGGACGATGAGCGTACAGGGCGCCTATTCCTGGGAAACCGGTCGCATGACGTGGTTGGCGTCGCATGACCGCTCCGAGCCAATCAACAACCGCAAAGTCTGGACCAGTAACGACTTTCGGGACCAGTTCGGGCCGGAGTATGACAGGCGCGACTACAGCATCGGCCAACCCGGTGTGGTGTGCCCAGTCTTGGATTCGCCATGGAGATACTACTATCCGCTTTGCGATTCGCGGAAGCCCTACCTGCAGTTGCGGCCCGGGCACAGCGGCCTCGGGGCGACGGTGGAGGATTTTACGACCGACATCGCGCCCACCGACTACGTGACGCCCTACAACGGGTCGGATTCCACGACGCGGGCCGCCTACGTGCGCGCCGAGCAGTCTTTTGGGGAAAACCTGATGCTCTACGGCGAGGTGCTGTATTCAGAACTGGAGGCCTTTCAGGAAACGCGGACTCAACTATTTGACTACTACATTCCGGCGAGCAACGCGTACAACCCCTTCGGCCATGATGTATTGGTGAACTATTATCCGCAACGGGAAGTGGAGTCGGACTTGTTTCCGCCCGCAACCACGGTAACCCAGTTCAGGCATTCGAGTTACACGGCCGGCGTCCTTTGGACGTTTGGCGACGGGCACGAGTTGGATGCAGGTGTGACGCATTCCAGACCCAAGACTTTCGGAACAAACAATGGTCATTCCTGGTACCGTACCGATCAAGGTGACCCGACCGCGGAAGCGTTCTACCGCACTCTGGAGAGTACCGATCCGAGTGTTGCCTTCAATCCCTTTGGTGATGGTACAGCCCAAGGTTCCGATTTTGGGTCTTTTCTCCTCCCCCAATCGACAAGGAAAGGCGGCTCGGCATTTACCTCTGCCGAAGCATTGTTGCGCGGCCACCTATTTGAAATCTGGGGCGGTCCAATCGACTATGTGTTAGGTGGAGAGTACCGAGTCCAGAAGATTGAGCGTGCGTGGAGGCTCCTCACTCCGGATTCTGGCCTATGGATTGGCGACTACGCCAATACCGTAGGCCATCGGGAGCCCAAGGTTGGACTTGGTGCCGCCTTCATGGAGTTGGGTCTTCCGCTCGTAGGAGAGAAAAATGCCCGCCCGGGCCTTCGCGGGCTTCATCTGAGCCTCCAGGGGCGGCGCGACCTTTACGAGTATGAGGGTGCGGATGGCGGGAGTGCGTGGCGTTTCGCGTATAGGGAGGAAGGCTGGCGATTCTGGATACCCGGAACCGGATGGTCCTGGGCGCCTCGGCATGTTGTCGATCCTTCGGGCTCGCCAAATGTCGTCACACGATCGAAAGGCGATACGACCCCGCGCGTCGGACTTCGATACGAGCCCACCGAGACGTTTGCGCTCCACGCAGCGTGGACGAAGTCGTTCCGCCCACCCAATCTGGCGTGGCAGTTTAGTCCCCACACGCCTACGGAATATCAAACACGCTGGGATGATCCACTGCATCCATCCGGTGAAACAACCCAAGTAACCGTCAGAAACATCGATCAGGCTCACAATCCGGACATCGAGTCCGAGTACGGAGAGAAGTACTCGTTGGGTTTCGACTTTGAGCCGGAATCCATCCGGGGGCTGCGCTGGACGGCGGATTGGTCGCGAATCGACCACGCCAACAGAGTCGAGATTTCCTACAGGTTGCGGACTTTCTTTCCGCGCACCTATGCAGCTCACCCGGAGCTCGTAGTTCGCGACGAGAACGGATTTGCCACTACGATCATCAACAAGCCCGTCAACATTTCATTGGTGGTCAGCGAGATGATCACGACGAGCGTTCGATACGCGGTTGAAACGAGGTTCGGGCGTTTCGATTCCCGGATCACCTATGCAGGGGTATTGGATGAGTTTGTGCAACTCACCAGGGCCGCTGACCGGGAAGATCGCGTGAGCACTGCGGACGGTAGCGACAAGTACAAGGTCAACGGTCAGCTTACCTGGATGCGGGGGCGCTTCGAAGCGGACCTTTTTGTCTATCACAGGGCGGGGTACTCGAACGACACTGCGGGCCCTTGCCGGAAGGTCGTGGGGCGGTGTCAGCGGGTTGGGGAGGGCCTCCCGACGCTGGAACTCGGCTCTCTGACTACATTTGACATCATGCTGAACTATGACTTCGGCAACGGTACCCGAGTACGCGCCGGCGCACGGAACCTGTTCAGGAAGGAAGCGCCGACGATCAGCTATGGCTTGGGCTACGACCGGGTTCGATGGGATGCGCGCAGCCGCGTCCTGTTCCTGGATCTGCGCTGGGAGACGTAAGCCGAATAGAGCTGACCGCGAGTCCTTTCGCGTGGGGTGTCGCGCGAGTTAGCAGTTCTCCGCGCCCCACGCTCACATGCATTCGCTGGCCGATTCGTTCGCTAAGATTCTCCCGCTGCCGCGCCCCGGACTCCTCCAGTGCGCGCTTCCACGCCGCCAACTCCGCCGGAAGTCGTACCGACGTGTCGCCGGTCTTCTTGTCCGGTACGGCCACGGTGACGGGCCTAGTCAGCCCGCCGCGCCGCCTGGCGGTGCGCTTTCGACGGTGCTCGCCACTTCTATAGGCACTCCAGGTCCGTGCGCCGCTCGCCACGCGTGCAAGTCCATCGAAGCCGATTCGGCGATGTCCACAAGAATCCTCAATGTTGGGGACGCGGATCGGGCCCGTGTTTCCTATTGTGTTTCCCATGGTGGGGAGCGTGCGCGAACCGGATCGCTCGGGTTCGGCGGGGCGGCCGGACGCATGAAGCGGCGTCGTCAGGACTCCGGGGTCCTTGTCCGGCGGCGGAGCGGGTCATTGCGGGGCGCCGCTCTGACCTTGTCGCTCGGCGCCTGCCTCTGCACGGCCGCTACCGCAGCGAACGCCACCTCCACCGACGCGACCCTGCGCGCGCTGTCGCTGAAGGACAGGGACGGCGCCACGGTTGCCTACTCCCCCGGCTTCAATGCCGCGACGACCTCCTACGCCGCGAACGCGCCTGCCCGGGTGAACCGGATAACCGTCGAGGCGACCCAGAACGACGACGGCGCCGGGGTGGACTACTTC
The DNA here is from genome assembly GCA_028821405.1 of Gammaproteobacteria bacterium. Taxonomy (GTDB): domain Bacteria; phylum Pseudomonadota; class Gammaproteobacteria; order Pseudomonadales; family Azotimanducaceae; genus VXYL01. The sequence goes on along the minus strand of JAPPGK010000110.1, from coordinate 1,648 downwards.
GACGGCGGCGATCAGGCGCTGACCGACGCCGACGCCGTGGCGGATCACTTCCAGGTCGATCTCGAAGCGGGCGCGAACACGATCAAGGTGAAGGTGACGGCCGAGGACACGGTCACCACGGCGACCTACACGCTGGTGGTGACGCGGGCGGTGCCGATGGCGTCGCCCGACGCGCTGCTCAGCAACCTGGACGAAAGCAGCGGCGTCGGCATCGATGTCGGCACCCCGGCTGATTCCCCGAACGTTGAATTCACCCAGGCGGTTCGATTTCAAACCGGCAGCGCCGAGCGTGGCTACCACCTCACGTCGGTCAAGGCTGTTCTCGCCAACGCGTCGGCTTCCGACGGGGTCCGGGTAAGGATCTTCGGCGCGAGGACCATCGGAACGCCGCACTACAGCCTGTACACGCTGAGCAACCCGATCATCGCCGACGGGACCCTGACCTTCGCCGCACCGACGAGCGCCACGCTGCGCAAGGACGCGGGGTATTTCGTGGTGTTCGACTCGACGGCCTCGGACGCCGGCAACGACTACGAAATACGGGCGACGGAGTCGGACTCCCTCAACACCAAGGCGGCCGCCTGGAGCTTGAGTGCGGATCGGCACGCCAAGAACAAGGACTCGGCGTCCTGGACAACCGACAGCGCGGTTCCGCTGATCGAGATCAACGGTGATGCCGTCGTACAAGCCACGGACGCGAACCTGCGTGCCCTGCGGATGCGGGATCGGGACGGCAAGCTGGTCACCTACTCCCCGTACTTCGATTCCGCGGCGACCTCCTATGCCAGAAGCGTGCGCTACCCCGTCGACCGGATCACCATCCAGGGGACCGCGAGCAACGCCGAGGGTGCAACGGTGGCCTACGTCGACGGCGACGACCAGCTGCGGACGGACGCCGACGCCGTGCAGGAGGGCTTCCAGGTCGATCTGGAAGTCGGCGCGAACCCGATCGGGGTGCGGGTGACGGCCGAGGACGGCACCACCACGCGGACCTACACGATGGTCGTGACGCGGAAGGAGACGCGGGTGTCGCAGGATGCCCTGGCCAGCAATCTGGACGAGCCCTTCAGCAAGAGGCTCTACATCGGCAACCTCGAGCCCGGCAAGATCTTGCGCGCTCAGGCACTCGGATTCGAAACCGGCGACAACGAAGCAGGGTACGTCCTCGCCTCGGTCAAGATTCTCATCTGGGAGATCACGCATTCGGCCGGCGTGCGGGTGAGGATCTTCAGCAGCACGGCGGAAGGAGACCCGGACAGCAGTCTTTACACCCTGAGCGGCGAGGTCGTCCTCCCCACCAACCCGGACCTGCCGCCGGGCGACAGCTCCCCCGCCAGTACGTTCGGGGCGCCGGCGAACGCCACCCTCGAGCCGAACACCCGGTACTTCGTGGTGCTCGATTCGAGATCCTCGCAACTCTATAGGTTCTACAAGGTCTTCGGGACGAAGTCGGACGTCGTCAGCAGGGTCGCGGACGGCTGGAGTATGAACGACTTCCGGCATACCGGGATCCGGGACTCAGGTGTCTGGACAACGGCTGACGCGGTCCCGTTCGTCGACGTCAGCGGCCATGCCGTGGTGCCCTCCAGCGACGCGACCCTGAGCGGTCTCGGCCTGACCTGGGACGACGGCGGCACCGGAACCGACA
>JAPPGK010000100.1 GCA_028821405.1 Gammaproteobacteria bacterium | reverse complement strand
CCCCCCCCCCCCCCCCCCCCCCCCCCCCCCCCCCCCCCCCCCCCACGAAAGAGCCCTCAGCGGGGGAGCGCGAGGAAGCCCCCGAATACACGTCGATCGCCGAACTCGCCGCTCGTGACGGTACGCCCGTGCCCTGCGCCGGCAACATGCCGGTGGAACTCGACGATCGGGACAGCGTGTGGTGGATCGATGAGGGGGCGGTCAACCTGTTCCTGGTCGAGTTCAAGGACGGCGTGGAGCAGGCTGCACCCCAGCACTTGCTGCGCCGCGACGCGGGCTGGTTGTTGCCCGGTGTCGCGCCGGATGAAAAGGGCGGCGACGAAGGCACGACCTTGAGTCTCGTCGCCAAGGGGTTGCCGGGTACCCTGCTCCGGCGCCTGCCGGCGTCGAGGCTCGGAGAGGTTGATCCCCGGGAACTCGCGGAACAGACGGACACCTGGCTGACCGCGATCACCGATACGCTCTCGAGGTTCGTCGGTCGCATACCGCGTCCCACCGCCCTGGCCGAACCCGGTCTGACGCTTGACGTAGAGCCTCCCAGCACGTTGTCCGTGCGGCGCGGCGTGGTCTGGGTCCCGCAACCGCCGCCCGGCGCAAGCGCGTTCATGGACATCGTCGACCATGCCGAGGTTGCCGAGGCGGCCGGTCCCGGGGAAGCGGTGATACCGCTGACCCGGACAAGCTGGCTCTCGGTGTTCGACGAAGCAACCCTCCCCGCCAAGTCAACGGAGACGTTGGCCCGGGACGGGGTGCTGCTGCCGGCACTCGCCGCGTTTCACGCCGTGGCGTTCGCCCTGGAACGCCTCAACCGCCGGCTGGCCGTGGTCGATGAGGCGAATCTCGAACGGGCGCGGACGATGAGCCGGCGCACGGCCGAGCAGGCGGCGCGGCAGCGCCTGTTCAACATCTACGACCAGCCCCTTGATCGGGACGCGAACGTCGAGGACACCGCCCTGGCGGATGCGCTCAAGATCATCGGCCGCCGCGAAGGCATCGACTTCGAGATCCCGGAGCGCCCGGCGGTTTCCGACGCGCCCATCGGCCTGCTCGACGTCCTCGATGCGTCGGGCGTACGTGCCCGGCGTGTCCGCTTGAACGCCGACGACAATTGGTGGCGCGGGGACAGCAACGCGATGCTGGCATTCCGGGAGGAAGACGGGCAGCCGGTCGCGCTGTTGCCGGGGATGTTCGGGCGCTACCGGGAGGTCGACCCGGTCAGCAAGCGCAGCGCCCGGATCACCGCAAGGCGTGCCGGCACGCTCGGAACACAAGCCTGGATGTTCTACCGGCCGTTGCCAGCGGGATCGGCGAAACCGGCGGACCTCTTTGCGATCGCCCTGCACGGATCGGCTGCGGACCTAGGGCGGCTGGTGATCGCCGGGCTTCCCGGCGGTCTCATCAAGCTTCTGCCGGCACTCGCGCTTGGCTTCGTTGCGAACCATGTGGCGGGCGGCGGGAGCGCGGGAGCGCTTTACGCCGCGGCCCTCGCGGTGGCCGGCTTCGGCCTGCTCGGTGCGATGCTGCACCTCCTGCAAAGCACGGCGATGATGCGACTCGAAGGGCGTTCCGCGTCGCGGGTCGAAGCCGCGTTCTGGGACCGGCTCATGCGGCTTCCGCCGAGCGTCCTGCATCGCCATCCATCCGGCGATCTGGCCATGTCCGGGATGACGTTCCAGAATCTCCGCGATGGCTTGCAGGGGCTGGTCGCCGACAGCCTGCTGTCGATCATCTTCCTGCTGCCGGTTTTCGGCGTCATCTTCTTCTACGACGCCACCCTCGGGGTCGGCGCCCTCGTGTTCAGCCTCGCTTCGCTCCTCGTCACCGTCACGATCGGATTGCGCCAGGTTTCCCCCTACGCCCGCATGATCAGTGCAGGACGACGTGTCGCCGGCCGGCTGTTCCAGATCGTGGGTGGCATCACCAGGCTGCGCGTGGAGAATGCGGAAGGGTCGGCTTTCGCCATCTGGGCGCGGGACTACCGCGAGCAGAAGCGCGCGGAGCTCGACCTCGGCGCCCTCGAGGGCCATGCGCGGGCATTTGCGGCCGCCCTCCCCTTTCTTGCCGGCGGCGCACTCCTTCTGGCGGTGGTAACACTGGGGGAGCGCACCGCTCCGGTGGGCGATTTTCTCGTCGTCTACACGGTCTTCATCGCCTTCCAGTCGGCCATCGCCCGGCTCGGCGAGTCCTTCGGAACCGTTGCCGCGACGCTGCCGGCGTTCGAACAGATGCGCCCCCTGCTCGCCGCCGTCCCAGAATCTGCGGTCGAGGGCGAGCCCGTCGAATACCTCGGCGGCGAGATTCTCTTCGACCGCATCTCCTATCGGTACGATCCCGACGGCCCGTTGATTCTCGACGATGTCACGATTCGCGCCCGTCCCGGCGAGTTCGTGGCCATCGCCGGCGAGTCCGGTGCCGGCAAGAGCACGCTGTTCCAACTCGCCCTCGGAATCGACCGGCCCACCGCCGGCGCCGTGTACTACGACGGACGCGATCTTCGCCACCTGAACTTAAAGCAGGTGCGTCGGCAAATCGGCGCCGTGCCACAGTCGGTGGGACTCCATCCCCAGGACCTCTGGGACAATCTGGTCAGCCACCACGACAACGTGGCGACCGAGGACGTCTGGGAGGCGGCCCGGCTCGCCGAAATGGAAGCCCAGATCAAGTCCATGCCCATGGGCATGATGACCATGGTCGGGACCAGTGGCACCGTCCTGTCGGGCGGCGAGAGTCAGCGGGTGACGATCGCCCGCTCGGTGATCGGCAGTCCCCGGATCATGATGTTCGACGAGGCGACCAACTGGCTGGACAACGAGAGCCAGGCCAAGGTCATGCAGAATCTCAACGCCCTGACCTCCACCCGGATCGTCATCGCCCACCGCCTGTCGACGCTGGAACAGGCTGACCGGATCTACGTGCTGCAGGCCGGGAAGGTCGTACAAAGCGGCTCGTTCAGCGAACTCATGGCGGTCGACGGGGTGTTCCGGGAACTCGTCAGAAGGCAGATCGCCTGATGGCAACGGCAAAGCAATGAAGGACCCCTTCGACCTTGCCGCTGCCCTGCAGAAAAGGGCCGGCAAGGACAGCGACTTTCGCGAACGTCTGCTCGCCAACCCTCGGGAGACCATCGAGCGCGAATTCGGCGTAATCCTGCCCGAGGACCAGGAACTCCACGTACACGAGGAGACCTACACCGCAACGCATGTCGTGCTTGCGCCGCGCAGCAAGCTCAGCGAGTCCGAACGCGCCCAGGCAAAAGCCGGCGCGACTTCGCTCGAGTTCCTGAAGAAGACCATGTACGACCCCGCGCCGCCGATTCGTCCCCCACCGCCCGAGCGGGCGAGCGCCGTGACCGCCGAGACCGTCGTCGAGGCGGCCAGGGAGAGCATTGGCCGCGGTCTCGACTTCCTGGCCTCCACCCTCGACGAAAACGGCGCCTGGCACTGCATCCGGTTCAACATGGCGGATCCCGACATACCCCGGCATTTCGAAAGACCGCCGTTCGTATCGGCCCTGTGCGCACTCGCCCTCGAAGGGTCCAACGACACCCGCGCCCAGGCGATCTGCGCCGCCACCCGGGCGTACATTGCCGACACCATCGAATACCCCGGGTTTTGGCGCTACTACCTCCACCTGCCCCAGGACTTGGACAGCAGCACCCTGTGCTCAATCGTGATTGGGAATCACCCCTGGATCCTGTTCGGGAGGAACGTGGTGCGGATGTTGGCGAACCGGGACGACGATGGGCGGTTCAGAACCTGGTTGCTGGACGAAGACGAACCCGATGTCGTGGCGCCGTTTCGCATCGAAGCCGATCCGGTGGTCAATGCGAATGCCATCGCCTACCTGGGCGACCATCCCGCCACCAAAGGTGCACAGGCGTGGCTCGCGGCATTGGTCGAGGACGGGCGCCTTGAGGGCTCGTCCAAGTGGTATCCGGACACGGTCGCGATCCAATATGCAATCGCCCGCGCCATGGCTCGGGTGCAACCCGCCGGGCTCGACCAACTCCGCCCCGTGCTCGCCGACGGTATCCTGGCAAGGCGCGACGACGACGGGGGGTTCGGCAATATCCTGCAGACGGCCCTGGCGACCTCGGCGCTCGATGACGTCGGCGCACTCCACCGCGTCGACGCCAAGCAGACGCTCACGCGGTTCATCGGCTCGCAGCGGGAGGACGGCAGCTGGCCCGAGCTACTGGCGTTCGGCGATCAGTCGCTGAAGTGGGGCAAGTTCGGGCAGATTGGGCATGGTTCCGAGGCCGTGACATCTGCGTTCTGCGTGGAGGCGATGGAGCGGCTTGTCGAGGTCGCCCGCCGCGGCTAGTCCGTTTGCCGGACACCTTGCCCGGTGCTAGCATCGATTCGAGCGATCCACCGTCGAGCTAGCGAAACTCGCATGGCACGAACCGTAGGGGCGACCCAAGCGGTCGCCCGGAAGACGTACGGCGGGCGGCGGCGCGTCTTGGCCGCGCGCCTGGGTTCCCGGTTCGTGCGCGATCCGGGGTGAGACCTCCATGTCCGAAGACTCGGCCGTAAGCGGCGGCATAGATCCGAACAAGGCTGATCGACGACACATCCAGCCGTCGATTCAGAACGCCCTTCCCCACTATCTGCCATTGGGCATTTTCCCATTGCTTCTGCTCGCCATGATCTTTGGCGGCTGGTGGTTGTTGCCGGCGTTTCTCTTTATGAGTGTCGCCGGTCCGCTCGATAAGGCACTGGGTCCCGACGGTCGCAACATGGATCCGGCGAAGACGCCGGAACGCCGCCTCCTTTGGCACAACGTCCCGGTCTGGACCTGGGCGTTTCTCTGGCCCCCGACACTGATTTTCGGCGTCTGGCAGATCCTTGTAGCGGATCCATTCGCAATTTGGGAGGACATTGTTCTCGTAGTCCTCTTGACCATGGAGGCCCAAGCGGTTTTCGTGGTCGGTCATGAACTGATTCATCGGCGCACCACCTGGGAGAGGCGCCTCGGCGAATTCCTGCTCGCGTCCGCTTCCTATCCGCAATACGCCACGGAACATCTCTACATCCACCACGCCAAGGTCGGGACGCCCCATGACGTGGGGTCAGCACCGAAGGGAGAGAGTTTCTGGCGGTATTTTCCCCGGGAGGTTGTCAGCAACCTCACCAACTCCTGGAAATCGGCCGCCGACCGCCTGGCCCGGCGCCGCCTGCCGGTGTGGCACTACAGCAATCAGTTCTGGCGCTACGGCCTCTTTGTGGCGTTCTGGTACGGACTGGTGTTCGCCATGGGCGGAATCTGGGCCGTTGTGGTCTTTGCCTTCCTCGGACTCTCCTGCGTGTTCTCGATGAAAATCAGCAACTACTTCCAGCACTACGGCCTGCGTCGCGTGCGCCTGCCCAACGGACGTTGGGAGAAGGTGATGCCGCGGCATTCCTGGAGCGCCGACTGGAAGTTCAGCAACTGGATGTTCTTCAACATGCAG
>JAPPGK010000094.1:25718-47885 GCA_028821405.1 Gammaproteobacteria bacterium | reverse complement strand
GGCTACGCCGCGCCGCCGCGAAATGACCTCATCTCACAATCGAGACGTGCACCCGTCTCCTGCCACCCCTCCACATCACCTCTCGACATCGCCGCTCGACATCAACCTCTCGGATGGTTGACAACGTTGTCACCGGAGGCGTAACGTCATCCAAACATCCCGTTCGAAGGGGGGATTCGGTCATGGCACGCAACCTGACCCGACGCTTCGCACTCAAGGCGCTTCCCATCCCGGGCATGACCTTGGCGACCGCCCTCCTCGTCGGCTGCAGCGGGGGCAACACGGACTCGGCGGAAGGTGGCAACCAGCCGACGAACATCCTGACCCCGAAGGGCTGGGAACTGGTTTGGTCCGACGAATTCGACACGAGCTCGCTCAACCGCGCCAGATGGAACATCCAGACGGGTGACGGCACGGCGCAAGGCATCCCGGGTTGGGGCAACAACGAACTGCAGAGCTACCAAGCGGCGAATGTCTCCGTGTCGGGTGGCAACCTGATCATCACCGCCCGGCAGGAGACCGCATCGGACGGGCGTGCATACACCTCCGGCCGCATCAACACGGCTGGCAACCTGGACATCACCTATGGCCGCGTCGAGGCCAGCATCCACGCCGCCGGGGGCCAGGGCCTGTGGTCGGCATTCTGGATGCTGCCCACCAACTCGGCGTACGGCACCTGGGCCGCCGGGGGCGAGATCGACATCATGGAGGTGTTCTCCCGCGACCCGAATCCCTTCACCCAAGGCGCACTGCACTACGGGATGGCCTGGCCGCTCAACACCTACAACTTTGCCAAGTACGAAGACATCGACCCATCGGACGGCTTCCACGTCTACGCGCTGGAGTGGGACGAGCAGGAACTTCGCTGGTTCGTCGACGGGACGCACTACTACACAGTTCGACGGGCCACGTACTGGAACTACTACCGGGACGAGGCGACGAACGCCCACACCTCGGGCGGCGACTCGGCGCCCTTCGACAAACCCTTCCACCTGCTGCTCAACCTGGCGGTCGGCGGGAATCTCCCGGGTCCACCCGCGCCCGGCGCGTTGCCCGGCGAACTCCGGGTCGACTACGTGCGCGTCTACGAGTGCAACCTCGATACACAAACGGGCGTTGGCTGCGACGGCTTCGCAGACTACACCTCCCCTTCCGTGACACCGCCGCTTCCGGAGAACGTATACCGCGCGGTCTACGACCTCTATGTGGATGCCGTCGGCCCACTACGTTTTCCGAACACCGAAGAGGCGGTGCCCCTGGACTTCGGGGTCTACGACGCGGGCGGCGCCCTGGTGTTGTCGCAAGTCGATGCCGGCGGCGACCAGGGAATGGTGATCGACGTCAACACATCGGGCGGCGGCAACTTCTCGATATTTCCTTCGAGCCTCGCGCGCCAAACGCTGTTCGGCATGGGCAGCGCCTCCGACCCCGGCAACTACGCCGGCGAGTTGCAGTTCGACCTCTACGTGTTCGGCGACGACACGGATCGGGAGAGCAGCCTGCAGGTCAAGATCGACAGCGGTTTCCCCGATCTGGGTTTCGTCGACCTCCCCGTCTCGACGCTGACCAAGGACGAGTGGGCGACCGTTACGGTCCAGATCAGCGACATCGCCCACAACCCCGGACATTTCGGCGGCGGGCCCGTCGATCTCAGCCGGGTGTTGAGCCTGTTCGTCCTCGAACCAACGAGCTTCGCCCACGTGCGGGTGGACAACATACGCATCATATGCGGCCATGTGGGCCAGGGCGATTGCGGCATCGCCCCGCCGGCCCCGCCACCGCCGCCCGCCGGCGAGCCGCAACGGGTCTACATCGACGCCGTAGACCCGTTATGGGACGTGGGCATCAACGCCGCCGACTCCGGATCGGGTTGGGCCAACTACGCCGATCCCGCGAACCCCGACAACAAGGTGCAGTGGCGCGAAGTCACTGCGGATGAACCCGAGAGGGGGCAGATTCTCGAGGTCAGTTTCTCCGACGGCGAAGCGTTCGGCGTCTGGTTCATCCAGTCGAGCATGGGCGTCGACCTCAGCGCCTTTGCCCCCGGTGCGGTGAGCTTCGACATCAAGGTCGACGACTACGGTGCCAACGAGGACGGCATGACCATGAAGATCGACTGCATCTTCCCGTGCACCAGCGGCGACCAACGCATCGGCAAGGTGGGCGACGGCGCCTGGGAAACCGTTCAGATTCCCGTCGCGCAACTGCTGGGCGGCGGGTTGAACCTCACCACCGTCAATACCGGGATCGTGGTCTTCCCAGCGGCTCAAAGCAGCGCGTTGACCTTCCAGCTCGACAACGTCCAATGGCTGCCGGGGGGTGCACCCGGCGGCACCGGCGCCGTCGTCCTCTACGACGAGGCCGTCGCCGACGGCTGGTTCCTCTGGGACTGCTGCGGCGGCGCCACGTTCGGCGAGGTGATGGACGATGCCGAGCACGGCAACGTCGTCGAACTCGCGTTCGGGGCCGGCGGCACGGTCACCGGATTCCAGGCAGTCGAGGGCGTCGATGTCAGCGCCTTGGCATCCGGCACCCTCGAGTTCGACTTCAAGGAGGTGAGTCCGCCCCCAGCCGGCGCCGTGTGGCGCTTGAAGCTCGAGAGCAGCAATGCAGCAACGTTCGTTGAGGTGCTGCTCACCGCCGCCGGCAATCCCGAGCCGGGCACCGACTGGCAGCACTACCGCTTCACCTTGGCCGCCGACCTGGCCGGACTCGACTTGAGCGACGTCAAGCTGGTGATGATCTTCCCCGACTGGGCCAACGCCGATGGTGCCGTGGGTCGCATCGACAACGTCCGGTTCGTGCCCGGGGTCGGGCCCATCGAAATCTATACGGACGCACCTGCCGAAGGCTGGTTCCTCTGGGACTGCTGCGGTGCCGCCACGTTCGGCGAAGTGGTGGACGATGAGGAGCACGGCAACGTCATTGAACTGTCGTTCGGTGCCGGCGGCACCGTGACCGGACTGCAGGCGACGGCGGGCGTCGACGCCAGCGCGACGGCCGGCGGCACCCTAGAGTTCGAGTTCAAGGAGGTGTCCCCACCCCCGGATGGCTCGCAGTGGCACGTCAAGCTGGAGAGCAGCGGCGCGGCCACGGCCGTCGACATCCTCATGACCGCGGGCGGGAATCCGACGCCGAACGCCGACTGGCAGAGCTACAGCTACGACCTCGATGTCGAGTTCGACGCCCTAGACCTTTCAGACCTCAAACTGGTGCTGTTCTTTCCGGATTGGGAGAACGCCAACGGGGCCGTGGCGCGCATCGACAACGTGCGCCTGGTGCCCTCGCAATAGCACGTCGAGGAACCGAGGAGGGAGACGATGAACCACACGACTCAACGCGCGGCGTACGCGGTCTTCGTGGCGCTGGCTTCCGGTTCCCTGATCCCGACTTCCGCCGTCGGACAGGAGACCGAGGACGATGACAGCATCGAGGAAGTCGTCGTCACCGTGGAACGGCGCGAACAGAATCTTCAGGATCTCGGCGTCACGGCCTACAGCTTCCAGGGCGACGACCTCAAGATGCAGGGCGTCCAGGACGTCACCGACTTGAGCGAGCTGGCGCCCGGACTCGAGATCGGCAACAAGGGCGGCAACGTGGAAGTCTGGATCCGTGGCGTCGGATCCTCCAACAACACGGAGCTGGGCGACCCCGCGGCTGCCACCCACCTGGATGGGGTCTACCTCCCCCGCACCGCGGGTATCGGGTCCGCGTTCTTCGACATCGGCCGGGTGGAGGTCAACGTGGGACCCCAGGGCACGCTGCGGGGGCGCAACGCCACTGCGGGCTCGGTCAACATCATCCCGTGGCGACCGGGCATTGGGCGCCGGGAACTGGCGCTCGAAGCGGAAACCGGCGACTACGAATCCGAAGTGTACCGAGGCGTTGTCAACCTGCCCATCGGCGACAACGCCGCCGTGCGCCTCGCGGGCTATTCGATGCAGCACGACTCCTACTACAACGATGTTGGTCCCCTTGACCTCGATACCGCCGAAGCCGCGGACAACGTCGGTTACCGTCTGCAGTTCCTCATCGACGTGAACGAACGCTTAAGCGTTCTACTCGCCTACGACGACGTCCACGAAACAGGCACCGGCTGGACCGGCACCAACTACGCCAACCCGCTCGGCAACGGGATCGAGCCCGGCGACATCGAGGATCCGCGCGACGTCTACGCCCGCGCCTTTACGCCGATCCTCGACACCACGCACTGGGGCGCCAAGCTCGAGGTCACCTACGACTTCGACTGGGGAACCCTGGAATTCACGGCAAGCCGGCGCGACCTGCTCTACGACTACGATGCCGCCACGCCGCTGTCGCCGGATTGGGCCGGTGTGGCCGACGAGTTGCAGCCCGTGGACGAGGTGTTCGACAACTGGTCCCGGTTCCAATTCATCACCGACAGCGTGTCGGACGTCCAGGAACTGCGCTTTTTCGGCGACAGCGGTCCCTGGACCTGGACGGCGGGGCTGTTCCGGTTCGAGGAGGACCAGTACACGTTCCTCGGCTCGGTGGGCGACCGGGGACTGTTCTTCCAGGGCGTTGAATTCAACCAGCCGAACACCGACTCCAGCTCGACATCGATCTACAGCGACGTGACCTACCACCTCACCGACGTCACCCGGCTGACCTTCGGGCTGCGCTACACGGCGGAGGAGAAGTCGCGCCTCGGCGTCAACGCCCGCTACGCCTTCGCCCTCGGCGGGCGCAACTTCTCCTGCTGCGGCGGCGTACGCCTCGGCACCGAGGGATTCCGTTTCGCCGCCCGGGACCGCACGATCTTCGATCCGGACCAGGACAACGACGGCAACGTCTCCGATGCGGAGTACTTGGCGTTCTACTTCGACGGCATCGCCCGGTTCGGCGCCCGTGACAACGTCGAAGCCACCTTCGCCAGGGGAACCTACGGCGGTGGCGCCGCCCAGGAAGACAAGGTGCCCTGCGTCGACACCTTGAACCAGGACGACTTCTACTGTCCTCCCGACGGGCTCTACAGCTTCGTTGCGATCATCAACCCCAACACCTCCATCACGCCGCAGTTCGGCGAGATGGACAACAACTTCGTGGACTGGCGAATGCGGGTCGAACGGGACTTCGACGGGGCGCTGGGCTACGTCATGATCTCCACCGGCCACAAGTCCGGGGGCTTCAACGACACCTTCAGCGCCGACACCGGATTGCCCGTGGCACCGACCTACGACGAGGAGCAGTTGGTGGTCTACGAAGCCGGCTGGAAGAACGACTTCGATCTCGGCGACCTACCGACGCGGTTCAACGCCTCCGCGTTCTACTACGACTACACCGACCAGGTGTTCACGTCGCTCCTGTCGGTGGAGCAGGCACTTGATTTCACCGTGGGCGGCGCGACGCTGGTCGACCCATCGGAAACCGGCGCGGGGTCGCTGGTGGTCTCGTTCAGCTACAACGCGGCGGACTCGAACATCTACGGCATCCAACTCGAAGGCGGCTTTCAATTGCCCCGTGGATTCAACCTCGACTGGAAGGCGCTCTGGCTCGAGGCGAGCATCGCGAAGGCACTGCCCATACAGGACTTTCGGTTCCAGGCGGATGTGGCGCCGGACGAAGCGGTGTTCCGGTCGATCGACGGGCGCCGTCTCCCGCACACGCCGAGATTCCAGGTGAACGGCTCGCTCTCGCAGGCCATCGGCACGAAGTGGGGAATCGTCGACTACGTCGTCTCCATCGGCTGGCGCGACGACCAGTTCCGCACGATCTTCAACAGCATCGACTTCCTCTACCCGGACAATCCGCGGCTCAGGCTGAACGACAAGGTGGAGGGCTTCGTATCCATCGACGCCGGCGTCGGCTTCTCGCACAATGGCGGTCGGCTCCGGGTGGAAGGATTCATGAGCAACGTCACCGGCGAGGTGCACGAGGCCGCACAGATCATCACGCAGTTCGACAACACCCGGTTCTTCACGCGGCCGCGGCTAGCGGGCGTGCGAGCGAGCTACCGCTTCGGGGATCTGTAGGCCTCGGCAATCGCACCATGGAACTCGAGAACGCCACGGCGGGACGCCGCGGAGCGACCATACGGGAAGTCGCCGGCCGTGCCGGCGTTTCCATCAAGACGGTCTCACGGGTCGTCAACAACGAGCCGAACGTACGGCCCGAGACCCGCGATCGCGTCCTCAAGGCGGTGGCGGACCTCGACTACGAGCCCCTCCCCGCAGCGCGCGGGCTGGCCGGCCGGCGGACCTTCTCCATCGGCCTGCTCTACGAGAACCCCCACGAATTCAGCTACATCCAACGGCTCTTGGAAGGCGCCTACAACGCCTGCGAGGCCCAAACCCATGCCCTGCTGCTGCGGCCCTGCCCGGAGGACGTGTCCCCCGACAAGGTCCGTCAGTTCGTGCGTCAGACGCGTGTCGACGGCGTGCTGTTGACCGCACCGATCACCGATCGGACGGACATCACCTCGCTTCTGGTCGAAAGCCGCATCGCCTTCGCCCAGATCTCGCCACGGGAGACGAACCCCCTCTGGACCGCCGTCGGTCCCGACGACGTCGAAGCCAGCCGCGCGCTGACCAGGCACGTGCTCAGCCTTGGCCACCGCCGTATCGGGTTCATCCAAGGGGATCCGAAACACGGCGCCAGCCACAAGCGCCTTGCGGGTCACCTCGATGGCCTCCGCGAGCACGGACTGGAGGCGGACCCCGCCTTGATCGTCGCCGGTCGGTTCGACTTCGACTCGGGCCAGGACGGACTCCACGCACTCTGGCGACTCTGCGAGCGGCCAACCGCCATCATCGCCTGCAACGACGACACGGCGGCGGGCGTGGTGGTGGCCGCCCATGAACGAGGCATACGCGTCCCGGCGACGCTGTCGGTTGCAGGTTTCGACGACTCCCCCACCGCAACCCATACCTGGCCGCAACTGACCACCGTGCGGCAGCCCATCGCCGCCATCGCCTTTCGCGCCACGGAACTCCTGATCGCGACGATCGCGGGGGAACCACCCCGGCAGGAGACGTTCGACTGCGACTTGATCGCCCGCGCCTCCATGGCAAAGCCAGCACCGCTGCGGCGGACGGGTTCGTGATACGACACCTCGCGGTGCTGTGGGCCGTTGCCGCCGCGCTCGGCGCCCACGGCACCATCAAGGTTGAAGTTGCCGCCGTCGAGGGCGGCTATACCTTGGTCCGCGACGGCGTGCCCTATCTCGTCAAAGGCGCCGGCATCGGGGGTGTCGACGTGGCAACCGTCGCCGAACACGGTGGCAACTCGATCAGGACCTGGGGCGTGGCCGATGCCGAGGCGTTGCTGGATGCGGCCCATCTCCACGGCTTGACCGTGTCGCTCGGGTTGCCGGTGGCCGCGGAACGTTTCGGCTTCGACTACGACGATCCGGCGAGCATCGCCCGGCAACGGCGGAACGTCCGCAACGCCGTCGCGAGCCACAAGGACCACCCCGCCCTGCTCGCATGGATCATCGGGAACGAACTCGACATGCGATTCACCAATCCCCGGGTCTACGACGAGGTCAACGAGTTGTCGAAGATGATCCACGAACTCGATCCGAACCACCCGACCACTACGACGATCTCCGCGCTCGATAGGGAGATGGTCGAACTGGTTCGGGAACGTGCGCCGAACCTGGATTTCATCAGCATCCAGGCCTACGGGGCGCTCGCCCTGATGCCGCAGGCGGTCAACTACCTCCGCACGGGCCCGTTCATGATCACCGAGTGGGGCCCGCTCGGTCACTGGGAGGTCGGCAAGACGCGATGGGGTGCACCGATCGAGCAGACCAGCGCCGAGAAGGCCCGGCACTATCTCAAGAGCTACCGGACATTCATCGAACCGTTCCTCGGGCCCGGCCTCGGGTCCTACGTCTTTCTCTGGGGCCAGAAGCAGGAGCGCACCCACACCTGGTTCAGCCTATTCACCGAGGACGGCGAGTCGACCTCCGCCGTCGATGTCCTTCAGTTCGTTTGGACCGGACGCGCGCCCGCGAACCAGGCGCCGGTTCTCGAGTCGCTCACCCTAGCGCGACGACCCGCCTCGGACAGCGTGCGCCTAGTCATCGGCAAGCGATACAACGCCAAGGTCAAGGCGACCGATCCCGATGGGGATGCGCTGGCATTTCGATGGCACGTCAAGCCCGAAAGCACGGAAACCGTCGTGGGCGGGGACCTGGAAGCCGCGATAGATGACATCCACGGACTCTTCGTTGGCGAGGCCACCCAAGCGGAGGTGGCACTCACGGCACCCGAAGTCCCGGGTACGTATCGACTATACGTCATGGCTTACGATGGCCAGGGCCACGCGGCGCACGCGAACATCCCGTTCCTGGTGTACGGGAAACGGCGGTGAGCCAACCGCCGCGCACGCACACACCGACAGCCCCCCAGGACCGCATCCCCCTCCTCGGGATGGGTGCCTACGGCGCGGGCGGGCTGGCAAACAACCTGCTGGCCGCCGGCAGCGGCGGCATGATGATCGCTCTCAACCTCGGCTACGGCATGAACCCGGCCTTGGTGGGATTGCTGGGTGCCTTGCCCCGCCTCACCGATGCCGTGACCGATCCCGTCATGGGGCATATCTCGGACCACACCCGGTCCCGGTGGGGACGACGCCGCCCCTACATCCTTGTCGGCGCGCTGCTTGCGCCGGCCGTTCTCGCCATGTTGTGGCAATTGCCCGAGGGGCGCAGCGAGTCGTTCTACTTCAACTACTTCCTCATCGGGTCGTTCGTCTTCTACCTGGCCTACACGGTGTTCGCCACGCCGTGGGTCGCGCTCGGCTACGAGCTAACCCCGGACTACAACGAACGCACCCGGTTGATGGGTGTGCAGAACTTCATCGCCCAGGCCGCCTGGCTAATCGCGCCGTGGTTCCTGTGGTTCATGGAACGGCCGGTGTTCGCCGACATGCGCGACGGTGCCGCTTCGCTGGCCGTCCTCCTTGCACTGGGCTGTGCAGGGCTCGGCGTACTGCCCGCCCTCTTCCTGCGGGAACGGCACGCCGACGTCGAGGTTCCACGTTCCCCCAAAGACACGCCGACCGTCGCCAACGCCCTGGACGCCGGCGCGAATGCGGTCGCCGCGTTCGTGGTCGGTTTCGGCAAGACCTTGGCTTCGCTCGACTTCCTGAAGCTCTGCGGGGCGACGTTCCTGGTCTTCAACGGGTTCCAACTGATCGCGGCATTCCAGTCCTACGTCATCATCTTCTACGTCTTCGCCGGCGATCAGGATGCCGCCGCCCAATGGGTGGGCTGGGCCGGCACCGTCTCGGCCGTGGCCACCTTCGGCGTCATCGCCCTGACGACGGTGCTCGGAACCTGGATTGGCAAGCGCCACGCGTTCTTCGTATGCATTGGCATTTCCACGATCGGCTACGGCTTGAAGTGGTTCTGCTACGACCCCGCCAACCCGTGGCTGCTGTTGCTCCCCGCCCCACTCATGGCATTCGGCCTCGGTAGCCTGTTCACGCTGATGGGGTCCATGGTCGCCGACGTCTGCGACCAGGACGAACTCAAGACCGGGGAGCGCCGGGAGGGCATGTACGGTTCGATTTTCTGGTGGGTCGTCAAACTCGGCATGGCCGCGGCGCTCGCAGGCGGCGGATTCCTGCTCAACGCCACCGGGTTCGACGTTGCATTGGCAGGCGCGCAGACCGAACGCACCCTGTTCCTGATGCGCCTCTTCGATGTGACGGTTCCCCTCGTCGCCTCCATCGTCGCCATGCTGCTCGTCGCCAGCTATGGCATCACCGAGTCCAAGGCCCGGGCGAACCGGGCCGCCCTCGAAGCGCGACGCGGCGTGCGCTGACTGCGGATTCGCCCGCTACGCGCCGGGTGCCCGATAGGAGACGCTCTTGGCGACCGCCTCGTCGATGGATTCCGGCGTGATGAGGACGGTGATCTTGAGGTCAAGGGCACCTGCGGACCCGATGGCCATCGACAGCGCGGCTGCGGCGGTCTCGTCGGGCAGGTCGACGATCAGGTAGAGATCGCAGTCCCCGAAGGCGTAGTACATCGCCTCCACCGTGCCGCCCACTCCCTCGACGGTTTGGGTCAACGCCATGCGCCGTCCCGACCCGCCCTCCTTCAACAACCCCGCGAGGCCCTGCTGCGTGTAGTTGGCGCGGAGCATGTACTTGGCCATGGATTACCCCTTCGGTGCAATATTCAGATGATCCTGCCACGGACGGGGTGTTTGCAAGCGTTAGAGCATCCAAACGTCAGGCAGCGACTGGTTGGGCAGAATCTCCAACGGGTGCCCATCCGGGTCGTTCCCGAGCCACTTGGTCCCGTCCTTCGTGAAGCCCCACGCGCGCATCGCGCTTTCGCCTGCCGTAGGGCCGTAGAACCGCAACAGGGATCCCGCCCTGTCGGACTGGCGGAGTCGCAGCACGAAGTGGGCGGCGCGATGTCGCGCCGGCGGCGTCACCCAGGCATCATCGGCATCCCGCACGACCTCGAGACCCAAGGTCTCGTAGAAGACCCCGCTGGCGTTCAGGTCCGTGACGTCGAGGCCGTAGATCAGACGACCTAGAAGGCGGCGAGAAGCACGATCGCCGTTGTTCCGACCAGCCGCCATTGCTGACTCGAACGGCGCCCGCTCGGGCGGATGCGTATTGAAGAACAGTTCGTGACCATCCGGATCGTGCACGGTGAAGTGCCCGCACTCGTTCTCCGGCAATGGTTCGCCGGTCTCGTCGAGCATGAGGGGCTGCTCCTCCGGTATCGCGTTGTACCCAGTGACAGCCATTCCGGCGGCCTCGATCTCACACATCAATCGGTGGATGTGCGCGCCACGGAAATTGATCAGGTCCGCGTCGAGGAACGTCATGAAGGTCAACGCGTCTGCCCCGTTGGCCAGCGAGACGCGCAGCCCCGGTGCGTCCTCGCCCGTCGGTTCGAAGCCGAGACCGCGATAGAACGCCACGGTCCCGTCGAGGTCGTCCACCTTCAGGCAGATGTTGTAGAAGCCAAGCGGGCCCATCACCGAGTCGATCAGGCAAACAGCCACGTGTAGAGCAGCCGTCCCGGCATCAGCGCAAATGTGCCCGCGATCAGAATACCGCCAATGTAGACGCCTACCATGTGGCGGCGGTGGCCGGAGACGTTGCCGCGCCGGATGCTGTAGAGCGCCGCCGGCACGCTGACGAGCACCAGCACGCTGAACAGGTGGATGAACCCGAAGTGATCGAGAAGGCGTGGGCCCACTGCCGCCGGCATCGGGAGTGTCACGATCGCCGTGAACAGAATCAACACCGCATACACACGTCCCAAACGCTTGTGCACCGTCGTCCCCTTGCGCCGCAGGAGCAGCCAGGCACCGATGAGGAAACACGGTAGGACCGTGACGAGGTGGATGTACGCAAGATCTAGGTACGACATGGGGCACCCGCTCGGGTGGCGGCAGACCATACTCGGCTAGTACCGCGACTGGCAAGCCGCTAAGATTGTGGGTTTGCAGGACGGACCGGCAGGAACTTGGTCGTTATCGGTTTGACCGGCGGGATCGCGTCGGGAAAGTCCACCGCCGCGCGCCATCTCGCCGCAAAGGGCGCTCACGTAATCGACGCCGACAAGCTCGGCCACCGGGTCTACGAGGCGGGACGGCCGGCGTTCGACAAGGTGGTCGCGGCGTTCGGCGACGATGTCGTTGGCGAGGGCGGCGGGATCGATCGCCGGGCCTTGGGCGGCAAGGTTTTCGGTTCACCCGCGGCGCTGAAGCGGCTCACCGACATCGTCTGGCCCGGAATTCTGGACATGGCCAGGGTCGAGATCGACGCAGCGCGAGCAAACGGGGCGCCGATCGCCGTCCTGGAAGCCGCCGTGTTGCTGGAAGCCAATTGGCAATCGGACGTGGACGAGGTCTGGGTCGTCACGGTGGAACCGGATGTCGCCATCGCGCGTGCCGCGTCTCGTGACGGTGTCGACGAGACCGCCGTCCAGGCGCGCATCGACGCGCAGTTGTCCAATGGCGAGCGCGTGGCACGGGCCGACGTGGTGATCGACAACGGCGGGGACGAAGCCGAGCTTCTCGCCAAGCTCGATGCCGAGTGGCAACGTCTGCGACCACGGCTGCGGGGGGCCGCGTCGTGATCCTCGACCTGCACACGCACTCCATCAAGTCCGACGATGGCCGCGCCAAGGTGCAGAACTACTGCCAATGGATCCGCACGCGCGACATTCCCATCGACGGGTTCGTGCTCACCGAACACCGACAGTTCGATTTCGAATCCGACTACAGCGGCCTAGCCGAGACGCACGGCCTCGTCATCCTCAAGGGATCGGAAGTCGAGACGGAATACGGTCATGTGTTGGTGTTCGGCGTCACCGAGCCCCTTTACCACGCGTTCGACTTCACTAGCATCCGCCTGCCCCTCGAAGAGGTAATCGAGCACTGCAACGCCCACGACGCCGTCGCCGTGCCCTGCCATCCCGGCCGGCCCCGGGTCGGCATGTCCGCCCATCTCGCCGAACACGGCGTTCCGAAGGGGGTACGCATCGTCGAGATCTACAACGGCGGCAGCCGGGCCGACGAAGACGCCGTTGCGGCACAGATGGCCGAGGAACTCGGCTATCTCGGCATCGGCGGCAGCGACTCGCACATCGTTAGCCACATCGGTCGTTGCGCCACCGAGTTTCCGGTGCCGGTCACCACCGAAGCCGAGTTGGTGCAGGCGTTGAGGGCCGAACGGTTCGAGCCGATCCCCAGGCAGCATTGATTCAACAGACCCGAGAGAAAGACGTGGCAGAACAGGAAGCAGTAGACGAAGACATCAAGGATCTGCGCGAGCGGTTCCTGAACCGCGAGTTCGAGGAAGTTACCTTCGAGATCGACGGTTCGCGGTTCGCGGAGTACGCCAAGGTCTGCGGCGAAACCGCGGCCAAGTTCACCGACCCCGACCACCCGGACTTCCAGGCACCACCGACGTACGTGTCAACCCTCGTCGGAGGGCGCAACACCCCGCCAGGTTTTCCACACCTCGGCGGCATGGGCATGGACGCGGGAAAGGGCGTGGAGTGGAAAGCGCCGGTGCGCGACGGCGCGACGCTGACCGGCCGCAGCCACCTGCACGACATCTACACCAAGACCGGGCGCTCCGGGCGGATGGTGTTCCTCGTCACCCGCATGGAACTCTACGACCAGGACGGCATACACATCGCCAACGCCGACACCAGAACCGTGATCCGGGAGAGACCCCGTGGCTGATTCCAACGTGAAGACCATCGCCGACGTCGAGTTCGGCGGCGAACTGCCGAACTTCGTGCCGGACACCAGCATCGAAGCCACGCGCCGCTTCGGCAAGTTCGTGGGCTGGGGCACACCCCGGTTCACCGATCATGAGGGCGCGCGCAAGGAAGGCCTGCCGGGTGCCATCGTCCCCGGCGTGATGAGCCAGGGATTTCTCGGCGCGATGATCCACCGCTGGGCACCGGACGCCGAGATCATCGCCATCGATACCGTGTTCCGCGCGCCGGTTCAGGTCGATCACCCGCACACCATCACGGGCGTCGTCACCGACATCGACGAGGACGAGGGCACGGTGGAGATCGACATCACGATCACCAACGAGGCGGGCGAGACGCGGGTATTCGGAACGGCGACGGCCAAGCTACCGACGTAGGGGTCAAGCGATACCCGTATCTGGACCTGGTTCTCTAGGTCCGCGCGGTTCTGTCCGGCGTTGGCCTCGGCGAGATCGGCGGGCTGTTTCGCGAGTCGTCTGGCGCACAATAGGATGGTTTGCTTGACTCCATCGTGTGGTCCGACCCGTCTTCCGAGCACTCGGGACGGCCGCCTTGGCTGTCGACTACGACCAGAGCGGCAACGACGCGTTGCGGCGTCAGCCCGCGCCGGTCGCCGCCGCTTCCGGCATGCGGTAGCCGACGCCGCGAACGTTGAAGATGTAGGTCGGGCTGGCGGCGTCGTCGCCGAGTTTGCGGCGTAGGTTGCGCACGAAGACGCGCACCAGATTCGCGTCCGCGTTCATGCGGTCGTTCCACACCCGGCTCAGCAGCGCCGCATGGGTCACCACCCCGCCGGCCCCGACCGAGAGTGCGCGCAACAGCTCATACTCGGTGGCGGTGAGGTCGACGGCATCTCCGGCCAGAGTGACGCGGCGGCGCGCGTAGTCCACCACCAGGTCGCCGAGCGTGAACGGCTCGGGCTCCTCGTGACGCCGGAGCACCGCGCGCACGCGCGCGACCAACTCGGTCGGCGAGAACGGTTTGACGAGGTAGTCGACGGCCCCCGCGTCCAGCGCCCGAGCGACGGTTTCGTCGCGACCGTAACCCGAGATGAAGATGACCGGTACTGCGGCGAGTTCCGGCACGAGCGCCATCAACTCGATGCCATCTGAGCCGGGCAGTCTCAGGTCCAAGAGAACGAGCCGCGGTTTCTCGGCGCGCAGGAGGCTCGGCAGGTTCTGCGGCACTCCCGTGACGAGGGGCGCGTAGCCGGCGGCTGACAGCGCGTCGCGCGCGAACCGCAGCGTGAGCGGGTCGTCGTCGACGATCAGCACCCGCGCCCCCTCCCCCGGTTCCCGCGTCGCGCTAGCGGGGCCGGTCGCCGGACGCGGGTGGTCCAGCGCGGCGGGCATGGTGAAGGTGAACGTCGCGCCGTGGCCGGTCCCGGCACTCTCGGCCCGGATGCGGCCACCCTGCGCCTCCACCAGGCCCTTGCAGATCGCTAGCCCGAGGCCGTGACCGCCGGCCTGTCCGGCGGCGACGTTCCTGGCGAACACGTGCGGCAAGCGCTCGGGCGCAATGCCGCGGCCCTCGTCGGCGACGGACAGCGCCACGAACTTCCCTTCGCGGGCGGCGGCCACGCGGATCTGCGTGGCCGCCGGCGCGTGCCGGGCGGCGTTGGCGAGCAGGTTTCCGAGCACCTGTACCACCCGCCGCCGGTCCACCATGACCGGCGGCAGTCCGGCGGGCAGGTCGATCATCACGGTGTGCCGGCCACCGCCGGTAGCGAACGCGGTCCGGGCACCCTCCACGAGCGCTGCCACGTCGGCAGACTCGGGGGCGACCGACAGCGTGCCGGCCTCGATGAGCCCCGCGTCCAGGAGATCGCCGATCAGGCGGCGCATCTGGCCCGACTGCTCGGCGATGATGCGGTGGAACTCGCGCGTCTCGGCGGGGTCCAGGTTCTCCTCCAGCAGGATGTCCGCCGAGCCCTTGATGGAGGCCAGCGGCTGGCGTAGCTCGTGACTGATCATCGCCAGGAACTCGGCGCGCATGCGGTCGGCCTCGTCGAGCGGTGCCAGATCCTGGAACGTTACGACCACGGTCCCGGCGTCGCCGGGGATCGACGTGGCGTTGACCAAGACGCGCATGCTGCGCCCGTCGGGCACACAAAGCGTCATCTCTTCGGCCCGGACGGAATTGCGGCCATCGACGAGGGCGGCGGCCAAGAGTTCTGCAGGCGGCACTTGGCGGCCGTCCGCGGTGCGGCAGAGGATGACCTCGACGAGATCCTCGATTGACTGGTCCGGAACGCGCAGGAATTCCGCGATGCGCCGTGCCTCGCGGTTCAGGGAGTGCGGCCGGCCGTTGGCCGCGTCGAAGAGGACAACGCCGACCGGCGAGGTCTCGATCATCGCCTCGAGGTGCGCGCGGGCGCGCCGTTCGGCACAGTGCGCGCGGGCGTTGCCGATGGCGGCGGCGGTTTGCGCGGCGAACAGCACGAGGGTCTCCTCGTCCTCGGCCGTGAAGCGGGCGCCATCCGCTTTATCGCCGAGGAGGAAGTGACCGGCGTCGACGTCCCCGTGGCGTATCCCCAAGGCCATGAACGTGTGCGGGAGACCCGGCAGCGGCTCGATGCCGACGGAGCGCAGGTAGCTCGCGTAGTCATCGACACGCAGCGGTCCCGGCAGGCTACGCAGGTGCGCGAACGACCGGCCGGCGTCCGGCCAGGCGGCGCGCGCCCGACACTCGGTCTCTGTGAACCCGGAGCAGTAGACGTCGTCGGTGGGCGCCCCGTCCTCGTCCACGGCAACGATGACGCCGCGTTGGGCACCGGTGAGGCCGCAGGCGGCCGCCAAGGCCTCGCGCAGCACGATGCCGACGTCAAGGCTCGAGCCGGACCGGCCCATGGATCTACTCGGGGCCGGCGAGCGTGAGCCAGGACCTCGTCGTATTCGTCGCGTCGTCTTCGGCTTCATAGTCGGCGAGCTTCAGCAGCTGACCCGGACTCACGAGCGTATGCCCAAGCACCTTGAACTCCACTTGGGCGAATTCGCGGGCGGTCGCACCGTCCGGGCATTCACACCATCGAGCAGATGTGAAGCTTGTCTTTGCGCGGGAACAGCAGATGCCGCAAGCCCGATTCCCCACGCCCCTGTGGAGACAATCGTCCGGGACTCCGATTCTCCTCGCCATTGACAGCCCGACGACGCAATCACCCATCGGCCGTGGCGACAGGGCCAGACCTAAGGATATGTGCTCTCATGGTCTCACGGGGTTTCAAACGCCGAATTTATGTAAACAACATAATAAAGATCGACACCGACACGCACATTTAATGCTCGTGTCCGTACGCTTCACCGCCCGACTAGTTTGGAGTTCGAAGCGGGGCGCGTCATGGGCGATACAAGTCGCACCGTAGTGGGTTCACACCGGTGGCGACGCCGACCGAGGCCGGCGGTGCACGGATGGGTTGGGGCGTCCCTTCCCTCCGGGAGCAACGGCGGGCTCGACGGTGTTCGACATGTCGTCCGCACGGCCTGCGGCGCCGCGGCCGCCCTGGAGTTCGACTTCAAGGTCACCGCCGAGAACACCTTCGCCGTCAAGCAGGCCCCGCCGTGGGCGTAATGAGATCCGCCCCTTCCGCTTGGTGTTCCCTCGCCGTCGCGCTGGCTGGCACGGCCGGCCACGCGGCCGAGGAAACCGCCGCGGTCTCTTTGTCCGTCGGCGACGACGGCCGGGCACGCATAGAGGTGCCGAGCGCCGCAGACCTCTACCACGTGCTCCACTACCGTTCGGACCCGGACGATGCCGCGACCGAAACCGCCACTGCCGTCCACATGGGCGAGGCGGGAAACGTCGTGCTCTCCGACTCCCTGGGCCTGTCTAGGGGCGCCTACCGCGTGGCGACCTTCCGCAGGAACGCGCCGGGCGACACCGACGGCGACGGGACCGACGATCTGGCGGAACTGGATCGAACGGACGTGGGGCAACGCGCCCCGCTGAACCCGGCGACGCGTACGATCGCGATTGCGGACGGGGCGACGGCGATTCCGGATCTGAACACGTACGACACCCTTTCGGTGTCGTGGCGGACGTTTCCGAGCGAGGCGCAACTGGCCAACCGGAAAGCCATCAAGATCATCATTGAGAACCCCGGGAATGGCGAGATCGTCTACTTCCAGAACACGAAGCGGCATAGGCACCACTACCTGTTCGGGTGGGCGGTCCTGGGCTGGGACCGGCAGACGTCGCTGTGCCACACGACGCAGGTCATGTGCGGCGCCATCGTCTACCACCCGAACGCCGTGGCACCGAGCGGGCAGCTCGGGACGTTCCTCTACAAGTACCAGCAGAGCCATATCTGGCCCTTCAGCAAGGTCGTGCGGGCCCACGAAGCGATCGCGGCCGCCATGCCGTTCCTGCGCAACAACCTCGTCTATTTTCCGGCGTCCAACGCGCTCACGAAGTACGAGGCGGAGAAGGCGTCCTACGCCACGTCGCGTGTGCCCGTGTACCTGACCAGGGACTTGGGAGACGCGTCGGTGTTCAGCGGGCTGAACCCGGCAACGGGCTACGGCCTGCTGCGGGTGCTCGGTCCGGCCGATCGCCCGACCTTCAAGGAGGTGGCAATACTGCCCCAGCTGCCGAACGAGCTGCCGGCGACCGCAGGCGTCATCAGCCTGGAGCCGCAGACGCCGCTGTCGCACGTCAACCTGCGCGCGATCCAGGACGGCGTGCCGAACGCCTACATCGGGAACGCGCTCGACGACCCGATGATCTCGGGTGTCGTCGGGCGGTACGTGCGCTACGAGGTGGCGGAGAACCGCGAGAAACGGTTCAGCTGGACGAACCCGGAAACGGGCGACGTCGAGGAGCGGGTCGGCTACCTGGTGACCGAGGCGACCGCTGCAGAGGTCGCGACGCACCATGCCGCCCGCCGCCCGGAGAAGGCGCAGACACCGCCGCGCGACCTGACGGAAACGACCTACAAGGACCTCGACAACATCGCCTTCGCCGATTCCGACGCCTTCGGCGTCAAGGCTGCCAACGTCGCCGCGATGCGCGACTTCGGCTTCGCCGCCGGTACCGTCCCCGACGGCTACGCCCTGCCGTTCTACTTCTACGACGAGTTCATGAAGCACAACGGTTTCTACGACGACGTCGATGCGCTGCTCGCCGACACGGGCTTCCAGGGAAGCATCGCGACCCGCGAGGCGGCGCTTACGAAGCTGCGCCGGCGCATCCGCGACGCCGCCGTGCCCGCCTGGATGAAAACGAAACTGGCGGAGGTGCAGGCGCTGTTCCCGGACGGTACGTCAATTCGCTGCCGGTCGAGCACGAACAACGAGGATCTGCCCAACTTCAGCGGCGCGGGACTCTACGACTCCTACACGCACCACCCCACGGAAGGCCACCTGTCGAAGTCGATCAAGCAGGTGTTCGCGAGCCTGTGGAACCTGCGCGCGTTCGAGGAGCGGGAATTCCACCGGGTGGACCACAAGGTGGCGGCGATGGGGGTGCTGCTGCATCCGAACTACTCGGGCGAAAAGGCGAATGGGGTGGCGGTCTCCGACGACCCGTTCTATGGCAGCGAAGACCGGTTCTACGTGAACGCCCAGGTGGGCGAGAATCTGGTCACCAACCCGTCCGCGTCGGCCGTGCCGGAGGAGCTGCTGCTCGGCACCGGGGAGAAGTTCACGACCACCCTGGTGCAGCGCTCGAACCTTGTCGCCGACGACGCCCGGGTGCTGTCAGTCACGCACATCGCCTCGCTGCAGGCGGCGCTGCGCACGATCCACAGCCGCTTCCGGACGCTTTACAAAAAACCGGACGACGCGGAGTTCGCGATGGAGATCGAGTTCAAGATCACGGCGACGGGCAAGTTCGCCGTCAAGCAGGCGAGACCATGGGTGTATTGAAGCAACGAACCTGCGTCGCGCAGGGCCACGGGGGCGGCACTCGCTTGCGCGCCGTCGCCGTGCTCTTGGGCACCCTGGCGCTGTCTCTCGTCGGCGAGGTGCGCGGCGCCGCGCCGACGTTGGCGAGCGCGACGGTGGAGCATGCCGGGTCCACCGGAACGTTCACGTCCGTCACGATGGTCGACGACGGCACGAGCGGCGACACGACGGCGGCCGATGGCGTGTTCAGCGCGCAGGTGCCGGTCTACGCTAACGACCTGCCCCGCTACCGGTTCACCTACACGTTCAGTGCCGCAACGTCGACGCCCGTAGTCGACGTCGGGACCACGCCCACGACGCTCTTCATCAACGAACTGATGGCGTCCAACAGCACGACGGTTCTCGATCCGCAGGGCGAGGCCGACGACTGGATCGAGCTGAAGAACACCGGCACGGCGGCCATCGACCTCGGCGGCATGTACCTGTCCGACAAGGCCGCCAACCCGCTCAAGTGGCAGTTCCCGGCGGGTACGAGCATCGACGCCGGCGGCTACCTGCTGATCTGGGCGGACGACGACGACGGCGACAGTCCGGGGGTGCACACGAACTTCAAGCTCTCCACCGGCGGCGAGAGCGTCGTGCTTTCGGACGTCGACGCCCGCAGCAACGCGCTCATCGACAGCGTGACCTTCCCCGCGCAGACCACCGACGTCTCCTACGGACGTTCGCCGGAAGCCACCGGCGCGTTCCAGGCGCTCGCCGTCGCCTCGCCGGGCCGCGCGACGCCTACTCTGCCCGAAATCGGTATCACTGCGGGTGGCCCTGTCACGGAGGGCGGCACGGCCACGTTCAGCGTCACGGCCGCGCCCGCACCGACGGCGGCGCTCGCGGTCGCGGTGTCGGTCACCCAGGCCACGGGCGACGACTACCTCCCCACGACCCTGCCGACTTCGGTGACCATCGCCAGCGCAGCGACAGCAGCAACGCTGAGCGTCGCCATCCCCAACGACACCGTGGACGAACCGAACGGCGTCCTGACCGTCACCATCGCGGCCGGCACGGGCTACACGGTCTCCACAACCAACCCCAGCGCCAGCCTCACCATCCGCGACGACGACGCCAACCCCGCAGCGTCGGCGGTCGTCATCAACGAGCTCATGGCGTCCAACAGCACCACGGCGCAGGACCCGCAGGGCGACGCCGATGATTGGATCGAGCTCATGAACACGTCGGACGCGACCGTCGACCTGTCGGGCATGTACCTGTCGGACGACCGCGCCAACGCGAAGAAATGGCAGTTTCCAGCGGGAACCACGATCGCCGCCGGGGGCTACCTGGTGGTCTGGGCGGACGACGACACCGCCGACAGTCCAGGTCTGCACGCCAACTTCAAGCTCTCCTCCGGCGGCGAGAGCGTGGTGCTCTCGGACAACGACGCCAACGGCAACACGGTGACCGACGCGGTCGACTTCCCGGCGCTCGGTTCGGATCTGTCCTACGGCAGGGTGCCCGAGGGCAGCGGACCGTTTCAGGTGATCGGTACGGCTTCGCCCGGCGCCGCGCTTCCAGCCGTGCCCACGGTAACCGTCGCCAGCAACGGGCCTGCCACCGAGGGCAGCACCGCGAGCTTCACTGTCGTCGGCAGCTATGCGCCGACGTCCGCCGTGACCGTCAACGTCTCCGTCACCCAGGGCTCGGGCCAGAGCTACCTGCCGGCGTCGCCCCCCACGTCGGTGACCATCGCCGCCAACGCAAAGACGGCCACGCTGGAAGTCTCGCTCCCGGACGACACGGTGGACGAACCCAACGGCGTGATCACGGCCACCGTGGGCCCCGGTGCGGGCTACCTCCTCGGCAACCCGGCCGCGGCGAGCACGACCGCACGCGACAACGACGGCGGGCCGGCCATGTCGGTCGTCGCCATCAACGAACTGATGGCGGCAAACACGAATACCATCCTGGATCCCCAAGGAGACGACGACGACTGGATCGAGCTCAAGAACACGACGTCGGCAACCGTCGACCTCTCGGGGATGTACCTATCCGACGACGCCTCGGATCCCAAGAAGTGGCCGTTTCCTGCGGGAACGTCGCTCGCCGGCGAAGCGTACCTGCTGGTCTGGGCGGACGACGACGACGGCGACACCCCGGGGCTGCACGCCAACTTCAAGCTGTCCGCCAAGGGCGAAACGGTGGTGCTTTCCGACAGTGACGCCAACGGCAACACGCTGATCGACGTCGTCCAGTTCGGCGCGCTGGACGAGGACGAGGGCTTTGGCAGGATGCCCAACGGCAGTGGCGCGTTCCGCACCCTGCCCGCGACGCCGGGGGCAGCGAACCCGATCGTCCCGACCCTGAGAATCGTCGCCGGCCCGACGGCGACGGAGGGCGGCACCGCGAACTTCACTATTCGAGCCGACCCGGCACCGGCGGCAGACCTCGCGGTCGACGTGTCGGTGACCCAGGAGGCCGGGGCGGACTACCTGCCGGCAGCACCGCCGACCTCGGTGACAATTGCGGCCAACGCCACCCGGGCCACACTCGCCGTGGCACTGCCGGACGATGCCGTGGACGAGCCGAACGGCGACATCACGGCCCGCATCGTCCCGAGCGCGGACAGCCGCTACGACGTCGCAACGGAGAGCGCAACCCTTACGGTGCGCGACAACGACCTGCCGCCGCCGCTGACGGCGGCGTTCCATGGCATGCCGGCGTCCCACGACGCGACGAGCCTGATCCGCTTCGAGCTTCGCTTCAGCGAGGACTTCCCCGGCGCGGCCGGCCTGCGCGATGTTCTGCTCGGCGGGGCCTTGCGGGTGACCAACGGATCCGTGAGCCAGGCGGATCGCGCCACCCCCGGGCAGAACCGCGTCTGGTCGATCGCCGTGCGTCCGGATTCCTACGCGGACGTGACCGTCGCGCTGCCGGCGACCACGGACTGCGCGGCGGCGGCCGCCGTGTGCGCGGAGGACGGCCGGCCGCTGTCGAACAGCCTGTCGGCGACCGTCGAGGGCCCGCCCCCGCTGACGGCCGCCTTCCACGGCATGCCGGCGTCCCACGACGCGACGAGCCTGATCCGCTTCGAGCTTCGCTTCA
>JAPPGK010000094.1:0-25618 GCA_028821405.1 Gammaproteobacteria bacterium | reverse complement strand
GCGAGGAGTTCGCGGGCACGGCTGGGTTGCGGGAGGTCCTGGTGGAAGGCGCGTTCCTGGTGACGAACGGATCGGTGCGCGAGGCGCGACGCGCGACGCCCGGGCAGAACCGGGTCTGGTCGATCGGCGTGCGTCCGGACTCCTACAAGGACGTGACCGTCGAGTTGCCGGCAACCACGGACTGCGACGCGGCGGGCGCCGTGTGCGCGGCGGACGGCCGGCCGCTGTCGAACAGCCCGTCGGCGACCGTCGAGGGTCCGCCCCCGCTGACGGCCGCGTTTGACGGCATGCCAACATCCCACGACGGCAGCAGCCCGTTCGAGTTCGAACTACGCTTCAGCGAGAACTTTGGTGGAGCACCCGGGCTGCCAGCAACCATCGAGGACGCATTTCGCGTGACCAACGGGGTCGTGGACCGGGTGGCGCGGGTGGTGCCCGGTCAGAACCGGCGCTGGACCGTCGCCGTCCGGCCGGACTCGTCCGCAAAGGTGATCGTCGAACTGCCCGCCACGGACGACTGTGAGGACAGCGGCGCCGTGTGCGCGGAGGACGGGCGACCGCTGTCGAGTTCGTTGTCGGCGGAAGTGGCGGGCGAGGCGGCGAACGCCCAGGCGGACGGGCCGGTGTTGACGCTGACGTGGTCGTCACCACGCGATGGCTTCGCAGCCCCGGGCGGGGCCGACTTTGCCGTTCGCGTAGACGGCGTTCTTCGACCGGTGACGTCGGTGGCGCTGCGGAACCGCGGCGCGGTGCTCACGCTGGCCGATCCGGTGCTGGCCGGCCAGGCGGTCGTCCTCGACTACCTGGGCTCGGCGATGCACCCACTACGTGATGCGGCGGGCGTGCTCGAGCCGGCGTGGCGCGACCTCCCGGCCGTCAACGTGACGGGGCGGTCGGGCGTGTGGGGCGGCGATCCCGCGCCGGGAGCGGACCACGCCTGGCTGCCTTCGGCCGACGGCTTGTCCGCGAGCTTCGCCGGGCGCAAGCTTGGCGACGCCGGGCTCGCGGCGCTGCCGGTTCGCGCGGACGTACGGCGGCTGGATCTATCCGCTAACGCGCTGACGGACATCTCAGCGCTGGTACGATTTCGGGATCTGCGGAGCCTCGACCTATCGGGCAACGCGGTCTCGGACATCGCTCCGCTGCAGGGGCTGACCAAACTGCGGCGCCTGGACCTAGGTGACAACGACGTGGTCGACCTTTGGCCGCTGGCAGAGCTGCCCCACCTCAAAGTGCTGCTACTGGACCGCAACCGCGTGGCGAACGTCGGCGCGGTCACGCACCTTGGGTACCTCGAGAACCTCGCCTTGTCCGGCAACCCCGTCGAGGACCTGTCGCCGCTGGCGGACCTGGGGTCGCTCCGACGGCTGGACCTCGGCGACAGCCCGGCGCGAGACCTGTCGC
Organism: Gammaproteobacteria bacterium; assembly: GCA_028821405.1. GTDB lineage: Bacteria > Pseudomonadota > Gammaproteobacteria > Pseudomonadales > Azotimanducaceae > VXYL01. The sequence continues at coordinate 24,214 of JAPPGK010000094.1, read as the reverse complement.
CTGTCGGCGATCTGGGCGCCTTGGTCTGGCTACGCCTGCCGGTAGGTGGCGGCGACGCACCAGTGCATCGGCTGGCGCGGCTGCGCTGGCTGCTCGTGCCAGGCACTCCAGGGACGTGCCTCGGCTGCCCTGCCCGCGAGACGGCCCACGAGCGGTAGCGGAACGCGCCCGGACGGAGGACGGGCAAGCCCCCTACGGCTTCCACCGCCTGAGCAGCAGCGAATTCGACACGACGCAGACGCTGGAGAAGGCCATCGCTGCCCCGGCCAGCGTCGGGCTCAAGTACCCCAATGCCGCCGCCGGGATACCGATGACGTTGTAGACGAACGCCCAGAACAGGTTCTGTTTGATCTTGCGGAAGGTCGTTCGGCTGACATCCAATGCCGCCGGGATCAACGTTGGTGCGGGCCGCATGAGGGTTATGCCCGCCGCCTCCATGGCGACGTCGGTTCCGGTGCCGATGGCGAAGCTCACGTCGGCGGCGGCCAACGCCGGGGCGTCGTTGATCCCGTCGCCCACCATGGCCACCTGTTCGCCCGCCGCTGCCCGCTTCTGCACGAATGCCGCCTTCTCGTCCGGCAGCACCCTGGCATGCGCTTCCTCGATGCCGACTTCGGCAGCCAGCGGCCAGACCACCGACGCGGCATCCCCCGACAGCATGACCGGGCGAACGCCCAAGGCCTTGAGACGCTCGACAGCGGCTTGCGCTTCGGGACGTACCGCGTCCCGACACAGCAATGCCCCGCGGATGCCGTCGCCATCCGCCACCCAGACCACGGTACCGGCACCGACAGGGCCCCAGTCGAGGTCGGCTGTCGTCTGATCGATGCCGACGAACTCGCGGTGGCCGGCACGAATCTCTGTGCCGTCGACGCAACCGCTGACGCCCCGACCCACGTGGTTGCGGAAGTCGGTGACGAGTGGGACCTCGATACCACGGCCCCGAACGTGGTTGACCACGGCCTTGGCCAACGGATGTTCGCTCGGACCCTGCACCGCAGCTGCCAGGGCGAGCAGCCTGTCTTCGGTGCCACGGAGTACACGCACGTCCGCCACCCGCGGTCTCCCCACGGTCAACGTCCCGGTCTTGTCGAAGACCACCGTGGACAACGCCGGCGCCCGCTCCAGAGTGTCCACGTCCTTGATAAGAATGCCGGCCCGGGCAGCGGCACCGGTGCCGGTCATGATGGCAGTGGGCGTGGCAAGGCCGAGGGCGCATGGGCACGCGATGACGAGCACCGACACGGCGGCGATCAGGGATGCCTCGAAACTGCCGGTGACCACCAACCACGCCCCGCAGGTAACCAACGCGATGCAGACCACGACGGGGACGAACACCCGGCTGACGCGGTCGACGAGGCGCTGCACCCGGGCCTTGCCGCTCTGCGCGGCCTCGACGAGGCGGACGATCCGGGCCAGCATGCTGTCCTCCCCCACCGCCGTGGCGCGCGCCTCCAGGTAGCCAACGGTATTGACGGCACCACCCGTTACCTTGTCCCCGACCGTCTTGGCAACAGGCACGCTCTCACCCGTCAACAGGGATTCGTCCACTTCGCTCATCCCGGAGACCACCTCGCCGTCCACGGGGACGCGTTCGCCGGGACGTACGACCACGACATGGCCCACCACGACCCGGGTCACCGCGAGTTCCTCCTCGGTACCGTCCGGTCGGCGAACGCGCGCGGTCGCAGGCCGCAGGTCCATCAGTTGGCGAATGGCGCTGGTCGTTGCACGCTTGGCCCGGTTCTCCAAGTGCTTGCCGAGCAGAACCAAGGTGATGATCACGGCGGAGGCTTCGAAGTAGAGTTGGCCATCCGCTGCGGACCCCAAGGTCAGCAGCAGGTACCAGCTGTAGACGTAGGCCGCCGTCGTGCCCATGACGACCAGCACGTCCATGTTCGCGCCGCCGCTACGCAACGCGTTGTAGGCGGCACGGTAGAACCGTGCCCCGATCAGAAACTGGATCGGCGTCGTCAGCAGGACTTCCCCCGCTGGCATGAGATGGATCTCGTCGTTGCCGAACGCGGCGAAGATCATCCCGATGACCATGGGCACGGTAAGCACGGCCGAGATGATCACGGTACGGCGTTCGGCATCCAGCCGGTCTTCCCGAGCCTTCTCGTCGGGTTGTTCGCCCGGCCCGTCGTCGTCAACGACAAGACGATAGCCCGCCCCGTCGACGCGCGCCGCCAGCGCGTCGGTGGAGGTACTGCCCGAGGCGGTGGTGATCGTGGCGCGTTCCAAGGCCAGGTTGACGTCCGCCTCGACGACGCCAGGTTCGCGCAGCAGCACCTTTTCCACCCGCGCGGCGCAAGCGGCGCAGGTCATTCCCTCGACCGGGAAGGTGCGCCGCTCGGTGCTCACGTCGAATCCCGTTCGGGCGACGACCTCGGCGATAGCGGCGGCGTCCGTTGCGTTGCCGTCGAAGGACACGGAGGCACGCTCGAGCGCCAGGTTCACGCTGGCATCGACCACGCCCGGCGCATCGACAAGCGCGTTCTCGAGACGCGCCACGCAAGCGCTGCAGGTCATTCCCTCGATAGCGAGGTCGAGCGTGCGCGCAGCCATCAGGTGTTCACGAACAGCGCGAGAATCCCCACCCAGATGAGCAATAGGAAGTGCCAGTAGAGCGCACAAAGATCGATGCTTCGCGCCAATGGCCCCGGGTTGTCCGCCACGGCCGGGAACCGGCGCGCGGCCCGAGCCCATGCCACGAGCCCGCCGAGCAGGTGGACGCCATGCACGCCCGTGATCAGGTAGAAAAACGCGCTCGCCGGATTCGCGTAGGCGTAGTAGCCAAGCCCGAGCATCTGGTTCCACACCACCAGTTGGAGCACCAGGAATACCAACGTGATCGCGCCCGCAGCGAAGAAGGCGAGCTTGGCCGTGCCCGTGTCACGCCGTTTCGAAGCTCGTCTGGCCAATTCGAACGCGAGACTCGCCAGACCAAGGACGACCGTGTTGAACCACAACAGGGGCGGCTCGGGAACGGGTATCCAATCCGACGCTTCGCCGGTCAGTTCCACGGGGTCCAAGCGCATGTGGTACGCCGCGAAGAACAGGAAGAAAAGCACACCGACGATGGCGAGGAAGCAAACCAGCGCGACCTTCTGGTTCGCAGCCGCGTAGGACGCCGTACGCAGTTCGACCACGTTGCCCTCATCGGGGATCCAAGGCTTCTGAGCCAACGTCTTGAAGATGTTCATGGCGCGATTCTACGCCGATCGGCGGACCCTGTTTGCTGCCCGGCCCTTGGTTCGGGACCAACAGCCCCCGTACGGGTCGAACATAGATGGGTGCGACCTAAGGCATTTCCAAGCGTTGCGCCATGCCATCGTGGTAGCGCGTCGCACCCGTCACGAAACCGGTGGTGCGCACGCCCACGGTCACCGTCGTCGTCCCTCGATTCTCCCAGAACCAACCGTGGATTCCCGTGAACCGGGCGATATAGGTCCCGGCGTCCATCATGCCCCTGGCCTGGGCAAAACTCTCGGCAACTCCGGGCGCCGCCCCCGCCGGTTCCGCATGGAGGTCGAACACCACCTCCCCCGTCGCAGTCCAGGTGTACACGAACCCATCGCCGGCGGCGAGATCGTACTTGAGCTCCACCGACTCGAACGGTGCGAGTTCGAATTCCCGAAAGTCCTCGACAAGGTCCCCATCGGTCCGGTGCAAATCCTGCGCGGGGCTACCCCCCAAGCCCGTGAGCCCCAACGTCCCGCCGATGCCGGTGGGATCAATGCCGAATTCGGCAGGTAGGACGAAGGCGATGAACGCAGCCGTTGCAGCCACGAACGCCGAACCGGTTGCGACGAGTACGCGCTTCACGAGTTGAGCATCCAGCCGGCGAGCTGGTATTCGGTGAGGACGAAACCGGCCGTCATGAGCGTCGCGTTCACGGCGAAGGCCGAGCGTTCGAAACTCGGCTGCCGCCGCCACCAGAGAAGAAGGCCAACGACGCCCACCAATGCGCTGAATTGGCCGAGTTCCACGCCCACGTTGAAACTCACCAGATTGGTCACCAGACCGTTGTCCGAGAGCGCGAGTTCCTGAACCTTGGTCGCGAGGCCGAGGCCATGGAACAGGCCGAACACGAGAACCGCCGCCCGGGTGTTCGGCGTGAAGCCGAAAACCCGCTCGAACCCGCCCATGTTCTCGAACGCCTTGTAGACCACCGACAGCCCGATGATGGCGTCGACGACATAGGCGTCCACCTTCCACTCGGCCAGCACCCCGAGCAGCAGGGTAATGCTGTGCCCCAGGGTGAACAGCGAGACGTAGAGCAGGACGTCCTTCAGCCGGTAGAGAAAGAACACCACGCCGACGAGAAACAGCAGGTGATCGACTCCCGTCACCATGTGCTTGGCGCCGAGGTAGGTGAACGCAGGGATTGCTGGACCATCCAGCGCTTCGACGTAGCTGGCGTTGTCCTCGGAGATCGCGTGGCCCAAGGCGGTCATGGTCGCGATCACCAGGACCGGCAACAAGGCAATGACCAGCCAAACTCGGCGGGGTTCGGGAAACGCGTACCGGCCGGGGATCGCTCCCGCGTCGCTCCGTTGCCACGGGCTTCGGAATGCGAAGGCCGGGGCTCGAACGGTCACTCCTCGCCCCGCGCGTACACCTGATGGCAGGCGAGGCAGACGTTGTAGAGGTGTCCCCCCGTCTCGAACAGGGCGGCCGAATCCCGGGCATCCACGGCCGCCAAGGCGTCCTGAGCTACCCGAGTCATTCCGCGTGAGAACTCGATCCACGCCTCCCCATCTGTCGCCGGGGCCAAGTGCGGCATCAGCAGGAGGTTTCCGCCCTCGGCGAGGACCGCCGCACTATGCCGAACCTGGTCCCAGCCCCCCTCGGTCGTCGGCGTCAGGTCTTGCGTCCCGTCCGCCGTGAGGATCCAGCCTGCAGACCCCCAGACGACATCCGCAGCCGGGTCGAGAACCCAGGTCATCATGTCATGTAGATCGCCCACCACCTGCACCGGTGGTTCGTTGCCGGTCTCCTGCGTGCACGAGAGAAGCAAGGTGGCGGCCGCAAAGGCACCCACTATCCGACCCGCCATGGTTCGCGCCCCGGTAACGAAGCGGCGCAGTTTAGTCGATTTCGGGCGGTCGCGTACCGAGCGGCTATGCGGACTGTCGGCAATCGGCCACACCAATTTCCGCGATTGCTTACAGGCGTTCGGGCGGGTGTCGCACACTGTGCGCCGAATCGATCTGGCACGATGGAGTAGGTAGAATCACTTACCCAACGGGGGCACCATGGATGCCAACGTGATCGACACGCTGAGGTTCGCCGATCGCTTGAAGGACGCTGGCTTCGACGCGCCGAAAGCCCACGGACTGGCGCGCGCGCTTGGGGACGAGCTCAGTGATCGAGTGCTCACCCGGATCGACCACGATGCCCTCGGCTTGCGCATTGACGGCCTAGACTCAAAGTTCGATGCGAAATTCGACGCCATGGAGGCCAAGTTCGATGCCCGATTCGAAGCCATGGAGGCCAAGTTCGATGCCCGATTCGAAGCCATGGAGGCCAAGTTCGACGCCCGATTCGAGGGACTAGACGCCAAGTTCGAGGGACTAGACGCCAAGTTCGAGGGACTCGAAGCCAAGTTCGAGGGACTCGAAGCCAAGTTCGAGGGCGTGGAAGCAAGGTTCGAGGGCGTGGAAGCAAGGTTCGTCGGGCTCGAAGCGAAGTTCGATACGCAATTCGAGTCGTTGCGAACGAACATGAAGACTCACATGACCGTGTTTGCGATCGGCTTTTCCGTCGTGATCGGACTCGGCCTGTATAACGTCGTGGCGTCGTAGCGTCGTCAATAGCAGCGCCAGCACGCGACGTTGCCCGTCGTTTACCCGCACGCCGTAGCAGGGCTATTGCCTCAACTATTGGTCAAATCCGCGATGGATGCCACGACGGGGCATTGGGATTGAGTTGCAGGCCGTAGCCGAATCAATAGCTTGCGATGGTCCATCCACATTGGCACGCGGGTTGCTCTATAGTTCCCAACTCGTCGTTGTAGGGAGAACCAGGGTATGGGATTTTGGACGTTCCTGGGCCTTGCCGTGGTCTGCGGTTGTTTGCTCGAGGGGTATCGCATCCACGCCAAGTCGAAGTCTCGGACATCCAACGCGGACCTTCGGCGCCTCGAAGCACGTCTTGCAGGGTTGGAGAGTTCGGGGGACTTGGAGGAGCGGGTGCGGGCCTTGGAAGCCATCGTCACGGACCCGAAGTTCCAGCTTGATCGCGAGATCTCGAAGCTCGAGAAGCCGCCCGTCGCATCAGCATCCGGTCCATCCGATTAGCCCGCCGACGGGGCTGACGCCGCAATCCGGGTGAACGAACTCTGCTTCGCATCGGCCGTTGACTTGGCGGCAGGTATCGCACGCCAGGAACTGTCCCCCGTCGAACTCGCGGAGTCGCTTCTGAAGCGCATCGACGAACACAACCCCCGCGTCAACGCTTTCGCCCACCTGGACGGGGACTCGGTGATCGATTGGGCCAGACGGGCCGAACAGGAAGTGATGGAAGGCACGCCCCTCGGACCACTCCACGGCGTTCCGGTCACCATCAAGGATCTGCACGAACTCAAGGGATACCCCTTCGAACAGGGATCCCGATGCAGAGCGGGAATGATCAGCGACACCGACTGTCCGGTGGCAGCGCGTCTGAAGGCGGCAGGCGCCGTCGTCCTCGGCAAGACCACCACCTCGGAGTTCGGCTGGTGTGGAGTCAGCCGCAGCCCCCTCACCGGGATCACCCACAATCCGTGGAAATACGGGTTCAATGCCGGGGCGTCCTCAGCGGGTGCCGGTGCCGCTGCGGCGGCGGATTTCGGTCCACTGCACCAAGGCTCGGACGGCGCGGGATCCATCCGCATGCCCTCCCACTTCTGCGGAGCCTTTGGGCTCAAGCCCACCTGGGGTTTGGTGCCCCATGTCCCCGTCCGCAACAACGACCAGGTCTCGCATGCGGGCCCGATTTCGCGCACGGTCGCCGATGCAGCCCTGTTCCTGAACGCAACGGCCGGCGCCCATCCCTTCGATCACACGTGCCTCATCGCGCCCACGATGGACTATCTCGCGGACCTCGAAGCCGACATCCGCAACCTCAAGGTCGCCTTCAGCGCCGATCTTGGCCACGCGCGGGTCGATCCTGAGGTCGCTGAACTGGTCGGTGCCGCTGTTCGGACGTTCGAGATCGATTGCGCCGTGGAGGCCGTTGCGCCGTCATGGGGTCCGCTGGGCCCCGAAATCGGCCGGTTCTTCTGGGCCGCGCACGAGTCTCCTCTCGCGACTCACTTGGACGACTGGGAGGCGGAGATGGATCCCGGTCTGGTCGCCTGCATCCGCGCCGGGTGTGGGCACTCGGCCGAGACATACCTCGCCATGCGGGGCCGAAAGCTCGACTACGTTCTGCAAATGCACCGCTTCATGGCGGATTGGGATCTTCTGCTGACGCCTTCGGTATCGGTCGCCGCGTTTCCTGCGGATCGCCTGCAACCCTCGCATTGGCCGCAACACCCCTGGGACTGGCTGAGTTGGGCGGAATTCTGCTACCCGTTCAACATGGCGGGCCTGCCCGCAGCGAGTGTCCCGTGCGGGTTCACGTCGGACGGATTGCCCGTGGGATTGCAGATCGTCGGTCGCCGCGCCGCCGACCACCTGGTCCTAAGGGCCGCAGCAACCTTCGAACGAGCCCAGCCCTGGGCGGAGGAGCGACCGATCCCATAGCGCCGCCGCCTAGCCGGGACGGGACAAGCCCGTCCGGTGGCGCGAACGCTACCCCGAGAAACCGATCCAACGGCCGGCGGCGGCGACCGTAAACCAGAGGCCGAGCGAAAAGACTGCCACCCCTTGCATCGCGCACGTCGACGCACCGTCCCGCACCGCAACGCGGTTTCTCACAGCGAAGGTGTAGAGGACCGCCAGGAACAACCCCGTGATTTTCACCTCGAAGGAGTGGTTGAAGCAGCACTTGGTGGTTTCGGACAGAAACAGGGGGACACCGGTCGCGATCATCACGAACAGGCCCACGAAGAACCAAGGCCGGACATTGGCAAGAACCCTCGCCGGCACGGCGTTCTTGAGACCGACGCCGAGTAGACGAAGGTCCATGACGATCACCGAGCCACCCAGCACTGCCAAGCCGAACAGGTGTACGACCTCAATGACCGGGAACAACCAAAGCGATTCGCCGATGGCCCGTCCGATCGAACCGTCTCCTATTTCGCGGTAGAAATCAGCCCATCCGAAGGCTTCGCACCACGTGGCGGCATTCGACTTCCACGGCAACAGCAGCCACCAGAGGACCGCCACCAGGGCTACGCTGCCGAGCGCGCATCGATGTCCCACGATCCAGCGACTGGCGAACGACGGCCATTGCCCGACGCCCGGCACGCTCATGGTGTCAGATCCACCGCGCAACCCGCCGCCCAGAGGATGAACGCCGACTGGCTCGGCCCACATTCGAACCAGTTGTAGGCGATCATCCGCCCGGCAAGGATGACGCCCGCCCACACCGAGACCGATGTGGCTGAAACCAACCTAACGGCGAGCGGCGGGCGGGGCTGGCTGTCCCATCGTTCCCGGTCCCGGGACACCCGGCGATGGAACATCCAGGCGTTCACGGCCGCGATCACCAAGAGCACAACCTTGAGCCGAAACCAGACGTTGTGGGTATAGGCGACGGGATTGGCGTAGAACAGCAGCAAGCCGGTCACCACCATCAGGCAGAACCCGCCGATCGACCAGGGCAACACCCGACCGGTCATGATCGACACGGGCGTGTCCTTGAACGCGAAACCCAACAGGCGCAGGTCGACCATCACCAGTACCCCCACGAACAGGGCGACGGTCAGCACATGGGTCGACTCGAGAAGCGGCCACACCCACAACGACTCGTGGAGCGCCGTGCTCCACGCGTGGCTGTCGAGCCACGCGGCGAAGGAATGCAGAACCGACGGCTCGTAGCGCGAGTCCATCGCGTCGGCGTCGACGTTATGGAATCGGCGCCAGGTTGGCCTCGGAAGCTATTCCTTTTCCTTGTCGGACTCGGCTTCCTTCGCCGCCTCGAGATTTTTCTGTTCCTGGTCGGTCGCGCCTTCCGTCGGGTCCGCACCATCCCGCGGCGCGCCTGTGCCGCTGGATCCCATGAACATCGTCTCCCCGTTTGCGAAGGTCATATTGCGGCCGTTGGCACGCTTGGAGAGATCCTTCGACTGGTAGCCGTCGACGACCACCTGGGTACCGATCGGCACCGAGTTGCGATGGATGCCGCGCCGGAGCAGGGTATTCGGCGTTCCCGCCTCCACCATCCAGACGGTCTTCGTGCCGTCGTCGTTGGTGTGCTCGATATGGAACCAGGCATGGGGATTGGTCCATTCGATCTTGACCACCGGACCGCGAAGTATCAGCGGCCGATTGGGATCGAACTCCGCACCGAACGCGTGGTGGGCAGAGGCCTTGACGCCCACCAACACCGGCACCGCGCACGCGGCGGCGAGGCAGGCTCGTTTCATGTTGTTCATTAGTGACTCCTCAATCGCCGCTGTCTGCCGCGGCCTTCTCCATCGCTTCCCGTTCCAGCCGGCGAGCACCGTCCAGAATTCCGAACATCGAGTAGTTGCCCTCGTGGCAGGCATATTCGTAGACCGGCTCGTCGGTTTGCCGCCAGGTGTACTGACCCGTAAAGGGGCGTTCCCAGACGTTGGGATCCTCAACCGTGAAGTTGTAGAGCAGCGTGTCCTCGTCGAGCCGGCTGAAGCGCTCCACGACCCGCAGATCGCGGGTGCTGCCGCGCCCGAAGTTTGGGCGGTCGGTGAAGTTCGTCGTTTCGACGACCAGCGTATCGTCCTCCCACCAGCCGATCGAGTCGCCGAACCAGCGTCGAACGTCATTCGGGGCATGCTCGCCGTCGATCCGCACGATCCGCGCGTCGTGGACCATCTCGGTGAGGATCATCACGCTGCCGGGCGTTTGCACGATCCGCTTGTGATTGTTGTAGAGCGTCGACAGCATCGGCGGTCCTGCCGTACTGCCGAATCCGGACAGGCAGCGGTCGGGATACGGCCGGACTTCCGGGTTGTCGTACGGCCCCGGCCCCGGGTACCACCACGCGGTGCCGTTGTTTCGCCGGCCATAGTCGCCACCCAACCGGAACGCGCTGCGCAGCCGCTCTCGCGCCTCCTCCTTCATCGGCGGGATTCGGCCGTTCGGTGGGTCGATGATGATCGATGTCGGATACTTGCCGTCGATCTCGAAGTTGCTCTCGCCCGGATCGACCCAGAACGAGTCGTATCCCCCCACATTGCCAGCCGCCCCGCCTGATCCGTCACCGCCGACGGGTGGCGCTTCCCGGTCGGGATCCTGGTTCGCCGACCCGGCGGCCAAGCCGAACGCCGTACGGCGGGCATTCGCGTCGGCTTGTTCCTCGGTGAGGAACTCCTCGCTATCGCCACCCCGTTGCAGCGGCGTGATGGTCGCCGTGTCGTAGTAGCCCGAGAGGTCCGGCTTGCCGTCCGAAAGGCGTGGGATGTCTCCCCAAGCGAGATCCACCGCGAATCCGATCAGCACGACGGCCGCCACGGCGAACGCAAGCTGTATCCACGTGATCAGGTTGAACTTCCCCGTCCTAGCGCTATTGGTTCTTTCCGCTCTCATTGTCCCCCCCTCTGGACCGTCCTCAAGGCCCATGGATTTCGTTACTCCGAGTCGGGTGCCTCGACCGAAGGATCCGGCAGCGGGAACCTCGGCAGGGGCTCACGCCGGTATTCGCCGTAGATCAACTCCTCCACGAACTCCACGCACTTGAAGTCGAGAATCATGGCGTTCGGCTCCATGCGCCGGTACAGCGGCATGCTGATCTTCCACGGTTGTGTGAAGGTCTCCGGGTCGTCGATGGTCGCCTCGTAGTGCAGGTGATTCGGGCTGGTGGGCGTATACCGCTCGACTACCGTCATCTGGTTGCTGTGGTGGTTGCCGGCCCGGTCGAACCAGGTCTGATCGTTCTGTGCCGTCACCGTGAGCACCAGCGTATCGCCGTCCCAACTCGCCACCGATTGGCCCATCCACGAATCGACGGGCGCGGGTCCCGGATCCTCGCTGTAGATGTTGCGAACCGCCCCCGCGTACTGGTAGACGATCTCGATTTCCTTCTCGCCCTGCAGGATCTGGAAGGGCTGCGGCATGTAGGTCGCCCTCGGGACGCCCGGCAGGTAGCACTTGATCTCCGGATCCCTGTGGATCCAGAGGCGTCGGTTCTCGTCACGTTCGGCCAACGCCTCGGGCTTGTAGGGGATCTTGCCGCCCTCCACGACCCCTAGGCTCGGCGGCACCGACGCAACGGCGCCGAGGTAGAGGGTCGCCTGATCCGGTACCGGACCAACCGGGCCATCCCGGAGCGACATGGACGCCCGCGCGAGATGGCGTTCGATGTCGTAGTTGGCCTCGTTGATGGCCTGCCAGACACCGTTCAGATCCGGGTTCACGCCACCCGGGCCACGCGGCGCGACGTAGCCGCCGGCAGCATCCTCCTCGGCCACGCCATTGAAAGCGGCCAGCGCACCGGCAAACAAGAACATCGGTGTTCGGGTCAAGTGCATTCTCAAGCTCCCCCTTCAACCGCGCGACGATACCACAGTGATTGCGCCGGACGCTCAATGGAGCGATTGCGGCAACGACGGCATCGTCAGCAAGCCGCCTCCCAGGTTGGCCTCTCCCGCGCTTGGGATCCGAACCAGAACTGTCCGACCTCCGCCGCCGCACGACCCGAACCGACCCTGCGGACTCGCCAGCGCGACGGCAGGAAGGCACGGTAGGCGGGGTTCGAGAAGCGGGGATCGACCAGCACCGCGACACCCCGATCCGACGCGGACCGGATCACCCGTCCTGCGGCTTGAACGACGCGGGTCATGGCAGGTTGGCGATAGGCGATTTCATCCCCGTCCTCACGCACCCCGGCGACCGCCGCGTCCTTCGCGATGAGATCCCGTTTCAGCGACCGCGGCGGCAACCCGGCGCCGATGACGATGACGCCGTCCAGGGCGCCGCCCCGAAAGTCGACGGATTCGCCGAACACGCCGCCCATCACGACGAAGCCGACGCGGCCGGTCTGCTTTTCGGACAGCCAGCCGATGAAGTCCTCCCTTTCGTCAACGGCCATGCTCGGATGCTGGCAGCGGCTGTCGATGCCGCCCACGGCGCCTGCCACGGCTTGCGCGTATTCGAACGACGGCAGGGCCACCAGATAGTTGCCCGCCGTCTGGGTGCAGATGCCTTGAACCAGGGTCGCCACCCGGGCGAGCGTTCGATCGCGGTCCCGGTAGAAGGTGGAGATGTCGGTCACCACGAAAACGCCGAAATTCTCAGCCGGGAAACACCCCTCGGAAATCACCACGTTGTCCGGCGCCGCGACGCCGTGAATCTCTTGGAACACCGCCGCCGGCGTCAACGAGCCGGAAACCCGCGCACTGCCATGGAAACGATCCGTGCACTCGCGGATGTGGTGTCCGGGAATCGTGCAGACCAACTCGACGACCAGATCGCGACCGGTGCCGTTTGCGACATAGTGGAAGTTGCCTGCGACCGCGTTCTCCGCCAGGTGGGCGAACTGGAACGCCTCGAAGCATGCCGCCGACGTCTCGGGGAACCGTTCGGCGTCGACGGCCGTCTCCAGGGCGGCGGCGAGCAGCCGTTCGGCTGCCCGCAACAGCGAACCGGGTTCGTCAATCGGCCTTTCCGACTCGGGTGCTCCCCGACCGATGGCGGCGAACGCCCGGTCGAGGGACCGGAGCCCCTTGGCGACGGTTGCGGGCAGCCCGGATTCCGCCAACGCCGCCTTCACCGACCCTCGTGAAAGGCGCGCACCGAGCATGTCGCGAACGCGTTCGCCGAGTTGATGGGCTTCGTCGACAATCAGGCCGACCCTTGAGAACACCGGGTTCTCCAGCCGGGCAAGGCGAACGATCGGATCGAAGACGTAGTTGTAGTCGCAGACCACGATATCCGCCCACGCCATGGCGTCCAGGGCTAGCTCGAACGGGCAGACCCCGTGATCGCGGGCGACGGCTTCGACCTCCGCGCGCCGAATCAACCGGCGGGCCAGCAGGTCCCGTCTTGCCGGGGGCATACGCTCGTAGTAGCCCTTTGCATACTGGCACTTCGTCGGATCGCAGCGCGCTGCGGAAGAGAAACAGATTCGATCCTTGGCGGTGACGGTCACCGCAGTCAGCGCCGACCCCGCCTCCATCACGCTCACGGCATCGACCAGGGCGTCCTCGATGGCGCGCTGCCCGGTGGTCCGGGAGGTGACGAACACCAATCGGTCGAGCCCGCCGGAACCCATGGCCTTCAACGCCGCGAACAGGCCAGCCATGGTCTTGCCGGATCCCGTGGGCGCTTCCACCAGCCAATCGCTGTCATCACGGAACGCGCGGTAGAAGTGCTTGGCAACACGGCGCTGGTCGGTGCGGAACTCCCCATAGGGAAAGGCAAGCTCGGCAAGCTCCCGATTGCGCGCCTGGATCCGGTGCCGCACCCCGGCGATCCACGCTGCATAGATCGCGCAGGTGGTTTCGAAATAGCCGATCAGGTCGCCGCGCCCCGCGGACTCCTCGAACACGGTCTCAATCGGATTCACCGGATGAAGATATATCAGCCGCAGAAGGACATCGGCCAACGCGTCATCCGCCAACACCAGCATCGCGCCGTAGAGGCGCAGCTGGGCCTGGTGGACGTCCCCCGCGTGAGCGTGCAGCTCGGCGGGATCGACCCGCGTCGTCTTGATTTCCTCGACCAACCGGCTGGACGGATCCCAGCCATCGATGCGACCGCTGATCTCCAGCTCGCCGAAGGTGGCGGCCACCCGGTGCTCGCGGCGATAGCTATCGGCGCGATCCTGCTGGTACGACTTCTGCCGGGCGATGCCCTCCTGGGCGAGCGTTGCCGACTGGTAGCGATAGTGGATGTCCCCTTGCCGGTGGACGAACTCGGCGAGTTCCTTGACGCTTACCCGCATGGGGCGCCTCTCCGGTAGCGCAGCACCCGTACCGGGAGACCCCGTTCCTCCAAAGCCTCGATCCACAGACGTTGGTGGATCTGAAGCTGATCGCCCGGGCCCTTCACTTCCACGAACTCGTAGCGTCCCGGGCCGTAGATCACCGTGAGATCCGGAAACCCCGACCGCTTGCCGGCGAGATCGTCCCGGACGATCTTCACGAGGGCCTTCAGGTCCGCCTCCGGGATGTTGGCCGTCACGGCGTCGATCACCTCAGCCGTAAACCGGCGCCAACTGAAGAGTCGGTTCGCGATACCCGCCTTGGCCGCCGCCGTCTCCCTGAGGTCGGGACTCAACGTTCCGTCGAGGGGATCTTCGCAGATGCCTTCACGGGCATTGAAGAAATCGGGCCAGTAGAGATCCACGGGGCCGGTCTGGAACGCGTTCACGAATGCGCCCTCCACCGGTGCGAACAGCCAAGACCAGTAGGCCAGTGCGAACACCCCCATCGGCAGGTGGTTCTCCAAGTGCCACCCGACACCGCCCTCCGAGGTAAGATGCGCCAACGCCTGTGCCTCGATGCCTGCGGCGGATCCCGTGATCACGAGATCTTCGACGGGGGCGGCGCGGCGCCGGAACCTTCGCGCGAAACGCCTTGCGAAGTCGGCCTCCAACGCCGCCCAAGGCGAGTCGAGCACAGCCGCACGCAAACTCTCGACCCCCTCGCCATCGCCCAGTCGGTGCAGGATGCGCATCCGTCGTTCCCGTGCTGGCACGAGCGCCGATCGTCCATAGCATGCGAGTGCTCCGTCGAAGTCCCCTTCCCGCTCCAGGTTGCGACCCAAGCGGTTGAGCACACGGCAACGCCGCCGTTCCAGCATCCGGTTGTCGAGCGGCACCCAAAGACGGCGAAGGAGGTCGGCAATCGCCGTTTGGCGGTCGGTCTCGTCGGGGGCCTCGCAATCGACGCCACGCATCGGGAAAAGCCTTCTGATCTCATCGTCGGCCGCAGCGAGATCGAGGAACCGCCCCAAGGCCTCGCGATCGGGGAACGCCCGCGTTTCCCGCGCCAAGGTCACCCGCTCGTAGAGATGCACGCCCAAGTCGCGGAGCACGAAGGTCGTCAGGTCCTTACTGCCCTCCCCAAAGAAGAGCAACCGGTAGAGGTCGAGGAATGCGGATTGCGTGAATCGCAGCCAGCCAACGAAGCGGCGCACCCGCCACCGGCAAAACGCCGGCGGATTGACCGCCAGAATGCGCTCGAGGTGATCCGTCTTGGTCCCCTTGCGGGCACCGTCCACGTCCCAGAAGACCCGTTGCATCTCCGGGCGGGTCAGCAATCCCACCACGGCCCCAGCGGGCATCGCCGGACAACGTTCGATGAGTCCGCGGGAGGCCAGTTCGGCGAGGGCCCCGGTTAGGTCCGCAACTTCGGCGTAGTCCAGGCTGTCCTCCCGGATCGCCCCATCCCGTGCCGAAACACGCCCCAACAACCGCGCCAGTAGACGCTGTGCTTGGGGTGCCAACGCCCTAATGCGCAAGCCGAATTCCCGTTCCTCGTCCGTCAGGATGTCGCCGTAGCCCTCGAGCACGGCCTCGATCACGGTCAGGAGATTGTCCGCGTAGTAGCCCGCTGGTGGCGGCCGCCGCGGATCGAGCCGAACGCTGGGCGCGAACAGGGACTGGGGCAAGTGAGATCGCTCCTCGCTCTCCCACCCGCCTCCCTGCGATATGGACATACATACAGCACATGGGATCCTGATGCAACCGAGGCAACGTAGCCCCTTCGTAGCCCCTTGCGAGGCCGGACGTCGCGCTACCCTGCGACCGATTCATCGCGACGGACGTAGCTCCGCGTTGTGTGATCGAGGTCGAATGGCGATTCGGCGCGCGAGGCGCGGGGTCTCGAATCGGGACGGAATTCCGCAGACGGTATACTCTGCCCATGGCCTTCGACCGCCAACGGGCATACGAATTCTCGATCCATCGGGACCGCGACGTTGCGCCGTTCTTCGCAGGTCGCGGCAAGGAACTGCGGCGATTCGACGACGCGCTTCGGGAGACCTACACGTCGAGGGGCAATCAGGCCGTGTTTTGCGGCTACCAGGGACCACCAGGCTGCGGCAAGACGTCATTGGTCGCCCATCTCCGAGAGCTTCACTCCGGCGAAGCGTTGTTCGTCGATGTGGCATCGAGGGACTTCCGCACCGAGGACGCGCCGGCCGAACGGGTCTCGAGGGAAATCCAAAACAACAGAGTCGACGACGACAACGTCGTGTCCGGATTCGCGCAGGCCGGGCCGCCCCGCCCGGAACCGACACAGTGGGACGTCAAGGCGGTGGTTCTGCACATGGACGAGGCCCAAGAGGTCGAGCCATACGCCAAGACCGGCCTAGTGCAACTGCATGCCCGCGGGTTGGGAATCCCGTGCGTACTCGTGATCACCGGGTTGGGCAACACCAGGGAGAGGCTATCCGCACTCGGCGGCCTGTCTAGATTGTCCGAGCAAGCCATCGTGAACATGGGGGCGATGGCCCAGAACGAGTGCGCCGAGTCCGCCCGGATGATGCTCGACGCGTTGGGGGCAGTCGGCAGCGACGAGGAGAAGGCCTTTGCGGCGGGCGGAGTCGCTCGTCTTGCGTACGGTTGGCCGCAGCATCTCCACATCGCCCAGACCGCCTTGTGCAGCGAACTGTTGCGGACGAACGGGTCGCTTCGGGACGTGGACACCGGACGCGTGCAGGAAGAAACGATCCGAAGGCGACACCTGTGCTACGAGTCGAGGCTGGACGGCTCCGTTCTCGGTTTGGATCGCCATTTCACCAAACGGGTCATCGTCAAGATCTCGGAGCAGTCCCCGCCGGTCGTCGACGAGCTGGACGACCTGTGCGGGGAAGCGATGAAGCAGGCCGGCTGGTCGGAAAAGCCGCGGCTGGCCAAGATCACCTCCATCGAGTTCGTCGACGCGCTAGTTGCAAAGGGCGTGGTGACGGTGTCGCGTTCCGGGTGCGAGGTCGCGATTCCGTCGATGGTGGATTGGGCGGCAGACCGCGACGATCCGCCTTCGGCCTAGCGCTCCACTCGTCGTCGGTCGGGATGCCGCACCGACTCGACCGAACCGTCAATTTGCTCCACACCACCGGCTTAGGCTTCCCGACGGTCGCATTGCTCGCGGGCCTCAGCCACACCGCCGGCAGGCTGAGAAGCATCGGTGGCATGTCGAGGCTGGCCGCCAACGCCATCCTCAACATGGGTGCGATGAGCGAGCGCTGGTCGAACGCGGGGTCTTGGCCATCGCGGACGGCGGCTCCTACGATGTCGCGATCCCGCCGATGCTCGACTACCTTAACGAGGTGTCCCGGCCCGCATCGGCAAGCTAGCGACACTCCGAATCCTTGAGTTCGCGAGTGGGCGGATGGGATCGGATCGTCCCCGAAGGGAATACTCCGCAGCGAGCGGCGTATACGACGAGTAGGAGCCTGCGGTGAGACGTGCCCAATTGATGATGCAG
Source organism: Gammaproteobacteria bacterium (assembly GCA_028821405.1). GTDB lineage: Bacteria > Pseudomonadota > Gammaproteobacteria > Pseudomonadales > Azotimanducaceae > VXYL01. Next base: position 6,708 of record JAPPGK010000094.1, on the reverse strand, counting down.
CTTGATCAGGTCGGTCCGAGCGGTCATGCATTGGCCATGAACCTGCTCGGCAACACCGCCGACGCCGCCGACGTCCTGCAGGACGCCGTGGCAACGGTTCTCAGGGTTCGATCCTTCGATCCGTCCCGGGGAACGTTCAAGGCGTGGTTCCTGGCCATCGTGCGCAATCGGTGTCTCGACATTCTGCGCGAGCACCAACGCCACCCACTCGTCGACGTGGAGTCGGTGGAGCTCCCCGTCGAGGAGACCGATAGTCCCGAGGCGATCGCGAGCCAAGATGAACTTGCGGCCATCGTGAAGCGGGAACTGGCCACGCTGCCGCCCGCACACCGCGAAATACTGATCCTGCGGGAGTTCCTGGACTTGGGCTACGCCGAAATCGGCAGGATATTGGACGTGCCGACCGGCACCGTGATGTCCCGCCTTCACCGGGCCCGCTCTGCGCTCGCACGCCGGGTCAGATCGCATGGATAAAGACTGTGCCAACGTCGACGAACTGTTGTCGGGCTACCTTGACGACGAGTTGACCCAGAAGGACCGGCAGCGTGTCGATCGACACATCGAGGGATGCGCACGATGTAGCGCGCGGCTACGCGAACTGGACGCGCTGAGCGCTTCGGTCAGCAGACTGCGTGCCGACATGGTGCCTGAGGACCAAGAGGAATGGAGGAAAGTAATGGACAATGCACTTGAACGAACGGCCAGCGGGATCGGCTGGGTATTGGTAGTGGGCGCGGTGTTCGTGCTGGTGGGTTACGCCGGCTACGAATTCCTGTTGGCCGATGTGGAGCCACCGATGGTGAAATGGGCAGTGGGGGCGTTGTACCTGGGGCTCGCGGTACTGCTCCTGTCGGTGCTCCGGCAACGGCTGAGGGCCCGCAAGACGGACAAATACAAAGACGTGGAGATTTGAAATGATCGTCGTTACGACCGAAACGGTGCCCGGCAGGCGCATCGTAAACACGCTGGGCCTCGTGCGTGGCAATACCGTACGCGCCAGGCACATCGGCAAGGACATACTGGCGGGGCTGCGGAACATTGTCGGTGGCGAAGTTCACGAGTACGCCAAGCTGATCTCGGAGAGCCGCGAGCAGTCGCTCGACCGCATGGTCGCGGAAGCCGAGTCGCTGGGCGCCAATGCGGTGGTCGCCACGCGATTCACGACCTCCATGATGATGGGCGGTGCCGCAGAGTTGCTCGCCGTGGGCACGGCGGTCGTTGTCGAGGGTGACTAGGGTCATCTCCTGAACGGGCGGAGCGGCAAACTGCCGACCGCAAGGACCGCCCCTACGGGACGTCGTCTGGCGATCACGCCCGCGCGATGGTTTTTCGTCGCCTTGGTCCTGTCGACGACCGAACCGGTCGCCGGCCAGGTCGAAGGGCACTGGGAAGGCGAGATCGACATCCCCAACCAACCACTCGCGATTAAGGTGGATCTGCTCCCGGGCGACGACGGCTGGCACGGAACCATCGACATTCCGGCGCAGGGGGCGACCGGGTTGCCGCTCGACCCGGTCAAGGTCGTGGCGGATGAAGACGGCGTCTCGGTGGAGTTCACGATCCGCGGGGTGCCGGGAAACCCGACCTTCAAAGGCCGACCGGTTGACGACTCGCTCAAAGGCACGTTCTCGCAGGGCGGGGCCACCCTTGGTTTTTGGCTCGGACGGCCAGCGATTGCCGGACCGGTCCGACCGCAAATGCCCAAGCCGCCATTCCCCTATGCCGCCGAGGAGGTCATGGTCGACGCAGGCCCGGTTGAACTCGCTGGCACGCTGACCGTCCCCGATAAGGACCCACCCTTCCCCGCCGTGCTGTTGATCTCCGGCAGCGGCCCCCAGGATCGCGACGAGACGCTGTTCGGCCACAAGCCGTTCTGGGTGGTTGCGGACCACTTGAGCCGAGCGGGAATCGCCGTGCTGCGAATCGACGATGCGGGGATCGGTGGTTCCACGCCCCATCCGTCGCCACCGACGACGGCGGATTTCGCCAAGGATGCGGCCGCCTGCGTCGCTCTTCTGGCCAAGGACCTGCGTTTCGGTCGGGTGGGCCTGATCGGCCATAGCGAGGGCGGCCTCATCGCCACCTTGCTGGCGAGCGAGCGGGACGACATCGACTTCGTCGTATTACTCGCCGCACCCGGCGTGTCGGGGACGGAGTTGATGAGAAAGCAGAACGAACGCGTGTTCGAGGCTGCCGGGTTTGGCGAAGACCGGACGAGCGCGCTACTGAAGCTGATTGATCGGCTGTTTGCCGACCTGGTCGCCGACCTCCCCGACGACGAACTTCGAGAGCGCGTCGACGCCATCGCGCTGGAACAGCTAGCGGTGAACGGAATCGTGGACATCGCTTTGGACGACCCGCGCGTCCAGGCCGCCGTGGAAGGCGCAATCAACCCGTGGATGCGCCACTTTCTGCGCCTCGACCCCCAACCCGCCTTGCAGCGGATCACGGTGCCGGTATTGGCGTTGAACGGCGATCTAGACCTGCAGGTCGATGCCGAACAGAACCTGGGTGCCATCGAGGCCGCGCTCCGAGCGGGCGGGAACCCCCAATCTACGATCCACCGCCTGCCGGGACTCAATCACCTCTTCCAGCACGCCAAGACCGGGCTCGTAGACGAATACGGTCAGATCGAAGAGACCATTGCCCCGCAAGTGCTCGACCTAATTCGCGACTGGATACTCAACGTCGGCCAATGACAGTCAGTTGCCGCTGCCCGCACCGCCGTCGATGCGAAGACACTCACCAAGATCATCGAGTCACGTCGAGCGCGCGACATACGTTGATTCGTACCCAGGTCGTCGCCCGGGATTTGGTTAGCGAAGTGTCCGTTGCGCGGCAACGCCTTCCGCTGCTGTTCGCGACCGGCGACCCGGTAACGCTCGGTCTGACTCAAGTCCAAACGCCTGACGCGGTGTGCCACACTGAGCCGTTCGACGCCAAGGGGAGCAGCGAATGAGACACCGCCTGGCCCTCGCCGCAGTGGTCGTGTTGACTGGCTGCTCGGGTGGTCTCGACGAGCGATCCCAAACGCTGGCTCGGCACGCCTTGATCGTCGACACCCACATCGACGCCCCCTACCGCCTGTATCGGGAGTTAGCCGACCTAGGGATCGCCGTCCCGGCGCGGGAGTTCGACTTCCCGCGCGCACGCCGGGGTGGGCTCGACGTGGCATTCATGTCCATCTTCACGCCGGCCCGGTCCGCGGACGCCGGGGAATCCCGGCCCCTCGCCGATGAACTCATCGACTTGGTCGAAGGTCTCGCCGGGAAACACCCCGGGAAATTCGCCATCGTCACCTGCACGGAAGACGTCGCGCAGCTGCGCGGTTCGGGTCGGGTCGCCCTGGCGCTCGGCATGGAAAACGCCAGTCCACTCGAGGGAACGACGGCAAACCTCGACCACTTCGTCGCCCGGGGGGTCCGATACGTATCGCTCGCCCATTCCAAGTCGAACCGATACGCGGACTCCAGCTACGACCTGAACGAACGTTGGGACGGGCTCTCGGAACTCGGCAAGCGCACGGTGCCGGCGTTGAACCGTCGCGGCGTGATGATCGACATCTCGCACCTCTCCGACAAGGCGGCCTGGCAGGTTCTCGAACTGTCCGAGGCGCCCGTGATCGCCTCGCACTCTTCACTGCGGCACTTCATCCCCGGATTCCACCGCAACATGAGCGACGACATGGTGAAGGCCGTCGCCGAGGGGGGCGGCGTGGTGCAGATCAACTTCGGCAGCGGCTTCGTCTCGGAAGACGCCCGGGAGTGGGCCATGCGCCGAGACGCCGCGATGCTCGCGCATTTCGTCGGAGCCGAGCCCGACACCGAGGCCCGTCGCGAATTCAGGGAAACCTACGCGGCAGAGCACCCCTACCCCTTCGCCACGGTGGATACGGTGCTCGACCACATCGACCGCGCGGTGGCGCTGGCCGGCATCGATCACGTTGGCTTGGGTTCCGACTTCGACGGCGTCGGCGACACCTTGCCGATCGGCTTGAAGGACGTTGGCGACTTTCCGAACCTGGTGGCCGGCCTGTTGGCGCGCGGCTACGACGAGGACGCCATCGCGAAGATCTTGGGTCTGAACCTGTTGCGCGTTTGGCAGGACGCGGAGCGCTACGCCGCCGGGCAAGGCTTCGCGTCGAGGTGCTATCAAAGTGCCACCATGTTGCGTCGACGACCCGAAAGCGGGTAAGAAATGCCCCCTTTGCCACGTGATCGCCGAATGCGTCTAGTAAAACGACGGCCTCTCGTAGTTGACGGAGTCTCTCCCATGGGTGTCGTCCAAGTCACCGCCACCGTTCGCAACCCCGCCGATCCAAGTCGATCCTGGGACGGGCTTTTCCTGGTCGATACGGGGTCCACGGACTCGGTTGTACCAGCCGATGCGCTACGCAGTATCGGCCTTGTGCCGAAAGGGAGAAGGACCTACGAACTCGCCGATGGGCGGCGGGAGGCCGTGGACGTCACGAGCGCCGACATCGAACTCATGGGAGATTTCGTCGGCACGACCGTCTGCTTCGGCAGCGACGGCGTCGAACCGATTCTCGGACTGACGGCGTTGGAATCCGTAGGAATCGAAATCGACGTTGTTTCGCAGCGCCTCAAACGGCTTCCCGCCGTGCGCATGAAACGCGTCGCGTAGCGGCAAGGGTCCACCGGACGCCGCAACGGCGTCCCCTACGTCGTCTCGTTCGCCGCGTCGGCGATGTCCCGCGGCAGCACCTTCTTCACGTCGGCACCCAGTTCCCGGAACTGCTCGACTTGGCGAACCAGATTGCCCTTGCCCGAGACGAGCCGGGCATACGCGGAGTCGTAGGAGCGCTTGGCGGTCCCTAGGCTCTTGCCGAGTTGGTCCATGTCCTCGAGGATCACCCGCACCTTGTCGTAGAGCGCACCTGCCCGGCGGGCGATCTCTTGGGCGTTGCGGCTCTGCTTCTCATAGCGCCAGACGTTGTCGATGATGCGCAGCGTCATCATGAGCGTGGTTGGACTCACGACGACCAGGCGTTTCTCGAAGGCCTCCGTGAAGATCGACGGATCGCGTTCCATGGCCATCGTGAATGCGGCCTCCACGGGTACGAAGAGCAGCACGAAATCCAGGGAGCGCACCCCCTCCAGCCGGTCGTAATCCTGGCCGGCAAGGTTGCGCACATGGGTTCTCAAGCTCTGCACATGCCGGGTGATCGCATCTTCGCGTAACGTCTCATCGGAAGCGGCAAGCGCCTGCTCGTACGCGGCTAGCGATACCTTGGCATCGATCACGACATCCTTTTCGCCCGGCAGGCGGATGACGACATCCGGTCGTTTGAGTTCGCCCGCCTCGTTGCGCATTGACGCCTGCACCACGTATTCGTGGTCGCGGCGCAGCCCCGAGTCGGTGAGGACCCGTTCCAGGACCACCTCGCCCCAGTTCCCCTGCACCCGCGTGTCGCCCTTCAACGCTCGGGTCAGGTTCTCGGCCTCGCGGTTGACGCGTTCGCTGGCGTCCTGGAGATTACGGACTTCCGTCAAGAGCGACGCCCGGTCCTTGGCGTCCGTCGTATAAACCTCCTCGACCTTACGCTTGAAGTCGGTGATCTGCTCCTTGAACGGCTTAAGGACGCTGGTGAGTTGCTCGGTGTTCGCGGAGCGCAGCTTCTGGCCTTGGTGCTCGAAGATCTGGTTGGCGAGCAACTGGAACTCCTTCTTGAGCCCATCGCTCGCCTCCTTGAATAGCGCTTCCTTCTCGCGGAACCCCTTCTCGGCCTCCACGAGTTGCGTCCGAATCTCGGTCAACTGCAGCTTGGCCGCTTGGGCATCGCTGCGAGACGCAACGTTTTCTTCCCTAACCTTTTCAAGTTGATTCGATAACTGGTTGTTTTCGCTTTGCAAACGGACGGTGAGCGCCTTGGACACCTCGTGTTGTTCGGACAGGTCCCTGTACACTCCTTGAACCCTGGCCAACTCCGCTTCCGTGCGCTCTAGGGAACGCGCACGGACCTCGAGCCGCTCCTCCATCAGGCGCTTGTCCATGGCCGCTGTCTCGGCTTGCCGGCCAACCGCCGCGTCGATGTCCCGTTGATAGCGCCTGCGCAGCCAAACCGCAGCAAGCGCGGCACCGACGACGATGCCGACGCCAAGTGTTGGTGCGATGATCTCGATGCCGTCCATGGCCTCTTTCCTCTTTTCTATCGAGGGGCAAGCCCCTCGCGCTCCCCCGCTGAGGGCTCTTTCCAGCGAGGGGCAAGCCCCTCGCGCTCCCCCGCTGAGGGCTCTTGCCTCTAGTCAGGTCCGTCCGTTGCTGGCCGTCGCGTGAAAACCGGCGGGCGTTTGTTGAGAAACGCGTCGACCGCCTCCTTGTGCTCGGCGGAGACATACGCCTTGGCTAACACCTCGCCCTCGCGCTTCTGCACGAGCGCGATGTCGGTCTCGGACCCGTTCTTGGTCAGGAGTTCCTTGACCCAGCGCAGGTGCGGCGCCGGGTTCGCCGCCATCTCCCGGGCCAAGGCGGACGCTTCGCCCAGCAGGTTGTCGGGTGTCGTCAACCGATCCGCCAGCCCGAGGTCGAAGGCTTCCTTGCCGGAGTAGAGCCGACCCGTCAAGCACATCTCGCTGGCCCGCCCAAGCCCGATACGCTGAACCAGGAAGTGCGAACTCGCCAGTTCCGGCGTAACGCCCATCTTGACGAAGAACATGCCGAACTTGGCGTCCTCGGAAGCGACGATCA
>JAPPGK010000055.1 GCA_028821405.1 Gammaproteobacteria bacterium | reverse complement strand
CGACCGCGTCACGGTTCGGTCGATTTCACCCTCACTTTCTCATTGGACAGCGGGCACGCGGCATCGGATTGCACCGGGGGGCCAGTTGAGCCCGCAACCCCATCTACTTCTTTGAACGCGTCGTTTCGCGGGTGCCTTTGCTGCGGATCGGTGCTTGGATTGGGCGGCGCACACGAAGCGCCAAAGCACTGCTGGGAGGCACGGTCAGATTGCCTGACAACGAAGACATGTTCCTGCGTTGGTTCGACGCCCAGCCGCAGATCGCGGGCGCATTGAGGCGCCGACTGGGGGAATCGCCGGACCTTCCGGACTTGGCGCAGGAGGTATTCCTGCGGCTGATCCGCATACGACAGCCCGAGCTGATCCGCGATCCCGAGGCGTACGTCTATCGGGTTGCCCTGAACGTCGCCGAGGAGTGGCGGCTGCGTGCTGCCCAGTCCAAGGACCACAGCAGCGAGGAGCTCGGCGCGCTCGAATCGGCGGACGACCCGGCGGCCTCGACGATCAGGCGGCAACGGCAGGAGATCATCCGCCGAGCCGTCGAGGACCTGCCGGCGGCGACCCGCACTGCCTTGTTGCTGCACGTCTACCGCGACATGACCTACCCGCAGGTTGCCGAACACATGGGCGTCACCCGACGGGCGGTCAAACGCTACCTGGCCAACGGATACGCGGCGCTGCGAATCGCGCTTGCAGCGGCGCCAAGCACACATGAACGGGGTTCCAACAATGAGCGATGACGTTCCTTTGGAGGTCACCGAGGCGGCTGGCGACTGGCTTGACCGCTTGTCGGGAGATGCTTCCACGAACGATAGGCGGGCATTCGCCGACTGGTTGCTGCGCTCGCCGGTGCACGTCGAGGAGTTCCTTCGCCTCAGCGCGCTGCGTGCGGAACTGAGAGGCGCCTTGCAGCCGGATTGGGTGGCCGACGTGCTCGGGAACGCCGCTCGAGTTGTGCTCGAGTTGCCGCGCCCGGCCCCGGCACCGCAGCCCCATGCTCGGCGTTCCGTGCGACGCCGGTGGCTGGCGGGGACGACATCCATCGCGGCCGCGGTTCTGGTGGCGTGCGTCGTATGGCTCATACCGCAGCGAACCGCTGTCGATCCCGACACGCTCGCCACGAACGTGGGCGAGCAGCGCTACATGGTGCTGTCCGACGGTTCGACCCTCACCCTCAATACCGACTCGCTCGTCGACATTCGCATCAACGCCACTTCGCGGGAAATCGGTCTGCATCGTGGCGAAGTGCTGCTCGATGTCGTCGACGACCCCGATCGGCCGTTCCGTGTGACCAGCCACGATGTCACCGTGGAGGCCGTCGGCACGCGGTTCTCGGTATACCGGCGCCCCGAGGACACGCTGGTGGCGGTGGTGGAGGGCCGCGTCGCGATCAACTGGCGACCGGCGTCCTCGGGGGGTCTCCCCGCAAATGCGGACGTCCCCATCGAACAGTCCTTCGAACTCGGTGCGGGCCAGCAGGTCGCATTGGGCGATGTCAAGCCGATCACGCCGACGCCGGTGGACCTCGCAAAGATAACCGCGTGGACAGAACGGCGGGTGGTGTTCGAGAACGAACCCCTCGAAGCCGTGGTCGCCGAATTCAACCGCTACAACCGAACGAACCTGCGGGTCGGGGATCCCGGATTGGCGAAGCGACGCATTACCGGCAGCTTCGACGTCAACGATCTCGACCATTTCATCACGGTTCTCGACGGACTCGAGCCCATCCGGGTGGAAGTCGCCGACGACGGCCACCGTGCGCTGCATCTCGGGCGTGAGCCCTAGGTCATGGCCCGGAACAGCCTTCCACACGGCAGCGGCATGGCGAATGGCAGCCCCGGTTCGCATTGGTGGCACCGACGATTCGCCGCCGCCTTGTTGATCGTTGGCGGGACCGCCGCGAACGCCGCGCAGGCGGAACGCTTCGACCTGCCGGCCCAGCCGCTCGATGAGTCGCTCCAGCAAGTCGCCGAGCGATTCGATCTGAAGATCGCCTTCTACAACGAATACACGGACGGACTGCAGGCACCGCCTCTGCGAGGGGACTTCACCTCGGCCGAGGCGTTCGACGTGCTGCTGGCCGACACACCTCTCGAATTCATCTTTGTCGTGCAGACGACGGTGGCCGTGCGACCGCGAGCGGAGGTCGCGACCACGCCGCAAGGAGGACCAACCATGAACACGAAAGAGACCCTGGATAACGAACGCCGAAGGACTCGGACCGGTGCCGTGCGTAGTTTCGTCGCCGGTCTTGCCGCAACCCTGCTGGCCGGGCCGGGCTCAGCCGGCACCGCGGACGGCGAGACGGACAACGGAAACGAAGACGACAACGTGGAGGTCGTCATCGTGACCGGCACGCGGATGAAGCTGCCGCCTGCCCAGCAGATCAACAACGTCATCACCTACACGGCTGAAGACCTCGAGATCATGGGCGTCGCCACTGTCGACGAGGTGTTCAGACGGCTGCCGCAGAACATTTTCGGCGGCACACAGGCCGGGGGCGCGAACAGCAACACCGACTACACGGGCCGCGGCGAACTGGGACTGGAGACGTTCAACGGAACGGCGAACGTGACCGGCGCCTCCACCGTCAATCTCCGTGGCATCGGCGAACGAGGCACGCTAATCCTGGTGGACGGAAAGCGCATCGGCCAATCGGGCATGCTGGGCGGGTTCAGCGACATCTCGAGCATCCCGATGGCCATGGTGGAGCGCGTGGACATACTGCTCGACGGCGCCTCGGTGATCTACGGCCCCGACGCGATCGGGGGCGTGGTGAACATCATTCTGCGCAAGGACTTCAAGGGAATCTACGTCAGGGTGAGGCACGACGCACCGACACAACGAGGGCAAAGCCAGCAGACAGCCAGCATCGCCACCACGTACGGCTGGGACCGGGGAAGTCTTACCGGAACCCTGAACTACTTCCGATCAGGGGCGCTGGACTTGTCGGATTCCGACCTCGATGCGGCGAACCCGTACGGTCGATTCACCCCGTTCGGTACCGTCTCAGGACAGGGGTGGCCACCGCCCGTGGCGATCAGCGCGTTGACCGAGGCATACGGCGAACCGGCGTACGACGCCTCCGTGCCCGAGAACAGCGACGGAGTGGTGACCGTCGAGGATTTCCTCGGCACGGTGAACAACCCGTTCCTGGACGACAATCCGATAACCGGCGACGACCTGATCCCAGCCCGGATCGACTACAACATCAGACTCGACTTGCGCCAGGAACTCGGCGCAGGCATCGGACTGGACGCGGCGGTGCAGTACGCGCCGCGAGAAACCAATACATCGCGGCACAATGCCTACCTCGAGTTTTCCGTGCCGGAGAACAACCCGCACAACCCATTCGGCGAAGACGTACTGCTAGCGAAACGCTTCTCCGAATTCCAGGACCTGATCACGCGGGCCGAATCCGATTCGCTGACGGTTGACGTGGGCTTTGACGGCGAACTGCCAAGCCGGTGGTTCGAGGGTTGGGACTGGCAGGTGGACGGCCGCCTGTCGCGGATCGAAACGGAGACGATGATTCTCAACGAACTCCGGCGCCTACAGCTTGATGCCGCGGTGCGGGGCAAGACGCTGATTGGCGCGAATGGCTACAACCACGGCCAGTGGCCGTGGTTGGATCGGAGCGACGGTCTGTTCCTGAACCCGTTCGGAGAAACACTGACCGCCGTGAATCCCCAGACGTTGGTGGACGAACTGGTCTTCCCGCCGCAACTCAACAACACTCTGTCCGAGACAGCCACGATCAACGCCTTCGTGCGCGGCGAAGTCTACGAACTACCAGCCGGGAGCATCCAACTGGTCCTGGGATCGGAGCGTCGGCGCAAGGTTCTCGAATTCCAGTACCGGACCACGGATACCCGGCTGACCCTGACCAACAACGGGCTGGGAATCCAGGGTTTCGAACAAGCCACCAATCTGGACGACCAGAGGGCGGAACGCACAGTGGACGCTCTCTACGCGGAGTTCTTCGTGCCGATAGCGAAGGACCTCCCGCTGGTGACGCAATTGACGGCAACCCTGAGCGGAAGGGCGGAGACCGCGGACGGAACCGGGGCCAGCCCGCCAGCCCGGGGCGAACCGGGGGTGCAGAAGTCCGGGAACTACGACTACAAGACGTGGCAGTTGGGCGCCTCCTGGCAGATCGTGGAGGGCTTGAGGCTATACGGAAGCAGGCACACTTCGTACATCACGCCGTCCCTGCTCCAATTGTCAATCAATGTGCCGTCGGCGGTGCCGTACAGCATCGTTGAATCTCTCTGGCCGAGTTTCGTGGACGCTTCGGTCAATCCGCCGGTGAACTACGTGGCCGAGGGCATACCGCTACCCTGGATTCTGCAGGGGTCGAATCCTGAACTGAAGCCCGAGCGGGGAACGGTCAACAGCATTGGGCTCGAGTGGCGTCCGGGGTTCGTTCCCGGACTGCAAGCCCAACTGAGCTACGCGGGCAGCGAACTGTACGACAGGATCGCCGTGCGGCGTGAACTGTCGTTTGCCGGTCTCACAGGCACCACGGTAACGCCGGAGATCCTGGCACGGTTCCCGAACAGCCTGCGGCGGTACGACAGCGGCCCCCACGAGGGGTACATCAGAGAACTGGACGGGCGGGCCATCAACATCGGCTACCAGGAGAACGCCAACCTGGACTATCGGCTCAGGTACCGGGTGGAGACCGAGTTCGGCGAGTTCTCCCTACAGGCAAACGTCAACAAGGTGATCGCCTACAACCGCCTGGATTCACAGAACGACGATGCGGGACAGCTGCGAAGGTTCGCGGGACCGAATGCACGCGAGGTATCCGCCTGCAACGAGAATGATCTGCAAAGCAGACTCCAGACGTTTACGGACATGGGTTTCGAGGTATTGAAGCCCATCGAACACGACGCGGCGAACAGTTCGTTTTTCTGTCAACGGTACTTTGCCGAGATCGTGGCCACGGGGAGCCGGATACCGAAATACTCCCAGCACCTGAACCTGGGCTGGGAATACCGAAGCCTGAGGCTGAACGTCGACCTGGCCCACCGCGAGGACACGAGCCAACTAGGCGGCGGCCGCACAGGAGAGGAGTGGGTGACGCAGAACTACCCGGTGAGCGTCAACCTGAGTGGCGCCTACGACTTCGATGCCGGGGGATGGTTTGGTGCGCCAACGTTCCTGCGAAGTACGACACTGCGGTTCGGGATGAACGACCTGCTGGACCGTCGGGTCAAGATCACCTTCAACGGCGAGACCGACAACGAGTACAACAAAGGCGTGAGTTTCCTCGACTACTCGAACAGGTCCTACTACGTCGAGATCGCCGCCACGATTGACGGGTTGCTTCGATGATTTGTTGACGAGGACAGTACAAAACTGCAAGCAAGGAGAAACATCGATGTTCGATCTAGCGAAAGCGTTGAGATTCGTCCTGCCTGCCATGGTCTGCTACGGTGCTGTTTCCGTTGAAGCCGGGCGCGAGCTACTTGGGGACGCAGACCGATTCTACGTGATAGTCACTTCGGATCCGCAATACCCCTATATCGAAAGCGGCGACACAAGGTTGCCGAATTACGGCAACGACGCCGAGACCCTCTCGTCAGCTTTGGTTAAATCCCAATACAAAGCCATCTCTCAGTTGAAGAAGGTTCTCAAGCAAGAGAGTCCAGCTGTCCCACTCAGAGGCATCATTATCAACGGAGATCTGACTAACTTTGGACACGATGGCCAGTTGGGCCATATGAAAGAGCTCTGGGAAAAGCATCTGTCCGACACGCACATCTTCATGGGATTGGGAAACCACGACTACGAAAACAACGTCAACGACTGTCACGGCAATAACTGCGCCAACCGCATGTGGGATTTCATGCTTGAACACCAAAAAAACGGTGGCTTGTTGACAACGGACCTTGGAGCCTTCGATCAGATCGCCTACTCGTTCGGCCTGAACTGGCACAGAACGCCGGAGTCGTACGACGATCGCAGAGGCCCGCTATGGTATTCGTTCAAGCTCGGCGGCCGGGCCAGCACGGGGGACGACATTCGGGCTAGCAGTCTACCGGGGGTTCGATTCATACAACTGCAGAACTACGCTGACTATCGAAAAACCTGGAACGAGGGTAGAGGCAACGAAACGAACGTCGAACCCAACTGGGTCTGGCTGGAGAACCAGCTAGCCACGGCGCGTTACTATGGAGAAGCCATCGTATTCCTCGACCACGTCGGTCAGTACATCGGCGACATGATGCGGATGGCGCGGCAATACGGTGTGGCCGCAGCGTTCAGTGGACACGTGCACACTAGCTTGGGGGAAGAGGACCGTGTGTGGTGGTATTCGTCGACAACGACCTATTTCAAGTCCGGCGGCGCGATGGAGGGCAACGGAATAAGGTTTTCTGGCTATCAGGCTGATGGCAGCTTCCTGCTGGTGGAATTCGACCTGCCCAATGAACTGATGAAGGTGTGGAAGGTGGGAAATTTTCTGCGTTTCCCGGATGGGGCGGGACATCGCGTACACGTAGGAGACTATCCGCTCTATCCAGTCACCTATAGAACAGGGAATCGAAAAACCTATTCGTTCCCAAGGCAAAACCCACTCGCGAGTGGAAACACGATCATCCAGAACGGCTCGAACAAGAAAATAAGGGTAAAGGAAACGTGCATTGGTTGCAGCAACACGCTACGGGGCGATTGGATCCAACTGGCGCCGACCCAGAGGCACTCGTCCAACCTCACGTCCACGACCGGCTACGCCGTGCACGGATACGACATCGACTACTACGAATCGGGTCAATGGAAGGATATTCACTTCTCGAATCCTGCTTTTTCGTATCTCGTGGAAGAGCGTTGCGTGAACGTCGCCAACTTCGAGTCGCAGTTGCTGAACGGGCCTGTGGAGCATAGGGTAGGCTGGAACTCCGAATGCTACTACAGTTCCCACCCGCCCAACTCGCCGGCTGCCTTTGACGATGGCGACACGGCGAGCTTCTCGATTGCCGAAAACAATACCGATGGCGCGTCGGTGGGTACGGTGGCGGCGACCGACGCAGACGGGGACTCGCTGACCTATTCGTTGGCCAGCGGGGGCGACAACAGCTCGTTTTCGATTGGCAGCGGGGGCGGAATCCGGGTCAAGGCGGGAGTGACGCTGAATTTCGAGGCCAAGTCGACGTATTCGGTCACGGCCCAGGTAACGGACGCGAAGGACGGCCACGGGACCATCCAAGCGACCGCGAGCATCGATGACACGATTGCGGTGACGATCAACGTGACGGACGTGGACGAGCGACCGGACAGACCGGATGCACCGACCGTGGCGGCAGCGTCGAGAACAAGCGTGGTGGTGAGTTGGACGGCGGTGGACACGACGGGCAAGCCGCGGATCACCTACGTTGTGGACTACCGGGCGTTCGGGACGACAAAATGGCACGGGGTGTGGGTCGACACGGACACATCGGCGACGCTCATCCGGCTGACGCCGGGAACGGTCTACGAGGCGCGGGTTCGGGCGAGGAATGCAGAGGGCGGAAGCCCTTGGTCGGCGGTGGGCAGCGGCTCGACGAACCCCAACAGCCCGCCGTCGTTCGTGGACCAGCCGACCGAGATGAACGTGGAAGAGAACAGCGCCGTCGGCACGCTGGTGGGCACAGTCGAGGCCACGGATGCCGACGGGGACTCGCTGAGCTACTCGCTGTTTGGCGGCGGCGACCCGCGAATGCAGTTCGAAATCGGATCCACCACCGGCGAAATTAGGGTGAGGAGGGCCGTCCTGAACCACGAAGGGGCGCCGAACCCTCAATATACCCTGGAGGTAAGCGCGCACGACGGCTTCGTCTCGACCACACACAACTCGATCGCCATCACCGTGACGGACGTGAACGAGCCACCCGGGCCACCCGGAACGCCAACGGTCGAAGGCGTATCCAGAACCAGCGTGACGACAAGCTGGACGGCACCGGACATGGCGGGCAAGCCGGCGGTGACGGACTACGACGTGCAGTATCGGGCATCGGGCGCGGCCGACTGGACGGGCGCGCAGTTCGACGGGACGGGCACGGAGGCGACCATCCCGGGGCTGAGCGAGGGCACGGCCTACGACGTGCAGGTTCGGGCGACGAACGCCGAGGGCGCCTCCGACTGGTCGGCCTCGGGCAGCGGCTCGACCCACGCCAACAACCCGCCGGCCTTCGCGGACCAGCCGGCGTCGGCGTCGGTGGCCGAGAACAGCGCCGGCGGCACGGCCGTGGCGACGGTGGCCGCGACCGACGCGGACGGGGACGCCCTGGCGTACTCGCTGGACAGCGCCTCGGGGGCGGTGTTCGACATCGACTTGGACGGCAACATCGCGGTGCGCGCGGGCGCGGCGCTGGACCACGAGGCGACGCCGAGCTACGCGGCCACGGTGACGGCGGACGACGGCACCGACTCGACGGACCACGCGGTGGCGATCGGCGTGGCGGACGTGGCCGAACCCCCGGACGCGCCGGGAACGCCGGCGGTGGCGGGCGCGTCGAAGGCCAGCGTGACGGCGAGCTGGACGGCGCCGGACATGGCCGGCAAGCCCGCGCTGACGGACTACGACGTCCAGTACCAGGCGTCCGGCGCGAGCGGCTGGACGGACGCGGGGTTCGACGGCACGGGCACGGAGGCGACCATCGCCGGGCTGAGCGCGGACACGGCCTACAGCGTGCAGGTGCGCGCGACGAACGCCGAGGGCACGTCCGGCTGGTCGGCGTCGGGCAGCGGCACGACGAACGCGAACGCGCCGCCGGTGTTCACAGGCCCGCCCACGGCGGCGTCGGTGCCGGAGAACAGCGCCGGCGGCACGGCGGTGGCGACGGTGGCGGCGACCGACGCGGACGCGGTCGACACGCTGGCGTACTCGCTGGACGGCGCCTCGGGCGCGGTGTTCGACATCGACGCGGACGGCAACATCGCGGTGCGCGCGGGCGCGGCGCTGGACCACGAGGCCACGCCGAGCTACGCGGCCACGGTGACGGCGGACGACGGCACGGCGACGGCGACGCACGCCGTGGCGATCCGCGTGGAGGACGTGGCCGAACCCCCGGACGCGCCGGGAACGCCGGCGGTGGCGGGCGCGTCGAAGGCCAGCGTGACGGCGAGCTGGACGGCGCCGGACATGGCCGGCAAGCCCGCGCTGACGGACTACGACGTCCAGTACCAGGCGTCCGGCGCGAGCGGCTGGACGGACGCGGGGTTCGACGGCACGGGCACGGAGGCGACCATCGCCGGGCTGAGCGCGGACACGGCCTACAGCGTGCAGGTGCGCGCGACGAACGCCGAGGGCACGTCCGGCTGGTCGGCGTCGGGCAGCGGCACGACGAACGCGAACGCGCCGCCGGTGTTCACAGGCCCGCCCACGGCGGCGTCGGTGCCGGAGAACAGCGCCGGCGGCACGGCGGTGGCGACGGTGGCGGCGACCGACGCGGACGCGGTCGACACGCTGGCGTACTCGCTGGACGGCGCCTCGGGCGCGGTGTTCGACATCGACGCGGACGGCAACATCGCGGTGCGCGCGGGCGCGGCGCTGGACCACGAGGCCACGCCGAGCTACGCAGCCACGGTGACGGCGGACGACGGCACCGACTCGACGGACCACGCCGTGGCGATCGGCGTGGAGGACGCGGCCGAGCCGCCGGCCGCGCCGGCGGCGCCGACGGTCGTCGGCAGATCGCTGAGCGAAGTGAGCGTGCGCTGGACGGCGCCGGACATGGCCGGCAAGCCGGCGGTGACGGACTACGACGTGCAGTACCGGGCGTCGGGCGCGGGCGGCTGGACCGACGCGCAGTTCGACGGGACGGGCACGGCGGCGACGATCGGCGGGCTGGGCGAGGACACGGCCTACGACGTGCAGGTGCGCGCGAGGAACGCCGAGGGCACGTCCGGCTGGTCGACGACCGGCATCGGGGCGACCAAGGCGCCGCTGACAGCGGCGTTCGTGGATGTCCCTGCTGAGCACGACGTAAGCCTGATCCGCTTCGAGCTGCGCTTCAGCGAGGAGTTCGACGATCCGCCCCGGTTGCGGGCGCGGCTGCGCGAGGCGTTTCGGGTGACGAACGGGTCGGTGCGCGAAGCCAACCGGTTGGAGCCGGGCAAGAACCGGCGCTGGACGGTCGGCGTACGGCCGGACTCCCACGACGACGTGACCGTGGAGCTGCCGGAGACGACGGACTGCGACGCGGCGGACGCGGTGTGTGCGGCGGACGGACGGCCGCTGTCGAACAGCCTATCGGCGACCGTGAAGGGGTCGCCGCCGCTAACGGCGGAGTTCGTGGACGTGCCGACGGCGCACGACGGAAGCCTGTTCCGCTTCGAACTGCGCTTCAGCGAGGAGTTCAAGGGGACGGCCGGGTTGCTGGCGCGCCTGCGCGACAAGGCGCTGCGGGCGACGAACGGGACGGTGCGCGAGACGAAGCGGGTGGAGCCGGGGAAGAACCGCCGCTGGACGATCGGCGTGCGGCCGGACTCCCATGTGGACGTCACCGTGGAGCTTCCGGCAACCACGGATTGCAGTGCTGCTGACGCGGTGTGCGCGGCGGACGGCCGTCCGTTGTCGAACAGCCTCTCGGCGACCGTCGAGGGGCCTTCGGCAAGCAATGCCGTGGCCGCCGCGCTGGAACTGCTGCAGGGGCCGCTCGTGGTGCGCGTCGCGCGCGACGGGGAACCGGTCCAGCCATTGCCGGTGGTCGCTTCCCGCCCGACGATGGCGGTCGCGGCGGTGCGTACGGACACGTCGGCGCGAACGAACGTTCTGCTCCGCGTGGCGACGGGGTTGACCGTTTTGGACATCGAAGCCGACCTCCACACGACCGCTAAGGAGTCAGTGGCGGGAACGGGAGTCGATACTCCCGGCGCGTTCCGCAGCGTGTACCTGGCGCAGGTGCCCTCGACGCACGTACGCCCAGACGCCACGTTCTCCGTTCTGGTCGATCCCGACAACGCAATGGCCGAGTCGGTCGAAACCGACAATGAACTGGCGCTGACCCTATCGGATGTCCACGTCGTAGAGCCGCCGACGTTCAAGGTCAAACTGGTCCCGATCGCACAGCCTGGCGCGGTACGGCCGTTGACGGTCGGCGATCACGGACCAATGCTCGCGGAAACGTTGGCGCTCTTGCCGATTGGTGCGTATAAATCCGACATCGCACCGCCGCTGCGGGTCGAGGGCGGCGCGTCGGCGCGTCGGATGCTGGACGACGTGCATGCGGTGTGGAACCGCGAGGCCGGCCCGGATGAGTTCTACCACGGCCTCTACCGCGCGGAGCAGCATTGGCCCGAGGGTCTGGCCTTGGTGGGTGGAAGAGTGGCCCTCAGCCCCGTCCCGGCGGACGATGGTCGCGGTGACGCGGGCTGGTTCGTCGCGAACGGCATCGCGCACAACTTCGGCATCGACGAGGACAAGGCGCCGGCGGCGACTGTAACCTATGGCTGGTCGAGCGCGAGCGAACGCTTCTTCTCGTCATTGGATCGGGAGATCATGGACCCCTCGGGCGGCCCGGGGCTCTACATCTCGCGCTGGCACTACGAGCGGGCGATGGCATGGATGGGCCGAACTGCGGCCGAGGCGATGCCTGCGGATGGGAGCGAACCGGTGACCGCCTCAGGCAGCGTTGCGCTGACGGGCGGGCTAGACGCCTCCGGCGTATGGTACCTGCACACTGCCGAGCAGAGTCCGGCATCGCCGAGGGAGGCATCGGCGGGAGAGTACTCCGCTGTGATCTACGACGAAGCCGGAACCCCCCTGCTGCAACAGCCCTTGCGGATCATCTCGCTTTCGACCGGGCCTGGCGGCGTTTGGGCGCTCCGGGTGCCAAGCACGGCTGCATCTGCGCGGGCCCTGCGCATCTGGGGCCCGGGCGGCGACTTGCTGCTGGATGAGGAGCTCGTCCTCGATGATGTCCCCTCCGGAGCGAGAGGCAGTCCGTGACACCGCGGTGCCTGATGCTGCTTGGACTGGCGGCGTCTGTCGGAGACGCCGCCGAATCCGATTGGCGCCTGATCGAGGGCTACTTGGACGGATCCTACCTGGAGCGGGAGTACGCCGCCGACGAGGAACCCTACGTCCACCGTGCGTTGGCTGCCGCCAGGAGGATCGTGGACCTCGACGGAGGCCACGAAAAGACGGTGCAAGCCGCCGAGTTCCTGGTAGAACGCGCCGCCGCCACACCCGACGCGAAGGTCGAGGACGTTTGGGCCGGCATACGGACACTCGAAGACCACGCACGAGACTACCGGAACTGGCCCTCCATGTTCATGCACCTTGGCAGAATGCGCGCTGACGCACCAGAACTGGACGAGTTCCTGATCGCGAAAGCAGCCGAAACGACCGATCCGGTGGAGAAGGCCACCGCCCGTTACTACGCGGCATACCGACTCACGAAAAACGTCAACGCCGCTCCGGAGGAAGGGCGTGACGCCATTCGTGAGCAAGCGCTGGATCTAGTTACCGGTCTGAGTGTCGGTGTCGAGGACGCGGAGTTTGTCGCCAAGGGAATGGACGCAGACCTGAACAGGACAACGCAAACAGTCGCCGAGGCCGAGCAAGGCCTGCTCGCCACGATCCACCACGCCACGGTAGGTGGGACGGTGAGGGATTTCTCAGGAACCCGGATCGACGGGGTCGAAGAGGGGTTTCGCACTTCCGAAGGGAAAGTCGTGCTGGTGAACTTCTGGGCCACATGGTGCGGTCCGTGCATAGCGGCGCTCCCGAAACTTCGGGCGTTGATGCAGGAATTGCCGGACGAGCAATTCGAAATACTGAATATCAGCATCGACTGGGGGTTGGAGTGGCTAACGGATTTCCTGGAGGACGAACCGTTGCCGTGGCGCCAATGGTACGTCGGACCCAATAGCGAGTTGTCGAGGATGTGGCAGGTCGAAGCTGTGCCGACCTACGCGTTGGTCGATCACCAAGGAAAAATCCTCGCCAAGGTCAACGACTTGTCGGGCGACTTGCTCGTTGCGGTACGAAACACCGTGGTCAAGATGCAGGGCTTACACGAGTAGCTTCCGCCAAGGCGCCCGAAACATGTCGGGCAAGCGCTCAACGAGATAAAGCGGCAAGGACAGCAGGCGGTAGCGGACCCGCTGAGTTCTTCGGCCTCGGCGAACGGTTCCACCATCGTGGACCACCTCAGCGGGTGGCCAGTTCGGGCATGTGGCCGTAGATTCCCGCGAGAAACGTCATTGTCCCGAAGATCACCGCGAACCCGGCTGCGGGGTAGACCACTAGGAATGACGGCGAGGATGTGCATAACCCGGTTCAGGCGGTGGGCCGAGAGCGCGACGTAGCCGAGCGAGGAATCGCCCGCTTGGTACAATCGTTGCGATGACCCCAATGCCCAGCCCAATGACTAGATGGGCGATCTCGCGCCCCGGCTGCCGGTCCCGTTGATGTACAGCCTGCTCCTCGCCTTCTTCTCTCTCGCCCTCGTCTTCTCTTTCTTCTGCTCGCTATGGGAGGCGGTGCTACTCAGCATCACGCCGAGCCATGCGCGGTTGAAGTTTGGGCAAGGCACCCGTGTCGGCCGCTATCTCGAAGACTTCAAGGCCAACGTCGACCGCCCCCTGGCCGCAATCCTGACCGAGTAGGCGCGGTCGGCAGCCTACCGTGACATGTGGGAGACCGACAAATGGTCCATTGGGACTTTCTGATCTTGATCGCCTTCGTCGCCGGATCGGTGACGCTCGGGCTGCGCGCCCGGAGGAAGGCATCGCGCAGTCTCGATGAATACTACCTGGCCGGAAGGGAAGTACGCGGTTGGAAGGCGGGTATCAGCATGGCGGCGACGCAGTTTGCCGCCGACACGCCGCTCTTGTTTTCGGGACTCATCGCCGTGGCCGGCGTCTTCGCCCTGTGGCGGCTCTGGGTATACGGCCTCGCGTTCCTCCTCATGGGGTTTCTCTTCGCAGCGTTCTGGCGGCGTGCGCGGATCCTCACCGACGCGGAACTCGTCGAGGTCCGCTACAGCGGCCGCGGCCGGTTGGCGCTGCGGCTAACCAAGGCGGTCTATTTCGGGCTGGTGATCAACTCGGCAGTCCTCGGCTTCGTGCTCCTCGCGACGTTCCAGGTATCCGAACTGTTCTTCACCTGGCACCTGTGGTTGCCCGAAACCCCATACGGGGCGCTTGCGGCGGCGATCGCTCGCCTGGGCATCGATCTCTCGACCGGCACCGCGCCTTACGGGCACGTGCTGGCGACGACCAACAACCTCGTCAGCATCGCCCTGCTTCTCGTCTTCGTCGGCCTGTATTCGACATCCGGGGGCTTGCGTGGCGTCATCGCCTCGGACCTCTTCCAGTTCGGCCTGGCCATGGCGGGCTCGATCGCTTTCGCGGCGATCCTGTTGTGGGAGAGCGGTGGCCCCGGCCCTCTGATCGGCCGCCTCCTGGAGCTCTACGGCGAGGAACAGGCCGGGCGGATGCTGTCGTTCACGCCGACCGTCGAAGGCGCCCTGATGCCGTTCCTGGTGATCATGGGCCTGCAGTGGCTGTTCCAGATGAACAGCGACGGCACGGGCTACCTGGCGCAGCGCTGCATGGCCTGCGCGACCGACCGGGACGCGCGCATCGCCGCCACCGTGTTCGCCTGGGTGCAAATTCTCGGTCGAAGTCTCATCTGGCTGGTCATCGGCGTCGGATTGCTGGCCTTCTACCCGTTCTCGCCGGTCGATGCGCTCGACCCCGCGTTCGCCGCCAGCCGCGAGCGGACGTTCCTGTTGGGGGTTGCCGACCAGATGCCCGTCGGCATCCGCGGACTCATGGTGACGGCCCTGGTCGCCGCACTCGCGTCCACCATAGACACCCACCTCAACTGGGGATCGAGCTACCTCACCAACGATGTCTACAAGCGCTTCGTCTGCCAAGGCTGGTTGAAGCGGGAACCCGCGAGCGCCGAACTGGTGCTCGTCGCCCGGGCAGCATCCGTATTCGTGCTGCTGGTCGGCTGCCTGGTCGCCGCGAATCTGGATTCGATCCAGCAGGGGTGGCGAATCTCGCTGCTGTTCGGCGCGGGCATTGGCGCGGTGCTGATGCTGCGTTGGGTCTGGGAGCGCATAAACGTGCAATCGGAGTTCGCCGCCATGGCGATTGCGATCGTGGCAGGCCCGATCCTCCTTTGGGCTTTCCCCGAAGACGACATGGAGTGGGCGCGGCTCGGGACGATGGTGCTCGTTTCCACCGGGGGAACGGTGATCGTGGCACTCGTATCGCGACCGACAGAGCGGGAAGTCCTGTCGGCCTTCTACCGGTCCGTCCGCCCGGTTGGATTCTGGGGCAGAACCGCCCGGGCGGTAGGCGAAGACCCCAGGTCGTTGCGACGGGCGCTTGGGACAACGGTGTTCGCAACCGTTGCCTGCGCCGTCTCGCTGTTCCTCACGCTTGTGGGCGTATCGAAGCTGATCCTGCCGCACCCCGACGAGACCTGGCTCCTTCCACTACTAAGCATCCTCGGCGCCGTGGCGCTCACACCCCTCTGGTGGCGGCGGGTTGCCGGGCAAGCGGCCGACGTCAGTTGAGGCGCACTCTCGGTCTGACGCGTAGGGTTCGCGGGACGGTTGGTCGGGCCGCCGTTCGGTCGTCCCGCTCTTGCCGAGAACCGCCACGCCTCCGTCGTGCCGGGACCAGCCTCGGATGGTCAGCCGGACTGCGCCTCGATGGCGCGCGGCTGGGCTTGATCCTTGTGGTTGGCGAATGTCGCTACGGGCCGGAAACGGGTCGCTCCGGGCCTTATCAAGAGTCATGAATGGGTGGCGTGTGGTTGATAGACTCCCTGCCATCTAGGGCGGAACCCAACACCGTGGCGGACGACTGCTGCACGAGTACGATTGACATGGCGGGCCTCGCCGATCGGCAGCTCAGGGTGCTGGCGTGGGTCTTCGGGATCAACGTGGCGACCTTCATCGGCATGGTTGCCGCCTCGGTTCTGAGCGGGTCTTCGGCGCTGCTCTCGGGAACCTTGGACAACCTCGGCGACGCGCTAACCTACGCCTTGAGCATGGCCGTGGTAGGTGCCTCGGCGCAGGCCAAGGCCCGTGTTGCCTTCCTGAAGGGGCTGCTGATACTCGCTGCGGCGCTTGCCGTGGCGGCCCAGATCGGCTGGCGGCTGACGGATCTCGACGCGCCGGTGGCGAGCACGATGTCGATCGCCGCCGCGCTCAACCTGGCCGCGAATAGCGTCTGCCTATGGCTCCTGTCACCGCACCGGACAGGCGATGTCAACATGTCGTCGTCTTGGGAGTGCTCCCGCAACGACGTGATCGAGGGCTTCGCCGTCATCGCCGCAGCGGCCGCTGTCTGGCTGTTCGACTCCGGCTGGCCGGACATCGTGGTGGCGTTGATCCTGTTGGCGATCTTCCTCCGCTCGGCCACTCGGGTCTTGCGCAACGCCTGGCAGGAGCTTTCGCCCGCCACCGCTTGAGACCCTTCTTCTCCTTCGAGCCCCGATCCACGCCGGGACCTCGTGGGTGGACGCTATAATCGCCGCCGACGCCAAGGATCCTCGATGCCGAACCCCATAGACAGTTTTCCGGACCCCGTGCTGGGGGCTACCTGGGGCGAACTCGGCGCAGTGCGCCGTGCCGCCCGCTTGGACGAGCGTTGGCACGTCGACGCGGTTCTGGGCTATCCCGTGGATGGTCTCGAGGAGTCCTATACCCGGGCGTTGTCGGAAGCCTTAGACGACGCCGTGGTCCTCGATCTCACCTTCGCGGCGCCCCGGGCACCGAAACCGTCGGGTGCGGGCCATTTGATCGCGGTGGCCTCGGGCAAAGGTGGCGTCGGCAAGTCCACCACGGCGGTGAACCTGGCCTTGGGGCTGGACCGGGCCGGCGCGAAGACGGGCATCCTGGATGCGGACATCTACGGCCCGAGCCAAGGCATGATGCTCGGGATCCCCGACGGCCGCCGTCCGGAAGTCCGCGACCAACGGTTGTTCGTGCCCATTCGAGCGCACGGCATCGAGGCCATGTCGATGAGCATGCTCACCGACGAAAGGACGCCGATGGTGTGGCGCGGCCCGATGGCTTCGGGTGCGCTGCGCCAGCTTCTCGAACAGACGGATTGGGGCGGCCTCGACTACCTGGTCGTGGACATGCCGCCGGGCACCGGAGATATCCAGTTGACCCTTTCGCAGCAGGCGGCGGTCAGCGGGGTGGTCATCGTCACCACGCCCCAGGACATCGCCCTGCTGGACGCCCGCAAGGGCATCGAGATGTTCCAGAAGGTGGACATCCCGATTCTGGGCATCGTCGAGAACATGAGCTGGTTCGAATGTGGCTGCGGCGAGGTCCACCACCTGTTCGGAGAAGGTGGCGGGGCGCGCGTTGCCGAGGAATACGGCGTCGAGCTGCTCGGCACGTTTCCCCTCGACCCCGGCATTCGCGAGTCGACGGATGCCGGATCGCCGACGGTGGCCGCGGGCCCGCCTGGCCGTGTCGCCGGGCTCTACGTCGACTGCGCTCGTCGCACGGCGGGGGCACTGTGGCGCCAGTCGGCGGTTGTGGCGCCGCCCCCGTCGATCACCATGGACGACAAATGACCATCAAGTCAGACCGCTGGATCCGGGACATGGCCAGGGCCGGGATGATCGAACCGTTCGAGGCCGATCAGGTTCGCACCGTGGGCGACAAGCGAGTGATCTCCTACGGCACGTCCAGCTACGGCTACGACGTGCGCTGCGCACCGGCGTTCAAGGTCTTCACCAACATCTTCTCGGCCACGGTCGATCCCAAGGCGTTCGACGAGCGCAGTTTCGTGGATGTCGAAGGCGACAGCTGCATCGTTCCGCCCAACGCCTTCGCCCTGGCGAGCACGGTCGAGTATTTCCGGATCCCCCGCGACGTGCTGACCTTGTGCGTCGGCAAGTCCACCTACGCCCGTTGCGGGATCATCGTCAACGTCACGCCCTTGGAACCCGAGTGGGAAGGCCACGTGACGCTGGAGTTCTCCAACACGACCAACCTGCCGGCGAAGATCTACGCCAACGAGGGGGTCGCGCAGTTGCTGTTCTTCCAGAGCGATGAACCCTGCGAGGTCACCTACAGGGACCGTGGCGGCAAGTACCAGGGCCAACGCGGCGTCACGCTCCCCAAAGCCTGACGGGCCTGTAGGGGCGACCCTTGCGGTCCCCCGGATCGAACGTGGCGGGGTTGCCGGGTTCTCGTGGGCCGACCCCCAAACGCGCCCGTCAGGGACGCGCCGTCGCCCGATGTCGAACGCGTCCCGGTTTTTCCACGACAGGACAGGCCGGTCCCCAACGAGCCCTACCCCAACAACGTCCCGGCCTTCGACACGACGAGTTGCCCGCGCTTGGGCGTACTCCCCGCCGGCACGATCCGGCCGATGACGTGTACCTGTTCGTCGGCCGAGCGTAGCGTCTCGAGGACGGCCGGGACGTCGGTCTCGGCCACGCAGACAACGAAGCCGATGCCGAGGTTGAACGTGCGCAGCATCTCGACCTCGTCGATACCGCCCGCCTGTTGAAGGAGGTTGAACACGACCGGTCGCGACCATGCGTCGAGGTCCACGGCCGCCGCGAGATGCTCCCCGAACATGCGCGGCAGGTTGTCGACGAAGCCGCCGCCGGTGATATGGCAGAGGCCCCGGGCCAGTCCGAGAACGGGGCTCACGGAACGCACATAGATGCGAGTCGGGACAAGCAGTTGGTCGAGGAGGTCATCGCCCGCGCCACCTTGGTCGTCCAGAATGCGGCGAATCAGGGAGTAGCCGTTCGAATGGGGTCCGCTCGACGCCAAGCCGATGAGCAAATCGCCGACCCCGACAGCATCCCCGGTGATGATCGCATCGCGTTCAACGAGCCCGACGCAGAACCCCGCGAGGTCGTAGTCGCCGTCGGGGTAGAAGCCTGGCATCTCCGCCGTCTCGCCGCCTGCCAGGGCGCAGCCAGCGATCTCGCAGCCCTTGGCGATGCCGTTGATCACGCGCTCGGCGACGTCGACGTCCAGGGTTCCGCTGGCGTAGTAGTCGAGGAACAGAAACGGATCTGCACCGGCTACCAGGACGTCGTTGACGCACATCGCCACGAGATCCTGGCCGACGGCGTCGTGGCGGTCGTGGTCGATGGCTAGGCGCAGCTTGGTGCCTACGCCGTCGGTGCCGGTGACCAGCACCGGATCGGCGTAGCGTTTCGGGACGGCGGCGAGCGCGGCGAAGCCGCCAAGGTCGGACAGCATCTCGGGACGGCGCGTACGCTTGACCGCCGGAGCGATCCGTCGGACCAATTCGTTGCCCGCGTCGATGTCGACACCGGCATCCCGGTAGGTCAGGCGCGGCATCGCATCTGTTCCCGCGCATAAAGAAACGCCAGTTTAAGGCAAAGGCCGACGATTGGGTTGGCTACCGCCAACGGTTCGTGCCATTTCATTACACTTGAGGCGCTCAAAGCGTGTCATGGATCGCGGCTCGTGGCTCGTGTTCGTTTGTTGTTGGCTTGTGTCATTGCCGGTACGGCGGGTGCGGCTTGGGCGGAGGTTGTGCCGTGGCTCTACGACGGCGAGGTGGCTGTGGCATCCCAAAGCGACGCCGACCGGCGACGTGGCGCAGCCATCGCGCTGGCCGAGGTGTTAGCTCGCATAACGGGATTCCGCGAAGTTCCGTTCAGTCCCGTGGTGGACGCCGCCATCCGCAACCCGGACCAGTTCTACGTACGCTATGGCTTCGCAAGGCACGACATCGAACCCGCAGAGGATGGCGCGGCGGGTTTCCAAACACACTTGGAGATTCCATTCGAACGGAGCACGCTGCTTGATCTTCTCCGCCGCAGCGGGCTACCCGTTTGGAGTGCCGACCGGCCGACGACACTGGTCTGGGTCGTCTTGCAGCGCGATTCGGCCCGGGAGGTCGCTTCCGCCGCGACGTTCGACGCCGCAGCCCGGGAGGTGGTCTCGACCATGCACCGGGAGGCGCGACGACGGGGTATCGTGTTGACCTTTCCGCTCATGGACCTCGAAGACCGCGGGCTCTTGACGACGGATCTTTGGGGGCGGTTCTGGACAGCCATCGGGCGGGCATCGAGCCGTTTTCCCGCGGACATCGTGCTGCTGGGCCGCTTGACGGAGGATGCGGTTGGACGTTGGATGTCGCATTGGGAACTCCAATCGCCCAACGGCGAGAACGAGCTGGCGGCGTCGTTCGTGCACCGGGGAGCATCCGCGGGCGCGACGGCGGGCGAAGCCGTGCATCGTCTCGCCGATGCGCTGGCGCAACGCTTTGCCGTGCGGGGCGGAGACCTCGACGTGATCGCGTTGACCGTGCGCGGGGCGCGGACGGCGCGTGCCTACGCCGCTTTGCTGGCGCACCTCCGGTCCCGCGAATACATCGATCGGGTCGACGTCAGGGCAATCGATCCGGATGCATTGCACCTCAAGCTCCAGTCCAGATCCGGTCGCGACCAACTTGTGGAACTGCTCCTGATGGGGGGCTATCTTTCGGCGTCTCGAACCACTTCACCCACGGCGCCGCCGGGTCTGGAGTTGAACTGGATGGGGGCGAGATGACCGGAACCCGACGAACGGGTCTCGATGCCCTGGCCAAATCGGTGCGTCATCTGCCCAATGCGTTGACGATTGCACGCATCGTGCTGGTGGTCCCGGCAGGCTGGCTGCTCTGGGTCGAGGCCATTCCCGAAGCGCTCATCATCATCGCGATCGCCGGCGCGTCGGATTTCGTCGACGGCGAGCTGGCTAGGCGGTTCGACTGGCGCACGAACTTCGGTGCGATCGCCGATCCCGCTGCCGACAAGCTCCTCGTGCTGGTCGTCATCGTGGTGCTGGCGCTGCAGGGCCATGTTCCGGCGTGGTTGCCGGTGATTGTGATCGGACGCGACCTGGTGATTGTGTTCGGCGCACTGGCGTATCGGTTGATTCTCGGCAAGTTCGAGGTCGAACCCACGCCATTGAGCAAGGCCAACACGGCGCTCCTGGTTGTCGTCCTCCTGGTCGTCATTGTCGGCTTGATGGGCGCGGACTATCCACTGGCGGCGACGGTGGCCGAACTGATCGATCCGCAGGGCTTTGTGCTGGTGGGCGTCTCCAGCGTTGCGTCCGGGGGCCAATACGTGTTCCTTTGGGGACGCCGGGCCTTCGTCGAACTGCGAGCGAGGGATCGCGGGGCCTCGTCGTGACCGAGCAGATGGCCTTGCCATTCTCGCTCGGCGAACGCTGCAGGTTCGATCAGTTCGTCTTGGGTCGCAACGGTGAACTCGTTGACCGTTTGCGCGGGTCCGGGCGGGGGCCACGCCGAAGGTTCGACTGTTTGTGGTTGTTCGGCGAGCCGGGCACGGGCAAGACCCACCTTTTGCAGGCGGTCTGCCTGGAGGCGGCGAACGCCGTCTACATCCCGGCGAGGGAGATCGACGCGCGGGACGACACCATCGTGGCCTATGGAAAGTTCGACGTGGTCACCGTGGACGACGTGACCGGGTGGATCGGCGTCGAGGAGTCCGAACGGTCGTTGATGGACCTCTACAACGTCCTGCGTGTTCGCCAGGCGCGGCTGGTCTTCACCGCGGACCGGTCGCCGCGCGATCTTGACTTTTCCTTGCCCGATTTGGGCTCCCGCTTGCGTGCAGCGGCCTGCTACCGGGTTCACCCCCTCGACGATCGCGACAAGATGCGCTTGCTCCGTGCCGTTGCGAGCGAGCGCGGCCTCGAATTGCCGGACGACGTCGCCAGGTTCCTGCTGGCTCGCACCAGCCGCGACCAAGGTGAGTTGGTGAGCGTGTTCGACCGGCTTGATCGGACATCACTGGCCCTGGGCAGGCGCGTCACGATCCCGTTCGTCAAGCAGACGCTTGGCCTGTGACCCGGTGGCGACCGACGCTCCCGTGTTGACGTGCGTGGTGGTGACCGGCGGTGGCACGGCGGGGCACGTGCTTCCCGCCTTGCCGGTCGCGCAAGCCCTTTTGCGCGCCGGTTCGTCGGTACATTTCGTCGGTAGTACGAGCGGCCTCGAGGAGCGCCTGGTCGCGCCGTTGGATATCCCCTACCACGGGATCCAGACGGGAAAGCTGCGGCGCTACTTCTCGTTCGAGAACGTTGTCGATGCCTTGCGCATTCCCATCGGAATCGTGCAGGCATGGCGGCTGCTGGCACGGATCCGTCCCGTGGTCGTGTTCTCCAAGGGCGGCTACGTATCGTTTCCCGTCGTCGTCGGTGCCTGGCTGTGCCGGATCCCGGTCGTCGCCCACGAATCCGACCTCACCCCCGGCCTGGCGAACCGTTTGGCGCAACGGTTCACGACGACATTGTGCGTCAATTTCGAGAGCACCCGGGCAGACCACCGCCGGGTGGTGGTCACGGGTACCCCGGTGCGCGGGGACCTTGTGCACGGAGACGGTGTGCGCGGGCGGCAGATGCTCGGTCTCGACGCCGGGCGTGGGGTTCTGCTCGTCGTTGGCGGAAGCCTGGGTGCTGCCAGGTTGAACGACGTTGTCCGCGCGGCGCTCGACCAACTGATGCACAACTACCACGTGGTCCACGTCTGCGGCGTGGGCAAGGCCGACATCGCCCTGGAGTCCTTGCCGGGCTACACGCAGCGCGAGTATGTGACCGACGAATGGGGAGACGTGATTGCTGCTTCGGATCTCGTGATTTCCCGGGCCGGTGCCAACGCCCTCTACGAGTGGCTGGCGTTGGGCAAGCCGCACCTGCTCGTGCCCCTGCCGCGGTCGGCCAGCCGGGGCGATCAGATCGAGAACGCGGCCTATGCCGAATCCCGGGGCTGGAGCATGGTCTTGGCCGAAGATGAACTGAATCGCGAGACATTGGTCTCGGGGGTCGCTAAACTCGCCGCCCTTTCGCGCGAGTACCGCCAGCGGATGCGGGAGTTCCGCGTCCGCGACAGCGCATCCCTGATCGTGGACGAGTTGTCCGCAGCCGCCCGCCCCGACTAGCTGTCGTACCCGGACCATGTACCGAGTCAGAACCTTCAACAAGATCGCCCCCAGGGGGCTACAACGATTTCCCGATCACGGCTTCGACGTGGGGCCGGTGGTGTCCGACCCCCACGCCATCCTGTTGCGCAGCCACAGGCTCTCGGACGACGAACTGTCGAAGAGCCTTGCGGCAGTTGCCCGGGCGGGCATCGGGGTGAACAACGTGCCGGTGGACTTGTGCTCCGCGCGCGGCATCGTGGTTTTCAACACGCCGGGTGCCAACGCCAACTCGGTCAAGGAGCTGGTGCTGGCGGCGTTGCTGCTGACGTCGCGGGACGTCCTCGGTGGCTTCGACTATGTCCGTTCGCTGGAGACGGTTACCGACGACGCCCAACTGCATCGCCTGGTGGAGGCGGAGAAGTCGCGGTTCAAGGGCCGCGAGGTGGCGGGCCGAACGCTCGGCATCGTGGGGCTCGGCGCGATCGGCTCGCGGGTCGCGCGAGCGGCGCTCAACCTCGGCATGGATGTGCTGGGCTACGATCCGGCGCTGTCCGTGGACGCGGCGTGGCGGTTGCCGAGCGACGTCAAGCGAATGGAGAACCTGCCGACGCTCTTCGCACGATCCGACTACGTAACCCTGCACATTCCGGCATTGGCCGAGAATATCGGCCTGGTCAATGCCGAACTGCTGGCGAACCTGCAAGCCAACTCCGTGCTGTTGAACTTCGCGCGGCAAGAGGTTGTCGACGAAGCCGCCATCAAGGCCGCGCTGGGCGATGGCACCCTGGCGGCGTACTTCGCCGACTTCCCCAGCACCGTGCTGGCGGGCGAACCCAACGCCCATACGACGCCGCACCTGGGCGCGAGTACCGCCGAAGCCGAGGAGAACTGCGCGATCATGGCCGCGGACCAACTCCGGCAGTTCCTGCTCTACGGCAACGTGGACAACTCCGTCAACTTCCCGTCGGTAGCCTTGGATCCCGCCGGCGGCTACCGCGTGGGCGTGACGAACGCCAACGTGGCCGGCATGCTCGGCCAGATCATGTCGGCGCTCGCCGACGCCCGGATCAACGTCATCGACATGATCAACAAGAGCCGGGAGCACGTGGCCTACAACCTGATCGACCTCGACACCAGGCCTACCGAGGCTTTGCTCGGTCGAATCGCCGCCATCGACGAGGTGATGAGCGTGCGGCTCTTCGACCCCCTGGACGGCCCGTAGGGGCGACCCTACCGGGGATCCCGATGCGGGGTCGGTGTGGCCGGGCCGGCTTTGGGGCGCTACGGCGTCTTGAACGGGTTGGGTCGTCGCTGCTGGCGCTCGCGGAACCGGTCCGGGCGCAGCAACCGGACAATATCGGACGACACGGGCGCGACCTCGCCCGCGATGGCGCTGGCAATGATCTCGGCGCCGAGAATCGCCGAGGTCGTGCCGTGCGACCCGTGGCCGAGGTTGAACCAGAGTCCCTGGTCGTAGCCGACCACCGGCAAACGGTCGGAGGTGACGGCACGGATTCCCCGGAAGTGTTCTAGCGAGTCGCCCGGGGCGATGCCGAAGAGCCGCCGGAAACGTTCGGCGTTGGCCGACGTGGCGTCCCGCGTCGTCCATGGCCGGTATTCGTACGTTGCACCCGTCCACATGCTGTCCGAGGACGGGACGAAAGTGCCGTTGCCCACGATCGGCAGCCGGGGCGGGCGCTGGCACGCGAAGCGGTCGATCTGCCCGATCAGTCCTGTCACCTCCAACTCGTCCGAGGCATCGAGAGTCGAACCGGTCGCCCGCACGACCGGCACCGAGTCATCCGTATGCGCCGAGGCGATTTCGACCCGCGTGCTGTCGCACAAGGCCTCGGACAGGCGACGTCCATCGACCGTGAGCGCAGCGGGGAAGAAAAGCGCGGGCTCGTTGAGTGCGAGTCCGGCGTGCTCCGATGCGCGATCGGGCTCGAGGTGCTCGACGATGCCCGGCGGGGTCACCCTTGCGATTCGGAGGATCTTGTCGGCCTCGACCCACGGGCCGGGAATCTGCAGGACACCGCTCGCGGTCGTCCCGGGAAGGTCGCGACATCGGTGGGCCGCGAAGGCGAATGCCTGTACGCGGTACCGCGCGAGCGTGGAAGGTTCGCTTGGCAAACGGGGATGCAGGACGGCGGCTGGGATACCCGAAGCGCCTCGTGCGATGCCTTGTCCGCGGTCGACGACACTTGTCGCGATGCCCTTCTCGGCGAGCGAGCGCGCGGTAGCCGTTCCGGCGAGACCGGCGCCGAGGACCGCAACTCTCGGAGGTGGTGCGAAAAACCGTCCGGTGCCGGCGAAGATGCCCACGGTGCTGTGTCGCTTGTGCGGTCGCTGGTCGAGGCGGTGTACCTCGAAGCCCGAATCCGCCAAGCCGCGGCGAACCTCGCCGGCCGCGGTGAACGTTGTGACGGTTGCCTGACGAACCGACAGCCGGCCCATCGTCTCGAACAGCTCGCGACGCCACATGGCGGGGTTCCTGCGCGGCGCGAAGCCGTCCAGGAACCAGGCGTCGACGCCCCGCCGTTGCTGTTGGTCCAGGTCCGCCAAGCCGTCGCGGGCATCGCCGTAGTAGACGGATAGCTGCACACGCCCGCCATCGAAAAGGCGCCGATGCCAACCCGGCACGAGCGGCGGATAGGATTCCACGAGACATCCTGCCAACGGCAACCGGCGGCGCCAGGGAGCAAGGGATCGCGCCAAGTCGGCCACCGACAGCGGATGGCGTTCGACCGAGATGAAGTGCAACCGGCATCGGGCGGCTTGCGCAGCCACGAGGAAGTTGAGGCCGGTTCCGAAGCCGAGTTCGCCAATCGTGAATGCGCCGGCAGGATCCCGGGTGCGCTCATCGAACGCTGCCGGGTCGAGGAACACTCGTGCCACCTCCGCAGGGCCATCCGCGTCGTAGTAGATGTCCCCGAATCTGCGCGATACGGGCCTGCCGGCGTGGAAATCGACCTCGGCGGGCGTTAGGGATTGCGCAACGGTCGGGGTCATCGATGTCGTGGTTTCATCCTGCGTGCCGCGTGGCGGTGGTGATCGGCGGTAGGGACGTGGGCCGCCCGCGGGATCGGCTAGTATTGTCCCCGACATGAATGCTCCCGCAACCAAGGGCATCGTCCTCGCCGGCGGTCGCAATCTCAGGCTCCACCCCGTCACGATCGCCGTCTCGAAGCAGCTACTGCCTGTTTACGACAAGCCGATGGTGTACTACCCGTTGACCACCCTCATGCTCGGCGGGGTCAGGGAGATCCTGATCGTGTCGACGCCCAAGGACACCCCCCGGCTTCGCGACCTGCTCGGCGACGGGTCGCAGTGGGGAATGAACCTGTCCTACGCGGTTCAGGATGAACCGCGGGGGACGGCGCACGCGTTCATCGTCGGCCGCAACTTCATCGGCAACGATCCCGTTGCGCTGATTCTCGGTGACAACATTTTCTTCGGCAGTGAGCTTTCGGGCCTGTCCCGGCGGGCCATCCGCGACAACCGGGGAGCAACGGTGTTCACGTATCCCGTCAAGGATCCCCGGCAGTTTGGCGTCCTCCAAGTCGATCCGGAAGGACGACCGATTGCGCTCGAAGAAAAACCCGCCGTTCCCAAGTCGAACCTGGCCGTCACCGGCCTTTACGTCTACGACGAAGAGGTCGTCGACATCGCCGAGTCGCTGCGTCCATCGGCGCGTGGCGAATTGGAGATCACGGACTTGAACCGGGTCTACCTCGAGCGCGCTCGTCTCGACGTCGTGCAATTCGGCCGCGGCATGGCGTGGCTCGATACCGGGACGCCGGAGTCGCTCCTCGAAGCGAGCCAGTTCGTGCAGACCATCGAACACCGGCAGGGTTTCAAGATTGCCTGCCCCGAAGAGGTGGCTTGGCGGATGGGATGGATATCGAATGCGGACCTTGTCGCACTCGCCGATTCGCTCGCGCCGAGGGAATACGGCAACTACCTTCGTGGACTCGCGGCAGCCGAACGGACCCGCGATGCGCGTTGAAGAGACGATCCTGTCCGGCGTGGTCATCATTCGCCCCGACGTATTCGCGGACGACCGCGGCTTCCTCCTCGAGACCTACAGCAAGGAGCGCTACGACGGATTTGACCCGCTTGGCCACGACTTCGTCCAGGACAACCATTCGCGTTCCCGGCGCGGCGTGCTGCGCGGCCTGCATTTCCAAGAGCGCGAACCCCAAGGCAAGCTCGTCCGTGTATCGCGCGGCCGCGTATACGACGTGGCCGTGGACATCGACCCGGCATCGACGACGTTCCGACGGCACGTCGCCGTCATCCTCGACGATGTGGACCACGTCCAGTTGTTCATCCCACCGGGCTACGCTCACGGATTCTGCGTGCTCTCGGCGGTCGCCGACGTCGAATACAAGTGCACGGCCCACTATCGCCCGGATGACGCTCGCGGCGTGCTGTGGAACGACCCCGCGATCGCCATCCCATGGCCCTTGGATGATCCGACCATCTCCGTTGCGGACGCCGCGAACCCAACGCTGGACGAGTACCATCGATGAAACAAATGCCCAAATGCGCCTGCGACCGCGGCATTTGTCTTGAGGACCGGCCGGCGTGGCTGGGCCGGAGGCGGCGCCGGCGCACGACGAAGCAAGCGCCCCCCAGCCGGGTCCGGTGCCTCGCTGGCGCTCGGGACCGGCTCCGCCTCCGGCCCAGCCACACCGAGTAAGCCCATGGAACAATCGCCACGGTCGCAGGCTCCCTTTGGCGTTTGTTCCATGGAAGGCGTTTGGGAGGGCTCTGGGGCGCTCGCGCGATGAGGATCCTGGTTACGGGCGCGGATGGCCAGGTGGGCACCGAGCTGGTCCGCTTGGCGGACGACGGGCTCCAGGTCGTGGGGCTCACCCGGTGCGACTTGGACATCACCGACCGGCGCGCAATCGCATTCCGTCTCGATGAACACAAGCCCGATTTGCTGGTCAACTGCGCCGCCTATACCGCCGTTGACCGCGCCGAGGACGAAGCGGCTCTCGCCTACCGCGTCAATGCCGACGCGGTGGGATGGCTAGGCGAAGCCTGCGACGACCGCGGCGTCGGCGTGGTCCATTTCTCCACGGACTACGTCTTTGACGGAACCAAGGAGGGTTCCTATACCGAGGACGACATCCCGAACCCCCTCAATGTATACGGTGCGTCCAAGCTCGAAGGGGAGAACCGACTCCGCGAGGCGACGAACCGGCACCTGATCCTGCGCGTCAGTTGGGTGTTCGGGCGCATTGGGCGCAGTTTCGTGGACACGATTCTGCGCTTGGCGCGCGAGCGGGGCGAACTGACCGTGGTGGACGACCAGATCGGGGCGCCGTCGCCAGCGGACGCGATCGCCCGCACGATCCGCGCAATTGCCGAACACCCGGGACTCGACGACGCTTGGGGTACCTACCACTTGTCATCGACGCCGACGGTTTCCTGGTGCGGGTTTGCCCGAGAGATCGTCGCGATGGCGACGGGTCTAGGCGTCTTGCCGACGGTGCCGCGGGTACGTGGCGTCGCGACGGAACATTCGTCGTCGAGAGCACGCCGCCCCCTGAATTCTCGACTTTGCGGCGCAAAGCTGACCAATGCCTTGGGGATTGCGCCTTCAACTTGGCGCACGGGCCTGCGCGAATACCTCGGCGGGGCGTGTGGAGACTAGCGGCGATGCGCCGGCTTGGGGGCCGTCCTCCACGGCGCGTCGTGCAGGATGGTCATGTAGACAACGTACCGCCAATGACCTCGCAATCTCGGTGGACCCTTAGGAGCTGCTGCCAGTAGGGGAGGTCCCGTAGTCGAACCAGGCAGATGATCTCGCGATGGCGTGGCGGGCTGAATCGTATCGAAGGTTTGGGCGGATGTTCATGCGGGTCGTATTGGTGCTGGTCGGCCGGTGAGTCTAGCGGGTGTATGGAGTCGTCCAGGGAGTCGTTCACCGGGGTTTTCCCCAAGATCGAGAATTCCTCAAGGTGTAGGCTACGGAGCACCGCCTGGAGGAGTGAAATGGTCAGGTGGCACTTGTGTCCGTGCCAATCGGACCAGTAGAACTTGAGGCCGTGACGCCGTAGAAACGCGTCTGCGTCGAAGTACGGCCCCCGGATATACATGAAGTCAGTGGCGACGTTGCTAGCGCACTCAACAGCCCTGTAGACCTTGTGCAGGGGCATGTGTTCGAGGACGTGGTTCATCACGGCAAACCGCACGGACTTGGCGGGAAACGTCATCTGGGCAATGTCACCGTGTAGGCAGTCGTAGCCGCGCAAACGCATGTGCTCGACATTGGCGGCGTTGAGGTCGACGCCGAGCCCTCGCTTGCCGCCTAGCACGTTTCTCGCAAAATCGATCGATCCGCCCTTGGACGAGCCGATGTCGAGAAAGTCATACCCGTCGAGAGAACATCTTGCTGGGCCTTGAGTCAATCGGGCCGTGACCTCGTGATAGTCTTGCCGGGTCCGGCGTTTCGGTGGCGACTCGGACATCGTCGACTGCGTCACCGCCGCTCGGGATTGCATCATCTCGCCATAGACAGGTCAACCGGGGCCGAGGAACCCGAGCCGCATGCAGATATTCGTACTCGGGATGCACCGGTCCGGTACGTCGGCGATCGCTCGGATCCTGAACCTGATGGGAGCGTACTTCGGCGGGGAGCAAGTCAGTACCGGGCGTAGCGATCAGAACGAAAAGGGTTTCTGGGAGCGACGTGATGTACGCGATCTGAATGACGATTTGTTGTTCAGTTCCCGCTGCGACTGGGATTGCGTCGCGGACTTCGACCTCAACGCGTTACCGCCCGAGACCAAGGCGGCGTATGTCGACCGAGCCGCCGACATCGTGTTGAACCTAGATGCCCATAGACCCTGGTTCGTCAAGGAACCGAGGCTCTGCCTGCTGTTCCCAATATGGCGGCAAGCGCTTGAGAACCCGTTCTGCATTCATGTGCTGCGCAATCCGCTCGAGGTTGCCCACTCGCTACGCGCACGCAACGGGATTCCGATCAGGGCCGGTTTGGCGCTTTGGGAAATCTACAGTCTGCATGCGCTCAATGCATCGACGGGACTCCGACGCGTTTTTGTTTCCTACGAGGACCTGATGGAAAAGCCGCCCGTTGTTGTCCAGCGGCTCCACGCCGTGCTCGTGGAACAAGGCGGATATGGCTTGCGTGTTCCCTCGACCGATGAATTGAACCAGTTCCTGGACGACGCGCTCTATCGCCAACGCAAGACCAAACGATCACTCCGGTCGGTTGCGACGACGCATCAATTGCAGCTCTACGAAGCTCTTCTGGGCGACACCGACATCCTGCAAACATCGCCGCCCGCGCCGTCTCGAGCCGCCCTCCGAATACTGAGACGTTACGAAAAAACAGTCGATGTCGAAGACCGCATCGTGCGTGCGCGCCAGGCACGCCAACGACGCGCTCCGGAGGGGGAAACGACGCAGCTCAAGCTGAGGAACTTGGAGCTTGAGCACGCCCGCTCCCTGTTGAAGGCGGCGTCGGAGAGACTAGACGAGGCCGAACGCGAAACGAGGCAGCTTCGGCAGGCCGAGATCGAGACGCGAGCCACGATTGCCCGAAGCGAGCAGAAGGCCGAGGACTTGGCGTCCGAACTCGACCGTGCGCGCAGGATTGCGACAGGTTTGGCAGAGGAGCGATCAACGCTTCGGGACGTAAACGCCGACTTGGAAAAGGACCGGGCATTGCTCAAGCAGGCGAACGCGAATCTGAATGAGGACGTCGCCAAGGTGCGACTCGAGCGCTCGGTTCTCGAGCAGGCGAATGCGCAGTTGGAAGCGGCGCAGATCGATGCAAGAGAGACGAATGCGGCCTTGCGCGAGAAGCTGGCGGCGCGGATGCGGGATTCGCAAGCCTTAACGGATGCCAACGCGGCCTTGCGCGAAGATCTGGCGGCCCGGATTCGCAACTCGGAGGCTCTCGAACGCACCAACGTCGCATTGCAAGAAAGCGGTGATCAACTGACCCGGGAGCGGGACTTGCTGCAGCAATCCGGCGCCGAGTTGGAGTTGACGCGCGCATCACTCGAACAATCCAATGCCATCCTGAACCAGGAGGCCGACGATCTGCGCCTTGAGCTCACGCTCGTGCAGAACGCCAACGCGCAGCTCGAGGAGAGGAGCGCAATTGTTCAACAAGCCCGTGCCCGCGCCGAGGAGGATCACACCGAGCTTGCGACGAAGCTGCGTCGCGCGTCGGCGGAGGTTGCCGATCGGCAATCGTTGGTACGGGACTTGACCGCCGTTTGGGACCGCGAACTGATTCACCGCAAGGACATGGCGTCCGCGCTCGCGCTTTTGGCCTCGGCGCTGCATTCGGACATCGTTGGTTTGTTGGGTTCGCGCAGGTGGCGCTTGGGACGTGCGATCGTCTCCATGTGTTATGTGCTGTCGTTGCGCAGGGTGCCGAAGGATGTGGGCGAACAGTTGGCTGTGGTGAGCGCGCGCTATCGGGCCAAGGAGCAGCTCCTCGGGGAATTCGCCACGTCCCGCGACGACATTCCGAGGAAGCTCGCGGAATTGGCGCCAACGACGGCGACATCCGTTGACGAAGTGCTCGGCGGCGCGGCACGACGCCCTGCGGAAATGACCGTGCGCTTGCTCGAACGGGGCTTGGAACTGAAACGGCGGGCGCAACAGGTAGACGAGTTATCGGCACACGTTGATTCGCTGGTGACGATATTCGAAGGCATCACCGGATCATGGCGATGGCGCTTGGGCAACCTCGTGGTTTCAACGCTTCGTCGGCTGGTGGGTGGCAAAGTGCCGGCGACCGCGGCCGACTCGGCAGCGACGCTGGTGGAACAATACCGTTTGGGCGCGTATGCGGACGTGGCGACACGTCCCGTTGTGCCCATGCCTCCTGGCTCGGGGGAAGGTGCACGCGGCGAGCTTGCACCGGGCGGCGCTGCATGGGACACGCCGGCAGGCAGTGCCGACGGATTGTCGACAGACGACGCCGAAGCAACGTCCGGCCGCCACGTGGTCCGGCCGGACATTCCGGCTACGCGCGTCGACATCGTGGTCTGCGTTCACGACGCGTTGGAAGACGCGAAGCGGTGCCTAGGTTCGGTATTGTCACGTACCGCGGTCGACTTCACCTTGATCGTGGTCAACGATGGTTCCGGCCCGGAAACGACAACATGGCTTCGCCATAGTGCTGCCCGACATTCGGTCATTGAACTGATCGAGACCGACGGCCCACTGGGCTATACGCGCGCTGCGAACAGAGGTTTGCGTGCCGGCACGGCGCCCTACGTGGTCTTGCTCAACAGCGACACGATCGTGCCTCGGCTTTGGATCGAATGCCTGCTCGAGTGTCTGCAGACCGATGAACGGCTTGGCATCGTGGGCCCGCTTTCGAATGCCGCAAGTTGGCAGTCGATCCCTGAACGGTTCGCCGAAGGCGGGGGATGGGCAGTCAACGAACTTCCCATTGGCTACAACGTCGACGAATACGGCGAGTTGGTCCATCGCATTTCGGAACAGGCTTTTCCGCGCGTCGAATTCCTGAACGGTTTCTGCTTGTTGATGCGGCGGGTAGTCGTCGAGGCCATTGGATACCTTGACGAGGACACTTTCCCGCAGGGTTACGGCGAGGAAAACGACTACTGCATTCGGGCTCGAGAGGCAGGCTTTGCGCTCGCGCTAGCAGACCACTGCTTCGTCTACCACGCCAAGTCGAGAAGCTTCGGCACACGCGCGCGCGATCATTTGGCCGATGAGGGACGGGAGGCCCTCTGGCGCAAGCATGGCGGGGAGGTCATTGAGAAAGGAACACAGAATCTCAAGGAAAATTCCGGTCTTGCACGGATTCGTTCCAGGGTGGCGTCGTTCTTCGCCCTATCGCCGGCGTTGGGAATCGGAACGTCCTTGCCTGTTGCTTGTCGCGATGTGCGAGTGCTGTTCGTACTCCCCGTTAGAGGCGGTAGCGGGGGGGCGAATTCCGT
Organism: Gammaproteobacteria bacterium; assembly: GCA_028821405.1. Taxonomy (GTDB): domain Bacteria; phylum Pseudomonadota; class Gammaproteobacteria; order Pseudomonadales; family Azotimanducaceae; genus VXYL01. The sequence goes on along the minus strand of JAPPGK010000055.1, from coordinate 15,292 downwards.
CGTCCAGGAAGTCGCGGGGATGCGTTCCCTGGGCGTGGATGCGCGAATCGCCGTCGACGCTCGTCACGCGGAGTCGATGGATCGCTTTTATGCGGATGTATTGGAGTCGGACAATCGCATGGTGTTCGCCTCCGATGCGGAACTGTTGTCCACCGCGGAGCGCTTTGACGTGATCGTCGCAACGCTCTGGTCGACCCCGGCGCTCATCGCGCCGATCGCCGAGCGATGGCCGGAGAAAGCGTTCGTGTACTACGTTCAAGACTACGAGCCGTGGTTCTTTCCGAACGATCCGGTGTCGCGCGCAACCGCATTGGACTCGTATACGCGCGTGCCCGGCATGGCGTTGATGGCCAAGACGGATTGGATCTGTCGCACGGTTCGCGAACGACACGGCGTCGACGTCTTCCGAGTAGCGCCGAGCCTCGACCACGACGTCTTCTATGCCACGGAGCGACCGAAAGAGGGGGCAGTCGCTTTGAGCGCCATGATTCGTCCGGCCACTCCCCGAAGGGCGCCCCTGCGCACGCTCAGGGTGCTTGGACACTTGGCGCGCAGATTTGCCGGCCTGCGTATTCTGCTGTTCGGTTGCGAAACCGATGCGCTCGACGCGCTCGTCCGGCAGGACGGCGAGTTCGACTTGGATTTCGAGTTCGAGAATCGTGGAATACTCACGCGTCGCGAGGTCGCCGGTCTGCTGCGCGAATCCGACATTTTCGTCGATCTATCGGACTATCAGGCGTTCGGCCGGACGGGGCTCGAGGCGATGGCGTGTGGCTGCGCGACCGTGTTGCCGGCTCGCGGGGGCGCCGACGAATACGCGCTTGACGGTGAGAACGCGTTCCTCGTGGACACCGCGTCGTTGGAGGACATGACCTCGACGATCGCCCGGCTGATCAAGGATCGGCCACTGCGAGAGAACATCAGGGCGCGATCGTTGGAGACAGCCGCACGGTATAGCATCATGCGCGCGAGCCTTTCGGAGCTGGCGGTATTCCGGTGGGTCTGGACGGTGCACCGCAATGCGGAATTCCATGGCGATGTTCACGGGCGTGGGATTGAACCGCCGGTGGGGCGATCGTAACGCGTCCGTCAGGGTGCGCGGTCGCCCTATCGTGCCTGCCAGTGCGTGCCCTCGCCGGTCGTGTCGGAACGCGTCGTAGTCAGACAAACAGGTGTTCGGGGAACCTCGCCCGCATTCACCCGCTTCAGCGGTCAGTGGGTTGCGGCGGCCCCAGGGGAAAGTGCTCGGCGACAAAGTCCGATAGCGACCCTAGCGACTGTTCGATGGACAATTCAGTCGTGTCCACAACGAAAGCGGGATGCTCCGGTTCCTCGTAGACGTCGTCTATCGCCGTGAAATTCTTGATCTCACCGGCTCGGGCGAGTTTGTAGAGGCCCTTCGGATCGCGCCGTTCGCAAGTGGTCAGGTCCGCCCGGATGTAGATCTCGTGGAAACGCTTGGCGTTCATGGCGGCGGTGGCACGGTCGCTGCGATAGGGCGAGATGAACGCGGCGATACAGATGAGTCCGGCGTCGGCGAAGAGAGCGGCCACTTGGCCGGCACGTCGGATGTTCTCGGTACGATCGATATGCGTGAACCGGAGGTCGGAACTCAAGCCACCCCTCAAGTTGTCGCCGTCAAGCACATAGACCTGATAGCCGCCCTCGAATAAGCGTGCTTCCAAGGCGAAAGCGAGGGTGGACTTGCCGGCACCGGAGAGCCCAGTGAACCAAAGCACCCCTCCCGGATGCCGGTTCCGGGATTCCCGCCTCGCCAGTTCGATTCGACGGTGAATGCGTTCGCCTTGGGATTCGGGCATGTCGGGGGGCGTTGAGCGGGCGTGTCAGGACGGCCTGAGTTCGCCGTCGAGATCGTGGTCGTCGCAGAAGTAGAAGAAACTGTCGCGCAGCTCGACGATCCGGATCTCGGGTGGGACTTCCACTTCCATGACCAGGGAGAAGATCGGCGTTCCGGTGTGCGGCGCGCGCTCGGTCACCGTGTCCAGGTTGTAGATGTTGATGTTCTGGGACGAGAAGAAACTGGCGACCCGATGCACGATGCCGGGATGGTCCATGGCGGTGACGCTAACGGTGTAGGGCACTCGACCTTCGACGTTCTCGCGTACCGCGGTCCGGCGGAACAGGAAAGCCAGGTCCAGCTTCTCGGCCAACTTGCCGAGTCTGGTTTCCAGGCGTTGTAGCGGCAACGTGCCGCCGGCCACGGACATCAGCACGGCGAACTCGCCGCCGAGCACGGTCATGCGGCTATCCTCGATGGACAAGTTCAGGTCGTTGACGATCTCGGCGATGGCGTTGACGATGCCTGGCCGGTCTTTGCCGATGGTTGAAATGACGGCACGGGTCATGCGATGCGATTCCTTAAGTGATCAGCGAGGACAGACACGTTGACGCGTTCCTGCTCCATTGTGTCCCGGTCTCGAACGGTAACCGTCTCGTCGTCGAGCGTCTGGAAGTCGACGGTGATGCAAAGCGGGGTGCCCACCTCGTCGTGGCGACGGTATCCCTTGCCGATGTTGCCGGTATTCTCGAATAGAACCCGACCGACGCCAAGTTGCATGAGATCGGCCTTGAGCGCCCGCGCTCGCGCCACGATGCCGTCGTGGTTTCGTTTTAGCGGCAATACCGCGGCTTTGATCGGCGCAAGGTGGGGACGCAATGACAGAACTGTGCGCTGGCTACCGTTCGCCAACGTCTCGACGGTGTACGCCTCGTTCAAAACGGCCAGCACGCCGCGGTCGACGCCGGCGGAAGGTTCGATGACGAAGGGCACGGTCCAGCGCCGGTCCTCCTGACGCTGTACGGCCAGTCGGGTGTTCGAGTCGTCGTTGCTCGGCACCGCGGCCGCGATGTCCAATTCGCCTTGATGCTTGGTATGGGCGCCAAGGTCGAAGTCGGTGCGGTTCGCGATTCCTTCAAGTTCCTCGACGCCGTGCGGGAACCGGTACATCACATCGACCGTCGCCTTGGAGTAGTGCGCCAGCTCCTCCTCGGGCACCCGCAACAGTTCCAGGTTGTTGCCGTTGATTCCCTGGTCCTGCCACCAGGCAAGGCGTTCGTGTACCCACTTCTCGTGCCATTCGTCGTCGCTACCGGGCTCGACGAAGAACTCAAGCTCCATCTGCTCGAATTCCCGGACCCGGAAGATGAAGTTGCGCGGCGTGATCTCGTTGCGGAATGCCTTGCCGATCTGGGCGATTCCGAAAGGCAGTCTGGTGGATGTGGAGTCGAGGACGTTCTTGAAGTTCGTGAAGATCGACTGGGCGGTTTCGGGTCTCAGGTAGGCGAAGTTCGAGCCATCATCCACGGGGCCCACATTGGTCTTGAACATCAGGTTGAAGGGACGCGGTTCGGTCAAGTCGCGCGATCCGCAGCGTGGACAGGCGTCGCTTGCGAGGTGGTCGGCGCGCCACCGGGATTTGCATTGCCGGCAATCCACCAAGGGGTCGGCGAATGTCTCCTCGTGGCCCGAGTAGCGAAGTACCTTGGGGTTGGTCAGGATCGCCGAATCGAGCCCTTCGACATCGTCCCGTTCGTACACCATCGAGCGCCACCAGGCGGCTTTGAGGTTGTTCTTCAGTTCGACCCCGAGTGGCCCGTAGTCGTAGACGCCCTGTAATCCGCCGTAGATCTCGCTCGCCTGGTAGACGAACCCGCGACGCTTGCAGAGCGCGACCAACTCTTCCATCGACTGGGCGGGCATGGCGGTCCTATCCGGTAGCGGGACTTAGGCGATGCCCCGGGCTTGCGGGACCGGAGACTTGGGCATGGATTCTAAGGCTGCGTGGTCAAGCCATTGGGTCTCGTCGACATCCACGCGGTTGAGGAGCGGTTGCCACCAGTCGCCGTTGTCGCGATACCAGTGAACGGTGTCCCGGAAGCCGTCTTCGAAGTCGATGCGAGGCTGCCACCCCAACTCCGTGCGGATCTTCGACGCGTCCAGGAGATAACGCCGATCATGGCCGGGACGATCCGGAACGTACGACTTCAACGCGGGGTCTTCACCGAGGGTTTCGAGTATGCGGTCCGCGATACCCTCGATATCCACCTCGATTCCGCTGCCGACGTTGTACGTCTCTCCGAGAATGCCCTGCTCGACGATGGCCTCTATGGCTCGGCAGTGATCGTCCACATGCAGCCACTCGCGGCGGTTTCGACTGCTCCGGTAGAGGGTTAGCGGCTTGCCGGTCAGCGCGCTGACCACGAAGTGCGGAATGACCTTTTCCGGAAACTGGTATGGGCCATAGTTGTTCGCGCAGTTCGAGATTGTCGCCGGCAGGCCGTAGGTCTCGGCGAACGCCTTTACGGCCAGGTCGGCGGCGGCCTTCGACGCGTTGTACGGCGTCTTCGGCACCAATGGCGACGATTCCGTGAACGCATCGTCCGTGTCGAGCGGCAGATCGCCGTACACCTCGCAGGTCGAGACGTGGTGGAAGCGGCTGACACCGGCCTCGAGTGCCGCCCGCATGAGTTGCACGGTTCCGACGACATTGGTCTCGAAGAAGGCTTGGGGATGGATGACGGCGCGGCTGTTGTGGGATTCCGCGGCAAAGTTGACGACCACGTCCACCGAGTGGCCACGAATGGTCGCGAGAGCGAGGTCGTAGTCGCGTACGTCGCCGTGGACAAAGACGTAGCGGCCGCCCGCGCGTTCCGCCACGTCGTCGAGACTTGCCGGATTGGCCGCGTAGGTAAGCAGGTCGTAGTTCACGACTTGGTCGCCCGCATGGTGGGAAAGCCAATGGCGAACGAAATTCGAACCGATGAAACCGGCGCCGCCGGTGACCAAGATCGTGGACACTCTGTCTTCGGGTGGGTGTGGGGAAGGCGCATTCTACTTGAGTGTGCACCCGGCGCTACAGCGGTGGTTGGCGCATCGTGTACGCGAGACCGTTCGCCAAGAGGTCTACGCGGTTCGAACGCCATCTCGAAGTCAACGACTGCCCCGGCGTCGTGGACGAACTCGCCCAATGCCGGTGGCACAATTCAGCGGACGGTCGCACACTCTACCGATTCGTTCCGTCCTTAAGCGACGGTATTGGGCACAGCCGGGGAGACGATGATGGCGCAAGCGGATAGACCGGGGATGTTGGCGAAGTTCGTGTTCTTCGTGGGCCTGATCGCGTTGGCCGCGCTCCCGGCAGGGGCCTTGGGACACCGGTTCGGGTTGTTGGAGCTAACGATCGGTTCGGCGCTCGTGTTCAGCGGCATCGTGCTCGCGACGATCGTCTTGGTTCTCGGTATCGCGACATTGGTTTTCGTCTATACGCGCCGTCGGCGGGCGGATCGGATGCCGGCGTTGATCGGCCTCGCGGCGAGCGTCGTGGTGCTTGTCGTGACGGCACCGTACTACGCGGCCCTTTCGTTGCCGATGACCAACGACGTGACGACGGATCGGGTCGATCCGCCGGTGTTCGAGCACGTTGCCCCGGCCACGGGAGCGAACCTGCTGGACTACACCGAGGAGGAAGCACGGGTGCAAGCGGAAGGCTATCCGGACTTGGTCAGCATTCGGGCGTCTGGCGGCGCCCATGAGAATTTCGGCAAGGCCGTCGACATCGCCCGTGCGCTTGGCTGGGATGTCGTCAGCGAGAACGCGGATACCGGACTCATCGAGGCAACGGCCACGACGTTCTGGTTCGGATTCAAGGACGACGTGGCGATCCGTGTTCGTGGCGAGGATACCCAGACGGTCGTCGACTTGCGGTCGGCTTCGCGTGTCGGCCTGCACGACCTGGGTGCAAATGCCGAGCGGATCCGGGCGTTCGTCGAGCTCTGGAACGACCCATAGCGTCGTTCGTCGACAGGTCAAGCAAACATCGGCTATTGCCGCTCGAGCGGCTCGCCCGGGTTTCGCGGAAGACGGTCGCTCGTGTCCTCGTGGAGTAGTGCGAATGCCGGCGCGCCCCGGCCGACGCCGGCGACCGACGTCAGGTTCGGGTTGTAGAACGGATCCCGGGGTAGCGTGGCTTGGACGAGACGCCCAAGGCGGTGTCCGTCCCTGCCGTGCGAGTGCCGCCCGATCGTTGCCGACTCGTAGTGGTGGAGTACGACATCGCCCGCATACACGTTGACCAACCCGGCGGCACCAGCGCGTAGGCAGAATTCCACGTCGCCTGCCAGGTTCAGGCCTTCGTCGAAGGTGCCGATGGTCTCAAGGGTCTTGCGGCTGGTCGCCAGGCAAGCGCCGGTGACCGCCGCGACGTTGCGTGGCAGCCGGGGCGATACGAAGCCGTGGCCGTCGAAGTCCGGTGCCGTTCCCCGGTAGATCGAGTCGGCGTGGGCGCCGTATCCGACGACCAGGCCGGCATGCTGAACGCTGCCATCCGCGTAGAGCAGGAGCGGACCCACGGCGCCGGTGTCGGCCCGCAGGGCGTATTCCGCGAGGCGGTCCAGCCAACCGTCCTCGACCGCCAGGGTGTCGTTGTTGAGGAACACGAACACGTCGCCCGCACCGGCGGCGATGCCGAGGTTGTTCAGTCGCGACCAGTTGAAGTCGCCGTTGTCGCCCAACACCCGCAGGGTGGCGTAGCGGTGTTGCGCCTTGCCTAACCACGCACGGGTGGCGCGCTCGGACGAATCGTTGTCGACGATCAGGACTTCGAGGCGGGTTCCGTCGTTGGTCGCGTAGAGACTGTCGACGCACGGCTTGAGGAGGTCGAGACGGTCGCGGGTGGGAATGACCACCGAGATGCTCGCGTTCCCCGATGCGCCGAACCGGCACCGCCACCGCATCGGCGTCCCTCGCCTGGCCGGGGCGGGCTCAACGCCGGCGCCGCTGCCGTAGCGTTCGCGCAGGAATGCAGCGAGGAACGCCGAGGGCGCTTCGGGTTGCGGCCGCGGTGCGGACGCGTGGCACAGAACCCTCGGCAGGTGCACGATCCGGGGCGCACACGGCAACCAGCCGAGCAGCGTCCCGTGTGGGTCGTCGAAGTTCCAGGGCGGCGCCCGGTCGAGGAAGTCGCGGGAGACCGCGATGCAATCTGAAAGGTAGTCCTGGTAGAGAAACAGGTCGAGCGAGAAGTCGGGTTTGTAGGACGGTCGACAGCGCCGCCCCGAGGCGTCGAGTTGATCCGTGTCGCCGTAGACAATCTCCGCCCCGTCGGCGAGGGCTTCGGCCATGGCAGCCAGCGCGTTGTCGTGCAGACGCGAGCCGGGACCGAGAAAGACCACGCCGGTGCAGTCCCCCGCTACTCGTTCGAGTTCCTTTGCCGAGGCGATTACGGCGAGCCGCGTGCGCGTATCGGACTCGACGCACGACTCGTGTCCATTCAGCCACTGCCGGTACCAACGGTCGCGACGCCGTCCGCCCGTGGCCACCAGACCGATCAAGGTGCCGTAGACGCTGCGCCAGCCCAGCACTCGCGCTCGTTTCAGTTGTCGGCCAAGGCCCGCCCATCCCCCTGCCGCGTGTGCTGCGCTTCGGATGTGGAGCGCCACCCGGCAGACCCGGACCAAGCGCCGCCACGCTCCTCGTCGGGCATTCAATGGCGTGCCTTGTCGTAGACCGCTAGGAGCCGTTCGAGGTGACGAGCGGGTGATCGGTGTTCCGCGAGGCGTTCGCAACCTGCGGCGCCGAGCGCTCCGGCGAGCGCCGGATCGGCGAGCAGGAGGCGGAGCTTTTCGGCCAGGGCGCCAACATCACCACGGTCGAAGAGAAAGCCCGTCCGCCCGTCTTCCACCAGTTCCGGCAAGCCCCCGACTCGGCTGGCAACGACGGCACGCCCGTAGGCCGATGCCTCGATGGCGACCAGCGGCGCGTTCTCCAGCCAAAGGCTCGGCAGCACGACGGCCCGGGCTCGCTGATAGATTCCCGCGAGTTCGTCCGAGGAACGCTGGCCGAGGAACCGCACTTGGCAAAGCCCGTGTTTTGCGGCCGCGGCCTTGAGGTCGCGAGCCTGGGGGCCGTCTCCCACCAGCCACAACCTCGCTTCGGGTAGGTCGCTGGCGAGCCGTGCAAAGGCGGCCAACAGCGTGGCGACGCCCTTGTGCTCGATCAATGCGCCAACGTAGAGCACGACCTGGCCATCCGCGGCCGGCGTCGATTCGAGTTTGGGTAGCAACCGTAGGTTCGGGACCTGGAACACGTTCGCATGGCCCATCCGCTCGAGGTGCAGCGCCAGATCCCGGCTCGGCGCGATGAACGCGTCAACGTAGTGCCGATCGAAGAACCGCCGGCCGTAGAGCAAGCACGCCTCGGTGGCCAGTAGTTTCCAGGTCAGGCAACCGTGACTGAGCGCCGCGAAGACCGACCGGCCAGCGCACGAGCGCTCTCGGGAGCAATGGGCTGTCGGGTAGATGGCGCAGTAGTCGTGCACCGTCTGCACGAGGCGATGATCCCGCGTTGCGGCGAGGATGGTGAAGGGGTAGCGGTAGTTGTTGTGCAGGTGCACGACATCGGGTCGGAAGCGGGCGAGGCAGTCGGCCAGCTCGCGATGGAGATCTGGATAGAAGACCACCCGTCGAAGGATCGAAACGCATCGGTTCGCCGTTCGGGGCCGGAAGACACGCTTGCGAGGCCTGGCGCCATCGCCCCCCGTCGAGTGGCTCGCCAGCACGAACCAATGGACTTCGTGTCGCTCCGCCTCAAGCGCCCGGGTCAGATCGGCGATGTAGTGTTCGCTGCCGCCGACCACCGCGTCCGGGTCGTTGTCGTTGATCATGAGGATCTTCATGACCGGGTGGGGGTGTCTAGAACTTCAGCAGGGTGGTCTCGAGCGTATCGAGGTCGACCACGCCCACCGCGTTGTAGCCCTTCATATGGCCGGCGCACTCGCCCGGATTGAACACGAGGCGGCCTTGTTCGCGTTCGCAGCGTGCCATGTGGGTGTGACCATGCAGCGCGATGTCGTGCTCGCCGACGCCCCGCTGACGCAGGTCCCGGGGGTCGTGCACGACGACGATGCACCGACCGGCCCAGAGGAGCTCCAGCGGGGGATCGTGGAACAGGAAACCATGCCGGGCGGCGCTCGCATCCAGGGATGCTCGTTCGACATCGTTGTTGCCGTACACGCCGTAGAGGGGTGCTTCAAGACCCGCCAGGACATCGAGTGTCTTGGCCTGGGTGATGTCGCCTGTGTGCACGACACGTTCGACGCCTGCATCGTTGAAAAGGCGGACGATCTCGCGGACGTTCACGAGATTGTTGTGGGTGTCGCTGACAACGCCGATCTTCATGGCGATCGTGCTATTGCCCCACGCCGGATCATCGAGCACCGAACACCACAACGGTGTGCCCTATGCGTGCTTGCGGCGCGGCCCCGTAGGACGACCCTGTGGTTCGCCCCTGCCAGGAATCCGTGCCGTGAAACAGTACTTGTGCCGTCTGCGGCGCAGACTTCCGGGCCCGTCCCCCTATGCGGCTTTCTCGAGAATGTGGATTCCGCAAGCGCTGCCGAGGCCGATCACGTGGGTCAGCCCGATGCGCGCGCCTTCCACCTGCCGTTGCCCGGCTGCGCCGCGCAGATGCGTGGACACCTCGTAGATGTTGGCGATGCCGGTCGCACCGAGGGGGTGTCCCTTGGACAGCAATCCACCGGAAACGTTGACCGGGATGCGTCCACCGAGCGCCACCTCGCCGTCGTCGATCAAACGGCCGGCTTCCCCGTCCTCGCACAGGCCGAGGTTCTCGTAGTGCAGGATCTCGGCCGTCGCGAAGCAGTCATGCAGTTCGATCAGGTCGATGTCGTCGGGACCGACTCCCGCCATCTCGTAGGCGGCTGCCGCGGCCTTGCGGGTGCAGGTGTTGACGTCGGGCATGACGAGATCGCGCTCCTGCCACGGATCGGACGTAAGCACCGAGGCACGGACCTTGATGGCGCGATCCATCAAACCGAGTTCGCGCGCTTTCCTCTCGGAGGCGATCACGGCGGCCGCCGAGCCGTCGACGTTCACCGAACACATCAGCTTGGTGTTGGGATAGGAGATCATCTCCGCATTCATCACCGTCTCGAGCGGGGTCTCGATCTGGTACATGGCCTTTGCGTTCATGGTCGAGTGATGATGGTTCTTGACCGACACCTTGGCGAACTGCTCGAAGGTCGTTCCGTACTGCCGGGTGTGTTCCATGCCGGCTTCGGCGAAAACCGAGGGCATGGTGCCTGAACCGAGCAGACCCTCCTTCGAGATGCCGCGGCTGCCGCCGCCACCGCCTAAGAGCCCTCTGCCCATCTGTTCGACGCCGACGGCGAGCACGACGTCGTAGAGGTCCGCCTTGACGGACGCCCAGGCCTCCCGGAACGCGGTCGCGCCTGTCGCACAGGCGTTGGCGACGTTGACGACCGGGATGCCGGTCTGGCCGATCTCCTGCAGGATGCGCTGGCCGACCATGCCGCTGGCCTGGCCGAGATTGCCGCAGTACAGCGCCTGCATGTCGTGGATGGTCAGTCCGCAGTCGTCCAGCGCGAGCAGCGCGGCCTCCGAACCGAGTTGAGGGACGGATTTCTCGGGAAACCGTCCGAACTTGATCATGTCCACACCGACTACGTATGCGTCTGCCATTTGGGTGCTCCTAGAGGGGTAGTTCTACTGGGTCCGTGGTTTGAAGAAGTAGGAGAGATAGGAGTTGCCGTCGGCATCCTTGCGTCCCAAGGCGTCGTCGTAGACCACGTCCACCGGCATGCCGAAATCGATCTTGGCCGGATCGGGCTCGACGTCGATCAGGTTGCCCTTGACCGTGCCGCCGCCTTCGAGGTCGACGATTGCGGAAACGTACGGCACGTCTATGCCCGGAAAGGACCGGTGCACGATGCAGTAGGAATACAACTCGCCCTTGTTGGACAGCTGAACCGTCTGCATCTTGCCCCGGGCGCCACACTTCGAGCAGTTGTGCCGTGCGCCGAGGAACGTCGCACCGCAGACGCCGCAACGGCTTCCTTCGAGGTATGGGTCGCCCTCGTCGGGAATCTTCAAGTGCGACACCGCCGGCAATGGTCTGTCAGCCATCGACCCTCCCAAGTCCTTATGCGGTTGAGAATGTCGGTTTACGGGCGGCGGGTCAATGGGTTGCCGGCGACGGGGTGCACGACATTACGGGGTGAGAGGCCCCGACATACATCTCGACGAGCGCAAAGAACCACCTGCGACGCGGTTGCTCAGTCCGGTCCGACCTTCACCCCCAGGCGCTGGTGCATGATCGGACTGGTTGTCGTGTACTGCAGGTGGACTTTCTCGTTGGGGTTCAACCGGGCCTTGATGGCGAAGGCGGCCAACGCGGCCTCGTGGAAACCCGACAGGATGAGCTTCTTCTTGCCTGGGTAGCTGGCGATGTCCCCGATGGCGTACACCCCGGGGATGTTGGTCTCGAAGCGCTCGGTGTCGGTATTGATCTGGTTCTTGTTGAGGTCGAGCCCCCAGTCGGCGATGGGGCCAAGCTTGGGCGACAGACCGAAGAACGCCAGGGCATGATCGATGTCGACCTTGGTGATGGATTCATCGGGGTGGCGGATGTGAACGCGCTCCAGCGCACCGTTCCGGTCTTCGAAGTCGACGCAATTGCCGATCATGAACTTGACCTTGCCGGCCGACTCCAGCTCGCGCATCTTGGCCACGGTGGCTGGGGCGGCACGGAAACGGTCGCTGCGATGGACGAGGGTCAACGACTTGGCGTGGGGCGCGAGTTCCACGGTCCAGTCGAACGCGGAGTCGCCGCCCCCGAGTACGAGGAGGTGCTTGCCGTGGTGGGCTGACGGGTCACGGACCCGGTAGAACACCTGGCTGTCGAGGAACGAGTCGATGCCGGGAACCCGCAGCGGCATGGGCTGGAACGAACCGACGCCGCCGGCGACGACCACGGCGCGGGTCTCGATCTCCTCGCCGCGGCTGGTGGCGATGCGGAAGCGCTCGTCGTCGAGCACCTCGACTTCGGTCACCTGGCTCTCGAGGTGGAACACCGCATCGAAGGGCTTGATCTGCTCCATCAATTGGTCGACCAGTTCCTGGGCGTTGCACACCGGAATGGCCGGGATGTCGTAGATGGGCTTGTCGGGATAGAGTTCGGCGCACTGGCCGCCAGGCGCGGGCAGGGCGTCGACGACGTGCGCCTTGATGCCGAGCAGGCCTAGTTCGAAGATCTGAAAGATGCCGCAGGGGCCCGCGCCGACGATGACGACGTCTGTATGCAGGGTCAAAAATGGTCTCCTTGGTGGTGGGTCTTCTGCTTCGCCGCTCGAAATGACGATCGTTCAAAAACGCTCGGAAATGTAGCCCCTGCGACGCAACAGGGCGATGATCGCGTTGGCACAGGCGTCCACGGCCAATGAATGGGTCTGAAGCACCAGGTCCGGTGACTCGGGTTCCTCGAAATCCGCGTTGACGCCGGGCACGTTCGCCTCGCCCTGTGCGGCGGCTTCGTAGAGCCCGTATTCGTCCCGTTCCTTCAGCACGTCGAGGGGCGCGTGCAGGTAGACCTCGATGAAGCGGTCCGCGCCGACCGCTTCCCGTGCACGTTCGCGCACGGCTTCCTCGGGCGCCACGAAGGCGGTCAGGCAGATCAGCCCGGCATCGTTCATCAAGCGCGCGGTCTCCGCCGCCCGCCTCACGTTCTCGGAACGTTCCTCGGCGGAGAACCCTAGATCCCGGCTCATCCCCAGGCGGAAGGTCTGGCCGTCGAGGACGGTCGCCAGATGTCCGGCGTCGAACAGCTTTCGCTCCACGGCGTGGGCGATGACGGTCTTCCCGGATTTCGCGAGCCCGGTAAGCAGTACGGTGACGGGACGCTGGCCGAGACGCGTCTCGCGCTCGTGCATGTCCACGGGGCTCACCGCCGCATGGAGGTCGCCATGCGGCGCGTCGTCCCAGGCGGCCGCGTGGACCGACCCGCCGGGCGGCAGCACCATGCCGGCGGCAACGGTGGCGTTGGTGAGCCGATCGATGAGGATGAGGCTGCCGAGGCTGCGGTTGGTGACGTAGGACTCGAACACGACGGGTTCGTTGAGCACGAGCTCGCCGCGGCCGATTTCGTTGAGCCTTAGCGTCGAAGCCGGCTCGTGCCCCAAGGTGTCGACATCGACCCGGAAGCGTACCGACCGAACCCGCCCGGTCACCCGCCGCGTCCCCTGTTTGATGGTATAGGTCTTGCCGGGCACGAGGTCTTCCTCGGACATCCACACCAGGTCGGCATCGATACGATTCGCCGTGTGGGGCAGCTCTCTTGGCGCGACGATCACATCGCCCCGGCTGACGTCGAGTTCGTCGGCTAGAGTCAGCGATACCGCCATCGGTGCAAAGGCTTCGTCGAGGTCGCCGTCCATCGTGACGATTCGCAGAACCGTCGACGATTTGCCCGAGGGCAATACGGCAACCGGGTCGCCGGGGCGGATGGTGCCGCCGACGATGGTGCCGCTGTAGCCCCGGAACGCGGCGTCGGGACGGTTGACGAACTGCACGGGCAGGCGAAACCGCTCGGCATCCTTGTCGAGGGCGACCTGGATGGTCTCCAGGAGGTGCATCATCGTTGCGCCGCGGTACCACGGCATGTGGGTCGACGGGTGGACGACATTGTCCCCGTGTAGTGCCGAGATCGGAATGAAATGGAGATCGTCCACGGCGAGGCGGGACGCGAAGTCGAAGTAGTCGTTCCGGATCTCGTCGAAGACGCGCTCGGCGTAGCCCACCTCGTCCATCTTGTTGACCGCGGCGATCAAGTGGCGAATGCCGAGAAGCCGCGCGATGAACGAGTGGCGTCGGGTTTGCGGCAGCACGCCGTTGCGCGCGTCGATGAGGATCACCGCGACATCGCTACTCGAAGCACCCGTGGCCATGTTGCGTGTGTATTGCACGTGGCCGGGCGTGTCGGCAATGATGAACTTGCGCCTGGCGGTTGCGAAATACCGGTAGGCCACGTCGATGGTGATGCCTTGTTCACGCTCCGCCTGCAAGCCATCGACGAGGAGCGCTAAGTCCACCCCGTCCCGTTGCGTGCCGGCGGTCTTGCTGTCCCGGCGGATGGCGTCGAGCTGATCATCGTAGATCAACTCGGCGTCGTGCAGCAGGCGGCCGATCAGCGTGCTCTTGCCGTCATCGACGCTGCCGCAGGTGAGAAATCGCAGGATACCCTTGCGCTCGTGCTGCTTGAGGTAGTCGCGGATGTCGCCGCTTGCGGCCAACTGCAACTCGGGGGTTGCCGCCATCAGAAGTACCCTTCGCGTTTCTTCTGCTCCATGGACCCGGCCGCGTCGTGGTCGATGAGCCGCCCCTGCCGTTCGGAGTGGGTGGCGAGGAGCATTTCCACGATGATTTCCGGCAACGTGGACGCCGTCGATTCGATGGCGCCCGAAAGCGGATAGCAACCCAGCGTGCGAAACCGTACGGAACGCATCTCGGGTTGTTCGTCCTCGGCGATTGGCATCCGGCCGTCGTCCACCATGATGAGCATGCCGTCGCGTTCCACGACGGGGCGCTCGGCTGCGAAGTAGAGCGGCACGATCTCGATACCCTCTTGGTAGATGTACTGCCAGACGTCGAGTTCGGTCCAGTTCGAGAGCGGGAAGACACGGACCTCCTCGCCCGGGTTGATGTTGCCGTTATAGAGGTTCCACAGTTCCGGCCGCTGATTCTTCGGATCCCAGCGGTGGTTGGCGTCGCGCAGCGAGTAGACCCGCTCCTTCGCCCGCGACTTTTCCTCGTCACGGCGGGCACCCCCAAAGCAGGCGTCGAAGCCGTATTGATCCACCGCGTCCCGCAACGCTTCGGTCTTCATGATGTCGGTGTACTTCTTGCTGCCGTAGGTGAACGGCGTGACACCGGCCGCGACCCCCGCCTGGTTGGTGTAAACGATCAGGTCGAGATTCTGTTCGCGCGCGATCCGGTCGCGGAAAGCGATCATGTCCCGGAACTTCCACGTGGTGTCGACGTGCAACAGCGGAAATGGCAGCTTCCCCGGATAGAACGCCTTGCGCGCAAGATGCAGCAGCACCGACGAGTCCTTGCCGATGGAATAGAGCAACACCGGACGCTCGAACTCGGCCGCCACCTCCCGAAAGATGTGGATGCTCTCGGCCTCGAGTTGCTTCAAGTGGCTTAGGCGTTGGCGCGGCACTGGCATCGCGAGCGGCTAAGGTGTTGCGTATTGTAGTTCTTTACGAGGTCGAGTCTTAGTCGAAGGAGTTATATGTCGTGGCCAGCGATGCTCGACTCCAACCGCGCCCGGTCCTCCCGCACACACGGGGACACTCCACCTGTCCTTGCCCAACCGGTCGTCGCCCAGCCGGTCGTCGCACAACCTAGTGTAGTGTGTCATAAATAAGTTGAAATAATGGTTGTTTCGTGCCATCGT
>JAPPGK010000114.1 GCA_028821405.1 Gammaproteobacteria bacterium | reverse complement strand
AAGGGGACATCTCTGAATTGGAGAGAAGGGGACATCTCTGAATTGCTTTGACAACCGCCGGGGGGCGGTTGCAGTTGCTCTCGACCTTGAGCTATACCGGTTCGCGCTATCCCGATATCGGTAACCTCGATTTCTACAAGATGCCGGCGTACGAACGCTGGGACCTCCGCGCGAGGTGGATCTCGCCGAACGATGCCTGGTCGGTGACCGCGTACGTGCAGAACCTGACCGATGAGATCGGCCTCGTGCAGTTCGTTCCCGTGTCGTACCACGAAGGGCGCGAATCGCAGACGATGGGAACGCTCACCGATCCGCGCCGGATCGGGCTACAGGTCCGCTGGCAGCCGCAGTTCTGAGCTTTGAACCCGGGCTACCCCCACCTGATCGGGCGGGGGTAGCCCCGGCGAGATCCGCAATCTGCGTTCTTGCCACGCTGCTCTTGCTGGGTCCGGCGAGTCACGCCGATCCAGAGCCGCTCGAGTTCCAGCACGGCGTGTCGATTCTCCACGAATTGAAATATCCCGCCGACTTTCGCCATTTCGCGTTCGTCAATCCCGACGCGCCGAAGGGCGGTACGCTGGTCATGCCCTCCATGACCGACTTCAACACGCTCTCGCCGCTGTTGAATCCCCAGCGCGCGCCGGGACTGAACTGGGTCTACGAGACCTTGCTGCTGCGTGCGGGCGATGAGCCGGCGGCGTACTACGGCAGCCTGGCCGAGCAGATCGCGCTCGGCGCCGATCGACGGTCGATTGTGTTTCGCCTGCACCGCGGAGCACGTTGGCACGATGGGATGCCTATCACATCGAACGACGTCAAGTTCACCTTCGACGCCATCGAGGCCGACGTCACCAGCTCGACCATTCGCATGGCGTCGCCGTGGTTCGAGTCGGTCGACATCGTCAACGATCGGGAGTTCGTGATTCGAACGATCGCCGATCCCAGCTTGAGCCTCACGCCGCTCGCCAACTACATTCCCATACTGCCCGCGCACTACTGGGCGGACAAGGATCCCACCATCGCTACCCTCACGCCGCCGCTGGGCAGCGGTCCGTACCGGATCGCGGCGGTCCAGAAAGGGCGCTTCGTTCGTTACGAACGCGTAGGCGACTATTGGGGCCGCGACCTTCCCGTCAATCGGGGCAGGTTCAACTTCGACACGATTCTGTACGACGTCTACCGTGACGCGACGGTGGCGCGCGAAGCGCTGCGAAAGGGGCTGTTGGACGTTTGGTTGCAGTGGGGGCACGACATCCTGGCCTTCGATACCCCCGCCCGCGACAAAGGCTGGCTGGTGCAGGGCAAGCGGCGTTACCGCATGGACATCGGCGCGCGGTTCTGGTTGATCCTGAACAACCGCCGCCATCCTTTCGACGATGCACGGGTGCGGGAAGCCCTGTCCCTGGCGTTCGATTTCGAGTGGCAGAATCGTGCGCTGTTTGCCGGTCGCCTGACCCGCGCCGACAGCTATTTCCAGAACTCGACGTTTGCCGCCACGGGCTTGCCGAGCGAGTCGGAGCTTAGGCTTCTCGAGCCCTTTCGCGATCTGATACCCGAGCGGGTGTTTACCGAGGCCTTTCGATTTCCGCGCACGAGTGGCGTCGGTCGCAATCGGCCGGGCCTAATGCGGGCGCAAGCGCTCTTGGCGGAGGCTGGCTGGCAGATGCGCGACGGCGTCCTCGTCGGCGTTGGAGGCGAACCCTTCGGAATCGAGTTTCTGGCGCGCGTGCCGGCGGAGCAACGCAGGTTGTTGCCTTACGTCGAAGCGCTGACCGCGCTCGGTATCGAGAGTCGAATCAGGATGGTCGAGGGCGCCCAGTACATGAATCGGCTGAGAAACCGGGACTACGACGCATTCATCAGGATCGGCGACTTCGGGTTGCCGCCCTGGGAGCTACATCTGGCTTTTCATTCCCGAGCGGTCGATGCGCCGCTTTCGTTCAACCACGCGGGGATCAGTCATCCAGCGGTCGACGCCCTGGTCGATGCGGCGAAGGCGGCATCGACACTGGATTCGATGGCCGCCGCGTGTCGAGCCCTCGACCGCGTGCTACTGTGGAGCTTCTATCAGGTTCCGCTGGATGCGGTGGACGACCCGCACCTCGTCTACTGGGACAAGTTCGGCCGGCCGCGGCGGGAGGCCGAGGCGACGTATCTGTCGCCGTTTCCGGATGGCTGGTGGTACGACCCCGTCAAGGCCGCTCGCATCGAGAATGCGAATTGAGGTGCACATGCGTATGGCAACCAACTCGCGGCTACTGCAATGGGTCGCCTTTTCGAACCTCGCTACGGCGCTTTTGGTTGCAGCATCCGCCGAACCGAAGTACGAACACGGCATCTCGTTCTTCCACGAACTGAAATACCCCGCTCACTTCACGCATTTTGACTACCTCAATCCGGACGCGCCCAAGGGGGGCGTACTGGTCCAATCGACACAGAATGATTTCAACACCCTGACTCTGATCGCGGACAATTTAGTGGCAGCGCCAGGCGTGAGTTTGCTTTACGACTCCCTGGTCTCGGACCGCGCCGAAGAGATGAGCAGCTTCTATGGCCGACTGGCAGATGGACTGAGCGTTTCCGACGACAAACGCACACTTTTTGTTCGCTTGCATCCAGAGGCGCGGTGGCACGACGGGATGCCGATCACTGCCCGGGATGTGAAGTTTACCGTCGAGCTTGTTCAATCCAGCATATGGCTTCGCGGATTTCTCTCGTGGGTGCAATCCGTAGACATCCTAAGCGAACGTGAAATAGCCTTCCGGCTTGCGAGCGAGCTAACCGTATCCAACATCTTTCCCTTGAGTTGGTTTCCCATCATGCCAGCCCACTACTGGGAAGGGCGGGACCCGACCCAGGCCTCGCTGGAACCGCCACTCGGCAGCGGTCCCTACCGGGTCGCCAAGGTCAGTCAGGGTCGGTATATCCGTTACGAACGGGTTCCGGAATACTGGGGACGAGACCTCCCCGTCAACAAGGGCCGCTTCAACTTCGATGAGATCCGGCACGAAGTCTATCGGGATGCAACCGTCGCCCGGGAGGCGTTTCGCAAGGGATTGTTCGACACCTGGATCGAACGGGACATGCGCTACTGGGCAACAGGGTATGACATTCCCGCCCGGGACAAGGGCTGGCTGGTGATGGACCATCTCGACGAACGCTCAGAAATCGGTATCAATCGGGTCATCGCCCTGAACAACCGTCGGGACCGATTCAAGGACCCGCGGGTTCGGGAAGCGTTGGCGCTCGCCGTGGACTTTGAATGGGAGAACCGCGTGCTTCGTTTTGGCCTGCTCGAACGGGCACTCAGCAATTTTTCCGGGGAGCCAACGCTCGAGGCGCGCGGATTACCCGGCGAGGGTGAGCTTGCGTTGCTGGCGCCGTTTCGCGATCAACTGCCCAAGAGGCTGTTTACCCAGGCCCTCGAATTCCCGCAGTCCACCGGCAGCGGCCGCAATCGCGCCTCCCTCGAACGGGCCCGAGAGCTGCTGGCACAGGCCGGATGGCACATTGCGGATGGCGTACTGGTCAACAGCGCCGATGAGCCTTTCGAGATTGAATTCCTATCGGCGGATGCCGCAGATCGGCGTACTCTTCTGCCTTACCTCAGCACCTTAGAGCTGCTTGGGATCACCGGTAGGATACGGCTGGTGGAGGCCGCTCAGTTCGTAAATCTAAACCGGAAATTCGATTACGATGCGAGAATCATTCGGAGCGACATCCTCGCGCCGCCGATCGTATTCCTCTCCATGTTTTTTCATTCTCAGTCGGCGTCCGAGCCCCTAAGTCACAACATAGCCGGGATCGCGGATCCCGTGGTCGACGCGTTGATCGCCAAGGCAGTCAAGGTGACGACCGTGGAGGAAATGGCAATCGCCTGCCGTGCCCTGGATAGGGTACTACTCTGGAGGTTCTACCAGATTCCCCTCGATGCGATCGCGCCCCTTCGCATTGTCTATTGGAACAAATTCGGTCGACCGGAACGGGAAGACCTGGCGGTCTATAGACCTCCGTTTCCCGATGGGTGGTGGTACGACGAAGACAAAGCCGCGCGGATCGTATTGGATCGCTGAGACGTGTATTGCCAGCGCCTGTCGCTGACCAGCAACGGCAACGTGATGGTTGGCCTGAAGACGACGCTGCGCCAAGCCGAGGCCGATTTCGCGGCAGACGACGCCTGGATCGGCATCTACACCGGCGCCGGAGACCGTGCCTTCTGCGCCGGTCGCGATCTCAAGGAGGCGGCGGATGTTCGAGTGGAGAAGCGGTGGGTGGTTCGTGGTGGTTCGAAGGTGGTTCGAGAGGGGGCCTAGCCGTCAAATCACGCATCGGGCGATATTGCAGGTTGATCCAGGAGAGCTCTTAGGGAGGATTGATGTTGGCAGGTGAAGATTCTCGTCGTTCCGTATCGACGCTAGTTCCCATGCGCCGAGTAGCCGGGCTGGCGATGACCGTGGCCAGCACGTGCTTCGCGCTGGGCGGATCGGCATCATGGAGTTTGAGTCCAACGGCTGGAGCGACGGCTACTACCATGACGCCACCCTGACCGACCCGCAGTTCATGGGCCTCGTATTCCGGTGGGAAATGGAATAGACCGGGACGGACGGGGAACGTAGCGAACTGCGATCCGATCCTGCTCGGCGACGAGCAGGTGCGGCGCTACGTGGCGGACGGCTTTCTCGCCTTCGACACGGGGCTCGTTTCGGGCTTCCACGACGCGGTGACCAGCCGAACTCGCGGTGAGCATGAACGAGGGGTCGCCACTGCTGGGGGACAACCTGCTGCCCCGGATTCCGATGCTCGCCGATCTCCTGGACTCGCCGGCCGTCGACGGCGCGATGACCAGCCTGCTCGGCGAGCACTACGCCTGGGCGAACAAATAGAACGCGCGCCGCAGTCGCAGCGACCATCCTCGCCGGGGCCGTCGCCAGTTGCCACCACCTGCCCCGCCCCACGCGATTGGTCTAGCCGAGCCGTCCGCCTTTCGGTCGGCGCCGACCAACACGACGGACCCCGGTGATTGCCGGAACCGTCTCGAGTTGCCTGCGGACGGCATGTCTAAGGGCGTCGTCGACCGGCAGGGATTGGGCCGCCTCTTCCCAGCAGTCACGGAATCGTTCGACCGTTTCGACCGCCGCGCCCACAAAGGCCGTTGAATTGAGACCGGCGCCTTCGGCGACGGCAGCGAAGTCGTCGAGCGTCAGACCGTTCCACCGTTTGGCCAATCCCAGACGCAGCGCCAAGTTGTCGCCCTCGATGTAGACCGTCGTGCACAAGAGGTCATAGGCGGGCGACAGTTTCGCGGTTCGCCCATCAGCGTAGAGCAACGACCAGTTCTTCAGGTGCATGTCGCCGTTGCCCGCGATGGCGTTGAACATCAACCGCCTGGAAAACTCGATCGCGCTCGCCTCGCCGCAAACTAGCGCCACCAGATACGCCAAGTCCGTGTAGCTCCGGTGCTCGTCGTACTTGTCGGCGGGGCGCTGACCCAGCGCCTGGGCGAAATCCTCCATGTGCACCCGCTCGCCATCGTTCCGGTCGAACCGCCGAACCGCCAGTGCGTTCGCGTTGCCGAGGTCCAGAACTTCAGATGGCAAACCCTCGATCTGGTCCATCGGCACGAGCCGTGTCTCCGGCGTGTCGATGCCGACCATCCTGGCCAGCGACATCGTTGAATACTCGTTCTCGGGAACGCCCCCGTAGTGGATCGATGGCAATTTGACAATCCAATCGCCGCCGGTTCCCCGAACCGGAATGGTCAGGCCGCCCGCTGCTTCCTCGACAGCGGAGAACTTCAACTGCACGCCCGCGAGCGAGAACCGCATGATCTCCGATGGGAGGTCTACCGAAGACCGTCTGTTGTCGGGAGACGGACCCGCCTGCGACCCTTCCCGGTGCACTTCGACCGCCCCGGGCAGGTCGGCGCCAAGCAGTTCGAGCAATTCGAACTCGCGGGTTTCCCGGACGCCGGCTTTGTCGGCCAAGTAAGTTCGGAGGCGTCCTTCGGGCAGGAGGTTGGAGAAGAAAGGCGGCACCTCGCCCGAGGTGGTGGCCCGGCCACCGTCCACGATGTCCCCCCTGCCGTCGATGAACGACTGGCTCAACGTGGGACGGTCGGGAAGTTCGACATATCCGGCGTCGAACTCGAACTGGATCCGGCCGCTACCGAACCGGATGACTTCGCCCACATCGTGCCCGTGCAGGCGAACCCTGAGAATGTCCGTCATTCGGCCTTCCTGCCCAATATCAATTCAGGCACCGTGAGCCTGCGTTCCCCATCGAAGTCGCGGATCACGCCCAACACGGCCAGCAATGCCCGGCGCGGTGCAAGCACGAAATCGAGTTCCACGGCCCGCGCCATCTGGACGGCCTCCGACAGCTTGGGCTCCACCTGCCCCTTCTCGATCCGGGAAAGCCGGGCTTGGTGGATTCCCGTGCGCCTCTCCATCTCGCGTTGCGACATGCGCCGGGCCTTGCGGGCGTTGCGCAGTTCGATGTGACATGCTTGGGGTGAGACGCGGGACATTAGCTCGTTCCTCCCATTTGTGGTTGATGATATATCAACATATCTCTCGCGTAACGATATTAATCTAGCATATTGCACGTTGGGGTTCATACCCAATGCCCACTGAGCGTTTCGGCCTGGGTGCCGCGCTGTGGCGCACGCGGCGCTACCTGCTGCCGGAACTCAAGCACTTCATCGTGTTCGCAGCGCTGTCGGGCATCGCCATGCTGCTCGAACTCGCTTCGACGCTGGTGTTCTTCGATCTCCTGACCAACAAGGTGTTCCTGGGCGACCCCCTGACAACCACCCAGGCGGATCTACTCGGTTTGGATCCAGCGCGGTTCGTCAACGTCGAAGCCCTGGACGAGCAAGCGTGGTTCACGCAGAGAACGGTGTTCCTCGTGGTCGCGGGCGCCTTGGTGGCCAGCGGCTTCCCGCTCATCAAGGAGGCGGCGGAACAGGAAGTCCGGCGGCGAGCGCCGGAACCCCGACGGTCCCACCACCCATAACGCGCTTCGAGCGCATCGCGCCGGACCACGGCAAGCCCACGATCGCCGCCATCAACGGCGCGGCCTACGGCGGCGGTTTGGAGAAGGCCCTCACCTGCGACATCCGGATCTGCTCCGACAACGCCCACATGGCCCTGGCGGAGGTCAAGGTGGGTCTTTGTCCACCCGGCCGATCCTTCAACCTGCCGAGGCTCGTAGGTCTGTCGAACTCGATGTGGCTGTTGCTCTTCGGCGAACCGGTGCGCGCAGAGGAGGCATTGCGGATGGGACTGGTGAGCCGGGTGGTCCCGCTTCCCGATCTTCTCGACACCGCCATCGGGATGGCCGAGACCATTGCCCGCAATGCCCCGTTGGCGGTGCGGGCAACCCGCAAGCTCGCGCACCTGGGGCTCGAAATGCCCCTCGACTACGCCCGGCGAATGGGGGCGATGCTGATAGAGTCCGTCTGGTCGTCCGAGGACGCGGTGGAAGGGGCGCGTGCGTTCGCCCAAAAGCGCGCGCCGGAGTGGCGAATGCGTTAGCGCGCTTGAGTCCGGTTGCCGCGAGAATGCGCAACGCGCCCGAAGGGCGCGCCGGGACGCCTTGGCGACGTCCCGTTTGCCGCGACCGATGTTACGAGGCCAGGGCTTCCTTCGTCGTCTTGACGATGGCCGCCGCGACCTTGTAGGGATCGGCGTTCGATGCCGGTCGCCGGTCTTCCAGGCGTCCTTTCCAGCCCGCCTCGATGGTGACGATGGGGATCCGGATGGACGCGCCCCGGTCGGCGATGCCGTAGTTGAACTTGTCGATCGACTGCGTCTCGTGCAAACCCGTCAAGCGCTGGTCGTTGTCGGCGCCGTACACGGCGATGTGCCGCGGGATGTTCTTGCCGAAGTGCTCGCAGATCTTGGTGAACGTCTCCTCGTCGCCGGACTCGCGCATGACGCCATTCGAGAAGTTCGCGTGCATGCCCGAACCGTTCCAATCGCCGAGCACCGGTTTCGGGTGCCAGTTGACCGCGTAGCCGTATTTCTCGCCGGTGCGCTCGGCCAGATAGCGGGCAACCCAGGTCTCGTCGCCGGCGCGTGCTGCACCCTTGGCGAATACCTGGAACTCCCACTGGCCTGCGGCAACCTCCGCGTTGATGCCCTCGACGTTGATTCCGGAGTCAAGGCACGCATCCAGATGCTCGTCGATGCACTGCCGCCCAAACGCATTGCGCGCGCCGACGGAACAGTAGTAGGCACCCTGCGGCCCGGGATAGCCGCCAGCCGGGAAACCGGGAGGTAGGTTGGTGCTGGTGTCCCAAAGGAAGTACTCCTGCTCGAAGCCGAACCAGAAGTCCTCGTCGTCGTCTTCGATCGTCGCGCGACCGTTGGACTCGTGGGGCGAACCATCGGCGTTCATTACCTCCGTCATGACGAGGAAGGCGTCCGTGCGGCATGGGTCCGGGAAGATCGCCACCGGCTTCAGCAACAGATCGGACGCATTGCCTTCGGCCTGGGCGGTGGAACTGCCATCGAAGTTCCACATCGGGCATTCTTCCAGCGTTCCCCCGAAGTCTCTCTCCACCCGCGTCTTGCTGCGCAGGCTCTGGGTCGGCGTTATGCCGTCCAGCCAGATGTATTCCAACTTACTCTTCATCCCTTGGTTGTCTCCTCAGTCAAAACACTATGGGCCGCACCCCAACGGGGCCACTGGCCCAAGCCGAATCCGTTTTTTTCGGTGCAATCCTGCCCACGACGTGCATCACGACCGGGCACGACGGCTTCTCACACGTTTGCCTACCCTTGCATTAAGACTAAGCAACAATTGCGCCAGAAGCCAAAGAACGCCACCACGCCCCTCGCAGAGCGGCGCCTCGCCAGCCTAAGGCCAGCCTAGCGCGCGCAAATGCCCCAAAGCGGGGCATCATAGCACCAAGAGCGGGCGCGGAGGTCAACCGGCGGGCCGTTTGCGGCAGTACTCGAGACAGGCGTTCATCAACTCCCGCTCGGCCGTCGTCTCTGCCTTTTCGAGCCCCGCCTCGGCAACGGCAATCGCTTCGTCGCGCCGCTTGAAGCTGGCGAGCAACCTGGCAAGCGTGTCGACGATGTGGAGATTCTCGCCACCGGTCATAGCGAAGGCTTCTTGGGCGTACACCAGGTTCTCCTCGACCGGCGACCCGGTGCGGTAACCGGCCAACGCGAGGGCGTTGCGGGTCTTCGCATCGTCCAGCGTTGCGATCAACCGCGTTGCGATCGCTCCGGCGTGTTCGGACTGACCGGTACCGATCAGGATCTCGTACCACTTGGCGATGTCTCCAAGTAGCTCCGCCGCCTGAGCTCTACGCAAGAACCCATCGTTCGACTCTCCTGATCGCGCTTTCAACTTGGCCCACTGTTCCCGCGTCCAATCATCCATCTGTTCTTCGACGGCGTCCCAATCGACGGAATGGCGCATGAGCTTGTCGTACTCGTCAAAGTCCTCCGCCACACGCGCCGCGACATCAAACCCCGCCGCGATTTCCGCGTACCGTTTGTTCTTTGCAAGAATGCGAAGCACGTCCCTGCGCAAAGTGGCCAGGTCGAATCGCTGGAGCTTGCCGCCCTTGAGGTCTTGGTACAGGGCGAGCGTGGCTGCTTCGTCGGCGAGTCCGAGGTTGACGCTCGTCACGAAGAGGGCGTCCGAGGGCTCGGGTGATCCATTTCGGAGACGGGTTTCCGCCGCACTGCGCCGCTCAACAAGGGCCTCCATCGCCGGTTCGTACCGCTGTGCTAGCCGGATCAGATTCGTCAGAACCCTTACCTGCTCGCTGGCGTACTGCGGAGCGTCCCGTCTTTCCAGGTCGTCCAAGCACCACAGGTACTCTTGCAGCGCATTCTCGTCGCGGTTCGTGGCGAAATACGCGTGGGCTAGCCGCAGACGCAATAGCGGGTCGTTGGCATCGCCATTCGCCAATGCCCGCTGCGCCTGCTCGACCGCATCGTCGCCACGCAGATCACGTTCCTCCCATGCGGCCCCCGGATTCAGAGATTCGCGGGATTCGCCCGCCTGTAGCTGGCCGGCAAGGGCAAGCGGCAAACCGCAGATCGCGATGAGCAACGGTTTCAACATGGTCCCAAGCATCGAAGGCCGAGGGAGATCGTCTATCATGCGCTTCGCACAAGCAACCGCCAAGCCGTGAGCGTTGGCGGGACCAAGCAGCAAACCAAAGGAGCATTCATGAAGATCGGCATCTACGGCGGCAACGTTCGGCGCGGCAAACCTCTGTCCAGCCTGGTGGACGAGGTCGTCGAGAAGGAGGAACAGGGGTTTTCGAGCTACTGGACGCCCCAAGTTGGCACCTTCGACGCGTTGACGATGTTGGCGTTGGCGGGCCAGCAGACGAACCGCATTGAACTCGGCACGGCCGTGGTGCCTTCCTATCCACGCCACCCCAGCGCCCTGGCGCAACAGGCGGCGACGGTGAACGCGCTTTGCGGCGGCCGGCTGGTACTTGGTGTCGGCCCGTCGCACGCCCCGGGCATCGAAGCCTTGGGCCTCGCCTACGACCGTCCCGCGCTCCATATGCGCGAATACGTCACCGTACTAAAGGCACTGGCTACCGAAGGCCGGGTCGACTTCCAGGGCGAGACGTACCAAGTGCGTACCGGTTTCGCCTGTCCCGACGCATCGCCCTTCAAGGTCGTCGTTTCCGCCTTGGCGCCGCTGATGCTCAAAGCCGCCGGCGAGGTCGCCGACGGCACGGTCACCTGGATGGTGGGCAGGAACACCATCGCCAACCACACCGCACCGAGAATCACGAAGGCGGCGGCGGACGCCGGGCGCGAATCGCCGAGCGTCATCGCCGCCCTGCCCGTTTGCGTCCACGACGACAAGGCGCAGGCCACCGCCCGGGCAGTGCAGATCTTCGCAGGGTACGGCCAACTCCCGAACTACCGCCGCCAACTCGACGCCGAAGGCATCGACCAGGCCGGCGAGATCGCCGTGGTTGGCAACGAGGACGAGGTGACCGCCAAGCTTCAGGCCTATTTCGATGCCGGTGCCACCGAAGTCATCGCCAGCATCTACCCCGCCGGGGACGACAGCCGAGGCTCCTTCGCCAGGACGACCGCGTTGCTGCAAGGGTTGGCCAACGCCTGACCACGGGGCGCCGTCAGTGCGGCGCCGGGTTCTACCGTCGTGCCAAGACGCCGTGATGGCGTTCGAGGTGTGCGGCCAACAGATCCTCGCCGAAGTCCGCGCCGGGACGATGCCACACCGCGTGCAGGTGATCGCCGCCGGCCGTGTTGTCGATCTCGATCAGGACGCCGGGGCCAGCGACACGCACGTAGAAGGAGAACGGCGGATGGTCTGCGGCAACGAACGCGAAGTGCAGTCCTTCGCGTGCCGCGTCGATCTCCTCGAGTCGGGCGGCTTTGATCTCGGCGCACCAGAGCCCCGCGAATTCCGCCAGAAATGCGTCCAGCAACGCGCGTTGATCGTCGTTCATGTCGCGGCGCGGCAGGCCAACCGATGCCGGGTCGCGCAGCGTCGACACCTGGCCCAGCATATGGCCACGATCACGCTTGTAGGCCAGCGTGGCCGCCGCGCGCTGGGATTCGTCGAGGCTTTCGTATAGCTCGCGTGCGAGGCGCTCCTCCTCGCCGAGTACCGCGACGCCGGCGGAGGGCATGCCCTCGGGGACGAGACGCGGTTGGGCACCGAGGAACAGCGGCAAGGTTGCGGCCGGTTGTCCTGGCGTGGCGGTGACGTTCAACGACAGGTGGTGGCCCTCGAAGCGAAACCCCCAGGCGGCGTCGACGGCTGGCTCGCCGAAAACCGCCCAATAGTAGCGGTCGGGGTCGCGGAACTCCTCGACACCCGATCGACCGGATTCGAGCTGGCGGATATCGAGTTCCAATTGCCGGATCGCCCGGGTCTTTTCGTGGCCCCGTGCCGACAGGACCGCGGCGAGCAGACTCTCCCCGGCCCTCTTCGCCGTGTCCGAAAGCTCACCGTGACGCACGCCCTCCAGGTCGATGGGCGCATAGTGGATGTCCAACCGCTCCCGGTCGGTGAACGCCCACGTGCCGGCTTCGCGCTGTTGGGCGTCCATCGCGCCCAGAAACCCGCCCGCGCGATCGGCTAGATTCGGCAATTCGTCGCTAACTCCTTGACCCGTCAAGAGGGCCAACACGCCAAGGGCCGCTACCGGGGCACCAAGACAGACGACTGATTTTCGAGTCATTGGGCCGCTCCCGTGTCCGCAAGTTCGTGAAGCGTATCACCCGCCCGCCGCCGGATTCTCCGCCAACAGGACAGGCTGTTATGATCGAACGGCCACCGAGAGGAGAACCCCCATGGTCGCCGCTACCGCTGAGATCGTCGCCGGCATCCACCTGCAAGACGCCGCCCTTTTCCGCGAGCAATGCTACGTCGGGGGAGACTGGCACGATGCCGACTCGGGACGCTCGTTCGACGTGACGGATCCCGCCACGGGAAGGCCCATCGGGATCGTGCCGGCTTTCGGCGCGGCCGAGACCCGTCGGGCCATCGACGCGGCCAACGCGGCCTACCCGGCGTGGCGGGCACTGACGGCGAAAGAACGGGCCAACATCCTGCGCCGGTGGTACGAGTTGATGCTCGAACACCAGGAGGACCTCGCCATCATCATGACCGCGGAACAGGGCAAGCCGCTGGCGGAGTCGCGCGGCGAGATCCTCTACGGCGCGTCGTTCATCGAATGGTTCGCCGAAGAAGGCAAACGCGCCTACGGCGACGTGATCCCGACAACGCTCGCCGATCGTCGCATCGTGGTGACCAAGGAGCCGGTGGGTGTGGTGGCCTGCATCACGCCATGGAACTTCCCCAACGCCATGATCACGCGAAAGGCAGGCCCGGCGCTGGCGGCAGGCTGCACGGTGGTGGCCCGGCCCGCTTCTGCAACGCCCTACTCGGCATTGGCGCTAGGCGAACTCGCCACCCGTGCCGGTATTCCACCCGGCGTCTTCAACGTGATTACCGGACCATCCCGGCAGACGGGGGGTGAACTGACCGCCAACCCGATCGTTCGCAAGTTGTCTTTCACGGGATCCACCGAGGTCGGCAAGCTGCTCCTCGAACAGTGCGCAACAACGGTCAAGAAGGTCTCCATGGAGTTGGGTGGCAACGCGCCGTTCATCGTCTTCGACGACGCGGATGTGGACGCCGCCGTCGAGGGCGCCATCGCTTCCAAGTACCGCAACACCGGTCAGACCTGCGTCTGTGCGAACCGTTTCCTGGTCCAGGAGGGCGTCTACGAGGAGTTCGCGACGAAGCTCGCAGCTGCCAGCGCGGCATTGCGCGTCGGTCCCGGTTTCGCCGGTGGCGTGGAACAGGGCCCGTTGATCGACCTAGCCGCCGTGGAGAAGGTCGAAGACCATATCCGCGACGCCGTCGAAGCCGGTGCTAGCGTGGTCGCAGGGGGCAAGCGCCACACCCTTGGCGGCACTTTTTTTGAGCCGACGGTCCTAACCGGCGTCACGCCCACGATGAAGGTCGCCCGGGAGGAGACCTTTGGCCCGCTGGCGCCGCTGTTCAAGTTCGAATCCGAGGAAGACGCGATCCGTCTCGCCAATGCCACCGAGTTCGGCCTGGCCGCCTACTTCTACAGTCGGGACATCGGCCGGATCTGGCGGGTCGGCGAAGCCCTGGAATACGGCATTGTCGGCATAAACGTCGGCATCATCTCCACGGAGGTCGCGCCCTTCGGCGGCATGAAGGAATCCGGGATCGGCCGGGAGGGCTCGCACTACGGCCTCGACGAGTTCATGGAGGTCAAGTACCTCTGCCTCGGCGGCATCGATCAATAGGGGCCCTTAGACCGAGCGGAGGAGCCATGTCGGATCTCGTCGAAGAAGATGTCGTCGTCGGCACAGGCGGCGGGCGGAACCTGCACGCCGACATCTATCGACCGGCGAATCCCAACGGCGCAGGCGTATTGATGATCCACGGCGGGGGTTGGCGCATCGGTTCGAAGGCCATGATGCCGCCGCAGTCGACCGCCTTGGCCAAACGTGGCTTCAGTTGCGTCGCCATCGAGTACCGGTTGACGCCGGAAGCGCCATGGCCCGCGCAAATTCACGACGTGAAGGCCGCCATGCGATGGTTTCGCGCCAACGCGGGCTCGCTCGACGTGGAGGGTGACCGAATCGCGGTCCTCGGAAATTCGGCGGGCGGCCACCTCGCCCTGCTGTTGGCCGCCACGCCGGGTCGCAACGAGTTCGAGGGCGATGGTGGGCACGCCGGAGTCGACACGTCGGTCTCGGCGGTGATCGCCGTCTACCCGCCCGTCACGTTCTACATCGGAGATCGTACTTCGGGCGGCACAAGCGCAGCCGCCATTCTCGGCGACGCCGCGACGCCGACGGCGGCGAAGGCCGCCAGCCCCATCGAATACGTCCACGCCGACTTCCCGCCCACGTTCTTCCTGCACGGCAACGGCGACAAGGTGGTTCCCGTCTCGGCGAGCATCAACATGTACAACGCCCTGTCTGAAGCGGGCGCCCGCGCCGAGATGCACATCTACGCCGAACAGCCGCATACCTGGGCGCGTTGGCCGAAGTGGGTACAGCCGACCATGGACGAAGCGGCGCTGTTCCTCGACCGCTACGTCGTGAACCCGGCGGGATATCGACCGCCGACGCGGCCCCTCTGACGTCGGGGGCCCTCGCCATTCGCACGGTGCCGGAACCCGCGCGAAATAACGTACTCCAAGTCTTTGCCACGGCACCGGCAAGGGAGAGCCCATGAAAGCATCCGACCTGTTCGTCAAGTGCCTTGAAGAGGAAGGCATCGAGTACATCTTCGGCGTCCCCGGCGAAGAGAACGCCGACTTCATGATGTCGCTCGAGGCCTCGGAGAACATCCGCTTCGTGCTGACCCGCCACGAACA
Source organism: Gammaproteobacteria bacterium (assembly GCA_028821405.1). GTDB lineage: Bacteria > Pseudomonadota > Gammaproteobacteria > Pseudomonadales > Azotimanducaceae > VXYL01. Next base: position 34,065 of record JAPPGK010000114.1, on the reverse strand, counting down.
GGGCGCGGCGTTCATGGCCGAGGTCTACGGGCGGCTTACGGGTACGCCGGCCGCCTGCCTAGGAACCCTCGGGCCGGGCGCGACCAATCTCATCACCGGGGTCGCCGACTCCAATATGGACCGCTCCCCCCTCCTTGTGCTCACGGGCCAGGGCACCACGCACCGCCTCCACAAGGAGTCCCATCAGGTCATGGACGTCGTGGCCATGTTCGAACCGGTCACGAAGTGGGCGGAAACGGTGCGAACGCCGGAGGCCATCCCCGAGATCATCCGCAAGTCCGTGAGCATCGCCACCACCGAGAAACCCGGCGCCGTTCACATCGAGCTCCCCGAGGACATCGCCAAGCTCGATACCGACGCCAAGCCCATTCCGCCCCGCCGCCGCCGACGCCCGGTAACCGACGACAAGATCGTCGACCAGGCATTCGAATTGCTTCGGGAAGCCAAGAAGCCGGTCATCCTCGCCGGCAACGGCTGCATTCGCCGACGCGCCAGCCGGCAGTTGAAGCTGTTCTGCGAGAAGACGGGCATCGGCGTCGTCAGCACGTTCATGGCCAAGGGGTGCGTCGACATGGGCGCCGAGTACTGCCTGTTCACGGCGGGACTCGGAACCCGCGACCGGGTGAACCTTGCCATCGACGAATCCGACCTCGTGATTTCCCTAGGCTTCGACATGGTCGAATACCACCCCCGGCTGTGGAACCCCAACGCCGACAAGCCGATCATCCACGCCGACTTCCTGCCTGCGGAGGTGGATGCGCATTACGTGCCCACCGTCGAACTGGTCGGCGACCTCGCCCACCTGCTGTGGATGTTCAACGAGCGGGTCGACCAAGCGGGAGGACTCCATTTCGACCTTGCAGACCAACGCGCCCTCCGTGCGGACATGCTCGACGACATCGCGGAGCACGCCGACGACGACACCGAAGGCTCGATCCGCCCGCAGAAGGCGTTGATCGACGCCCGATCCGTGATGGGTGCGACGGACATCCTGCTGTCCGACGTCGGCGCCCACAAGATGTGGATCGCCCGCCACTACCATTGCTACGAGCCGAATACCTGCCTGATCCCGAACGGGTTCTGTTCCATGGGGTTCGCGCTGCCCGGTGCCATCGCCGCCAACCTCGTGTTTCCGGAGCAACGGGTTCTCGCGGTGTGCGGCGACGCGGGATTTCTCATGAACGTCCAGGAGATGGAGACCGCCCGTCGGTTGGGTAGCGAAATCACCGTGCTCGTCTGGGAAGACAACGAATACGGGCTCATCGCCTGGAAACAGGAGAACGAGTTCGGGCGTCACACCGACTTGTCGTTCGGCAACCCGAAATGGCTGCAGCTCGCCGACGCGTTCGGCTGGAACGGCTACTACTGCTCGAACAGCCGGGACCTCAGGCATGTGCTTGAGCAGTCGTTCAGGGATCCGGGACCGAGCCTGGTGGTGATCCCCATCGACTATCGGGAAAACCGCCTGCTCACCCAGAAGCTCGGCGAGATCACGGCGACGTTGTAGGGGACTCCCTTGGGGGGCGCAAGGGTGACACGACTAGCGGCCCACGTTGGCGGTGGTCGCTCAACCACGGCATCCTCACCAAGCCAGACCGCATTTGCCCGCTATGACCGTTGCCAGCGCTTCGAAGTCGCGCTGACAGTCCTGTGCGGCGTGCAGGTGGCCGCCAATCGCACCATCGGCCGCCCTGAGGTGGAACACCGGCTTGCGGGCTTCCTGCGCCATCGCCATGAGACTACGGTAGTGCCTCAGCGTCGCAAGGCAATGATCGTCGTCGTCGGTAGACTCCAGGTAAGGACCGGGAACGCCCACGACCTCCTGCGCGTAGACGGCGGGAATCCGCGTCGTCCATTTCCGGTAGGCGAGCGTGGGTCGCCCCGCGCGCACGGCGTGTTGCATCACCACGTAGCCGGCGGGATGCATGTCGCCCGCAGGCAACGGCAGATCCGCATCGACGGTTGTGCGTTCGAGCCGGTCGCGCCATTCCCTGCGCCAGTCTTTCAGCGTCGGCCCGATATTCCGGAGCCCCTGGAGCGAGAACAGATCCGGTGCCAGCGGCAGAACCACGGAATTCGCCGCTATGATCGCCGCGCGATTGATCGCGCCGAGGTTCGGGCCGACGTCGATCAATACCACGCTTGCTTCTCGCTTGTTGGCTGCCTGCACGATCAGACGATGAAAGGCCGACTCGGCGCGGAAGGCCGCTTCATCGTTATCCAAGCAGGCTGGCCAAGCCGAAGACAGCTTGGCTTCGAAACGCGACAGGGCAAGGTCGCCAACGACAAGGCCCAGATTCGGTGCAATGCTCTCGACATGCGGCTCGGTGATGTCGCCCAGCCCGCGCAGAATCGGTGAAATCGCCCCTAAGACGCTCTGCGGGTGTTCGCGCTCGGGCCACAGTTCAACCAATCGTTCATCGCCGAGGAACATCGTGCTGAGATTCGACTGCGGATCGAGGTCTACAGCGACCACGGAGGCGCCAAGTTCCGCATACATCCAAGCGAGGTGGTAGACCAACGTCGTCTTTCCGACGCCGCCTTTGCTGTTGAAGAAAGCGATGGTCCTCACGTCTCTCTCCGAATGACCGCGACGACACCAGTGGGATCATCGAGTTCGAATTCCGGTGCGGGATTGCCGTTGTGCGCCAAGGCTTCACGCGCACGGATCACGCCGCGTCCAAACCTGTTGACATAGCCGAGTGTCGCCATCGCCTCCGACACCACTGGGTTGCGATAGTCGGTGCGAGCGGGGAAGTTCTCGGGTGTGGCCATGCCGTAAAGGCCCCCTGGGTTCTGGATCTCGATGCGGTCCTCGTACCAATAGAAGTGAACCGGCGCATTGGATTCGTAGCTTCGGTGCATGATGCCGTTCAGCAGAAGCTCTCGAATCGCCACCGCTGGGTAGTCCGCGTCCGTCCGTTCCCGAAGTGTGGATTCGGGTACCGGTCGACCTTGAATCTGTGCAGCAACCAGGGCATCCAAGTCACGCAGGACGTTGACCAAGTCGCCGCTGAAACGCTTGTCTTCGGTGACGTCGGCCGACATTGAATCACCCGCCCAACGAACGAACTGAACCCAAGCGCCAGGAATCCAGCGCAGTGGATCCTTGCCGAATAGCAGGACCGCGCCATTCGTCGGACAGTCCGCGTCCATGTCATAGAGTCGCAACGACGCCATCTGCTCTCGGACCTCGCGCCGGTTCTCTTCGATGACCTCCCTGTCGACCGCAGCGGGCAGGTAGCTCGCCAGGAAAAGCCCCGGAACAAGGTCGTCGAACGAGCAATCGAGGCACGGGCGGAGGTCGAAGGGCTTCTGCAGCGCACCCCGCCGCTCGACGAGAATCCGCTCCTCCTGTTGATTGGCACCACGGCGCGACGGACCGATGCGGATCCAGACCCTCCCCTTGTACCTCACGGGAGGCAGGTCCGATGGCGCCACTTCCACGGCAGCAACATCGCCCTGCGGCAGGGAATATTTCTGTACGGTCATTGCCGGCAGCGGCTCCAGATTGACGTTGGACCGAAGGTCGCCGAGTCTGCGCAGCAATTGGTCGGTAACAGTCAATCCACCCGGGTTGCCGTTGTCGTCCACTCCCACGAGCAGATAGCCGTACTGGCGATGATTGGGGAAGTCGTTGGCGAAAGCGCATATGGCCTCGCAGAACTTGTCCGTGTTGTTGGTGGACATGGTCAGTTCCACGCGGTCGGACTCGTGGGCATTCATGAGCGAGATCAGTTGACCGGTCGTGAGCATGTCCACCGAACCATCCGGCGCTGTCCGGCGTAGTGTATCGGGTCAGCCGTGTTGCGGTCGGCACGCCCGAACCCGCGCGGGACGACAACGATCGGGCCTTTACGGAGACACGTCGGTGTTCGCGACGGTGCGCATGATCGTTTCGCCCAGCGCCACCGTATCCGCCTCACCGCCCATATCGGGGGTTAGGACCGCAGGGTCGGCAAGCGCGGCCTCGATGGCCGTCTCGACGGCCCGCGCGGCATCCTCGTGGCCGAGGTGCTCCAGCATCATCGCCCCCGACCAGATCTGACCGATCGGATTGCAGATGCCCTTTCCCGCGATGTCGGGCGCCGAGCCATGCACGGGTTCGAACATCGACGGAAACTCCCGCTCCGGGTTGATGTTCGCCGACGGCGCGATGCCGATGGTGCCCGCCACTGCAGGGCCCAAGTCCGAGAGAATGTCGCCGAACAGGTTGCTGCCGACCACGACATCGAACCAGTCCGGGTGCAGGACGAACTGTGCGGCGAGGATGTCAACGTGGTATTTCGCGGTCTCGATGTCCGGATAGTCGGCCGCCACCGCCTCGAAGCGCTCGTCCCAGAACGGCATCGTATGCTTGATGCCGTTGGACTTCGTGGCCGAGGTGACCTGGCGCCGCGGGCGTCGTCGGGCTAGCTCGAAGGCGTAGCGGATGATCCGGTCGGTGCCGCGCCGGGTGAATACGCTCTCCTGGACCACCACCTCGTCGTCCGTGCCGGGGAACAGCCGTCCGCCGATGTCCGAGTATTCGCCTTCGTTGTTCTCGCGCACGACGAGAAAGTCGATGTCCTTCGACGTGCGGCCCCGCAACGGCGATTCAACGCCCTTGAGAAGCCGCACCGGACGCAGGTTCACGTACTGCTCGAAGTGTCGCCGGATGGGAATCAGCAGGCCCCACAACGAGACATGGTCGGGAACTCCGGGGAAACCGACGGCACCGAGGAAGATGGCGTCGTGGCCACGAATGGTCTCGATGCCGTCCTCGGGCATCATTGCCCCGGTGCGGGCGTAGCGCTCGCAGCCCCAGTCGAAGGTCTCCCAGTCGAAATCGATGCCGAAACGTGAACCGACGGCGTCGAGTACGCGGATACCTTCCGGCATGGTCTCCTTGCCGATGCCGTCGCCGGGGATGACTGCGATGCGATAGCGCGACATGTGCGCCTTAGGCGTTACCGGCCAACTGCAGGAACTCGGAACGCGTCGGCGGGTTGTCACGGAAACTGCCGAGCATCACCGAGGTTTTCATCGTCGAATGCTGCTTCTCGACGCCCCGCATGGCCATGCATAGATGCTGGGCTTCGACGATCACGCCGACGCCGGACGCGCCCGTGACCTCAAGAATCGTGTTGGCAATCTGCTGCGTCAGGGTCTCCTGGATCTGCAGGCGACGCGCATACATGTCGACGACCCTGGCAACCTTGGAGAGACCTAGCACGCGGCCTTTCGGCAGATAACCCACGTGGCACTTGCCGATGAACGGCAGCACATGGTGCTCGCAGAGCGAGTAGAGCTCGATGTCCTTGACCAGCACGATCTCGTCGAGGTCGGTCTCGAACAAGGCGTTGTTGACGACCTCGTCCAGGCTCTGGCCGTAGCCCCGGGTCAAAAACGCCAGCGCTTTGGCGGCGCGCTGGGGCGTATAGCGCAGCCCCTCCCGATCCGGTTCCTCGCCGATTCCCGCGATCAGTTCGCGGTACGGTCGAACCAGGGTCTCCCAGGTTTCGGAGTCGCTCATCTTCGGGACGTTCCGGCAAGTCACATCGAACGAGCGAGACTGCCACGGCGACGCGCTGAAATGCAAAGACGTTGCCGGCATGAACCAGAGGCCGTATGTTCCTCTACTAGTCGGACGATAGGACGATGTATGCCTTGCTCTGGTAGGAAAGTACCCAAGTCCTCCGCAATCCCGAGGCGGAAGCTCGCCCGTCCGGTCTACGAAGACTGGAACGACTACTTTCGTCACGCGCCGCGCGTCACCGACGATTTCGTGGAGGCAATGTCGGGCGCGCGCCGGGACCTCATGCCACATGAAGACCGGGAGTTGCTGGACGTCAACCAAGGTCCCCACGGGACCGGGCAGGCGGTCAATGGTCCCCCGTCAAGGGCACGAACCGGACCGGGAACAAGGGCGTGGAGACGCCCGTTCGCTTCGAGTAGACGACGAGTTCCTGGAATCCGTCGTCGTCGCCGAGGGGCATGACCAGGAGTCCGTCGTCGGATAGCTGTTCGACCAGCGCGGGCGGGATCTCGTCGCTGACGGCGGTGATGATCACCCCGTCGAAGGGGGCATGCTCCGGCCAACCGTACCAGCCGTCCCCGGTGCGCACGTGGACATTGTCGTAGCCGAGTCGCTGCAGCCGCTTCGTCGCCGTCTCGGCCAGTTCGGGGACGATCTCGATGGTGTAGACCTCCGCGACGAGATGCGAAAGCACCGCCGCCTGGTAGCCCGAGCCCGTACCGATCTCCAAGACCTTGTGGTGGGGCTCAACGTTCAGCACCTCGGTCATGATGGCCACGATAAACGGCTGCGAGATGGTCTGTCCGTGGCCGATCGGCAACGGGTGATTGGCGTAGGCAAGCGACCGGTTGCGCGGCAGCACGAACTCCTCGCGCAACGTGGCATGCATGGCACCGACGACGGCATCGCCGATTTGATCGATACCCGTGTACGACGCCGTTCGCCGGGCGTCCATCTGGATTTCCGACATCATCCGTTCCATAGGCGTTTCCGTCGTTTGACCCGGCGGTGCCTCATCGGAGCATGACGCCGAGGCCGCCGCCGCGACCAGGACAAAGGCGAATGCTCTTTTCATCGTCTTCGAACCGTTCACGAACTGCACGATAACATCGAACACCCGGCGCGGTGGCGCGCCCATTCCGGGCGTTTCTCGGCGAAGCGTTCCCGGCCCGGCTGCTCGTCGTAGGGACGGCGCAGTACGTCCATCAACTCCTGGAGCAACGCGAACTCGCCGCGCTCGGCCTCGTCGATGGCAAGTTGCGCCAGGTAGTTCCGGGGCACGAAACGCGGGTTCGTCGCATTCATCCGGGCCACCCGTTGGGGCCAATTCTCCGCGCGGAGGCGCTGTGCGTAGGTTCGCAACCAGACCTCCGTCCGTTCGCGCAGCACCGGCGACAGCGCGGCGGGCTCGTAGTAGGCATCCATGAGGGGATCCATGATCGGATGCTCGAGGTCGATGTCCGCCAGGTTCCGGAAAAACAGCGTCATATCGGTCTCGACCGCCCCCATCAGTTCGAATAGCTCCGTACTGAGTTGCTCATCGCTCGGCAGGTACTCCCGCAACCCGAGTTTCGCCGCGACCATCGCTTCGGAGCCGCGGGTGTAGCGCGCCGCGAAACCGTTCAAGACCTCGTTCAAGGGGTCGGCATCCTCGATCAGGGGAAAGATCGCCTTGGCCAGTTGCATCAGGTTCCACTGCGCGACGGCGGGTTGGGCACCGAACCGGTAGCGCCGGGTCGAGGCATCCGTCGTATTGGGCGTCCAGGTTGGATCGTAGCCTTCGAGCCAGCCGTACGGGCCGTAGTCGATGGTGAGCCCAAGCACCGACATGTTGTCGGTGTTCATCACGCCATGCACGAATCCGAGGCGCATCCAGTGCACGATCATGTCCGCGGTGCGGTCGGACACCTCCGCAAACCAGGCCAACGTCCGCTGCTTCGCCTCGCCTTCGTCCGCAAGTTCCGGGAAGTCCGTCTCGATGGTGAAGTCCACCAGGCGGCGAAGCAGGTCCGTTTCCCGTCGCGAAGCGAGGATCTCGAAGTGTCCGAACCGGGTGAAGGACGGCGCGATCCGGCAGACCACGGCACCGGGTTCCGGTGCGGGGTGGCCGTCGTAGAGGATGTCCCGAACCACCTCGTCGCCGGTCAGCACGAGCGACAACGCCCGCGTGGTGGGTACCCCGAGGTGGAACATCGCCTCGCTGCACACGAACTCGCGCAAAGACGACCGCAACACCGCGAGGCCATCCGCCGTCCGGGAGTAGGGGGTCGGTCCCGCGCCTTTCAACTGCACAGTCCAGCGCTCACCCCGGCGGTTGAGGACTTCACCTAGGTTGATCGCGCGACCATCGCCGAGTTGCCCCGCCCAGTTGCCGAACTGATGGCCGCCATAGCAGGTGGCGATGGGATCCATGCCGTCGAGCACGCGGTTGCCGCCGAACACCTCCGCGAACAAGCCGCTCTGGTCGACTTCCGACGGAAGGTCCAAGAGCGCTGCGGCTTCCGGCGACCACGCCACGAGCCGCGGCTCGCTCACCGGCGTGGGCATCACGCGGGAATAGCAGGCCGAGGCCACCTGGCGCCGGAAGTTGTCGGACTCCGGGTCCGCGGGCAGCGCCAACGCGAACCGGTTTTCGAAGTTGAGACGACCGAGTTCGGCCGGCGACGATTCGGCAAACATGGGGACGATGTTATCAGCCGCCCTACCCGGCCTCATTGCCCGGCGAGCAATGCGGCGGATGCCGCATAGCCCGCCGCAGCCGCGAGGTCACGGGGCGTACGGTCTCGGCTATTCCGGGCGCTCGGGTCCGCGCCGGATTCGAGGAGCAAGGATACGAACTCGGTGTTCTCGCTCCACCAGGCGCTTGCCGCCGCATGCAGTGCCGTACTACCGAAACTGTCCCGCAACCCCACCGTGGCACCGCGCTTGAGCAAGAGCCGCGCCGCTGCCGTTGTACCCTCGTGGGCTGCAATCATGAGCGGCGTGTGCCGATGCGCCCGGTGCGCGTTGGCCGGCGCCGACAACCGCCAAACCAGATCCGACATCTCCCGGGTGCGGGCATTCGCATCCGCACCGTGATCCAACAACGTCGACATGACGGGCAGCCACCCGTAGATGGCCGCCAAGTGGATGGGTTGGGCACCGAGCGGGCTCGTCGAATCGACCCTGGCCCCGCCCTTGATCAGGCGTTGCACGATCCGGTGCGCATCGTCCGCGTAGCCATGGGTGGATGCCGAGTGGATTGGCAGCCAGGTACCGTGCCCTCCGGTCATCGCTTCGAGCTCCCAAACGAAGAACCCGATGCGCGGCAAGGGGCGATTCGGGTCGTCGCCAGAGCGCAGCAAAGCCTGGACCGCGTCGTAGTTGCCGCGGATCAACGCGAATCCCATGGGCGTCAGCCACTCCGCGAGGGTATCGAATTCGACATCTGTCGCGGATGCGATCCGCTTGCGGATACCCAACGCACAAGCGCTATGGAGGTCGCATTCCATGCCGCGATCAAGGAGGGTATGCGCCAACTCCTCGTCGTGCAAAGCGGCCAGTTGCAGGGTCGTGAGGTCCGACTCCGCGCCGAGACCGACCTGCGCGCGAGCCTCTGCAGCGCCGAGAAGAACAAGCGACCTCACGCGGTCGAGGTCGCCTTCGTCCAACGCACTGCGCAGTTTGTTATCCATGTCTCGTGCCCACTCCCTGGTTCAATACACCTTGCACTATGCCACCGTCCTTTCGTCGACGTGCCGACGTAAGGTTGAGCAGCACGACGGGCACTACCCCGACGAGAACGATGGCCAGGGCGGCCGTTGAAGCTTCCGCGAGTCGCTCGTCCGATGCCAGACGATAGACCCGGGTTGCAAGCGTCTCGAAGTTGAACGGCCGCAGGATCAACGTCGCCGGCAACTCCTTCATGACATCGATGAACACGAGCAACGCGGCACTCGCCAAAGCGGCGCGCGTCAACGGGAAGTGGACCGCGGCGAGTACCCGGCGCGGCGTCGCGCCGAGTGTCCGGGCGGCGGCGTCCAAGTTCCGGTGTACCTTCGCCATCCCACCGTCGCAGGCGTTGTACGCCACCGTGAGGAACCGGACCACGTAGGTGAATACCAGGGCAGCGACCGTCCCGGTCAACAACAGCCCGACATCCATCCCGTGTCCAGCCAGGAATCGGGCAATGGACTTGTCGAGGAACGCCAGCGGCACCAGCACGCCCACCGCGACCACGGTGCCGGGCAGTGCGTAGCCGAGCGTTGCGGCGCGTAGTGCGAGTCCCGTCGACCGACCACCGCTCAAGCGCCCGCTGTAGGCCAGGCAGACCGCCAACAGGGTCGCCACGCCAGCCGTCGCACTAGCGACCAGCACGCTGTTGGTGACAAAGTCGCCAAAGCCGGTGCCGAAAAGCGGGTCGCCCAATGCGACAGCGTGGGCTGCCAAAACGCCCACGGGGACAACGAATCCCAACAACACCGGAATCGAACAGCCGATGGTTGCCAAGGCGGCACGCGTACCATGCAGAAGCAACCGTGGCGCCACCACGTCCCGTGCCACCGGGTTGCTGTATCGTCCTCGCCGGGCGGTATGCTCCGCGAGCACCAGAACCAGGGCAAGCACGAACAGCCAAGCCGCCAATTCAAGCGCGGCCGCCCGGTCGCCGAGCGCGAACCAGGTTCGAAAGATGCCCGTCGTGAACGTCGATACGCCGAAATAGTCGACGACGCCGTAGTCGGCCACGGTCTCCATCATCGCCAACGCGACTCCCCCGGCAATGATGGGGCGTGCGGCCGGCAGGGCGACGGTCCCGAAAGCCCTCCGGGGCGGGGCACCCAAAACCCGCGCGGCCTCGAACAGCGAGGCCGCTTGGGTCTCGAATGCCGTTCGCGCCAACAGATAGACGTACGGATAGAGCACCAGGCTCAACACCAGGGCTGCACCGGGCAGCGAGCGGATCGGCGGAAACCAGTAGTCCCCTGCCGCCCAACCTGTCGCGGCGCGCAGTGCGCTCTGGAGGGGACCCGCAAACTCCAAGAGGTCGGTGTAAACATAGGCGACCACGTACGCGGGCGCCGCCAGCGGCAGAACAAGCGCCCAGGAGAACACCCGCCGGCCCGGGAATTCCCGTGTCGCCACCGTCCACGCGGCGGCAACTCCGATCAGTGCGGCGAGCCCGCCAACCGCCACCGTCAAAGCGATGGTATTGACGACGTAGCCGGCGAGAACCGTCTCGCGCAGATGCGACCATGAAGCGCTCTCGGGCGTGACGAGTGCCGCCGCCACGACGATGATGGGAATCCCGACGAGCGTCGCGATCACCCAGGCGAGGACGGTCCAAAGACGGTTCATCCGCCTATTGTCCCACGGCCATCCATGGAACAAACGCCCTAGGGAGCTCGCGACCGTGGCGTTTGTCCATGCGAGGTCGGTGTGGCTGGGCCGGATGCGGAGGCGGCGCACAGCGAATGGCGAAGGCGCGTCGTTCGGACGCGGCCGATCCGGCTATGGGGCGGTTCCAGGTACCGACGTCACCCCGGCCCCGTGCGTATACTCGACCCGAATGGCCCTCGAATTCGATCAGGTCAGCCACCGCTACGGCGAAGACCTCGTGCTGGAAGACGTGACGTTGTCCGCCCGGGCTGGCGAGATCACCTGCCTGCTCGGGCCTTCGGGAAGCGGCAAGAGCACGTTGCTTCGCCTGGCGGCCGGCCTGGAGCGGCTGCAATCGGGAACCGTCCTGCTCGACGGCGAGATGCTGTTCCAACCCGGCCGCGAGCCCCCGCCCGAGCATCGGCCGATCGGGCTCGTGTTCCAGGATCATGTGCTCTTCCCACACATGACGGTGCGCGCCAACGTCGAGTTCGGGCTGCGCCCGATGGGTTCTTCCGAACGACGGCGGGTGGCCGAGGCATGCATGGCGTCGGTTGGGCTCGCCGAGCTTTCCGAACGCTATCCCGACACCCTCTCCGGTGGTCAACAGCAGCGCGTGGCACTTGCCCGGGCCCTGGCGCCGACGCCCCGGGCAATCCTGCTCGACGAGCCCTTCGCGAACGTCGACGCGACCATGCGACGCACACTGCGGGAAGATGCGCGGCGGGCGCTTCGTTCCACGGGCGGCATCACGCTGCTCGTCACCCACGATCCCGAGGAGGCCCTGGAACTTGCCGACCACATCGCCATCCTCGAAGACGGGCGCATTGTCCAAGCCGGGCGCCCGGATGAAATCTGGCACCGGCCCGCCCACAAGACCGTGGCGGAACTGTTCGGCCAAGCCCAGCACGTTCGCGGCACTCTGCACGACGGCGTCATCGCGACCGCATTCGGTCACCTGCCCTGGAAGGCAAACCACATCGACGGTCCCGTGGACGTCGTGGTGCGGCCCAACGATGTGGCGCTCCGCCCCTCGAGCCAAGGACCCCGAGTCGCGGACATCCGATTCCTGGGCGATCGGTACACGGTCTTCGTCGAGCATCGGGGCGAGACGCTCCGCGCCAGCATGGCCGACCATCCGGGGTTCGGCGTTGGCGACTTCGTGACGGCAAGCTTTAACCAAGACGACACATTCGTTTACAATCGCAAATGATTTTCGTTTGCATGTGCATTTCGGTATGTCCCCTATTCGACTCTTGGCTTCAGGTCTTGTGCTCGCCGCAATGGCGACGGCAGCAGACGACGGCAATGTCGTCAACGTCTATTCCGCGCGCCACTACGACACCGACCTCGCTCTCTACGAACGTTTCGAGGAACGGACAGGCATTCGCGTCAACCTGATCGAGGGCGGAAGCGACGCCCTGATCGAACGCATCGTCAACGAGGCCGAGTTCTCCCCGGCCGATCTCCTGATCACGGTCGACGCCGGCCGGCTCTGGCGGGCCCAGCAGGCGGGCGTCTTCCAGGCCGTCGATTCGGCCGTGCTGAAGGAGAGGATTCCCGCGCACCTGCGCGACGCCGGCGGCCATTGGTTCGGCCTGTCCAAGCGCGCACGGGTCATCGTCTACAACAAGGCGGCGGGACTCCCGGAAGGTATCTCCCGCTACGAGGATCTCGCCGATCCGAGGCTTGTCGGCAAGGTCTGCATGCGGTCATCGGGCAACATCTACAATCTGTCCCTGCTCGGTTCCATGATCGAGCACAACGGCGAGAAGAGCGCGAGCGAGTGGGCGAACGGCGTGGTGGCGAACTTCCGCCGTCAACCCCAGGGCAACGACACGGCCCAGCTCCGCGCCGTCGCCGCCGGCGAGTGCGAGGTCAGCATCGCCAATACCTACTACATTGGCCGACTCTTGGGCACCGATGATCAACAGGAGCGCGCGGTAGTCGACGGCCTGGGCGTGCTGTTTCCCAACCAGGACGACCGCGGCGCCCACGTCAACATCAGCGGCGCCGGCGTCACCCGGCATGCACCGCACCGGGACAATGCCGTAGGGTTCCTCGAATACCTCACCGGTGACGACGCGCAGCGACTCTTCGCCGAAGGGAACAACGAGTACCCCGTGGTCGGGCCGGCGTCCGGACCCATCGCGGCGCTCGGCGAATTCAAGGAGGACGCCGTCAACGCGGCGGTGCTCGGCGCCCACCAGTCCCTGGCCGTGAAGGCCTACGACCGGGCGGGCTGGCGATGACCCGGCGCTTACGTTGGATCCTCTCCGCGATCGCCTGCGCGTCATTCGCGGCATGCGGCGTTGAAGATCGCACCCAGCCGCCCCCTGGAGAGACGGCGGGAATGATCGGGCGGCTTGAGCCGAAGATGGACGATACCGCATACCTCTACCGGCTCGGCCTGATGCGGGGGCACCTTTTGGTCGGCAATGCGTTGTTCGAAATCGGCGAGCGGGAGGCCGCTGCTACGCACGCCAAGCATCCGACCGACGAACTGTACGAACCCATGGAAACGGAGTTCGCGGCTCGCGGTTCCGGCGGTTTCGCCGCCGAACTCCAAGCCCACGCGGAAGCGGTTGCCCGGAGAGACGAAGACGACGTCCAATCCCGTTACGCGGAACTCGTTTCAGCCATCGCAGAGAACGAGGACGTTGTCGACGTCTCGCCGCCACTCGTCGCAGAGGTGATCGCTCGGCTCGTTCGAGAAGCCGCCGAGGAGTACGCCATCGGCATCGTCGACGGCGTCCCGGCCAACGCCCACGAATACCAGGACGCCTACGGATTCACCCAGGTGGCCGGCCTATGGGCGCAGCGGGCGGCAGCGGACCATCCCGGTCACGAATCCGTCTTCGGCCGCATCCGCGGGATCATCGACGGGGTCTCCGATATGTGGCCCGCGCTGATGCCGCCAGCCGAGGTGTCCCACAAGTCCTCGCGCCTTTACGGTGCGGCCGCGGACATCGAGATCATCGCACTGGATCTACGCCGGTAGTCTCCGGTGTCACCAATACGTTGAACCTCTCCCAAGGGGCTTGGTCTGGGAACCGCGTAAATGAAGCGAGGATGTGCCGGCCCAGGTTACCCCTAGGCACGTCTTCGGCACGAAGTCGGCCTCCACAAATACCAGCCTAATTGTGACGCGGCAGACTAGCACCGAATACCATTGCCCGTCGCCGACTCGAAGGCTGAATCGTTCGTCTAGTTCCAATTCGTCGTAACACAACTTGTCGTAACACAACTTGTCGTAACACAACTTGTCGTAATACGACTTGGCGAAACGCGGCGCAATGGGCAGACTCGCCCGGCATGGACCAATTCGTGGGACGCGCGAATGAACTTCGGCTGCTCGCCCGGGCAGCCGAGTCGCCTCATTCGGCGTTCATTCCCATCTACGGTCGTCGCCGGGTCGGCAAGAGCGAACTGATCCTCAAATTCCTGAAGGACCACCCGGGCGTCTACTACCTCGGCAAGCAATCGCCTCAGGGATTGCAGGTACGCGAGTTCCTGGGGCAGGCCTCGGTTGCGCTCGACATGCCCTTGCTCGCCGAGCTTCGCATCGCGGACTGGTCGACAGCTTTCAATACCGTCGTCGAGCAATGGCGCACGGCGAACCCGAGTTCCAAGCTGGTCCTTGCGCTGGACGAGTTCCAATGGATCGCCGCGTCGGACCCGGGGGTCGTCTCTGCCTTGCAGGAGTGCTGGGACCGGAACTGGAGATCTTCAGGGGCCGTGGTCCTGCTGCTGTGCGGATCCTATCTCGGATTCATGGAGCGCGAGGTGCTAGGGCGATCGAGCCCCCTGTTCGGGCGCCGCACGGCGCAGATCCACCTACAGCCGTTCGGCTACCGGGACGCGGCCCGATTCCATCCCCGATGGTCGCGCGTCGATCAGGCGAAGGCATACTTCCTAGTCGGCGGCCTACCCCAATACCTGCTGTGCCTCGACGATAGACAATCCATCGACGCGAACATCCGCGACAACCTGCTCGACGAGTTCGCCCCCCTGTTCCACGAGCCGGCGTTCCTGCTTCGGGAGGAACTCCGGGAGGTGGCACCGTACTACGCCGTCCTCTTCGCCATCGCGTCCGGCGAGCGCACCGCGCGCGCGGTCGCCGATGCCACGGGACTGCCCGAACGAAACCTGCACTACTATTTCGAGCAGCTCGTAGCGATGGGTTATGTCCGACGCCGACATCCACTCGACGGCGGTCGTCCCAATCCCAAGCAGGTGCGGTTCACCATCGACGACGCCCTGTTCCGATTCCACTTCCGCTTCGTGTTCCCCAACACCAGCGCCCTCAAGAGCGCTGGCGTCGCGCGCACGTTCGGCGACTCGATCAAGCCGTCGCTGGCGTCCTGGTTCGGCGACGGCTTCGAGCGGCTGTGTCGGGAGGCACTGCCACTCATCTACGCCGGGGAAGGCGTCGGTGCGGCGTTCGAGGTGGGCGAGTTCTGGAGCAAGGAGACCCAGATCGATGTCGTGGGTCTGCGCGGCGACAACTGGACGGACCTAGGCGAGTGCAAGTGGGGTCCCGTGCGCTCGCCGAGGGCCCTCGAAGACGAACTCGCCCGGAAGGCCGGACTCTACCGAAACAGCCGCGGTGCCACCCTCAACAGGCGGTACTTCGTCCGCAGCAAGCCCGCCTCGCGGGCGGGTGACGCAAGCTGGTATTCCCTCGAGGATCTATACGCGCTGGCTTGACCCGGACGTGGCCGTGAAGTGCCATCAGGCGTTGGCGCTTTGGAACTTGCTTCCCGCCTGCGCTTCGGACATGTCCAGTATGTTCTCGATCTCGGGTTCCAGGGTCTCGAACGACGCATCGACGCCGAGATCGACGCCGGCATTGGAATACACCATGTTCGACGAGAAACGCCCGCCCATGGCCTGGATGATCCGCCCGTTGGGCGCATCTTCGCCGGCCAGGTAGAGCACCGCTGGGCTAACCAGGCCCGGGTGGTTGGCGGGATTCGGCTTGTCCGGGTCGATGGTGCTGCCGGGCACGCTTGCCGTCATGCGTGTCGCGGCCCCGGGGGACAGGCAGTTCGTACGGACATTGTGGGACGCCCCTTCCCGGGCGAGGTTGTTCATGAGCCCCACCATGCCCATCTTGGCGGCCCCGTAGTTCGACTGGCCGAAGCTCCCGAAGATACCGGACACGGAGGAGGTGAAGATCACCCGGCCGTAGTTCTTGTCGTACATGATCGGCCAGGCGTGCCACGTGACGTAGGCCGTGCCGTTCAGGTGGACGTTGATGACGATGTCCCACTCATCAAGGGTCATCTTCTTGAACGACTTGTCCCGCAGGATGCCCGCGTTGTTGACCAAGATGTCCACGGTCCCGAACGCGTTGACCGCGTCCTCGACGATGCTTTTCGCACCATCCCGGGTCGCGACGCTGGCCTTGTTTGCGACCGCTTCACCGCCGTTGTCGCGGATCTCCTCGACGACGCGGTCCGCCATGTCGCCCTGACCGCTGCCATCGACATTGCCGCCCAAGTCGTTCACCACGACCCTCGCGCCGTGTTCGGCGAGCAGCAGCGCGTGACAGCGCCCAAGCCCGCCGCCCGCTCCCGTCACGATGGCCACGCGTCCGTCCACGCTCATTGCGGATCTCCCCTGCTATCGGTCAAAGGCGGGCGAGAATACTGGAAAAGGCAGCGGCGGGGCTAGCGCGAGCGAGTTCGCTATCAGCTCTAGCGCGTCTCGTGGGTACACGAGCCGTCCAAGAGCGATTCGCGGCACCCTCGCAAGACTTGGGTCAAGTGTGGCGACGGGCGCTCGTCAAGAACGCTAGCCCGGCACCACCTCAAAGCCTTGCGCCACGAAGTTCGCATCGAAGGCAAAGACACGGACTATGCCGAGTTCCCGCATGAGGGTGAAACTCGTCCAATCCGTGAGACTGACGTTCCGTCTCGATGCCGCCAGCAAAGCGTGCATGGCCCGATGAAACAGTGCCTCATCAACCGCAACCACCCGAAGCAACGGAAAGAAATCGAAGTAAAAGGCGCGCACGGTGGCCACGCCGACCCGCGCCTGAAGCAACGTGACCGTCTCAACGACAACAAACGAGGACGTGGCCAAACCGACACGTTCGTCGCGCAACGCCATCAGGGCACCCTCCGCTGTCGCGTGATTGTCATCGTCCTCTACGAGAAACGCGTACAACGCGGACGTATCGACAAACGTCTCGGTCATCCGAACACGTCGGCGAGATAGCGATCATGCTGGGCGGAAACGTCTGTCACGCCATCGCCCGCGCGACCAATTCCAGAGGTGGACAGCAATCGCTCCCATGCCGCATCTGAATGGTCGACCGTCAATACATGATCGACGCCCTCCCGCACGAGGTGTGCGACAGAGGTCGACCGTCGAGCGGCCAACGCCTTCAAGCGCTCATACTGAGCGGGTTCGAGCTGAATCTGAGTACGAATCATGTGACGGCAGTGTTATCACCTGAATGCCAACACGATAACACTCACAACACGATTCTCCAAGGCTGCGCCTCTCACGGAGCTTGGCTGGCCCTACCGGAACGCCGAGATGATCTCCTCCTCGTATTGCTTGAGCCGCTCGATGCCGCCCACCCCGCCGAACATGATCTCCGCGATGCCAGCATCCTGGAACTCGCCAATCCGGTCGACGATGTATTGGCGCGGTCCCGCCACGGTTCCGGGCCCTAAGCCTTTCACGACCCGCTCGATCAGGTTCTTGTCCTCCGTCAGGTAGCACGGCATCAGCAACGTGCGGCGAATCTCGGCGGGGTCGCGGCCTGCGTCCTCGCAATGCTTCTCGAGGATGCCCGCCTTGTACTTGTAGTAGTCGAGCGCCATGCCGCGGCCGGCCCAGCCGTCGAGGTTCATGACGTCGCCGTACCTGGCGAGCGTCCTGAGCGTGCGCTTCGGTCCGGTGCCGCCGACCATGATCGGAATCGGCTTGTCGTAGGAACCGGGCGACAGCCGGGCGCTGTCGATGTCGTAGTACGTGCCGTGGAAGTCCACCGGCTCGTCGGAGCGGATCAACAGCCGAAGCAATTCGCAGGCTTCCTCGAACCGGTCCTGACGCTCCTTCATCGACGGGAACGTCCAGCCGTATGCCTCGTGCTCGCGCTTGTACCAGCCGGCCCCGATGGCGAGGGTAAACCGTCCCTCGGTCGCGGTATCGATGGTGCCGGCGATCTTCGCGACCAGGGCCGGGTTGCGGTACGTATTGCCCAGCACCAGGTTGCCAAGCCGCAGCTTCTTCGTCATGCCTCCCACCACGGCGATCGCCGCGAGGCCCTCGAAGGCGGTCATCGCCTCCTGCTCGCGGTTGGCGCCCGGCGGAATGAAGTGGTCCGCAAACCAGACGCTGTCCCAGTCGCCGGCCTCCATGGTCTCCACGGACGCCCGAATGTCCTCCCAGGATGTTCGGTAGACGTTTACCTGTACGCCGAAGTCCAAGACTCTCTCCTCAATCGACTAAACACGCGGTGGCGATGAGCCGCGCGGCCGGATCTAGGCCGAGCGGAGCCCTCCCTCGATTCACCTTATGCCGTTTCGGGTTCGTCCGTCCAATGCGATTCGGACGAGAAAGTTTCAGCGATGGTCCTCCGCCGCGTCCCGGGGAACGAATCCGACGGCTTCTTCCGCGTGCGTGAGATCGCGGTAGCCCCATCGGTTGCGGGAGTTCGCGAACAGCACGTCGAACTTCTGCTCCGGCGCAAACACGCAACGTTCGATCGCCTCGGTGATGTCGCGTTGCGAGCACCACACGGCGAAGTCCCTCGGCCGGGACGGCCGGTCCGCGGCGTTGACGTAGCCGATGCGGAGACAAATCACGGAAAGGGACGTCGCGTTGGCGTAGTGCCGGCCGATGGCTTCGCCCCACACCTTCGTCGCCCCGTAGACCCCGCGCGGTCGCGTCGCCATGTCGTGACGGATCATCGGCCACTCGGCAGGCACGTCGTCGTAGCGCGCTTCGGCCAGCGACTTGTACGGTTCCTCCCGCTCCCAGCCCGCCACCGTGGCACCGCTGCTCGCGAAGATCACACGTCGGCAACCCGCGTCGGCGGCCGCTTCGAGCACGTTGCGGGTACCGACGACATTGGTTTGCAGCAACTCGTCCCAGGTGAAGTGGTCGCCGGCCTTGGCCGCCAGGTGAACGACGACCTCCTGACCGTCGAAGGCCGGACGGATCGCGCCGTAGTCCGCCAAATCGGCCTGCGTGGTGGGGATGCTGTCGACAGGCTGCCGGTTAAGGGCCGAGAGCTTGGCCCGGGAATCGAGCCGCGTGCGGACCAAGCCGCCGATCAGCCCGCTCATGCCGGTGACGAGGATGTTCATGATGGGCGTACCATATCCGAAGGGAGCGCCGTGGGGGACCGGCTTATCCCGCGCCGCGTTGTAGGCACACAGGGCGAGGGTGTAGGCGGGCCCGCCCAGACCACAGCTCAGGCCGTGCGGTCATCGGGCAACCGCAAGGGACGCCCCCTACGCGGCGTAGGCGAGAGACTCGTTGAGTGCTTCGTCGATGAGTGTCTGGGCGAAGTCGCGGCAGGAACCGCAGCCGGTACCCACGCCGAGCGCTTCGGCGAGTTGGTCGACATCCTCGACACCGGAGGCCACCGCTTGGCGAACCTCGCTGTCCTTGACGGCTTGGCACAAGCAGACGTACATAAAGCGCGAATATAAACGTTAATCATTCTCGATTGCAACAAGCGGATGACCTTACGCAACACGATACGACTGGGCGATCGAGCCACCCTCGGGCAAGTCGGTGGCAAGGGCCACTCCCTGACCCGACTGGCGGGGGCAGGCTTCGCGGTTCCCGACGGGTGCATCCTTGCGACGGACGTATACCGTCGTTTCATCCGGGACACCGGCATCGAACGATCGGTCGTGGACGCGGCGAAACCGGAGATCGTGCGGGGGACGTTGTCCTTCGATGCGGCAGCGCGCCGAATCCGAGAGATGTTCGACTCGACCTCGTTGTCTGGGGACGTCGTCGACACCCTCCGAGATGCCTACGCGGACGTCGCCGCCGACGCCGCGCCCGTTGCAGTTCGTTCCTCGGCCACGACGGAGGATCTGCCGGACTTTTCGTTCGCCGGACAGCAGGAGAGCTACCTCAACGTCCTCAACGTTGAAGCATTCGTGGCGGCCGTCCGCAAGTGCTGGGCGTCGGCGTGGTCGGCCCGAGCACTGGCCTACCGGCACCGGGTAGGCGTCGACAACGCCAACGTGGCCGTGGCGGTGGTCGTGCAACGCATGGTCGAGGCCGATGTGTCCGGCGTGCTCTTCACGGCGAATCCCGCTACGGGCACCCGCAGCGAGATCATCGTCAACGCCAGCTACGGCCTCGGGGAAGGCATCGTCGGCGGCACCGTCGGTCCCGACGAGTTCATGCTCGGCCGGGAGAACCTCGCCGCAAGGGACACCCACCTCGGCGACAAGGCGCAAATGGTGGTTGGCACGGGCAACGGCGGTACGCGTGCCATCGACGTCGACGCGAACCGGCGCAACGTTCCCTCGCTGTCGGCGAGCCAGCTGGCCGAACTCGGTCGCCAGGCACATGCCGTGGAAGAACACTTCGACGGCGTCCCGCAGGACATCGAGTGGGCCTTCGCGTCCGGCAAGCTGTGGCTGTTGCAGTCACGACCGATCACGAACCTGCCGCCCGAACCGCTCGTCGACGTGCGTTGGGACCCGCCGGAGCCCGGTGCCTACCTGCAGCGCAGCCAGTGGGTCGAGCATGTTCCCGAGCCGGTGTCGACGCTGTTCGAAGACCTGCACATGAAGCGGTCGCTGCAGGAGGCCTGGGGTCGCAACCTGGTTCGGCGTGGCAACCACGACTACGAGGACACCCAGCCGCCCGCCTCGTTCCACCTCACCACGACCGTGAACGGATTCGCCTATCGGCAAGTGGGCGAACCGCCCCGCACGGGGCAACCCCGGTCCACCAGCTCTAAGCGAGCGCGACCCAACCGACTGGCGGCGCGACTACGGACGCTACGCATGTATCTGACGTTCGTTCCCCGGTGGCGGTTCGTTGCCCTCCCCCGCTACCTGGGCGAAATCCGGGCCTGGCAGGGCCTCGATCCGAAGGCGGCTACCGTCGAGCAGCTATGGGCCGGCATTCGGGCCCTGTCCAAGGCGGACGCCCGCTACTGGTACAACGCCGGCGTCTGGAATGCGTTCGCCCTAACCCGCGGCACTGAATTGCAGCTCCAGAAATTCCTTGAGGAACACGGTGACGGCCTGTTCACCAGCGGCCAGTTCCTGAGCGGCCTTGCATCCCCGGCGTTCGACGCGCAAACCAGGCTCGCCGCAGTGGCCAAGGCGATCCGCAACCGCAAGGCATTGTTCGACGCGGTGATCGCCGCTTCGCCCCACCGGCTCCTCGAGATCCTCGACCGCCACCCCGACGGCGATCATGCACGGACCGCCTTGGACGGCTACTTCGCCGAATACGGTCACCAGGTCTTCACTATGGACTTCGTCGAACCCGCAGAAGCCGAGAGTCCATTGAACACGCTGCGCAGCCTGCAGTCGCTTCTGGTGGCGCCCTACGATGGCGATGCCGCCAGACGACAGCTCAGACAGCGGCGGCGGAAGGCCATCCGTGCCGCTAGCCGCCATTTCCAGGGCACCCTGCGATGGCGGTTCTGGTGGCGGCTCTGGGTTGCGCGCCGCTACTACCCGAACCGCGAGCGGGCGATGTTCGAACTGGGCCGGGCATGGACCGTCCTGCGCCCACTTGCCAGGGAACTGGGTCGGCGACTGGCCGATGCCGGCACGTTGCATGCACCCGAGGACATCTTCTTCCTCAACACCGAGGAGCTCGGCCGCGCCATGCGCAGCATCGTCGCGTTGCGCCGCCTCCCGAAATCCCACAGGCATGCCCACTACCCGAAAGGTCCGGGCCTGCCGGGATACGCAGATCTGGCGGTCGAACGGCGCGAACTTCGCGAAGCGAGAAAGCGATTGAAGCCCCCGGCCCTGATCCCCGGCCCGCCGCCATGGTCGCCGCTACCCGCCGATGGCGATGCGGAAACTCCCGACAACGTCCTGAGGGGCTCGGCCGTCAGTCCCGGCCGGGTCACCGGAGAAGCCTGCGTCATCCTGTCGCCTGGTGATTTCGACCGCATGCGGCCCGGTACGATCCTCGTCTGCCCCGCCACGACACCCGCCTGGACGCAGTTGTTCCCCCAGGCGATCGGGCTCGTCACCGACATCGGCGGCATCCTCGCCCACGGGTCCATCGTGGCGCGGGAATACGGGATTCCGGCAGTGCTTGGGCTCGCGAATGCTACGGAACGAATTCGGGATGGTCAGACACTAACGGTTGATGGCGACAAAGGGTTGGTCGAGCTCTAGATATCCGGCCGCGCTGGCGAGCCGTTCGTAGACGAAATCCGCCGCTGCCGCATCAGTGTTAATGGAAGGCAACCGTTGATCGTGAAATGGGCAATCGTCCGATCGAGAGGACAGTGACAATGAACATCCATCGAAACCACCGTTGGCCGAAGGGACTCTGCGCCGCCGTCCTGGCCATTGCGGCACTCGTGGACATCGCGCACGGTGCCGCAGCCGAGTACGTCATCGTCGGCGACATCGGCGATACCGTAGACAGCGGCGAAGTGATCCTCGCCCGACCCGGCGCGGCGCCCGGATCCAGCCATGAACTGGCCCGTGCGCCAATCACGGCTGGCCGCTTTCGCATCGTTGGCGAAGTGACCGACAACATCGGTGTCGTCTCGCTCACCGCCGAGGACCCTGCCGGGAACTACAAGGGGGCCGCCCGGTTCATCCTCGAACCCGGTGAGATCCGGATACGCCAAGTCAATCCCGTCTCCGGGTTCACCGCCGATGGCGGACCGTACAACCAGCGGGTGATCACCTCATGGCAGGAATCCGAGGAGTACCAACGAGCGCTTGCCGACTATGCCGACGTGATGGCTGCCAGGGCCGACCTTGAACCGGGACCGGAACACGACGCTCTCATGGGGGATGCCGTGCGCGTGCAGAACGAAGTCAATCGGATCCGCGGCGGTGCGTTGCGCGGGATTGCGCTGTCGGATGACGACCCGCTGGTCAGTTTTCTCGCCATCGCGATGGGTGGACTTGGCGGCACGCAAGCCCTCGAACGCCTGGACGAACTCGAAGCCATCATCCAACTGCCCGCGTCGGCAAGCGATCTTCGCGCCCGCAACGAGACGCTCAATCGCATTTCCGCACGAACTCGATTCATCAGGGCGGGCGACGAGGTGAAACATTTCGAGGCCGCAGGCTTGGACGGCGAAACCTACCGCCTAGAAGACGCCCTTGCCGAGAACAAGCTCGTTCTGATCGAGTTCTGGGCATCCTGGTGCGGACCCTGCCGGGCGGATGTGCCAAACTTGAAGGCCGCCGTCGAACAATACGGTGACCGCGGCTTCGCCATCTTCGCCTTCTCCCTCGATACCGACCGCGAAGACTGGCAGGACGCATCGCTGGAAGACGGCATCAACTGGATCAACACCGGCGACCTGAAGGGTTACGACAGCCCCATCAGCGAGGAATTCGCCGTTCGCATGGTACCGATGAACTTGCTGGTGGACCCCAACGGCGTCGTGGTCGACATGCACGCACGCGGCGAGCGTTTGATGGAAACGCTGGCCGAGATGCTGGGAGACGACGGCTGACGAGCGCCGGATCGCCGAAGGCATCGACGAGTCGCTGGCCGTCTGAGCGGGACGACCCCCGGCACGCGGCCTTCAATCCTGCGCAAGCGACGCTTTTCTAGGCCCGAAAAGGGCGCACCGAACTCGTGACAAAGCCTTAGGGCAGATCCTCGCCGAATGGGGACAGTCGCTCGGGGAACGAGTGGGCCCTTCACTCGATACCCGCCACGGCAGTGGCGAGCAAACGGGAAGCGCCATGCCCCGCGCGCCGGGCGTTGAGCCGGACAACGCCGTCTGCCACGCTACCGCGATGCACGACCGGCCGCGCCAACTGTTCATGCCGGGATCCGGCCAGATACCGCCCTACTTCGCCGGCCGGGAGGACGAACAGCGAACGCTGCTGGACTGTCTCGACGTGCTGCGGGAGGGCGGGACCGTTCCCGCCGACATCGTGCTGATGGGACCCCGAGGCAATGGCAAGACCGCGCTGTTGCCCTGGTTCGACCACGAAATCGTCGCGTCACGGGCTGCGGATGCGGTCTCGCTGACGCCCGACGACGTCACGCACCCGGACGACCTCGCCCGCGTCCTGTTCCCTTCGATTCTGGACCGCATCGGCAAGACGGAATTGAAGGTACCCCAGGTTGGCAGCATGTCCGTCGAAGGGGGGCCGGGTCGGATCGTTGACCAGACGGCTAATCTCGCGTTGCAGGAGACGCCCACGGGTCGTCCTGCTCGACGAGGCACACAACCTGGACCTCGATGTCGGGCGCGCCCTGCTCAACGTCAGCCAGCGGGTCCGGGCGGAGGCGCCGTTCCTGCTGGTTCTGGCCGGCACGCCGAATCTCGTGGCTCGACTGGGCCTCATGGGAGCGTCCTTCTGGGACCGGTCGAAGCGTCTCGACATCGGGCGCCTGGATGCACCGGCAAGCTTCGACGCCTTGGCCAAACCGCTGGAGGAACACGGCGCCGTCGTGACCGCGGGAACCCTCGACAACGTAGTCGCGGAGAGCCAACTCTATCCGTACTTCATCCAGGTCTGGGGCGATGCCCTGTGGGCGGCGTTGCGCGAGCGCGGGACAACGGCTGTCGATGCCAGCATCGTGGCGGTCGCCGAACCCCGATTCCAGGAACGACGGGACGAGTACTACGCCAATCGCTATCGCGAACTCCGAAGGGAAGGATGCCTGCCGGTCGCCTCCGCAGTGGCGCGCGCGTTCGCCAACCAAGCAGCGATCAACGAGGACCGAACCCTGACCGACGAGGAACTGGACCGTGCGATCGGCACGGCCCTGCCCGGCGCAGATGGTGACGCGAAGCATGCTGCCGCAACTCGACTGAGGGAGCTGGGTTACATCTGGCAACCTTCAGGCAAGATCGATTGGGAAGCTGGGATTCCGAGTCTGATGGGGTACGTCCTGAACCCTCGCACGGTCAGCAGGTCCACCACGTAGGCCGGCATCGACCGTTCTTGGACTTGCCCGTTTTACGTTGCCACGGCTCAGCGCGGGTTCCCCGATTTTCGCAAGCCATCTGACCGCGTATGGCAGGCCGCATACCGACAACAGGCCACCTATGCGGCCGGGCACTCTACCGATCAACCTCCGATTCTGATTCCGTAGTCGAGTCCCTGCAGCCCATCCGCCTTCAAGGCAGGCGAGTCGACCCACCACTCCAAGCGCCTTGTTCGTCGAGCAAGCTGCGGCGCACTGACGACATATCGCTCGTCGTAGCGTCGATACAGCGTGTCCAGTCTGGGGCAGCGCCTTGCCGTTACCCCTGCTGAAGCTAGGGTTTTCGCGCTACATAACGACCAATGCAGCACCATGACCGACAACATTTTTTGGGCGACCGCCTGGAACAACGGCGAGTGGCGAGCCAGTGGCGCTGGTTATGGACTCAAGGTGTCCGTTGGCGACAGGGACCGTTTCTTCTAGAAGAAGCGGCGTTCCGTCAATCTGCACCTCGTCACCGAATCGGGTTCCCTAGATGTCGAGGTGAATTGCGCCAAGGACTCGTTCTGGAACGGGACGTGCCGAGAGTTGGTCTCCCGCGACATCGGTCGCTGGTCACCGGCCTCGGGCTTGCCCCTTGGCCTAGGGGTAGGCCGCCCCGTTTCGACGTGTGGTCAATCGAACCGCGCATCTGCCAGGTCCAACCACAGCCGAACACGCTCCAGACTGCACCTCGGCTTGACTCGCACTGATTAGCTGTCGCCACGGAGTCTCTACATGTCGATTTGGCAGGACCGTCCATTGAGCTACGCATCCGTGAAATCCTAGTCTCCGTTCCCGACGAGCCGTCGGAGATCCTTCCTACGACTGATCGGTTCTTGTGACACTCACGATCGTCCCGTCGCGGATATTCAGCCGCTGCCCTTCATCGAGCTTCCCCTCGCGGATGCGCCCCACACCGTCGCGGAACGTAATCGCGAACACGATCTGCGGTCCCCGGGCCGTGTCGTCGAATGCAAGGTCGACCGCTCGTCGAACGACAGCTCGTCGCGTCCCACCTCCTTCTGTCGCCCGTTCACGGTGATTGAGAACGTCTTGTCGTCCGGGTGTCGATCCGGCTTGTTTTTATCACGGCCACCTCCTCTTGAAGTTGTGCCCAATTGACGCCAACAGAGCCAGCGCCCTCGTTTACAAAACAACCATAATTCCGTCACAATGTAAACCATCGGGTCAATGCGCAAGGAGGGAGAGATGATCGGACGACGACTCAAGCTGGCACGCGCCGCTGCCGGCCTTTCGCTACGCGCACTAGCAGGCGCGATCAGTCACCGCGTGACGGCACAGGCCATCGGCAAGTACGAACGGGACGAGGCCATGCCGGGCAGCGCGGTTCTCATCGCGCTCGCCGACGCCCTGCACACGACGGTGGACTACCTACTCGGCGATCCCGAGCTCGTCCTGCACGACCTCGAGTTCAGGAAGAACACTTTCACGAGCAAACGCGACGAGGCACAGGTTGAGGCGACCGTTCTCTCGCACCTCGAACGGTATCTCGCGATCGAGGACATACTCCACCTGCCCAGTGCACGGTGGGATGCGCCCCGCGACGCACCCTATCCGGTCCTGCGCGATGTCGTCGAAGCCGACCGTGCGGCCGACGCCCTCCGCCGCCACTGGGGCTTTGGCTACGAGCCGATCCCCAACCTGGTCGAGCTCCTCGAGGGACGCGGCATCAAGATCTTTGCCTGTTCTCTTGGTAGTGTGGGCGGCCTCGCCGCGCGCGCCGGCGACCCGGGTCATGCGCCCGTTCCTTTTATCGTGGTCAATGCCGACGACTGGGGCGAGCGGCAACGATTCACGATCGGCCACGAACTCGGCCACATTGCGCTCGACATCAGCCGACGTCTCGATGCAGAGCGCGTCGCCCACCGTTTCTCGGGTGCGTTCCTTATGCCGGCCGACGCGATGTGGTTGGAAGTCGGCAAGCATCGCAGCGCCATTGCCCTCGGTGAACTCCTCGCCCTTAAACGCCTCTTCGGTGTCAGCATCCAAGCACTCACGCACCGCTGCCGCGACCTCGGCATCATCAGCCAAGCCACCTACCAGCGCCTGTTCGATGAGTTCGCCCGGCTCGGTTGGCGGTCGCCGCCCTACGAGGAATACGGCGCGTTTTCCGGCGAGCAGCCAAACCGTTTCAACCGGCTCTGTCTGCGTGCCCTCGCCGAAGGGGCGATCAGCGAGTCCAAGGCCGCAGAGCTTCTGAACATCGGCATCGCCGACGTCGACCTCTACATGCAGGCCACCCCACCGCCTCTTACCGCGACCGGATGATGGAACGATGTCACCATGCATCGTGGTGTCCGATTCGTCGGTCCTCATCGACCTCGAACGGGGTTGCCTGTTCGAGGCGGCTTTCGCCCTGCCGTTCGACTTCTGCGTCCCCGATCTGCTTTACCGGCTCGAACTTGAACCCTACGGCGGCAACGAATTGGTCGCCAGAGGCCTTCAGGTTCTCGAACTCGATGGTGACGGCGTGGCCCAAGCCGCACGCTATCGCCAGACCGAGCGGGCAATCTCGCTATCGGACGCGTTTGCGTTGGCACTGCACGCCGCACAGGCAGCACACTACTCACGGGCGATGCGCGTCTGCGTACACTTGCCCTCAGCAAAAAAGTAGCTTGCCACGGTGTCCTCTGGCTCATCGATCAGATGTTCGAACACCGTTCAGCCACGCCAAAACAGTTACACGCCGGTCTGGTGAAAATCCGCGACCACCCTCGCTGCAGACTGCCGAAGGCCGAGGTCAACAAACGCCTCCACGCCCTCGAAAGGACCAGTAGCTGATTCGGGCACGCAGAGTGCCGATGATCTCAGCGTAGTCAGCGGCACGAGCGCTTCAGGGCCGGAACTGAATCACCCGAGGCTTAAGCCGCTCCGGAAGCGTCACCAGCCGCCACGCCGTCTCGAGCCACTCGCACACGATTCGCCGGGTGTCCCGGGGATCGATCATCTCCTCGATCTGGAACCTGGAGAGCGGTCCGACCGGCCCCCGCGCGCTCTCGATCCGGGCCATCAACTCGTCGCGCAATGCCCGGGGATCCTCGGCTTCGGCCAATTGCCGCTTGTAAGCCGCCTCGATTCCACCTTCCGGCGGGATGCCGCCGACGTCGGCGGCGGGCCACGCGACCCGGGAGGACACTTGCGACCGCGGCGTCGCGTAGTTGTTGCCAGCGACTCCGAAGCTGCGGCGCATCACCACGGTGAAGATCGGCACCGTCACCTAGGAGAAGGCGACCATCCACTCGCCGCCGCGACGGATCGTGCCGGTGATCTCGTGTTCGAGGCCCACCGCGAAGCCGGGGTTGTCGACGAGGTTCAGCACCGGCAGGTGGAACAGGTCGCACAGATCGAGGTGTCGGGTCAGCTTGCTGCAGCCGTCGGCGGTGAGCGCGCCGCCGTTGGCGTGCTGGCTGTCCGAGGCGATGACGCCCATGGGATGGCCGTTCATGCGCACGAAGCCGGTGATCTGGTCGGTGCCCCAGAGCGGGCCGATCTCGAAGAACGAGTCCTTGTCCGCGATCAGCCGGATCGCCTTGCGCGCATCGAAGGTCGTCGTACGCTTGCGGGGGATCAGCGTGAACAGCTCCTCCTCCCGGCGCTCCGGCGGGTCGTCCGTTCGCGGTGCCTTCACCGGCGGAGTCTCGTACACGGAAGACGGCAGGTAGGACAGGAACCGCCGGGTGAGTTCGGCGGCTTCCTCCTCGGTGTCCGCGAGATTGTCGACGGAACCGTTGCGGCAGTGGATATGCCAGCCGCCGAGATCCTCCTTGGTGATGTCGTAGCCCATGGCGTGGGCGACCACCGGCGGGCCGGCCACGAACAACTGCGCGATGTCCCGCACCATCACGGAGAAGTGGCCGAGCACGGCTTTCGCGGCGCCGATGCCGACCACGCTGCCGAGCAGCATGTTCACGACCGGCACCTTGCCCAGTTGGTCGGTGTACATGGCACTGCCCAAGTGCCCGGGCAGGAACGAGCCGCCGCCACCGGCGACACGGGGACGGCCGGCCTTAATGGCACCGCGACTTTCCTTGGCCTTGCTCTCGCCCTCCTTCTTCTGCGCCGGCACCATGGAGGCCACGCTGCCGCCGCCCGATGATCCATCGAGAAGACGGATGGAGGGGATTCTCATTTCGATGGAAAGGCGGTCGATGTAGCCGCTCTTCGCGCCGATGGCACCGTCGGAGTGGCCACCACGGGACGTGAAGTCGTCGGCGCAGACCACCACGGAACGACCTTCGATCCGGCCGGATCCGCCGACATGGTTGGCGGGCGTGAACGCGATGACGTTGCCGTCCTCGTCGTAGGACGCGAAGCCGGCGACGCTGCCGACTTCACGGAACGAGCCGGCGTCGAGCAGCAGATCGATGCGTTCCCGGCAAGTCAGCTTGCCCCGGCTGCGCTGTCGCACGACGCCTGGGTCTTCCGAACCCGGTGCCAAGCGCTCGTGCGCCAACGACTGCATCGTGGCGACGTCGTCCAGCAAGTACGCCCAGGTGGCGTCGCCGCCGTCTTCCCGGGTGCGTTCCGCGCCGACCTTCGGCTCGATGACCGCAAACACTTGGCCCGCCTCGACGCTGTCGCCCGGGCTCAACGGCTGTACCGCCGCCACGGTGCCGTCGCATGGCGCCGACACCTGGGACTCCATCTTCATCGCGCTGATGACGATCAATGCCTCACCGGCATTGACCGCATCGCCCTCCTGGACACGGAACTCCAGCACGGAACCGGCCATCGGACAGGCTACGGCCTCCTGGCCGGTTTCCACGTCGAGCGCGGCGACCGCTGGTGCGACGGTCGGGGCAACGCCGGCACCGGACACCGTGGAAATGCCCATGACGATGGCCTGCTGCTGCAGCAAGGCCAAGGCGCCGTTGCCATTGCCGTCCAACGCGGGTGACAGCAACGCCGGTTCGTCGGCCAACAGGGTCGTGCGCGCATCGCCGGTCCGGACCGCCGGATGAGCAAGGATCGCCTTGAGTTGGTCCAGGTTCGTGGCAAGTCCGCCGATATGGAACTCATCTAGCGCCCGTCGCGTACGATCGACTGCTGCGGCATACGAACCCGCCGAGGATGAACTCGACGCGATCACCTTGGCGAGCAGCGGATCGAACTGCGGCGGTGGCGCGTAGCCCACGTAGCCGTTGCCGTCGACACGGACACCCGGACCGGTGGGTTCCTTGTAGGCGCTCAAGGTGCCGGCACCGCGTGCCACGACCCGTGCCTGCACCGCGAAACCGCGCGGCGCGCCGACGGCCTGCTGGTTGTCCAAGCCCAAGGACGCAAGGGACGCGCCGGCCGCGATGTGGAACTGCGCCTCGACCAAGTCGACGCCGGTCACCTGTTCGGTGACGGTGTGCTCGACCTGAATGCGAGGGTTGCACTCGATGAAGTAGTGCTCGCCCGTCTCCGGTGCCACCAGGAACTCGACGGTGCCGGCGTTGGCGTAGTTCGCCGCTTTCATGAGCCTGATGGCATCCGCCAGGATGCGGTCACGGAGTTCGTCGTCAAAACCCGGGGCGGGTGCGGTCTCGATGACCTTCTGGTTGCGCAACTGCACGGAGCAATCGCGCTCGTGGAGGTGGAGGACGTTGCCGTCGCCGTCGGCGAGGATCTGCACCTCGATATGGCGCGGACGGACGATCAGCTTCTCGACGAACAGTTCGCCGTTGCCGAATGCGGCTACCGCTTCACCCCGGCAACGCTCGAACGACTCAGCCATGGCTCCCGGCACGTCGACCACGCGCATTCCCCTGCCGCCACCACCGCCCGCGGCCTTGAGCATGACGGGATAGCCCAGCTCCGACGCCACGGCCGATGCTTCGCCCGAAGACTGCAACGCATCGCCGCTCCCCGGCACGACCGGTATGCCGAGGGACGAAGCCAAGGCACGGGCGCGAACCTTGTCGCCGAACAGCGACAGCGCCGCCGGCGACGGGCCGACAAACGTCAACCCGGCTTGTGCGCAACGTTCCGCGAACTCGGCGTTCTCGGCCAGGAAGCCGTAGCCCGGGTGGACGCAGTCGCAACCGCTCTCCTTCGCGATACCGATCAGCGCTTGGACATCGAGATACGCCCCGACGGGATCGTCAGCCGCCCCGTTGCCGATCTCGAAGGCGGCGGTCGCGATGCGCGTGTGCAGCGACAACGCGTCCACCGGCGAGAACACACCTACGGACTCAACCCCGAGGGCGGACGCCGCCTTGGCGATGCGGATGGCAATCTCGCCGCGATTGCTGATGAGGACTCGTTGGAACATGCCGATACCGTCCGACTCAAGGGAACTTGCCATCATAACGCGGGCAACGGACGCAAGGACCAATCCACGACGGCGAGTTGGCGCCGGGCTTCGGCGCGTGGGCAGGATGTGAACGCAATCGACGCGCACACAATGCCCACATGGCCTTCAACCGGCAGAAAACCGACGAACTATCCACCCACAGGGACCGGGATTCCACACCGTTCCTTGCGGGCAGGGCAGATAAAATCGATCAGTTCGACCGGGCACTTACGGAACTCGGTTCTCAACCCGGGGAGCAGGCGGTGTTCCGCATCTATCAAGGCGCGCCGGGATGCGGCAAGACGGCGTTGCTTCACCATCTGCGGGAAAACCGTGCCGACGGCGTGGTGTTTGTGGGCGTCCAAGAACGGCATCTGTCCAGCGAAACCGCGTTGATGGAAAGGGTCCGGCAGGTTGCCATCGAGGAAGGCCCGATCGGCAAGAGAATCGTAGCGAGAGCCGTGCGAACCCTCCGTGCGCGTTTTCGGGTTGGCGAGACCGCCGAGGTATTGACCGACGCGATTGCGGATGGCGCAGCTGATCGGATTGTGCTTTATATGGACGAGGCTCAGTCCGTGGATCCGTCCGAGCGCCCCGGACTCGCGGCTCTGCATCGGGACGGAATCGGCATCCCGACCGTGTGCCTATTCACCGGCCTGGGCCACACGGCCAACCGTTTTCGACAGATTGAAGGGCTTTCGCGTCTGGCAGCCAACGCCATCGTGAACATGGGGGCGATGGCCGAGCAGGAATGAGCCGAATCGACAAGGAAAATGCTCGGTACCCTTGGTGCGAACGGCGACCACGAAAGTGCCGCCCAAGCGGTGGCGAAGCTCTCGTTGGGCTGGCCCCAACACCTCAAGGGCGCGCAGACGGCGCTGGGTCGGGAATTGCTGCGGACGGACGGCGATTTGGGCCAAATAGACTACGCCCGCGTGAGATCCGAATCCGACCGGAACCGGCACGACTACTACAACGCCCGCCTGTCCGCGTCTGTCCTGGGAGTGCACCGTCCCTTCACCGCGACGGTCGTTGCCACCGTGCAACGGCAGCAACCCGTCGATCCGGGCGATCTGATCGGGCTGTGCGAGAAGCAGCTGGTAGGCCTACAACGCGTGTATCCGGGCCTCAAGTCCGCAACCGGCGAAGAGTTCGCTAACGCGCTGGTCGAGCGTGGTGTCCTGTCTCCCCGTGCCGACGAGCGCTACGAGGTGGCGATCCCCTCAATGGCCCAATGGCTGGCGGGCCTAGTTCCGCGCCCACCGACCGAGAGCGGCGGGCGCGATTGACGTCGCACGGCCCTAGTCGATCACCTTGTTGATCGGGAATTCCACGATGCCGGTGGCACCGGCCTTTTTCAATTCCGGCACGATGACCCGCACCTGCGCCTCGTCGATGATGGTGCTGATCGCCACCCAGTCGGGATCGCTAAGGTGCGAGATCGTGGGATTCTGAAGCGCCGGGAGGATGGCCGTCACCGCGTCCAGATCCTCGTTGCGAACGTTCATCATCAGCCCGACCCGGCCTTCGGCGGCGAGGCAGGAAGCAAGCATCAGCGAGATGTTGTCGAGCTTGGTCTTCTTCCACGGATCCCGGCAGGCTGCGCGGTTGGCGATCAGGCGAGGTGTGCTGGTGAGCACCTCCTCGACGATTCGCAGGTTGTTGGCCCGCAGTGAACTGCCGGTTTCGGTGATCTCCACGATGGCGTCGGCGAGCCTCGGAGGCTTGACCTCCGTCGCCCCCCAGGAGAACTCGACGTTCGCCGTCACGCCGTGTCGGGCGAGATAGGCGCGCGTCAGGTTGACCACCTCGGTGGCGACTCGCTTGCCTTCCAAATCCTTGACCGACTGGGCCGGCGACTCGTTGGGCACGCACAGCACCCAGCGGCTTGGCCGGCGACTAACCTTGGAGAACACGAACTCGCCAAGTTCCTCGACATCGGCACCCGTTTCCAGCACCCAGTCGTGCCCGGTGATGCCCGCATCGAGCACGCCCTGCTCCACGTAGCGAGCCATTTCCTGGGCGCGCACCAAGAGGCAGTCGATCTCCGGGTCGTCGATCTCCGGGTAGTAGGAGCGGTTCGGAAACGAGATGCGATAGCCCGCCTGTTCGAACAGTTCCGCGCAGGCGTTCTGCAGGCTCCCGGAAGGAATGCCGAGGTTCAGTACGTTGCCCATGGTCACTTCTTGTAGACCTCGGCGGGATCGAACACGCGTTCGGCGATCACCTTGGCATCACCGGTGGCCGGGTCGATCTCCCGGAAGAAACAACTGCGGTAGCCCTCGTGGCAGGCGGCACCGCCCACCTGCTCCACCTTCACGAGCACGGTGTCAGCGTCGCAGTCGTAGTAGATCTGCTTCACGTGCTGCACGTGGCCGCTCTCCTCCCCTTTGCGCCAAAGCCGCTGCCGAGAGCGGCTGTAGTAGCAGACGCGACGGGTAGCGAGCGTCTCGGCGTAGGCGTCGTCGTTCATGTAGGCGAGCATCAGCACATCGCCGGTTTCCGCGTCCTGCGCGATCACGGGCACCAGTTCGATCTTCGAGAAGTCGGGGCCGTCCATGGGCTTGCGTTCCGCGCGGGCCGCGTTGGAAAGCGGCGCATCATAGCAGGCGGCGCGCGAATCCGTCCTCCACTCGCCATGGTGCCGAGAGGTGAATTCGATTGCCGTCCGATTCTACGGTCGTTGCGCTTCTTGGCGGTGTTAGCCCAAAGCAGTAATGTCCCCTTTGTCCAATTCTAAGATGTCCCC
>JAPPGK010000014.1 GCA_028821405.1 Gammaproteobacteria bacterium | reverse complement strand
CCGTCGCTGATGATCGAGAGCACGTGGCGCAACTCGGCTTCGCATTCCAGGGCATCGGCGTCGTCGCCAAGCTCTTCGACGAGTCGCTCCGCCTCGTCGGCGATGTCCACGCGTCCGCCGCCGCGCATGTCGCCGAAGAACGCCAGCACGCCGTAGCGCTGGGCAAGCCAACGGTTCTCGCCGATGAGTTCGGTCGGTGGCTCCGGCGGGAGGTCTCCGGCTGCGTCCTGCAGCGACAGCCAGCGGATCAGTGAGGCGTAGAGGGCGACGAGGCTCACGGCGTCGTCGATGCGGGTGCAGGTGTCGCAGATACGCATCTCCACCGTGGGATAGGCCTTGGACGGGCGAACGTCCCACCAGATCTCGCTGGCATCCTCGATGAACGCCATGCGCTGGTATTCGCGGACGAGATTCTCGTATTCGGCTTCGGACCCTAGCGCCCGGGGAAGCCCGGTGCGGTGCAACGCGCCGAACAGGTTCATGCGGTGCGACTTGAAGCCGGTCAGTCGGCCCACGAAAAACGGCGACGATGTCGACAGGGCGTGCAGCAGGGGCAGATAGCGACGGATGGCGGTCATTATTCGGATGCGCGAGTCCGCATCGCCGAACCCGGCGTGTACGTGCATTCCGCCGGCGACGAAGCGCCGCAGGCTGTCCTGGAACGAGACCGCGAACCGTTCGTAGCGTTCCCTCGGGGTCGTCAACTGGGTGTCCCAAGCGGCGAAGGGATGCGTCGATGCGGCCATCACTGCGCAGCCATGCCGTTCAGCCGCATCGATCACCAATCCCCGGGTTTCGAATAGTGCCTGCCGCACTTGCGCCACCGACTCGCAAACACGCGAGTTGGTCTCGATCTGGGCGCGGAAGAATTCCGGCACGACCTTGTGCGGTGCCGCGTTGCGCTGGCAGTCGGCAATGACTGCCGGATCGGGATCGCGGACAAGGTCGCGACTGTCCGGGTCGACCAGGAAGAGTTCCTCCTCCACGCCGAGGGTGATGTGAACCGTATGGTCTTCGCGCGTCATTATCGGCCCCCTGACCCGGGTAACGGCATGACCGGTGCCCGCCGCTCAATCCGATAGGCCCATGTGCGGCGAGTCGCGTTCAGGTCTCGTTCAGTTCGGCTGCGCTAACACGTGCAGCGACCGCCATCATAGGGGAAGCCAAATGACCAAATCGAGAGCCACCGGAGTTCGCCAGTCCGCGCTATGCACCCTCGTCTGCGCGCTTGGGACGCTGACCACTGTGACAACCGACGCACAGAACCTCAGGAAGGCTGAGGAAGGCCGCGCCGTCGTCGGACAGTGTTACGCAAAGTGCATGGACAAGGCGTTCCAATCGACCGCGATGACCCAGGAGAAGTCCACGAGGCTGACGGAACTGATGATCTCCGACGACTTTTTCCAGCTAACGGACGAATCGCAGGACGACTTCATCGCGCTCTACCGACTCGACGTATGCCTGCTCGCGCAGAACCATATCCGCGGCGTCGATGCCTGCTACGCGGGATGCGTGGATGTCGACCAAGCCTACGGGTTGCCGGGATCCAACGCTCGCAGTCGGTTCTACCAGCTGCTGCGCGACGATCAGCAGCCACTCGAGGACGCCGGCCTATGGCAGGACTACCGCACGTTCCCGGTGTTCGGTTCCTATGAGTTCGAGGACGCCTGCGACCGCCTCTACGAGAACGGCGCCGTGGTGGCCGAGGCGCAGGCGTCCCCAGCCCATGCCACATCGTCGCTAGTCAACCGCCTGATCCGCATGGAGCAACGGCTGAAACGCAGGCCGCCGGCCAACCCGGTCATCCGGGCGAACGCCAATACGGATTGAGCCTGATCGCATACACACGTCGGCTCGGGAAGCAAAGCGCGCCGAGGCGCGTCACGGCGAAGCGACACCCGGAAGTTGCTGCATCGCCTTGTCGAAGGTGTACACGCCGTTCAACGTCTCGCCCGCCTCTGCGGCGATCCACTGGGCCTTGCGGACGACTAGTGCGTCTACAAAGCCCATCCCCCCTGGCAGACGCACTGTCATCAACCGTGGCCTCTCGGTATGCCTGCAAGGCTCGCCAAACAACCTGATCGTCCTCGAAACGAACGTTCGGATCGCTGACGAGGCGTTCGATAACGCCAACCACGCCCCGCGCGGATAGGCTGTATTTGCGACCGGCCGCGAACCGCCGAAGCGGCTACAACCCCAGCACCTCATCCATTCCGTAGAGTCCCGGCTCTCGCCCCGCGACAAACCGGACCGCCCTGACTGCCCCCGCCGCGAAGTTCTCGCGGCTGCCGGCGCGGTGGGTGATCTCGATTCGCTCGCCGGTACCCGCGAAGGTGACCGTGTGCTCGCCGACGATGTCGCCGCCGCGCAGGCTGTGGAAGCCGATGGTGCGGCTTTCGCGTTCCCCGGTGATACCTTCGCGACCGTAGACGGCATCGGTGGCAATGTCCCGGTCCAACGTGTCGGCGAGTATTTCGCCCATGCGCACCGCCGTTCCGGACGGGGCATCGATCTTGTGGCGGTGGTGCGCCTCGAACACCTCGACGTCGACGTCGTCGCCGAGTGCTCGCGCGGCGAACTCGATCAGCTTGAAGGCGACGTTGACGCCGACGCTCATGTTCGGGGCCATGACGATGGGCACCGTCTCCGCCGCCCGGCGGATCGCCTCGAGCCCGGTCGCTTCGAAACCCGTGGTACCGATGACCAACGCCTTGCCGTTGTCCGTGCAGAAGTCCAGCTTGTCCAGGGTGGCGGTGGCAACGCTGAAATCCACCAGGACATCGAAGTCGGCCATCTCGGCGATGTTGCCCACGATGGGAACGCCGAGGCGGCCCACGCCAGCGAGTTCCCCGGCGTCGACGCCCAGGTGTGGTGAATCGCGATGATGTAGCGCACCGGTCAGGCGCAGGTCGTCTGCACGGGTGATTGCCGAAACCAGCATCCGGCCCATGCGACCGGCGGCGCCTGAAACCGCTACCCGGACCGCCGATGTCCTCGTCATCGGGTCAGCCCGTCAAAGAAATTCTTGACGGACTGGAACCAACTCGTCTCCCGGGGCGAATGGGTGGTGCCGTTGGCTTCGAGGGTGGCCTTGAACTCACGCAACAGATCCTTCTGATGCTCGGACAGTCGCACCGGCGTCTCGATCACCATGCGGCACAGCAGATCCCCCGTAGCACCGCCCCGGGCGCTGGGACAGCCTCGGCCGCGCAGCCGGAACAGCTTGCCGGTCTGTGTTTCCGCAGGCACCTTGAGCTTGACGCGGCCGTCCAGGGTCGGGACGTCGATCTCGCCGCCGAGTACCGCATCGACGAACGATAGCGGCACGTCGCAGTAGAGGTTCCTGCCGTCGCGTTCGAAGATGGGATGTTCCGCAACGCTGAACTGTACGTACAGATCCCCCGGCGGTCCGCCGTTCATACCGGCGTCGCCCTTGCCCGTGAGGCGCAGGCGGTCGCCATCGTCGATCCCCGGGGGTATCTTGACGGACAGGGTTTCCCGGCGTTCGACGCGCCCGCCGCCGTTGCAGGACCGGCACGGATTCTTGATCACCTTGCCAACGCCTCGACAGCGCGGGCAGGTCTGCTGAAACGCCATGAAGCCTTGGGAGACCCGAAGCTGGCCCGTGCCGCCGCACGACGGGCAATCGACCGGCGAGGTGCCGGCCGTCGCACCCGTTCCATCGCAGTCGCCGCACATGTGCAGGGACGGAACGCGAATCTCGACGGTGTCTCCCGCAACCGCCTGCTCGAGGGTGATTTCCAGCGAATAGCGCAGATCGCCGCCTCGCTGGACCGAACTCCGTGAGCGTCCACGCCCGGTCGAGAACAGGTCGCCGAAGACGTCGCTGAAGATGTCGCTGAAGTTCCCCGAGAAGCCGTCGAAACCACTGGCCATGCCCTCGACGCCGGCATGGCCGTAGCGGTCGTAGCGCTCCCGCTTCTCCGTATCGGCGAGGATCTCGTAGGCTTCGGAGGCTTCCTTGAAGCGCTCCTCGGCATCGGCATCGTCCGGATTCCGGTCCGGGTGGTACCTCATGGCCAAGCGGCGGTACGCCTTCTTGACGTCCGCTTCCGAGGCGCCGTGATCGACGCCCAGAACTTCGTAGTAGTCGCGCTTGGCCATATCTTAAGCGTTCGCCTCGCGGTTTCTCGTTCCGCAACCCCCGCCCGGTCATTGCGGTGCCTTGGCTATCGGACCCTCGTTGCCCGTCTTGAACGAGTCCGGGCGACCGCAAAGGTCGCCCCTACGATGGCTGTCGCGTTGGCCTCACGTCTCGTGCGTACCACCATCGCTCGTCGGGCTGGGGTGCCCCGCTAGCTATCCTTCTTCGGATCTTTGTCGTCGACTTCCTCGAACTCGGCTTCCACCGCGTCATCGGCGCCGCTGCCGCCCGTCGGGCCGGCCTCTGCGGCGTCCGGACCGGCGTTTTGTGCCGGGTCAGCATACATCTTTTGGGCCAAGCCGCCGGTGGCCTCGCTCAAGGCCTGGATCTTCGCCTCGATGACGCCCTTGTCGTCGCCCTTGATGGCCTCTTCGAGGTCCTTGGCGGCGTTCTCGATGCCCGACTTCTCCTCGTCCGTGGCCTTGTCGCCGGCTTCCGTTACCATCTTGCGCGCCGCGTGAACGAGACCGTCCGCCTGATTGCGCAGGTTCGCCAGTTCCTCGAACTTCGCGTCCTCGTCGGCGTGGGCTTCGGCGTCCTTGACCATCTTCTCGATCTCGCCCTCGGACAGGCCGCTCGACGCCTTGATGACGATGGACTGTTCCTTGCCCGTGGCCTTGTCCTTGGCGGACACATTGAGGATGCCGTTGGCATCGATGTCGAAGCTGACCTCGATCTGCGGTACGCCCCGCGGCGCCGGCGGGATGTCGGTGAGATCGAAGCGACCGAGGGACTTGTTCTGGGCGGCCTGCTTGCGTTCGCCCTGCAGCACGTGGATCGTCACCGCGGTCTGATTGTCGTCGGCGGTGGAGTAGACCTGCTGCTTCTTGGCCGGAATCGTGGTGTTCTTCTCGATCAGCACGTTCATCACCTGGCCCAAGGTCTCGATGCCGAGCGAGAGCGGCGTGACGTCGAGAAGCAGCACATCCTTCACGTCGCCTGACAGCACGGCGGCCTGGATCGCGGCGCCCATGGCCACGGCCTCGTCCGGGTTGACGTCGCGACGCGCCTCGCGACCGAAGAAGGCGTTGACCTTCTCCTGCACCAGCGGCATGCGGGTTTGTCCGCCGACCAGGATTACCTCGTTGATGTCGCCGACCGCGAGGCCCGCATCTGTCAAGGCGATCCGGCACGGACCCATGGTACGTTCCACGAGATCCTCGACCAGCGCCTCGACCTTGGCCCGGGTGAGCTTGATGACCAAGTGCTTGGGACCGGTGTTGTCGGCCGTGATGTAGGGCAGATTCACTTCCGTCTGGGTGCTGGAGGACAGCTCGATCTTGGCCTTCTCGGCCGCCTCCTTGAGGCGTTGCAGGGCGATCGGGTCCGTGTTGAGATCGATGCCGTTCTCCTGCTTGAACTCGTCGACAAGGTACTCGATGATCTTCAAGTCGAAGTCCTCGCCGCCGAGGAACGTGTCGCCGTTCGTGGAAAGCACCTCGAACTGGTGCTCGCCGTCCACCTCGGCGATCTCGATGATCGAGATGTCGAACGTGCC
>JAPPGK010000097.1 GCA_028821405.1 Gammaproteobacteria bacterium | reverse complement strand
TGGCTCGCCGACCGGACCATGCAGTTCCGGGAGACGCCCCTGCCCGCCTGAGGCCACGGGGCGCGGCAGCCACGCGGCGGCGCACGCCCGAATTCTCCGGCCACGCCGCCAACGCCGGAAAAAGCGCGCCCGCGGTTGTTGGCAACGTCCCACGCGGCCCGTTGCCGGCGCCGGCCAACCTGTCTCGGCCCGTCATCCCAAAGCCGTGCCCCTTTTTCGTGCGCTTGCGTCCGACCAGGTCCGAGTGGTCGGGGGGAGCAGCATCCCACAGCCGTGTACGGTCACAGTCGCCAAATGTCCCCATCTCGTGTGGGTCTGTGCCACTTCGGCCCGGCCCGTGTAGGACGGATTCGCGTGTGTCCCAGACTCCTCGAGACTCCTATGCCGCCGTAACGCGTTCTTCTGGGAGCGGCGCAGGGCATTCGTTCTGTGCAGTCGCGTCGCGCTTGACGCGACTAGACCGGGGTCACGTGGCGGACCCTGTGCGGGCGGGATGCTCCCTTTGCGCGCGTCAGTGCCGCTCGGGCGGAGGCGCCCTTCGGGCGCGATAGCCCCGCCCCTACTTGGAGAGGTACCCCATGCCGCCTTCGAGTCCGCTGATCGTCAGCGGGTACATCTGATCGTCCACCAGTTCGCGGGTCATGGCGACGGACGTTGAGTAGTCCCAGGTCTCGCGCGGGGTCGGGTTGATCCAGACGAGCTTGTCGTAGGACTCCATGAAGCGGTTCATCCAAAGCGCACCCGGCTCGTCGTTCCAGTGCTCCACGCTACCACCGGCATGGGTGATCTCGTAGGGTGCCATCGTGGCATCGCCGACGAACACGACCTTGTAGTCCCGGGCGTACTTGTTGAGGAGTTGCCAAGTCGGAATCCGCTCGTTCATCCGACGCCGGTTGTCTTTCCATACCGACTCGTAGATGAAGTTGTGGAAGTAGTAGCTCTCCAGGTGCTTGAACTCGGTTCGCGTTGCGGAAAACAGCTCCTCGCATATCTTGACGTGCGCGTCCATGGAACCGCCGATGTCGAGCAGCAACAGGACCTTGACGGTGTTCCTGCGCAGGGGGCGCATCTGAATGTCGAGCAAACCGCCGTTGTCGGCGGTGGAGCGGACAGTATGGTCCATGTCCAGCTCCTCCTCCTCGCCCGTGCGCGCGAACTTGCGCAGCCGCCGCAGGGCCATCTTGATGTTGCGGGTGCCGATCTCCACCGAGTCGTCGAGATTCCTGTATTGGCGCTGGTCCCAGACCTTCTTGGCCTTCTTCTTCTTGCCGCGGCCGGGGCCGCCGGGACCGCCGCTGCCCGGTCGATCCGCGTTGCCTTCACGGCCCTCCGGGTTCTCGCCGTTTTCCGCTTCCGCTTTTTCGCGCGCCTTGCGGAACGCCTCAATGAGCTTTTCTAACCCCCCGAGGGACTTGATTCGCTCCAACTCCTCCGGCGTCAACGCCCGTTCGAACTCCCGGCGCAGCCACTCGTCCGGGATGAGCGATTCCAAGAGCCCGTGCAGGTTCTCAAGGCCCTTGAAGTAGGCGCCGAAGGCACGGTCGAACTTGTCGTAGTTCGCCTCGTCCTTGACCATGGCAGTGCGCGACAGCAGGTAGAAGTCGTCCACGTTGCTGTACACCACGCGCCTGTCCAAGGCCTCAATCAGGTCCATGAGCTCGCGGAGAGTGACGGGCACCTTGTAGCGGCGCAGCGTCAGAAAGAAGTTGATCAGCACCGACGCCCCTCCCCGACCGCGCTGTCACGACGCCCATCGCAGTCGCCCGGCTTCGCGACGCGGCGGCATTGAATCCGCGGCGGGGCAAGTCCGTACCCTGCGGGGCGCCCGCGTGGCGGACCTGCCGGCTGTCCGGATGGCGGGACGGGGCAAGCCCGTCCCCGACGGAGCGCTCCCATCACCTCAACCGCGCTGGTCGCGGCGGTTCATGAACGCAAGCCGCTCCAAGAGGTGGACGTCCTGCTCGTTCTTCACCAAGGCGCCGTAGAGGGGCGGGATCGCCTTGGTGGTATCGCGATTGGTCAGGATCTCATCCGGTATGTCGTCGGCCATCAGGAGTTTCAGCCAGTCGATCAGTTCGGAGGTCGAAGGCTTCTTCTTCAAACCGGGCACCTTGCGCACATCGAAGAAGATCTCCATCGCCTCCTTCACGAGATGCTGCTTGATGCTTGGGAAATGCACCTCGACGATTTGCTCCATCGTTTCCCGATCCGGGAAGTTGATGTAGTGGAAGAAGCAACGCCGCAGGAAGGCGTCGGGCAGTTCCTTTTCGTTGTTGGAGGTGATGACCACGATCGGGCGCAGCTTCGCGACGATGGTTTCGTTCAGTTCGTAGACGTAGAACTCCATGCGGTCGAGTTCCTGGAGAAGATCGTTGGGGAACTCGATGTCGGCCTTGTCGACCTCGTCGATCAGGAGCACGACACGATCATCGGACTCGAACGCTTCCCAGAGCTTGCCCTTCTTGATGTAGTTGCGAATATCCCCGACCCGACCGTCGCCGAGTTGCGAGTCACGCAGGCGTGACACGGCATCGTATTCGTAGAGGCCCTGCAATGCCTTGGTCTGGGATTTGATGTGCCAGGTGATGAGACGCAGACCCAGGGTGTTGGCGATCTCCTCGGCGAGCAGGGTCTTGCCGGTGCCGGGCTCTCCCTTGACCAGAAGGGGTCGCTCGAGCTTCACGGCGGCATCCACGGCCATGGATAACTCGTCGGTGGAGATGTAGGTGTCGGTACTGTCGAAAATCATTAACTCGTTCGCTTAAGTCCTGCCCGCCCCTTCATCGCTTGTCACCGCATTGTCGATGCGTGCTCGGTTGCCGTTGTCGCCGGTCGCCCCGGCTGAATGGCGGCTGCTTCAGCACAGGACAAGCCCCAGAACGGGACAAGCCCGTACATAAAGGGAGCTACTTTACCCTGTTTGCCGGTGGGCTTGTGGGCGCTTGATACTGTACGAAAGCACAGTTATCCTCGCAAGATAACTGTATATAAGAACAGCATTGATGTTGGAAAGTCCCCCCATCGAAGACGCAACGGCCGTCCGGGCGATGGATCGCCTGCGACAGGTGCCGAACCTGTGGCGGGCCAGTGAACTGCCGGCGCTACGGTTCGGCGGCATCAAGTCCGACGGTATCGCATCGGGCTTTGCTGCGCTCGATGACGTGCTGTTCGACCGAGGCTGGCCACGGGCGGGCTTGGTCGAACTACTCCTGAACGATCCCGGCATCGGAGAGCTGAGCCTCTTGGCACCCGCCTTGGCTTCTCTTTCCACGCGGGAAGCGCGCCTGATTGCCTGGATCGCCCCGCCCTTCGTCCCCTTTGCGCCTGCCCTCGATGCCGCCGGAATCGATGTTTCCAAGATGCTGCTGGTTTACCCCGACAACCATGCCGATGCGCTCTGGACCTTCGAGCAGGTCTTGAAGACCGGTGCCTGCAGTGCCTTGCTCGGTTGGCTGGCCGAGCACAAGCTGAAATTCGCCGAGATTCGACGTCTACAGTTCGCCGCACGCCAGGGACGAACCTGGGCCAGCCTGTTCCGCCCCGCGACTGCCGTCGGCAACGCTTCCCCCGCTGAACTTCGCTTGCGCTTGGGGTCGCGACGCGGCGGATTGCGACTGGATGTCGTCAAACGGCGCAGCGGCTGGCCGCTTTCCGACATCGAACTCGATTTCGACGAGGGCGTCACCCGTTCAGCGGTCGACAGATCATGCTCTGGCTAGCACTGCACTTCCCGATGATGGGGCTTGAAGAACGCCTCGATACGCTCGACGGCGACGTCGCCGAACCGGCGGTCCTACTCGAAGACAACCGGGTCGTTCTAGCCAACGAGCAGGCTCGGGACGCCGAGATTTCGCTCGGCAGCACCTTGGCGACCGCCAACAGCATCCTCCCGGAACTCAAGCACTTCAATCGCGACCCCGCAGCGGAGCACGAACGCTTAGGCATGCTCGCCACGATAGCCTATCGGTACACCCCGAAGGTTAGCCCCGCCCCACCGGATGCGTTGCTGCTGGAGGTGCGCGGCAGTCTGCGCCTGTTCGGCGGCATGAACGCGCTGGTCGACGAACTTGCCGACCTGTGCCGACGCTTGGGACACGAGCTGAATCGGGCGGTCGCGACCACACCCTTGGCGGCACTGATGTTGGCGCGGGCAGGCTCAGGGGGCGCT
This sequence comes from Gammaproteobacteria bacterium, assembly GCA_028821405.1. Classification (GTDB taxonomy): domain Bacteria; phylum Pseudomonadota; class Gammaproteobacteria; order Pseudomonadales; family Azotimanducaceae; genus VXYL01. Next base: position 45,372 of record JAPPGK010000097.1, on the reverse strand, counting down.
TCCATGGGACAAACCGTAGCGCCTCATAGCCGGCCCGGCCGCGAAGCGGTCGCGTCTCTCAAGGGCGTTCCGCTCACCCACAGCGACCTTCCGGCAAAGGATCTCGAACGCCTGGCGAACATGGGGATCACCCGGATCGATGAGCTCCTCCGGCTGCCCTTGCGGGAACTCGGCAAACGGTTCGGACCCACGTTGATCGACTATCTCGCCCGCTTGACCGGGCAGAAGGCAGATCCACGCGCATTCATAAAGCCCCCTGAACGATTCCACTCGAGCATCCACCTCTTAGAACCCGTGCGCGGCAAGGACGCCCTGCTCTTTCCGATGCGCAGACTGGCCGCCGAACTCGCGCGCTGGCTCGCCCGCCGGCGTTTTGGCACGAGATTGTTGATCTGGACCGTGAAGTCGTTGAGGGGGCCGGCGGTGACGCTGAGTGTCGAATTCGCGCAACCGCGCAGGGACGATCAGTCGTTCCTGGCCTTGAGCAAGCTGAAGCTTGACAGTGCGGACATGCCCGAGGAAGCGATGAGCATCTCCTTGCGGGCCGACTTCATCGCGCCGTTCCGAACCGCCTTTGCCGACCTCTGGGGCAGCACTGCAGGCGGCGGGGCAACCCATGCCGAACTCGTGGATCTGCTCGCCGCCAAAATCGGCGGGGAGGCGGTGCGAGGCTTGCGCACCGTGGACGATCACCGTCCCGAGCTTGCCTGGTCCACCAAGCATGCGGGACGGTGGGGAGTGGGGGCGTCTGCCAAGGCTAGCGGTCGTTTGGCGGCGGTGCTCGGGCCTTTCCGGCCCATGTGGCTGCTCGACCCGCCGCAACCGATCGACGCCGAGTGCTACGAACTGGTGTCGGGGCCGGAACGCATCGAAACGGGCTGGTGGGAACGCGACCGCTGCGCGGCCGCCCAAGAATTCGCTACGCGAACTCTCCCAGAAGAACGCGACCGCTGCGCCATCGCCCGAGACTACTACGTCGGCTACTCCGAACGCGGCGCGAGGTGCTGGCTGTACCGCGAACAGCTCGAACAGAAGAATGAACGCTGGTTTCTTCATGGCTACTTCTCCTGACAGCCCCGCCCGAACACGGATCGGCCACGGCGTGGGCCTTTCCAAGCGGGACGCCGCAAGGGCATCCCCTACGCCCGCCCGAGCTCCCGACAGTACCCATCCGCATGCATCCACGTTCGCTTTCGCCGAACTGCACGCCATTACCAACTTCAGCTTCCTGCGCGGCGCGTCCCACCCGGAGGAACTGGTCCGCACCGCCCACACCCTCGGCTACCGGGCCATCGCCATCACCGACGAATGCTCGGTGGCGGGCGTGGTCAAGGCACACATGGCCGCCCGGGACCTCGAGATCAAGCTGATCATCGGTGCCGAGTTCCACATCCCCAGCGATTCAGGTGCCATCCATCTCGTCCTGCTGGCACCCGACAGGCGCGCCTATGGCCAACTCTCCGAACTCGTGACCTTGGCTCGTCGCCGGGCGCCGAAGGGGGACTATTCGCTCGGCCTTGACGATCTGCGCCAGCGCGTGGACGGCTGCTTGGCGCTGTGGATTCCCAATGGGCGCTCTTTCGCCAACAAGCTATCAATAGGGCGTCAAATCAAGGATGTACTACCGAACCTGTGGATTTCACTGGAACTCTTCCTGGAACGCGACGACTTGGACAAGACCGCCCACGTACTGACCCTGTCCTCGCGCCTGTGTCTCCCGGTCGTTGCCAGCAACGGCGCCTGCATGCATATCCCCGAACGCCAGCCGTTGCGCGACGTGCTGACGGCAATCCGTCTCGGGAAGCCCGTCGACAGGCTGGGAGTCCAACTCGGTCAGAACCGCGAACGCTACTTGAGACCGCTTGCCGACTTGCCCGGAATCTATCCGCAGGAGATGCTCGAAGAAACCGTGGCCCTCGCCGACCGTTGCACGTTTTCCTTGGCCGAACTCCGCTACGAGTATCCCCGTGAACTGGTGCCGACGGGGCTTACTCCTAGCGGTCACCTGCGGGCGCTTACCGAAGCCGGTGCCCATGCCCGCTGGCCCGACGGCGTGCCGCCGAACGTCGTCACGCTCATCGAGAAGGAACTCGAACTCATCGGCGAACTCCGCTACGAGTTCTTCTTCCTAACGGTTCACGACATCGTCCGCTTCGCCAGAGAGCGCGGCATCCTCTGCCAGGGACGCGGTTCCGCCGCCAACTCCGCCGTCTGCTATTGCCTCGGAATCACGGAGGTGGATCCGGCGCGCATGCATCTCCTGTTCGAGCGCTTCGTCTCCAAGGAGCGCAACGAACCGCCGGACATCGACGTCGACTTCGAACACGAACGGCGCGAAGAGGTCATCCAGTACATCTACGAACACTACGGCCGGCATCGGGCTGCGCTTGCCGCGACATTGATAACCTACCGGCCGCGCAGCGCCATTCGCGACGTGGGCAAGGCATTGGGCCTTGATCCCGATCTCGTCGACTTGCTTGCGAAATCGATGGCCTGGTGGGACAACCGATCGGAACTCGATCGGCGTCTCGAGGCGGCGGGCGTCGACCCCAAAAGCCGCATCGCCCGGCAGTTCCTGTTTCTCGTCAACGAGATACTCACGTTTCCGCGTCATCTTTCGCAGCACGTCGGCGGTTTCGTCATCTCCGCCGGGCCGCTCGCCCAACTGGTGCCGATCGAGAATGCCGCGATGGCGGATCGCACGGTGATCCAGTGGGACAAGGACGACCTCGAAGCCCTGAACCTCCTGAAGGTGGACGTGCTCGGCCTGGGTATGCTCACGGCCATTCGCAAGACCCTGGCATTGCTCGGCGAACTTAGGCGCCCCGAGTCCGATTTCACGCCGGGACGAATTGACGAGATACCCCCCGAAGATCCGGAGACCTACGCCATGCTCCAGCGGGCCGACAGCCTCGGCGTCTTCCAGGTCGAGTCCCGTGCCCAGATGTCCATGCTGCCGCGCCTGAAGCCCGAGAACTTCTACGATTTGGTGATCGAAGTCGCCATCGTCCGTCCGGGCCCGATCCAGGGAAACATGGTTCACCCCTACCTGCGCCGCCGCCAGGGCTTGGAGCCGGTGGACTACGCCAACGATGCCGTTCGCAACGTGCTGGAGCGGACGTTGGGCATCCCGATCTTCCAGGAGCAGGTGATCGAACTGGCCATGGTGGCGGCGGGATTCACGGCCGGCGAAGCCGACCAGCTACGCCGTGCCATGGCCGCCTGGCGGCGACGGGGCGGTCTCGAGCAGTTCGAGGAGAAGCTCGTTACCGGCATGCTCGAGCGGGGCCTAGACCGCAACTTCGCCGAGCGGGTCTTCCAACAGATCAAGGGCTTCGGGGAGTACGGATTCCCGGAATCGCACGCGGCCAGCTTCGCGCTCCTGGTCTACGTCTCGGCTTGGCTGAAGCGCCACGAACCCGCGGCGTTCTACTGTGGACTGCTGAACAGTCTCCCCATGGGCTTCTACTCGCCATCACAGATCATCCAAGACGCGATCGCACACGGCATCGAAGTGTTGCCGGCGGATGTTCAGAAGAGCGGATGGGACTACCGGCTCGAGCCACCGGTGAAGCCGATCCCGAACCATCGGAATGCCCAACCGGCCCTGCGCTTGGGACTTCGCCAGGTCAAGGGCATGGGCGAAGAGGCCGCCTTGCGCATCGAGACCGCACAGCCGTTCCGGGATATCGACGACTTGCACGCGCAAAGCGGTCTCGACGACGCCACCCTGACCATCCTTGCCCGGGCCGGTACGTTGAAGAGCCTTTCCGGCCACCGCTATCAAGCCCATTGGGACGCCGCGGGTGTTGACCATCCGGCGGCGCTTTGGAAGGAGGCCCCTGTCGCCTACTCCACGTCCGTCGCCCTCGCCGGGCCAAGCGAAGGCGACGACATGCTTGCCGACTACCGATACCTCGGCCTCACCCTGGGTCGGCATCCCATGGCGCTGTTGCGCGACGAGACGGAATTCGATGGCTGCCGGACGGCGAGTGAACTCGCCGGGTGTCGACACGAGCAGTTCGTCCAGGTGGCCGGTCTCGTCACCTGCCGGCAACGGCCCGGCAGTGCTTCCGGCGTCGTATTCATGACCTTGGAGGACGAAACCGGCGTCAGCAACATCGTGGTCTGGAACTCGGTGCTCGAGCGCTTCCGCGCACCCCTCCTGCAAGGACGCCTTCTCGCCGTCAAGGGCATCGTGGAACGCGAAGGCATCGTCATCCACGTCGTCGCCGGTCAGGTGCGGGACCTGAGCCACAAACTCGCCGGACTGTCAGCGGAGGGTGGCTCGACCTCAGAGTTCAAATCGAGGAATTTCCATTGACCTCGCACCCAAGGGGCGACCCTCGCGATCGGTAAGGATTCGCACGCGGCGGTGTCGGACGTCTCGGCGATCCGGGACGGGACAAGCCCGACCCCTACGACCGACCTACCAAAGACCAGATGCCCACCACGGCGAGATACACCGCGACCACCCCGCCTGTCACGACACCCAAAGCCAGAAGCGGTGGACCCGGGTCCAAGCCTTCTTCGAGAAAGCTCCGGAAGATCACGACCGCGAAGGCCGGCGCATGGTGCTCCGCGTCGAAGCGGAACGGGGTCAACGACCCGGCGAGCACGAGGCAGCCCGGAAGCCACCGGAAACGACCCCACTTCCGGGTCGCAAGGCCGAGCAGCCACGCCAGGCCCAATCCCGCAATCGCGGCGACTGCCCAGGCGATGACCTCGCCGCTCACGGTTCCTCCACCCAGCGAACCACGTATTCCTCGAGGGATTCGTCGGGATGCACCGCCTGCTCCGGGACCACATTGCCGTAGACGCTTATTCCCGCATCGATCACGGTTTGCGCATCCCCCGAAACCAATGGGTGCCACCAGCCCAGACCGCGGCCCTCGGCGAGGCGCCGATAGGCACAGGAGCCGGGAAGCCAGTCGTAGTCGTGCACCGTTTCGCTATCCAATCGTACGCAGTCGGGCACCAGCCGATGACGCTCAGCGTATCGGGTGCAGCGGCACGTCTCGGGATTGAACAGCCGGCAGACAACCGACGTGGGGAAGACGTCTCCCGTGTCTTCGTCGGCGAGTTTGACGACGCAGCAGCGGCCGCAGCCATCGCAAAGGGACTCCCACTCCTCCTTGTTCATCTCGTCCAGCGTCTTGCGTTCCCAGAACGGTTTCACAGCGTGTTGCGGCCCCCGGGTCGGCGCGTCACGAGGCGCTTGTGAGGATGCCGGCAAAGATGTCCGCCACGACATTCCGCCGCCACCCTTGCCGGTATCGCTCCGGCAGTTCCCGGGATTTCCGGAAATGCCTGAAGTCGGCCTCCAGCTCCCGTTTGCGGGCGAGGAGCTCCGGCGCGATACCAAGCCGCGTGGACTCCCTTCGACCCGCGTCGCGCAGCGCCTTGACGACTTCGCCGTCGCGCCGGTTGAGCGGTCGGGTCGCCGCCGGCAACGAATCGCTGTCGTCGAGGCCCTGGCGGTGAACAGCGGCCAGGATCTTTCCGTAGCGCTTCGCGGTTCGCCGTGGCAGCAGGTCCGCCATGTCCCCGATTTGAAGACGTTCCTGCCGGGCCAGCACCAGCAGGTGCTCGTCCCGGACCGTGTGCGCCCGGGGTATGTCGCGCCGGCGCGCTTCCTGCTCTCGCCAGCGGACCAGGCTCCGTAGCACCCGACGCTCCGTGCAACCGAGCCGCCATGCGCCCTTCATGGTGGCGAACCATGTGTCAGGGGTCGCGACCGGTGCGCTGAGCATCGCTTCCATTTCCTCGACAAACCAGTCCAGGCGTCCGGCTTGGCGTAGTGCCTCCCGCTGTCGTGTCCAGATCTGTCGAAGGTACGCGACGTCTTCACGGGCGTAGCTCACTTGATCACGCGACAGGGGACGTTGCAGCCAATCGGACCGCGTCTCGTGCTTGCCCAGCGACAGGCCCAGATACCGTTCCACCAGTTTCGCGTAGCTCGGTGAGAAATCCTCCGACAGGAACGCATGGGCGAGTTGGGTATCGACGAGATTCACGGGCTTGAGTCCGAGGTGGGTCCCGATCACCTCCAGGTCCTCCGAGCAACCATGCACCACCTTGGTTCGCGTCGGGTCGACAAGGAGCGTCTTCAACGCATCGAAGGTCGCCGGCGCCTGGGCATCCACCAAGGCAACGCCTGCCTCCCCGGCAAGCTGATAGAGAGCCGGGATCGGATAGAAGGTTCGTACACGGATGAACTCGGTATCAACGCCTACGACATCACCGAGCGATCCCACGCAGGCATCGATATCCGCATCCCTCGTGATCAGCGCCGATGAATCCATCGCGTCCTCCTAGCGCCACAAAAGCCGTTGCCTGGCGGCACCGCCTATTGCCCCAGCCCAAGCCGCCCTAGCACCCAGCCGACCTTTCGGCTAACGCCGAAGAAGCCCGAGAGGCTGCTAGTCCACGGTTCGCCGGCCCTGCAAGGCATGGACGATGGTCCCGCCGTCGATGTATTCCAACTCGCCGCCCAAGGGCACCCCATGGGCAATGCGGCTTACCGTGGCACCGCTGTCCCGCAACGACTCCTTGATGAAGTGCGCGGTGGCCTCCCCCTCCACCGTTGGATTGGTGGCGAGGATGACTTCGCGCACACCGCCTTCCTGGACTCGGACAGGCAGGTCGATCAGACCGAGTTCCTCGGGACCGATGCCATCAATAGGCGAGAGTCGTCCATGGAGGACATAGTATCGCCCACTGAAGCCCCCGGCTTGTTCGATGGCGACGATATCCGACGGGGATTCCACCACGCAAAGCAGACTCGCATCGCGCCTCGGATTGGCGCAGACGGCGCATTGCTCGGACTCGGTCAATGTTCGGCAAGAACGGCATCGCTGGACCCGCTCGGCGGCTTCGGTCAGGGCGCTGGCAAGTGCAAGGGCCCCGGGCCGGTTGTACTGCAGCAGGTGGAGCGCCGTCCGTGTGGCGGTTTTGGGGCCGACCCCTGGAAGTGATTGCAGGGACTCGATCAGTCGGTCGATCAGTGGACTGATCCGCATCGCTACCCGAGTGAGAGCCTTTTGCCGCGTTCAAGCATACAACGCGCCAAGGTCCGCCGGAGCAGTACCAGGAACTTGGGGGACACGACACTCGCGATGGATGGTCATCCCAGGATGTTGCCCGGCAAATCCAAGCCTGGCGGCAGGCCGAAGCCTTGGGCGAGGTCGCTCATCTTCTCCTTCTGCAGGGCCTCGACCCGTCGAACCGCATCGTTGAAGGCGGCCGCAATCAAGTCCTCCTGAACGGCTCGATCCTCCTCCGCCGCCAGCGGGTCGATCTCCACCCGCAACGCCTCGAAGCGGCCATTCAACGTGACCTTGACGAGTCCCGCGCCACTCTCGCCGGTCACGGACCCCTTCTTCAATGCCTCTTGGACCTCGTTCAGGCGCGATTGCATTTCGCGCGCTTGCTTGAACATGTCGCCGATATTCATGGGGGGGAACCCTCGCGAGCGCCGTCGTCTCCCAGTAGCCGTGCGTTGTCGAGGCTGCCCCCGAACTCCTCGACGAGCGCTCTCACGTTGGGATCCTTCATCAGCTCGGTCTCCGCTCTCTCGCGGGACTCCTTGGCAAGCCGCAATTCCCGCGCCATGGGGGTCTCGTCCGAGAGATCGCCGACCTCGTAGTCCACGCGCAGTTTCCCGCCGGCGTAGTCGGTGGCCAGGCGACCGATCTCTCGGCGTTGTTTGTCGTTGAGCAATGACTCGTGGGCACTGTCGAGCCGAATCAGCCAGCGCTCGGGGCCCCGATCCGTCAAGTTCGAATTGCGCAGGATCATCGCTGTCACGCCCTCGGGCGCCATCGCATTGACGATCTCGTGCCAATCCGCAGTCGCTTGAGTCGGTTCGCGCGACTCGACCGTTGCGGCGCCGCCAACGACGGCGGTCGCCGTGCCCTCCACGTTGCTCATGGGTTCGAGTCGCTGCGCATCGGGCACTGGCAGCCGTTGCGGCGCATCATCGCCTGGGCTCGGGATGTCAGCATCGGTGGGATCCGGGCTCCCGACGGGTTCAAAGGAAGCGAGGCGGAGGAGGGTCATATCGAAGCCGATCTTGGGATCCGGCGCCAATTCGATGTCCCGCCGGCCCATGAGCGCGATCTGGTAGAGCAGTTGGAGATCCTCCGCCGAGAAGGACTTCCCGAAACGAAGATAGGACGCCTCGGGTTCGGATTTCAGTTCGGCCGCGACGGCAAGGTCGTGGAACGCGCGTTGCAGATCGTCGAGCACGCCAGCCAGGTCCAGTGAACGCGACGCCAGGTCGTCACCCGCGGCGAGCAGCCGTTCGCTGTCGGCGGCCGACAGGGCGGCAAGCAACGCGCCGATCTCGTCCCGGCCAGCGACGCCAAGCATCTCGTTCACGCTTTCCAACGTGATCGCGCCGCTCCCGTGGGCTACCGCTTGGTCGGCGATGGACAGCGCGTCGCGCATGCTCCCATTCCCCGCCCGGGCTATCGCCGCCAATCCCGGTGGTTCGGCAGCGATCTCCTCAGCGGCCAATATCTTGGCCAGTTGTCCTTCGATCACGTCCGAGCGCATGTTCTTCAGATTGAACTGCAGACAGCGCGACAAGACTGTCACCGGTACTTTTTTCGCTTCGGTCGTGGCAAGCAGGAATTTCACGTGCTCCGGAGGTTCTTCCAGCGTTTTCAGCAACGCATTGAAGCTATGGGTGGTCAGCATGTGTACCTCGTCGATGAGGTAGACCTTGTACCTTCCCTGGGCCGGTGCCAGTACCGCGCTTTCCAGCAGGTCCCGGGTATCGTCGACACCCGTTCGCGAGGCTGCATCGACCTCGATCAGGTCCATGAAGCCACCCCGGGCAATCCCCGCGCACGCTGGGCAATCCCCGCAGGGTGCGGCCGTGACCCCCGTCTCGCAGTTGAAACATGCCGCGAGTATTCGGGCCAAGGTCGTCTTGCCCACGCCCCGGGTACCGGTAAACAGGTAGGCGTGGTGGAGGCGCTGGCTCTCCAAGGCGTTGGACAGGGCGCGAACGACATGCTCCTGGCCCACGACATCGGCGAACGTGCGCGGTCGGTACTTCCGCGCCAGCACCAGATAACTCATGATGACGGCATGTTACCCCAAACGACCGGCGAACCGGCTGCGGCCGCCTGCTCGACAGGGGTGCCGAAGGCTTGTTGATCATCGGTCATCGCGGTGCGGCGGGCCTTGCCCCGGAGAACACGCTTGCCGGATTCGCCCGCGCCGTCGAACTCGGCGTCGACGGCGTGGAACTCGACGTCCACCTGGCCGAATCCGAAGTCGTCGTGATCCACGATGAGCGTGTCGACCGGACGACGAACGGCGTTGGCCTGGTTCGCGAACTGACCTTCGCGGAGCTCCGGCGTCTCGACGCCGGGGACGGCCAGCGGGTTCCCACGCTGAACGAAGTGCTCGACCTCGTACCCGAGCACATGCTGGTCAACATCGAACTCAAAGGCGTGGGCACGGCCGAACCCGTCGCGGCCATCGTCGGTGATCTGGCCTCTGGCGCACAGCGTGGGGGGTTGCCAGCACTGCTCGTGTCGTCCTTCGACCATCGGGAGCTGCGCCGTTTCCATGAAATCCAACCCAGCGTGCCGTGCGCGCCACTGGCCGATCGCTGGTGCCCCTGTCTGGAGTCGACCGCCCGGGCGTTGGACGCCTGGTCCGTCAACCTGTCCCGGCGCGTGACAACCAAGGCTCACGTCGACGCCGTGCGAAGTTGGGGACGACGTTGCCTCGTCTTCACGGTCAACGATCCCGTGAAGGCACGGGCGTTGCGCGGATTGGGGGTGACCGGGGTGTTTACCGACTATCCGGATCGGCTGGTCGACGAGCCGGCATCGCGTTTTTCGAGCTCGGCGAGTTCCCGATGCAGTTCGTAGTGCCCTGAGGTGACATGGGCTTCCATGCGCCTCAACTTGAGCTCCATCTGATCGAATTCGGCCCCCACATCCCGAAGGCGCTGGCGCGGAATCCACGCATATTCTTCGGGTGAGCGGTCCTTTGTTCGACGTCGGTCCCCCCGACGCTTGGAACGGCCTCTTCGCTCCCGTGACCGCCGCTTTCGCATCGGGCTCGGATCCATCAACAATGCCGCGACGAAATAGCCGACGAGGGTCACGGATGTGAGGAAGATCAACCCGGTGAGCACGATGAGGCGCACGACCCAGGTCTCCAGGCCATAGTAGTTCGCGATGCCCGCACAGACGCCCAGGAGCTTTCCGTTTTCGGTGTCCCGGGACAGTCGCGGAGTCCGTGGCTGGCCCGACCAGGGCCACGTGGGCACCCGTTCGCGTCGCGCCCGCGACCGTGTCTTGGGCGAAATCCGGTCGGCAACGCCTTCGATATAGTCCGCCGCCCGATCGGTGGCGGACGCTGAGAGATCCCGGGCTGCCTGCTCGATGCGGTCGACCGCTTGCTGAATCCTCTCCTCCGGGCTAGCGCCCGGTTCCGTCCTGCGATGGCCGCGGCGGTCTTCTCCGGGCCCGTTCATCGGACACTACGCCGACGCCAGTCGGGCGTTTCGGCATCGAGGATCGATTCCAACGTCTCGATGCGTTCACGCATGGACTGGGCCGATGCCGCGAGGCGTTCGAGTTCGACACGCTCGTCCTCGGTGAGCATGCCTTCGCTACGCCGCTTGGAACGGTAGTGCATGATGATCCAGATGGGCGCGACGAATACAAGGAACAGAATCGCCGGCACCAGGAATAAGGAAACATCCATTTCGATTTCTCCTATCCTGGCGGACGCCTAGCCGTTGTCGTCCTTGGCCGCATCCCGCGCGACCCGTTCCTTGAGCCGTTTCAGCTCATCGTCGACCGCCTCGTCCACCTCGAGCTGCTCGATCTCGTCGTTGAGCGTCCGCTTGCCGAGGTCGTAGGACTCGATATGGCCCTCGAGATCGTCCATTTTTCGTTCGTACTGCTCGAAGCGGATCATCGCGTCGTCGATATTGTGGTCGCTGAGCTGGCGGCGGACGCCTAGCCTAACCTTCGCGGCCTGACCGCGCATCACGATGGCGTTCTGCCGGGCCTTGGCGTCCTTGATCTTGTTCTGCAGGGCGCCGATGTCGCCGTTGAGCTTCGCCAACGTCCCGTCCAGAACGTCTAGGTCCGATCCCACCGACTCGGCGATTTCATCGGCCTTGGACTTCTCGACCAGCGCAGCCCTCGCCAGGTCCTCGCGATCCTTGGACAAGGCAAGCTCGGCTTTGCGTTCCCACTCGGCGGCCTCCTCCCGGAGTTGCCCGTGCCGGCGGGTGAGCTCCTTCTTGTCGGCGATGGCCCGTGCCGAGGTCGATCGAACCTCGACCAGCGTTTCTTCCATTTCGCCGATGATGAGGCGCACCATCTTCTCCGGATCCTCCGCCTTGTCGAGAAGGGCGTTGAGATTGGAATTGACGATATCCGTCATACGCGAGAAAACACTCATGTCGACTTTCTCCAATTGGCTCCTGTCAATCGTGCGGGAAAACAATCCCTGTCGTGCTCGTTTTCATATTCCGTGCCAGTTGCCGAACCGATTGCAAGTCGTTGATATCCTTAGCAGCGGCTCTCGACGCCCGCCTTGACGCGCATCTCTCGGGTGGCGCAATAGACCAACTATTGGCAAAATTGGGCTATCGGCGCGGGCGAACGCAGGGTTACCCCCAACGGGCTGGCGCCGCAAGGGGCAACTACCGATGGTCAAACCCAGGGAGCCCGACCGGCTGATCGGCGAATCTCCCGCCTTCCTGTCAGCGCTCGAAGCGGTATCGCAAGTCGCACCGCTCGACAAGCCCGTCCTTGTGGTCGGAGAACGAGGTACGGGCAAGGAGCTCATCGCCTCCCGCTTGCACTACCTTTCCAGCCGTTGGGACAGCGAGTTCTTGAAGCTCAACTGCGCGGCGATCAGCGACACCTTGATCGAAAGCGAATTGTTCGGCCACGAGGCCGGCGCCTTCACAGGGGCTGCACGCACCCACCAGGGTCGCTTCGAACGGGCTGATGGCGGTACGTTGTTCCTCGATGAACTTGCCAATACGTCAGGGCTCGTGCAGGAGAAACTGCTTCGGGTCATCGAATACGGCGAGTTCGAGCGCGTCGGCGGCAAACGGACCATGAACGTCGACGTGCGCCTCATTGCGGCGACCAACGAGGATCTGCCGCGGCTCGCAGGGGACGGGAACTTCCGGATGGACCTGCTCGATCGGCTCGCCTTCGACGTCATCACGCTGCCGCCTCTGCGGGAACGGATCGAGGACATCCCGCTACTTGCGGACTACTTCGCCATCAACATGGCTTCCGAACTCGAGCGCGGGTACTTCCCCGGCTTCACTGAACCGGCCCAACGCGCGCTCTTGGACTATGCGTGGCCGGGCAACCTCCGCGAACTCAAGAACGTCGTCGAGCGAGCCGTGTATCGGGCACCACCCGAGCAGCCGGTCGCCGACATCGTCCTCGACCCCTTCGACTCGCCCTACCGACCCCATGCAGAGGGAGCAGGACGGCAGGCGACGACCCAATTGCCGGTCGACCTCAAGAAGACCGTCCGCGACTTGGAGATCGACTTCGTCAACCGGGCCATGGCCGCAGGTAGATTCAACCAGCGCCGGGCTGCGGAACTGCTAGGCCTGACGTACCACCAGTTCCGCGGCTACCTCAAGAAGTACGACCACGAACGCCACGACGGCGCACCACCGGACGGGGCGCCAATCAGCGGCAGGATGCCCTGAGGTACCAGGATCCGCCTTCGAAGTTGGCCGCCGTGCGGCGCGCATAGGGCAGTCCCACGCTCAGCCGGTTGGCGTAGGGCGCCTCGATGACGTTCGATATAGGCATCGAAGAGGTTCGATGCACCGAGCGTGAAACGCATCTCGTCGCTGAACTCGGGCCCGAGTTCGGCATCCACGAAAACCGTTGCCGAAAGCAGCTTCGTCGGGCACCGCCATTCACCTCTTCGATCTGGGCGTTGGCGACTCCGGCGCGTGTCCGATCGGCAGTGCGGAGACTACGGTCATTGCGCTCGCGATAAGACAGCACTCCGAGTCTCATGGGCAACCCCTCGTGGCCGTACGGAACTCACAGACAAGGACTGCCCCACCACCCGAGAGCCAACTTGGGGGGCGGCTGCCTCGGGCAACGTCGTGACTGCAAAGATCGCCCCTCAAGGGGCGTTCATTCTGTTGAGAAACCGTGTGATTGCGGTAACATGGCGGCACTGGCTTGCGCCGCCAACTGCATAGGATAGCAAATGACGATAACCGGACGTTCTTCGTTGACGGTGACCCGGCTCATGTTGGTTACTTTGGCGGGAGGCGTTCTGGCTTCATGCGCCTGTCTCCCCCCCGAACCGGAAACCATAGTGGTTGAGAAGGAGGTGATGGTAGAACCGCCGCCTCCGCCGCCTCCGCCTCCGCCTCCGCCGCCGGAACCCCCGAGCGAGCAGTTGGTCATCCACTTCGACTACGACGTGGCGGTCATCAGGCCCGAGGACATGCCGGACCTCAACGAACATGCCGCGTTCCTCGTCGAAAATGCCGGATGGCGTGTACGAATCGAGGGTCACTGCGATGATCGCGGCAGCGAGCGCTACAACCTCGAACTGGGCGAACGTCGAGCCAATGCCGTCCGGCAGATGTTCCTCGACAAGGGTATCGAGGACGCACGGATGGATGTCATAAGCTTCGGTGAGGAACGTCCGGCAGCCGAAGGCACTAGCGACGACGCAAGGGCCCAGAACCGGCGTGCGGTGATCATCCACCTGTCTCGGTAGGTTCGGTTCGCCATTTGCGCATCGATCTGCTCGTTCAAGGCGCACCGCTCACAACCGGTGCGCCTGAACGGGCTCTCAAGTTCGCCCGCGCGGCCATTGAGGCCGGGCACCGGATCGGGCGGATATTCTTCTACAACGACGGCGTCACGGTTGCCAATCGTTTCGCGGCCGACGAAACCGGTGCCCGCGCAGACCTAGTGCAACTGTCGGCGCAAGCCGAATTCGAGCTGGCTGTCTGCGTCACCGCCGCCGGACGACGTGGCGTCCGCGCCAACGAATCCCTCGCCGAGGGTTTCACCATCGTCGGCTTGGGACAACTGGTGGAAGCCATCGAGGACAGCGACCGCCTGGTTTCGTTCTGACCGGTGAAGCGCATCCTCTACATCGTCCGTCGACCGCCGGGCGTTCTCGCCGATGAAATCACCGATGTGATCCTGGTCTCCGGCGTGTTCGAGCAGCCCACGTCCGTGCTATTTGCCGAGGGCGGTATCTACCAACTCCTCGGACTCGACGCACGGGAGTCGCCCCTTAAGACCCTGAGCTCCTACGATGTCGAAAGCCTCTATGTTTCCTCGGAGGATCTGGCTGCCGTGGGGGTGCCCGTGGAAGACATCGCCTTGGACGTGCGCCCGGCAAGTCGTCTCGAGGTGCGCGAACTGATCGCCCGGCACGACATCATCCTGACGGATTGAACGGTGTCTGTACTCCACCTGCTCACCAGTCCCGAGGCAGTCGACCCCTGCTTGGCGGCGGCGGTCGATGGTGATGCGGTGCTGTTGGTCGGCGACGGCGTGTTCGCTCATCATCAGGCCAAGGCGCCCAAGGTTCGATTCGGCATCCTTGCCGAGGACGCCGAGGCGCGCGGCGTTGAGCCCCGGTCCACGGCCGAGCTACTGGACTACGATGGCTTTGTGGAGTGGGTCGCCGCCTTTCCCAAGTCCGTGACTTGGCGCTGACATCAAGGCCGATCCATCCGCGCGAACGTAGCAACTCGCCCGATGATGGTGGTCACGGGACCCTCCAGAGCCGCTTCCCGGACCCTATGGGCTAGATCCCCGATCGTCCCCGGCACGACTCGTTGCCCCGGGAGCGTCGCTCGGGAAATCGCCACCGCCGGCATCGTAGCCGCGGCACCCGCGCCCATCAGCCTCTCGCAGAGCCGCCGCAGCGCGCGCAGCCCCATGTAGACGACCAATGTTTGATCGGGTTTGGCAAGTTCGGGCCAGTCGGGATCGGTATCACGGTGAATCTGGGCGGTGACGAAGCGCACGGACTGTGCCCAGTCGCGATGCGTCAGGGGTATTCCCGCGATGGCCGCGCAGCCCAGACCCGCAGTGATACCCGGAACGACTTCGAACGGGACGCCATGTTCGGCGAGCCACGCGATCTCCTCACCACCGCGTCCGAACACCAGCGGGTCTCCTCCCTTGAGACGAACGACGCGCAGTCCTCGGCGTGCATCCGCCGCAAGCCGACTGTTGATGGATGCCTGGCGCGTCGCCACATCAACCCCATCGCCGGAACGTCGTCCCACATCGACCCTGCGCGAATCGCGTCGACATCGCTCGAGCACGCCGGCACCCACCAGTTTGTCGTGGTAGACCACATCCGCCCGTTGCAGTCGGTGCAGGGCCTTGAGCGTCATCAGGTCCGGATCGCCCGGCCCGGCGCCGACGAGCGACACGATCCCAGCTTTGACCGGTGCGGCCAGCATCTCGGACAAACGCTCGTCCGCGCGATCGATCTGCCCCGTGGCCACCAGGTCCACCAACTCCGAATCCAGGGCGTGGTCCCAGAATTTCTGTCTTGTGTTCGACGCCGGCAGCGCTTCCTTCACCCGTTCCCGGCGGCCCCCGAGATATGTCGCCAAAGGACCCAGGCTGTCCGGCAGCAGGGCCTCGATCTGTTCACGCAAGCGCCTTCCCAACGTGGGCGAGGTCCCTTGGGTGGAAATCCCGACCGTGATCGGGCCTCGATTCACGATTGCCGGGAACTGCGCCGTGGAGTGCTCCGCGTCGTCCACGCAGTTCACCAGGACCCGATGTTCCTCGCATGCACGTTGCACCCCCGCGTTGACCGCCGGGTCACCCGTGGCGGCCACCACGAGAATCTGGCCGGCAACATCGTCATCCCGAAACGGTCTTTCGTGCACGCGAATCCCGGCCGCGATGCATTGTTCCCGGACTTCCTCGGACACGAACGTGGCCACGACGACGATTCGCGCCCCGCTCCCCAAGAGCGTCTGGATCTTGCGCCAGGCCACCTCCCCGCCGCCGACCACCAGGCAAGGCTGGTTGGCGAGCTTGAGCGCAAGCGGTAGCGTGGTCACGACTCTAACCGGGGCGTTTCAAAAGCGGTCAGAATTCCAGGCGTGAAATGCCGCCCATGTAGTCGCGCAACGCATCCGGTAGGTGGACCACACCCGTCCCGTCTTGGTAGTTCTCCAAGACCGCGATGAGCGTGCGGCCGACGGCCAATCCCGATCCGTTGATGGTATGGACGTAGTCGGGCCGGCCACTGTCGGCACTACGGTACCGGGCGAGCATGCGCCTTGCCTGGAAATCCAGGAAATTGCTGCACGAGGAAATCTCCCGGTACCTTCGTTCCGCGGGCAACCAGACCTCGAGGTCGATGGTCTTCGCGGCCGCGAAGCCGAGGTCCCCCGCGCAGAGGGCCACCGCTCGGTAGGGCAATTCCAGTTTGCGCAGGATCGCCTCCGCATGGCCGGTGAGCTCGTCCAGGGCGTCCCAGGAGTCCTCCGGACGCACGATCTGTACCATTTCCACCTTCTCGAACTGGTGTTGCCGGAAGATGCCGTGGGTATCCTTGCCGTAGTTGCCCGCCTCGCTCCGGAAACACGGGGTATGAGCCACGAAACGCAGCGGCAGTTCCCCGGGGTTGAGGATGGTGTCCCGGATCAGGTTCGTGACCGGCACTTCGGCGGTGGGAATCAGGAACTGGTCGCGGTCGCCGACGATGGCAAACAGATCGTCCTCGAACTTGGGCAGTTGCCCGGTCCCCACGAGGATGTCGCGATCCACGACGAACGGCACATAGACTTCCTCGTAGCCGTGTTCACGGACGTGGGTATCGATCATGAACTGCGTCAGTGCCCGGTGCAGCCTCGCCAGCGGCCCCTTCAATACGGAGAAACGCGCACCTGATATTTTGGCGGCCGCCTCGAGATCGAGCGATGCCGAGGCCAGCGACACGTGGTCCTTGGGCTCGAAGTTGAACTCCGGCGCCTCGCGCCAGCGTCGCAACTCGACGTTGTCGTCCTCCCCATCCCCGGGCGGGACACTGTCGTCGGGCGGGTTCGGAATGCCCTTCGCGAAGTCGTCCAGCGCTTGCCGAACCTCGTCGAACTCCGTGCTCACGGCACCCAGCCGCGTTCCCAAGTCCCCGACCGCCGCCACGAGCGGCGAGATGTCTTCGCCGGCCGCCTTGGCCGCGCCGATGCGCTTCGATGCCGACCGGCGTTCGTTGCGCAAGCGTTCGACGTCGGCCTGCAGTTGCTTGCGCCGCCCGTCGAGCTTCTCGAAGTGCCCCACGTCGAGTTCCACGCCCCTTCGTCGCACGCGCTCGGCGATGGCGCGAATCTCCAGCCGAAGGCGTCGAGGATCGATCATGCGACCGCGACCCGATAGCCCAACCCAGCAGCCAAGAGGCAGCCGACAACGCTGCCGACTACGTACGCGCCTGCGGAGATGATCCGGCCCTCCTCCACCAGGATCACCGTGTCCATGGAGAACGCGGAGAATGTAGTGAACGCGCCGAGGACACCCGCCACGAGCAGCGCGCGACCCACCCCCTCGAACCAGGTGGTTCCCGCGAACGCGCCGATCACGAGGCCGATGGCAAGGCAGCCCGCCAGGTTGACGAACAAGGTTCCCCACGGAAATCCGGCACCCGAAGCCAATGCCTGCACGCAATAGCGCAGTACGGCCCCGCAAGCGCCGCCGGCGGCAACCCACAGGATGGTCTTCATTCGGGATCCTCGTCTTTGTTTGGCGTTGGCGGACGCGAAGTCTACGGCGTTACCGCTTCGAATTCTCCACGCCACGAGCTTCCCCGGAACTACGTGCGGACCGATCCCGGCCCTTGAGGTCGGCCAACCGCTCCGCGATCCGTCCCTCGATCCCCCGATCCGTCGGCCTGTAGAAGACCACATCGGGCATCTCGTCCGGGAAGTAGCGCTCTCCTGCGGCATAGGCGTCCTGCTCGTCGTGGGCATACCGGTAGCCCTTGCCGTGACCCAAGGCGTCCATGAGTGCGGTAGGTGCATTGCGAAGCCGCAGGGGTACCGGATGCGACGGGTGCTCTCGCACGTACGCCATGGCGGCGTCGAAAGCGGTTTCCACGGCGTTGCTTTTCGGGACGCTGGCCAGATAAAGCACCGCCTGGGCAAGCGCCAGTTCACCCTCGGGCGAACCCAAGCGCCGGTACGCGTCCCAGGCATCGACGGTGAGTTGCAGTCCCCGGGGATCGGCGTTGCCGATGTCCTCGCTGGCCATCCGGACCAGCCGCCGCGCCACATAGAGTGGATCGCACCCCCCGTCGAGCATGCGCGCCAGCCAATACAGGGCGGCGTCGGGGGAACTGCCGCGTACGGCCTTGTGGAGCGCCGAGATCTGGTCGTAGAAGGCATCACCGCCCTTGTCGAAGCGCCGGTACGCCTGTCCGCTCGCTTCCAATACATGGGTCGCCTCGACCGGTCCCGACGCGAGTTGGACGGCCACCTCCAAGGTGTTGAGTGCTCGTCTTGCATCGCCGTCGGCTATTGCCTGGAGTTCGCTGACGGCGTCCGTGGCGAGCTCGACCTTCAGCGCTTGCGAGGCGGCTCGCCTCACCAGCGTCGCGATGTGCGAGTCGGAAAGCGGTCTTAAGACGTATACCCGCGAGCGCGACAACAGGGCCGCGTTGACCTCGAAGGACGGGTTCTCGGTGGTCGCGCCAATGAACGTGACCGTGCCCCGCTCCACGTGGGGCAGGAAGGCATCCTGCTGGGCCTTGTTGAAGCGATGCACCTCGTCGATGAACAACACGGTCCGACGATCGGGAAACGCTTCCGCCTCGGCGATGGCGGCGCGCACGTCGCGCACACCCGCGAGTACCGCCGACAGGCTCCGCCACTCGGCGCCGGCGGCATCCGCGAGCAGACGTGCCAGCGTCGTCTTGCCCGTTCCCGGCGGACCCCAGAGGATCATCGAATGCACGACCCCGCGATCCGCCAGCTCGCGCAGCGGGCGACCTTCGTCCAAGAGGTGTTCCTGGCCCACGAAGCCGGCAAGGGCGCACGGCCGCATTCGATCCGCCAGGGGACGGCTCGCCGGATGATCCTGGTCTAGGCGTGCCCCATCAAGGGGCAGATTCGGCTGGGACGTCGTCTGGGAGATTCCCGATGACATCGACCCCTTCCGGCACGTCGAATTGGAACAACGCCGATTCTAGCACCGGGTTCAGTGCGCCGTTGCGAAACGACATCCGCGTTTGCTGTTCCAGGTGGTCCACGATATCGAGCCCCGTCAACAACCCTTGGCTGGAAAACGCCAACGTCACGGTTCGGAACAACGAGGACGAGTCGGGGTCGCGGGGGGCAAGCGTGAAGCGTCGGTCGGACCCATCCACGGAATCGGTTGTCCCGACCAAAAAGTTCTCGTCGAGCAGCGCGGTGTCGGTCAGAAACATGGCGGGGGTTCCCTCGACGGTCTCGTCGAACCGATACACGGTCACCTGTTCCAAGTCTCGATCGAATACCCAGACGTGACCGCCGTCCGCCACAACCAGTTGCGGGTAGGGTTCATCCACCTGCCACCGCAGCTTGCGTGGCCGCTCGAGGTGTATGGTTCCCGTCGATGTCTGCAGAATCTCGCCGTATCGGCCTGCCACAACCTGCTCGAAATCCGCACGGTAGCTCGACATCGAACCTAGCAATCGCTCAAGCTCCCGGGTTTCCTCGCTCCCATGCCCGCCGATGCCGCCCATGGCGGCGATTAGCAGGCCCACCAAGATTCGCGGGGGGTTATCCACGTCCCGCGACCTCAATCGACCGCGCCGGCCGCAACCAGGACCTCCCGGGTACCGTTGCTGTTCATTGCCGACACCACGCCGGCTTCTTCCATTTGTTCGATCAGGCGCGCGGCACGGTTGTAGCCGATACGGAGTTTTCGCTGGACCGCCGAGATCGATGCCCGGCGGGAGTCGAGCACGAACGCGACCGCCTCCTCGTAGAGCGGTTCCTCGGAATCGCCCCCGACATCCACCGTCCCCGGAACGTCGAGGTCGACACCCGCCAGCACGTCGTTCAGGTAATCGGGGCTGCCCCGCCCCTTCCAGTCGTTCGTGACGGCGAGGACTTCCTCGTCGGAGACAAACGCGCCGTGGACACGCGTGGGCATACCGGTACCGGGTGGCAGGAACAGCATGTCGCCGTGACCCAGCAGCTGCTCGGCACCCCCTTGGTCGAGAACCGTGCGGGAGTCCACGGCGCTCGAAACCTGGAACGAGAGACGTGCGGGGACGTTGGCCTTGATGAGTCCCGTGACGACATTTACGGAAGGTCTTTGGGTCGCCAGCACCAAGTGGATGCCGGCTGCCCTCGCCTTCTGCGCCAGGCGCGCAATCAACTGTTCGACCTTCTTGCCGACGATCATCATCATGTCGGCGAACTCGTCGATGACGACGACGATGAACGGCAGCCGGGTGAGCGGCGGAGCGGGGTCGTCCGCCTCGTCGAGGTCGTCCGGCCAAAGCGGATCGAGCACCGGCTTTCCGATGCTCTCCCCCTCCTCGATTCGACGGTTGTAGCCGGTGATATTGCGTACGCCCAGTGCCGCCATCAATTGGTAGCGTCGTTCCATTTCGGCGATGCACCAATTGAGCGCCTGCGCCGCATCCTTCATGTCGGTCACCACCGGCGTGAGCAGGTGCGGGATGCCGTCGTAGACCGACAGTTCCAGCATCTTCGGATCGACGAGGATGAGTCGTAGCTCGTCCGGAGTCGCCTTGTAGAGCATGGAGAGCAGCATGGCGTTGATGCCCACCGACTTGCCCGAACCAGTCGTACCCGCCACCAAGAGGTGCGGCATCCTGCCGATGTCCGCCATCACGGGGGTGCCGGCTATGTCCTTGCCGAGGGCGAGCGTCAACGGCGTGTTCGCATCCCGGTATTCGTTCGATTTCAGTATTTCCTTCAAGCGAACCACTTCGCGCTGCTCGTTGGGGATCTCGATCCCGACTAACGACTTGCCCGGAATCACCTCGACCACCCGAACGCTGATGACCGCCAGCGAACGCGCGAGGTCCTTCACGAGACTGGTGATCTTGCTCACTTTGAGCCCAGGCGCCGGTTGCAGTTCAAACCGCGTCACCACCGGCCCGGGCAGTATCGACCGGACTTGCGCGTCGACCCCGAACTCCGCGAGATTCTTCTCGAGATCCGCCGCCATCGCCCTCAACGAGTCCTGGGAGAATCCCCCGCTCACCGTGGGATCGTAGTCCTCCAGGAGTTCGACGTCGGGTAGTTCCACGGGGGTCTTCAAGTCGAAAAGACGCGGCTGGTAGCCGTTCTCCACCGGGTGTGCTGGCTTTTCGACAGCCGGTTCGGTGCGAGCCTTGGCACTCCGGGTCCGGCGCTTGCGTGAGGCGGCCTTGGCTACCGGTTGACCGACCGGCGTGGCTCTTGTCCTCTTCAATGCCGACACGCTTCGAACCGTTGCCCTCCCGATAGCCATGGCAGCGCGGCTGATGCCTCCTGCAACGGCGTACACCCCTCGACCGACATTCTCAAGGACACCCAGCCACGAGTAGTTGAGCAGTGCCTGCGTGCCGATCACGAACACCGCCAACGCGCCGAGGGTCAACCCAACCACGTTCAACACGGGTAGACCCAAGTCCGCAATGCTGTTGCCCAAGGCACCACCGGGGCCGGCGGGCATCCCCTCGCTAGCCCCGACGTGAAGCCTCATCAAGAGGCAGCTAGCGACCATTACGGCGACAAAGCCACCGCAACGTATGGGCGCTTCCGACCAAGACCAATCCACGTGGCGATGGTGGCGCAGCAACAGGAACGCCGCTGCGAGCAGACAAAGGGGAAGAAGATAGCCACCCCAGCCGAACGCATACAAGACGACATCCGCGGTCCACGCGCCACTCCGGCCAACCAGGTTTTCGACCGCCAGATCCGAACCGGCGACCGTCCAGGCAGGGTCGTCGGGGGAGTGCGAGCCAAGCGCAAGGAGCACGTATGCGGCCAAGGCCAAGACGACCACAAGGCCAATTTCGCGAACCGGGACGATGCTTGCCGACAAAGCCATGGGTCTGGGGAAATCCTTTTCGCCCAATCGAAACCGATTCTAGCCGGTCGGGATGCGACGCACAACGCGCCAACGCGCCCGGAACGCGCCCGACGCGTCCACAGGGATGGACCTGTTCTGCGGGCTGGTCACCCCCTCGGCAGTTCCAGGGTCCTCCCCCTGGTTCGCCCATCGCCGAACGGGCGGAAGCGCCACGGGTTGTCCGTGCGGACCCGCCGGACCTCGAGACGCGCAACCCGCCGGATCGGGAGCCCGTACGCAGCGACACGACCCGTCGAATGAATGGGGCGATGTTCGGTTCGGGGGCACGGGGCACCGGTGGCTTATCCACGCCTCGTCCACGGAGAGGATCCCCCAAGCAAACGAGTCGCGGCAGGCGAGGGGTGGACAAGCCGAACGGGCATCGCCGTCGAAAACAACACGCACTTTGGCTAGCGGGTCACGGTGCGTATCATTGGCGCTTTCGGGCGGCTCGACCAATTCCACCGATGAAGAAAGACAAGCAGAAGGTCCTTGACGAGGTTTGGGACGACGACCGGGTCAGGTCCTTCCTGGGCAAGAGGGTGCCAAGCCAGGCGGGCCGCCCCTTTGCCGGAGACCCGGACTTCTACGTGCTACGCCACGCGTATCAGAGCATGCGAGCCGAGGACTTTTCTCGTTTTCTCGGGTTCTTCACGGCGGATGGCCGGGACGTGCGTGCCCGCGACGACAAGGGCCGAACCTTGGCGGACGTCATCGCCCGCCACGCCAATTCGGGGCGGTTCATCGAGCTTCTAAATGCCCACTGATGACGCGCAACGCCACCGGCTCATCGTGCTTGGGTCGGGTCCTGCGGGGTATACCGCCGCGCTTTATGCGTCACGCGCCAACTTGCGACCGGTATTGATCACGGGGGTCGAGGTGGGAGGCCAACTCACCACCACCACTGACGTCGACAACTGGCCGGGAGACCACGACGGGCTCCAGGGGCCGGAACTGATGCTGCGCATGTCGGACCACGTGGAGAAGTTCGGGACCACCCTCGTCAACGACCACATCAACCGGGTCGACTTCAGCAGACGGCCCTTGAGGCTCCACGGCGACGCCGCCGACTACGCCTGCGACGCACTGATCATCGCGACCGGCGCCTCCGCCAAGTACTTAGGCCTCCCTTCCGAGGAGGAATACAAAGGACGGGGCGTCAGTGCCTGCGCCACCTGCGATGGGTTCTTCTTCCGCGGCCGCGAGGTCGCCGTCATCGGGGGTGGAAACACGGCGGTAGAGGAAGCGCTCTATCTTTCCAACATCGCCAGTTGCGTGCACTTAGTCCACCGCCGGAATGCGCTCCGCGCCGAGAAAATCCTTCAGGACCGACTGTTCGAACGCGCCGAACAAGGTTCCGTGGACATCATCTGGGACCACACGCTCGCCGAGGTCGTGGGTGACGAGCAAGGTGTCAACGGTGTGGTCCTCAAGGGTGTCAACGGTGGAGGCCAGCGGGATCTTGCGGTCGACGGCGTCTTCATCGCCATCGGCCATGTGCCGAACACCGGGATATTCGAAGGCCAGCTTGCGATGAACGAAGGATACATCCGGATCGAGAGCGGTACCGAAGGCAACGCCACGGCCACCAGCGTTCCCGGTGTGTTCGCCGCCGGCGACGTCGCCGATCATGTCTACCGGCAGGCCGTGACCTCGGCGGGGTTCGGCTGCATGGCGGCCCTGGATGCGGAAAAGTACCTCGATGCGTTGGAGTTCTAGACCCTTCTACGGGTCGATGTGGTGAGGTCGCCTAGGCGATCCGTTTTCCCGGACCCGAACCGGGCGACGCGGGATGGCCTGGTCGCCTACGGTGACGATCTCACGCCTGAACTCCTGGTGGACGCCTACTCCCACGGCATCTTCCCGTGGTTCGACGATGACGCACAGCCCGTGCTCTGGTGGTCTCCCGATCCCCGAGCGGTCATGGCACCTGCCGAGCTGCGCGTCTCCAAAAGTCTCGGCAAGAGAATCCGGTCAGGCGCATTCCGGGTGACCATGGACCTCGCGTTCGGTGACGTAACCGCGGCCTGCGCCGCGCCGCGAGCCGACAGCGCCGGCACGTGGATCACGCCCAGAATGCGCATCTGCTATCGGCAACTGCACGACGTCGGTCTCGCCCACTCCGTGGAAGCCTGGCACGGCGACGCCCTCGTGGGCGGGCTCTATGGCATCTCGCTCGGCAGGATGTTCTTCGGCGAGTCGATGTTCAGCCGGGTGCCGGACGCATCCAAGGTGGCACTGGCGCACTTGGCCAAACAGCTCGAGGCCTGGGACTTCGACCTCATCGACTGCCAGCTGCCGACCCGACACCTCGCGTCGCTCGGTGCCCGCGAGGTACCCCGACGGGACTTCCTCGAGCGGGTGGCGGCAAACCGCCGACTCCCGCATCGTCGAGGCCGCTGGATGTTCGACGACAACGTGACCGGGTAGCGATCAATCGCCCCAAATGGTTAAATGCCGCCGCTCAAAAACGCTTCGATAGGCGGCTGATCAGGACGAATGGCGAAAGAAGAACAGATCGAAATGGAAGGGGTCGTCGTGGACACGTTGCCCAACACGATGTTCCGCGTGGAATTGGACAACGGCCACAAGGTGACTGCCCACATCTCCGGAAAGATGCGCAAGAACTACATCCGGATCCTTACCGGAGATCGAGTCAAGGTGGAGCTCACGCCCTACGATCTGACCAAGGGCCGCATAACATTCCGCGAACGTTGAACCCGCCGAACCCTCGCCGTTTGCCGGCGGCTCGCCACCAAGCCCGTCAGGGCCCCGCCCCAGCGGGCAGCCCCCGGCGTGCGTTCACCGGGCGACCGCCGGCCCGCTAGGGTCGCCCCTACGCCTTTGCGGTGCGGGGCTCGACTTCAAGAGCGAGTTCGCCTCCATCCTCGGTGATATGGACCACGCCTCCACCATCCGCGAGATCGCCGAATAGAATGTCCTCCGCCAGTCGGCGTTTGATCTTCTCCTGGATAAGCCGCTGCATCGGTCGGGCGCCCATCTTGTCGTCGTAGCCCTCGCGTGCGAGCCAATCGCGTGCGGACTCGTCGACATCGAGTTCCACCTTCTTGTCGTCGAGTTGGCCCTGCAATTCGGTGAGGAACTTGTCCACGATTGTCTGGATGACCGGCATCGGCAGGGAGTTGAACTGCATGATCGCGTCGAGCCGATTCCGGAATTCGGGGGTGAACATCCGCTTCACGACTTCCAGGGCATCCGACGAGTGGTCCTGCTCGCTGAAACCGATGGATGCCCTCGCTGCTTCCTGGGCCCCGGCGTTGGTGGTCATGATCAGAACGACGTTGCGGAAGTCCGCCTTGCGGCCGTTGTTATCCGTCAGCGTGCCGTGGTCCATGATCTGCAGGAGCAGGTTGAAGACCTCCGGATGGGCTTTTTCGACCTCGTCGAGAAGCACGACGCTGTGCGGGTGCTTGACCACGGCCTCGGTGAGTAGACCACCCTGGTCGAACCCAACGTAGCCCGGCGGCGCCCCGATCAACCGCGACACCGTGTGCCGCTCCATGTATTCCGACATGTCGAAACGCAACAGTTCGACGCCCATGATCTTGGCAAGCTGGCGACAGACCTCGGTCTTGCCCACCCCGGTGGGGCCCGCGAACAGGAACGAGCCGATGGGCTTGCCCTCCGTTTTGAGTCCCGCGCGGGATAGCTTGATCGCCGAGGCCAGGGCTTCGATCGGTTCGTCCTGGCCGAACACGACCAGCTTGAGCTTGGCGTCGAGATCGCGCAGCGCTTCCTTGTCGGAAGTGGTCACCTGGTTCGACGGGATTCGCGCGATCTTCGCCACGACCTGCTCGACGTCCACGGCGCCAACGGTCTTCTTGCGCCGACTCGGCGCCAGTAGCTGCTGGGCGGCGCCGGCTTCGTCGATCACGTCGATCGCCTTGTCGGGCATGAACCGGTCCGTGATGTAGCGCTCCGACAACTCCGCGGCGACCCGAAGCGCCCGGTCGGTGTAGCGCAGTCGGTAGTGATTCTCGAAGCGGGACTTCAGGCCCTTGAGAATGAGGTAGGTGTCGTTGACATCGGGTTCAACGATGTCGATTTTCTGAAAACGCCGTGACAGGGCCCGGTCCTTCTCGAAGATTCCCCGGTACTCGTGATAGGTCGTGGATCCCATGCAGCGGATGTCCCCGGAAGCGAGCAGCGGCTTCAACAGGTTCGAGGCATCCATCACGCCGCCGGACGCGGCGCCCGCACCGATGATGGTGTGGATCTCGTCAATGAAGAGGATTGCGCCCTCCTCCTTCTTGAGTTCCGCAAGCAGCACCTTGAAACGCTTTTCGAAGTCGCCCCGGTACTTCGTGCCCGCCAAGAGGGCACCCAGGTCCAACGCCAGCACCCGGCTCTCCCCGACCACATCGGGAACCTCCCCATCGACGATGCGCTTGGCCAAGCCCTCGGCGATGGCGGTTTTTCCCACGCCGGACTCCCCCACAAGGAGCGGGTTGTTCTTCCGCCGTCGGCATAGGATCTGGATTACCCGCTCCACCTCCGCATCGCGTCCCACCAGGGGATCCACCTTGCCGACCCTCGCAAGTTCGTTCAGGTCGCTGGCGAAATTCTGGAGCGCCGGCTGCGAAGTGCCCTCGCCTTCCTCCTCTTGGGATTCCGGATCGGTGCCAGCACCCTCTGCTGTTTTCTTCGAGATCCCGTGGGCGACGTAGTTGAGCACATCCAATCTGGCTATCGACTGCTCCTTGAGACAATAGACGGCGTGGCTTTCCTGCTCGCCGAAGATCGCGATGAGCATGTCGGCGCCATTGACTGGCTGGTTCCCCCTGGAGTTGACGAGGAAGATGGCGCGCTGGACCACCCGGTCGAACCCGGCGGTGCGTTCCGTCTTGCGGCCGCGTTGGACATGCTCTCCCGGGATCAGCGGCGTATTGGCATCGATGAAGGTCTCGAGGTTCTTCCGCAAGCCATCGAGATCGGCACCGACGTTTCGAAGCACGTCGACCGCCACCTTGTCGTCCAGCAAGGCCAGCAGCAGGTGTTCCGGGGTCACGAACTCGTGACGCTTGTGGTAGGCCTCCTGCATGACCTTGTTGATGGCCGTGGTCAGTTCGTCACTTAGCGGCACGGATGGGTCCTCGTCTGGCGTGCTGCAACGCCATTGTAAGTGGGTGGGGACACGACGTTAGTCTGCATCGGTTTCTTCGACCGCTGACTTCAGTGGGTAGTTGTGCTCTTGGGCGTACTGGTTGACCTGCTCGGATTTCGTCTCGGCGATGTCACGCGGAAATATCCCGATGACCGCACTCCCCGTGGTGTGCACGAGCAGCATGAGCCGTTCGGCCTTGTCGTAGTCCATGAAGAAGAATCTCATCAAGACATGGACGACGAACTCCTGCGGCGTGTAGTCGTCGTTCAACAGAATCACCTTGAACAGCGGTGGCGGTTTGACCTGCGGATCCGCCGGGCGCTCCTTCACCACCGTGAAGGAGTCCGCGTCGTCGTCCGACGCGGCGGAAGCCCGTGGTCCTCCGCCGGCATGGGCGGATGAGGCCAGGCACGGCGAACGGGCACGGACAATCCATCCGAGGTCTGTCTGGCCGGGCCAGAGACGGTACCTTCGCATCACACTTGCGAAGCGCTGTGGGGCGCTCATATCTCGAACGTTACTGTGCGGTCGGAAAACGGGCCTGCAACTTCGCAATCATAGCGCAGTTCCCTGGCACCCGTTAGAAAGCACGGCTCGTAGCTCGTACGGCTATGTTCTAGCGCCGCGAACCGCGTTATCACACCGAAAACCCGTTCGATGACCTTGACAGAGCCATAGCGGAAGGTGGACATTGAGTGATTGGGCGGAGGGAACGCTTGAGCGTCAACGCGTTCTGTATTGTTCGGGCACCCGGCTACGGCGGGAGGAATACGCCGGTATGACGACTGGCAAAGTCAAATGGTTCAACAATGCCAAGGGGTACGGATTCGTGCTTGCCGAGTGCGCCGATGAGGATCTTTTCGTGCACTACTCGTCTATCCAGATGACCGGCTACCGGACACTGCGCGCGGGCCAGGACGTGACGTTCGACATCCAGCAAGGTCCGAAGGGACTGCACGCGGTAAACGTGAGCCCTCTCGATGCCCCGGACGAACTCGAGTCCCCCATCGATGACGCAGACGAACTCGGACCTCCCATCGATGACGCAGACGAACTCGGACCTCCCATCGATGACGCAGACGAACTCGGACCTCCCATCGACGACGCCGACGGGAGCGGCCCGGGCCCGTAGGGGCGACCCTTGCGGTCGGTGAGGATCTGCAAGGTGTTCGAGCCCAGGCACACATCTGGCTACATCTGATCGATCATTGCCTCGCCAAAAGCCGAACAGCTGACCAGGGTTGCGCCGGTCATCAGGCGTTCGAAGTCGTAGGTGACCGTTTTTCTCCCGATGGCGCCTTCCATGCCGCGGACGATCAGGTCGGCGGCCTCGCGCCAATTCAAGTGGCGCAACATCATCTCGGCCGAGAGGATCAGCGAGCCGGGGTTGACCTTGTCTTGGCCGGTGTATTTCGGTGCCGTGCCGTGGGTCGCCTCGAACAGGGCGATGGCATCGCCGATGTTTGCGCCGGGGGCGATCCCAATGCCCCCCACCTGCGCCGCTAGCGCATCGGAAAGATAGTCGCCGTTTAGGTTCATCGTCGCGATCACGTCGTATTCGTCGGGCCGGGTCAGAATCTGCTGCAGCATGGCGTCGGCGATCATGTCCTTGACGACGATGTTCCGGCCCGTGCGGGGATTGGTGAGTTCGTGCCAGGGGCCGCCATCCAAGGGGGTCGCGCCGAACTCCTCGGCCGCCAGCTCGTAGCCCCAGTCCTTGAACGCGCCTTCCGTGAACTTCATGATGTTGCCCTTGTGCACGAAGGTCACCGAGGCGCGGTCTTCGGCGATCGCGTATTCCAGGGCTTTGCGGATCAGGCGCCGGGTGCCCTCGACCGACACCGGCTTGATGCCGATACCGCAGTTGACCGGAAAGCGGATCTTGTCGACGCCCATCTGGTCCTGCAGGAATGCAATCACCCGATCGGCATCGCCGCTGCCGGCTTCCCACTCGACCCCCGCGTAGATGTCTTCGGTATTCTCCCGGAAGATGACCATGTCGGTCTTTTCCGGTGCCAAAACAGGGCTCGGAACTCCTTTGAACCAGCGGATTGGTCGCATGCAGACGTAGAGGTCGAGCAGCTGGCGCAGGGCAACGTTGAGCGAACGGATCCCGCCGCCCACCGGCGTTGTCATCGGCCCCTTTATGCCTACGTTGAATTCGCGCAAGGCGGTGAGGGTCTCATCCGGCAACCACTCGTCGCCGCCGTAGACAGCGAGCGACTTCTCGCCCGCATAGATCTCCATCCACGCGATGCCACGCGCGCCCCCATAGGCCTTGTCGACCGCGGCGTCCACGACGGCGCGCATGACCGGCGTAATGTCGATGCCAATGCCGTCGCCTTCGATGAAAGGGATGATCGGATGATCGGGAACGTTGAGCGTGCCGTCCTCCGAGACCGTGATCTTCTCGCCAGTCTCTGGCACCTCGACGTGTTGATACCCCATGCGGAAACCTTCGCCGTCAGAAAAGCGCGGCATTGTACATCAGCGCGACGCCAACCTCGTGGCTACACTCGGTTCAATCGCGGTTCAACCGTCGTTGCCCTGCCAGCCGTTCCTGCGTTCGTGGTCCCCGGCGGTCGCACGGATCCAGGATGCGCCCGTTGACCGGCGCTCCTTCTTCCAGAACACCGCATCCGTCTTTAGGTAGTCCATGATGTATTCGCACGCGGCGAAGGCATCTCCCCGGTGCGCCGCCGCCACCAATACGAGCACGATCTGATCCTGCGGCGCGAGTTCGCCAACGCGGTGGATCACCACCGTATCGATCAGGTCCCAGCGATCCGACGCGGTCGCGAGAATCCTCTCGATACTCGCCTCGGTCATGCCCGGGTAGTGTTCGAGATAGAGCCCGTTCACCTCGTCGCCGCCGGCATGGTCACGCACGATTCCCGCGAACGCCACGACGGCGCCCGCCCGCCCGGCAAGACGGGTTCGGCATGCCTGCCACTCGCGGGCGACGTCGAAGTCACCGGTGTCGATACGAATCTCGGCTTGCACGGGCTATCCTCCCGTGACGGGCGGGAGGAAGGCCACTTCATCCCCGGTACACAGCCCGACATCGTCCCTGACGATCATCTGGTTCACGCACACCCGTACGCCGTTCGCGGACAACGCCTCGAAGGCCTCGGCGCCGAGCAGCGACTCAAGCTTCGACCGCACCCCGGAGACGCGCGGCGCCTCGATGTCGAGGTCCATCCGATCCTCGCCCACGGCCTCACGTAGCGAGGCGAAGAACCTAACGCTGACAGCGGTGGGCACGGGGTGGAATCACGTCGCCCGGTGCCAAGTCCCGGATTTGCCGCCGGACTTGGCCTGCAAGGCGATGTCTTCGATGGTCATGGCGCGGTCGTTGGACTTCAGCATGTCGTAGACCGTGAGCGCGGCGATGCTGACCGCAGTCAGCGCCTCCATCTCCACCCCCGTCTGCCCCGTGACCCGACACAAGCTCGTGATGGCCAGCGTCGCGTCGCCCTCCGGCGCGAAGTCAACGGCCACCTTGGCAAGCGGCAGGGGGTGGCATAGCGGGATCAGGTCGCTCGCCCGCTTGGCGGCCTGTATGCCTGCCACACGCGCCACGGCAAGCACATCGCCCTTGGCCGCCCCGCCCGCGAAGACGGCCCGAAGGCTGTCCGGCGACATGCGTATTCGCGCCCGCGCACGCGCCTCTCGGGCGGTTGAGGCCTTGCCCGAGACATCGACCATCGACGCCTCGCCGCGCTTGTTCAGATGGGTCAGGTCGGCCATGCGGCGGAGGATAGCACGGTATAATTGCCCGTCTTTTGACCGGAACGACCCGTGGCACGTTCGGTGATGGTGGGCATGTCCGGCGGCGTGGACTCCGCGGTTGCCGCTCACATCCTCAAGGAACAGGGCTACGACGTTGCGGGCCTTTTCATGAAAAACTGGGAAGAGGACGACGCGGCGGAATACTGCACAGCCCTCGCGGACTTCGGCGATGCCGCGGCGGTGTGCGACAAGCTCGGCATCGATCTCCTGACCTCGGATTTCTCCACCGAGTATTGGGACAACGTCTTCGAGTATTTTCTCGCCGACTACCGGGCGGGCAGCACCCCCAACCCGGATGTGCTCTGCAATCGCGAGATCAAGTTCAAGCTGTTCGCCGACTACGCGACGGAGCTTGGCTTCGACACCCTCGCCACGGGCCACTACGCGAGGCGGAGCGATATGGGCGAACCGTTTCGCCTGCTCAAGGCGTGCGACACCAACAAGGACCAGACCTATTTCCTGCAGGCTGTACCCGCAAGCCGCCTCGAGCGCTGCCTGTTTCCGATCGGCGACCTTCCCAAGCCGAAGGTCCGCGAACAAGCCCGCGCCTTGGGCTTCGAGGTGCACGACAAGAAGGACAGCACCGGCATCTGCTTCATCGGCGAACGGCGCTTCGACGACTTCCTGGCACGCTACGTCCGCGGCGTGCCGGGTCCGATCCAGGACATCGACGGGACTCGCCTCGGCGAGCACCGCGGGTTGCCGTTCTACACCTTGGGCCAGCGGCAAGGCATCGGCCTGGGCGGCATCAAGGGGCGCGCCGAGCGGGCCTGGTACGTCGCGGGCAAGGATCCGTCCACCAACACGCTTACCGTGACCCAGGACGAACGCGACCTCGATAGCTCGTGGCTCGTCGCCACCCAACTCAACTGGATCTCGCCGTCGATGGGCGAGGGGGTGCCCGACGGCCAGGGACTTCGTTGCTCGGCAAAGGTCCGCTACCGGCAACCGGAGCAGCCGTGCGAACTGGCCTTCGACGGCGATCACGTTCGAGTCGTGTTCGACATCCCGCAACGGGCCGTGACCCCCGGCCAGTTCGCGGCGTTCTACGACGGCGACGAATGCCTGGGTGGGGGTCGTATCGTGGCGGCGGGGTCGTGCGATGGCTAGCGGGCTTGAGGCGGATCCGTTGACGGCGATCTCGCCCGTCGACGGCCGGTATTCGCGGCGTACCGAAGCGCTTGCCCCCAGGGTAAGCGAGTTCGGCCTGATACGTTACCGCGTTCGGGTCGAGATCGAGTGGTTTCTCCACCTCGCCGCCCTCGGCGGCGTTGGGCCCCCGGCGCTCGACCTGGATCGCCAAGCGCGCCTTCGCGGGATCTGGGAGAACTTCGACATCGCCGACGCCCGAGCCGTGCGCGCGCTGGAGGCGCAAACGAACCACGACGTGAAGGCGGTCGAGTATTTCGTCAAGGCGGCGATCGCGCGAGTCGATGAGTCGCTGGCATCCCAAATCGAGTTCGTGCATTTCGCCTGCACGTCCGAAGACATCAACAATCTTGCCTACGCCCTGATGATGCGGGATGTGCGGGAGACCGTGCTGCTTCCGGCAATGCAACGGCTGATTGGGTCGCTGCGCGATTTTGGCCGGCCGCTGGCAGACGTGCCGATGCTGGCGCGAACGCACGGCCAGGCGGCGTCGCCTACCACGGCGGGCAAGGAAATCGCCAACGTGGTGGCCCGGCTGGCGCGGCAGGCCGAGTCGTTTCGTTGCGCCGAGATCCTCGCCAAGATGAACGGCGCCGTCGGCAACTACAACGCCCATGTCGTCGCCTACCCAAGCGTCGACTGGCCGCGAAGCACACGAGAGTTCGTGTCCTCCCTGGGCTTTGTCTTCAACGAGCACACCACGCAGATCGAGCCGCACGACTACCTGGCCGAGTGGTTCCATAACCTCGTCCGCTTCAACCAGATCGTTCTCGACTTGGATCGCGACGTATGGGGCTACATCGCGCTTGGCTACTTCCGCCAGCGTGCCGTGACTTCCGAAACCGGCAGTTCGACCATGCCGCACAAGGTCAACCCGATCGACTTCGAGAATTCCGAGGGCAATGTCGGTCTCGCCAACGCCATGCTCACCCATCTCGCCGAAAAGCTCGCGGTCTCGCGCTGGCAGCGAGACTTGTCGGATTCCACCGTCCTGCGCAGCGTGGGCACGGCCTTCGGGCACTGCCTTATCGCCTGGGACAGCGCCACGAAAGGCATCTCCAAGCTTGCCTTCGATCGACACCGGACCCAAGGCGACCTGCGTGGCGCGTGGGAAGTACTGTCGGAGGCCGTGCAGACCGTTCTGCGCGCCAGCGGCGGCCACGAGCCCTACGAACAGTTGAAACGCCTGACCCGCGGTCGGCAGATCGACGAAACCGTCTACCGGCACCTGCTCGAAGAACTGGATCTGTCGCCCACCGATCGGGACAAGCTTCTTCGCCTGACGCCCGAAGCGTACACGGGACTGGCGGCGGAACTCGCGCGCCGGGTTCTCGGCGAGCCGCCGTGAACGCATTCCATGCCCGCGAGGTTTCCTGGGTACAGCACGGCGACGCCCTGACTTCGGTGCGCCGAACGGTCTTCGTCGTTGAGCAGGGCGTCGACGAATCGGAGGAATGGGACGGCCTCGATCCCGACTGCCGGCATTTCCTGGCCGAGGACGGGCAAGGATGTCCCATCGGCACCGCGCGGTTGATGCCGAGCGGTCAGATCGGGCGCATGGCGGTACTCAAGGCGTGGCGGGGACGCGGAATCGGCGCCCGTCTGCTGGAATTGGCGGTCGACGCGGCTCGTCGAGGCAACTACGAGGTCGTATTCCTGCATGCGCAAAGCCATGCGGTGGGGTTCTATGAACGGGCCGGATTCGAGGTGACCGGCGAAGCCTTCAGGGAAGCTGGCATCGAACACCGCGCGATGGCACTGCCACCGGCGTCGGAGCGACCCTAACGGGCCCGCCACCATCGCGTCGGGTCTCGGCCCGCGGGATGGGCTGGACGGCGCAGGACGGCGCAACTATCGCTTCCATTCGGCCACCGCGTCGGTACAATGGCGCGCTTTTGCCCGGAGGACCCGTCAATGGCACTGCACTTCGTGCCCCGCAAGCCGCGTTCTGAACAGGTTGAGGAACTCGAGCAGGAATGGAACACCAACCAGCGTTGGAAGGACGTGAAGCGCGGCTATAGCGCCGAAGACGTGGTCAACCTGCGCGGCAGCATCCCCCATCGCAGCATGCTCGCGGCGCACGGTGCCGACAAGCTGTGGGAACTCCTTCAAGAAGAGGAGTTCGTCAATTGCCTGGGCGCCGTGACGGGTGGACAGGCCGTGCAGCAGGTCAAGGCCGGCATCAAGGCCATCTACCTGTCCGGATGGCAGGTCGCCGCCGACAACAACACCTCCGAGACGATGTATCCGGATCAATCCCTCTACGCGGTCAATTCCGTGCCGAGCGTCGTCAACCGGATCAACAACGCGTTCCGGCGTGCCGACGAGATCCAGTGGGCCAAGGGTGTCGACGACGGCATCGAC
This sequence comes from Gammaproteobacteria bacterium, assembly GCA_028821405.1. GTDB lineage: Bacteria > Pseudomonadota > Gammaproteobacteria > Pseudomonadales > Azotimanducaceae > VXYL01. Next base: position 10,839 of record JAPPGK010000097.1, on the reverse strand, counting down.
TACTACGCGCCGATCGTGGCCGACGCGGAAGCGGGCTTCGGCGGCGTGCTGAACGCCTTCGAACTGATGAAGGCGATGATTGGCGCGGGTGCCGCGGGGGTGCACTTCGAGGATCAGCTTGCCTCGGTGAAGAAGTGCGGGCATATGGGCGGCAAGGTTCTCGTGCCCACCGTGGAGGCTGTGCAGAAGCTGATCGCCGCCCGGCTCGCAGCGGACGTCTGCGACGTTCCGACGCTCTTGATGGCGCGTACCGACGCCAACGCCGCGCAGATGGTCACCACCGACATCGACGAGTGGGACAGGCCGTTTCTGACCGGTGAACGGACCCCCGAGGGTTTCTACAAGACAACCTGCGGCCTCGACCAGGCGGTGTCCCGGGGACTCGCCTATGCGCCCTACGCGGATCTGATCTGGTGCGAAACGGCAGTCCCCGATCTTGCGGAGGCCCAGGCCTTCGCCGACGCCATCCACCACGAGTATCCGGACCAGATGCTCGCCTACAACTGTTCGCCCTCGTTCAATTGGCGCGCGAACCTGGATGACGCCACGATCGGCAAGTTCCAAAAGGAGCTCGCGGCGATGGGCTACAAGTTCCAGTTCATCACGCTAGCGGGCATCCACAGCATGTGGTTCAACATGTACGACCTGTCTCGGGACTACGTCGATCGCCAGATGTCCGCGTACGTCGATCTCCAGGAGAAGGAATTCGCGGCCACCAACGCGGGCTATTCGTTCGTCAGCCACCAACAGGAAGTCGGCACGGGCTACTTCGACCGGGTGGCGGAGGTGATCCAAGGCGGCCAGTCGTCGGTTACCGCGTTGACCGGATCAACGGAAGAGGCGCAGTTCTAGGGAGTTCTAGGGCAACGGTCCCCACGCGAACGGGAAGCTCGACGCACCAAGGCTGGCCGGACGACCGCAAGGGTTGCTCCTCGGGTCAGATCACAAGTTGGTCCATGAACTCGTCGACAGGCGTCGACGCCAATCGCTCGCCGTCCTGGCAGAGATCGAGAATCGCCCTCGCGCGGGCGCTGGGAAAACGGCTCGACAGGTTGGCTTCGAATTTCGACATCAGGAGTGGAATTCCCTCCGCCCGGCGGCGCCGGTGGCCGATTGGGTATTCCACGGCGATGTTCTCGGTATTCGAACCGTCCTCGAAGAACACCTGGATGGCGTTCGCGATGCTGCGCTTGTCCGCCTCGTGGTATTCCCGGCTGTAGCGTTCGTCTTCCTCGACGACCATCAATTCGCGCAACCGGTCGATCCGTGGATCATCGGCGGCGGCGTCTTCATAGTCGTCCGCCGTGAGATCGCCCTTCAAGAGCCCGACCGCCGTCATGTATTGCAGGCAATGATCCCGGTCCGCTGGATTGTTGAGCTCGCCGGTCTTGCTGATGATCCGGATGGCGGACTCGTGGGTCGTCAACACGATCCGTTCGATGCCGTCGAGCCGAGGGGCGACGTGCGGATGCAGCTTGACCGCCGCCTCGACGGCCGTCTGGGCGTGGAATTCCGCGGGAAAGGAAATCTTGAACAGGACGTTTTCCATCACGTAGCTGCCGTAGGGGCGCTGGAAACCGAACTTCCTGCCGCCGAAGGCGACGTCGTAGAACCCCCAGGTCGGCGCGGAGAGCGCGCTCGGGTAGCCGATCTCGCCCTTGAGAACGAGCAATGCCAATCGCACGGCGCGACTGGTCGCATCACCGGCCGCCCAGGATTTGCGCGGCCCCGCGTTCGGTGCGTGGCGATACGTTCTGAGCGCGGAGCCGTCGACAAACGCATGGGAAAGAGCGTCGACGACCTGTTCCTTGGTGCCTCCTAGGAGCTCGGTTACCACCGCCGTGGACGCGACACGCACCAGCAGCACGTGATCGAGTCCGACCCGGTTGAAGCTGTTCTCCAGGGCCAGGCAACCCTGGATCTCGTGGGCCTTGATCATCGCGGTGAGGACATCGCGCATCACGAGCGGCGGCTGGCCCCGGGCCACGGCTTGGCGACTCACCCAGTCGGCAACCGCCAGGATGCCTCCCAGGTTGTCCGAGGGATGCCCCCACTCGGCGGCAAGCCAGGTGTCGTTGAAGTCGAGCCAGCGGATCGTGCAGCCGATGTCCCACGCCGCCTTGACCGGGTCGAGTTCGAACTGCGTGCCGGGCACCCGGGCGCCGCCGGGAACCACGGTCCCCGGGACGAGGGGACCGAGGTGTTTGGCGCACTCGGGGAAGCGCAGGGCGAGAAAGCCGCACCCGAGGGTGTCCATCAGGCAATGTCGTGCGGTGTCGTAGGCTTCATCGCTGGTGATCTCGAAATCCGCCACGTAGTCCGCGATGGCGACAAGCTCCGGGTCCGGTTCGGGGCGGACGTTCAGGTCGACATTGCCCATGCGCTAGTCTCCTGTGTCACAGATACGTTGGAACTTTCCGAAGGGGCTTGGTCTCGGAACAGCGTCGATGAAGCGAGGATGTGCCGCCCCCGGGAGCCCCCCGAGGCGCGTTCTCGGCACGAAGTCGCCCTCCACAAACACCAACCTATTTGTGGCGCGGCACACTAACGCTCCGCCAGGGGCTTGAACGTCCGCGGCTCGGGGCCGACGTAGTCCGCACTCGGGCGAATGATGCGGTTGTTGTTTCGTTGCTCCATGACGTGGGCGGTCCAGCCCGATACCCGGGAGCAAACGAATATCGGCGTGAAGAGCCTGGTCGGGATGCCGAGGAACCGATAGGCGGCGGCATGGAAGAAATCCGCGTTGGCGAAGAGCTGCTTCTCCTCCCACATCAGCTTCTCGATTGCGCAGGAGACGGGATAGATCAACTCATCGCCGACCGTGCGCGCGAGCTTCTCCGCCCAACCCTTGATGATGGCGTTCCGGGGATCCGAGCGCCGGTAGATGGCGTGACCGAAGCCCATGACGACTTCCTTGCGCGCCAGCATGTCTCGTACCCCCGCCCCCGCCGCCTCGGGCGTTGCGAAGCGGTCGATGAGTTCCATGGCGGCCTCGTTGGCGCCGCCGTGCAGCGGTCCGCGCAGCGATCCGATGGCGCCGGTGACGCACGAGTGCATGTCCGAGAGCGTCGAGGCGCACACCCTTGCGGTGAACGTGGACGCATTGAACTCATGCTCCGCGTAGAGAATCAACGACACGTCCATCACGCGCTGGAATAGCGGGCTCGGACGTTCGCCCTTCAGGGTCGCCAGGAAGTGGCCGGCGACCGTGTCCTCGTCCGTGTCCACCTCGATGCGTACGCCATCGCGGCTGAACCGATACCAGTAGTTGATGATCGACGGCAGCACCCCAAGCAGCCGGTCGGCCACCTCGTGCTGGCGCTCGAATTCGCGCTCAGGTTCGAGATTGCCAAGCATCGAACATCCCGTACGCATGACATCCATGGGATGCGCATCGGCCGGGATACGCTCCAGGACCTGCTTGAGGGCCACCGGCAATCCCCGGCACCCCTTGAGCCGCGTCCGGTACGCGTCGAGTTCGTCCGCATTGGGCAGCTCGCCGTGGAGGATCAGGTAGGCAACCTCCTCGAACGTCGCCCCGGCGGCAAGGTCCGAGATGTCGTACCCGCGGTAGGTTAGACCGCTACCTGTGCGGCCTACGGTGCAGAGGGTCGTTTCGCCCGCACTTTGGCCGCGCAATCCCGCCCCACCGAGTTTCTTGTCAACCATCGGTCTCCCCCGCCTGCGCCCCCCCTTCGGTCGGCGAAGCATCGGATGCGAACAGCGCATCGAGCTTCGCCTCGTAGTCGTGATAGCCAAGGAAGTCGTACAGCTCGTCGCGGGTCTGCATCTTGTCGACAAGGTCTCGCTGGGTGCCTCGGCTGCGGATCGTGCGGTAGACCTCGAGGGCTGCGGAGCTCATGGCCCGGAACGCCGAAAGCGGGTACAGGGCCATGCGAATCCCCACGCTTTTGAGCTCGGCCACCGTGTACAGCGGCGTCTTTCCGAACTCGGTGAGGTTGGCGAGCACCGGAACCTCCACCGCATCGGTGATCCGGCGGTACATTTCCAGGTCCGTCATCGCTTCCGCGAAAATCGCGTCGGCGCCAGCTTCGACAAATCGCGCGACGCGTTCCACGACCGCATCGAGGCCATCGACCGCCAGCGCGTCGGTACGCGCCATGACCACGAAATCCGCATCGGTCTTTGCGTCCGCCGCCGCCCTGATCCGATCACACATCTCGGCGATGGGCACTATCGCCTTGTTCGGCCGGTGCCCGCAGCGCTTGGCGGACACCTGGTCCTCGATGTGGACCGCGCCGGCACCCGCACGGATCATGGACTGGATCGTGCGTGCAATGTTGAACGCACCACCCCAGCCCGTGTCGACATCCACCAGGATTGGCGTCTGAACCGCCGACGTGATCCGGCGCACGTCCTCCAGCACGTCGTTCAAGGACGTCATGCCGAGGTCGGGCAGACCATGGGACGCATTGGCGACACCCCCGCCGCTCAAGTAGAGGGCGCGGTAGCCCACCCGCGCCGCCATTAGCGCGGCATAGGCATTGATCACGCCGACGATCTGTAGCGGGTTCTCGGCCCGGAGGGCTTCGCGGAAACGGGCACCAGCCGATTGCATGGCCTAGACCTCCGCAAGGGGCTCGAGGGCGGCGGCAAGTTCGTCGTAGCCGCTAACCGCCTGGAAGTCGGGATACTGCGCGATCACACCGCCGGGCGCGTCGAAGAATATACCGGTGTCGGCTTCCTCGAGCATCGCCACATCGTTGTACGAGTCCCCGGCGGCGATGACTCGGTAGTTCATCGCATGGAAAGCCCGCACGGCCTGGCGTTTCGGATCCTCCTGGCGTAGCCGGTAGTCAACGATAAGCCCGCCCTCGACCACCAGCCGGTGACAGAGCAGCAACGGATGACCGAGTTTCTCCATCAGGGGCATTCCGAACTCATAGAACGTGTCCGAAAGGATGGCGATCTGGAATCGGCAACGCGCCCAGGACAGGAAGTCCACCGCACCGGCCAGAGGCGCCAATCCCGCAATGACATCCTGGATGGTGTCGAGCGACAGCGCGTGTTCGTGGAGGATCGCCAGGCGGGCACGCATGAGATCGTCGTAGACCGGTATGTCGCGAGTGGTCTTCTTGAGCGCCGGAATGCCCGTGTGCTTGGCCACCGCTTGCCAGATCTCTGGCACCAGCACACCTTCCAGGTCAAGACACAAGATGTTCAATGGGAGGACCCAACCGAAAACCGGCGATTCTACAAGGTTCGTGCCGCCTCCTGCCGAGTCTCCTCGTGCGGGATCTCCGTTTCCGGGTCACGCCCGGCGACTCGCCGCCACGTCATTAGGATATGGCGAGACGTTATTTCTTGGCGCAACGTCGGCCTGCTAGTCTAGCTGGCCGTTCATCGACACTACTTGGTTTTAGAGCCATGGCGGAGCCATCCCCGAACACCATCGGCCCACACCCCCATCGACCGGACGGGGCGCGAGGCATGGAACCGGCTACCGACCTTCCGTTGGCGCGCGAAGCCCTGGGCGTTCTCGAGGGTGCTTTCGAGGCCTTCGAGCGCATCTCGGTCTCGTTCAGTGGCGCCGAAGACGTGGTGCTGGTCGATCTGGGCGCCCGGATTCTCGGCTCGGACCTGCCCGTCTTCAGCCTCGACACCGGTCGCCTGCATCCCGAGACACACCGCTTCATGGAAACCGTCCGTGAACACTACGGCGTGACCATCGAGACCCTCGCCCCGGATCCCGACGAACTCGCGCGGCTCGTTCGGGCGAAGGGGCTGTTCAGCTTCTACCGGGACGGTCACGGCGAATGCTGTGCGATTCGGAAGATCGCGCCGCTAGGCAGAAAGCTCGAACACCTCGATGCCTGGATTACCGGTCAACGCGCCGACCAGAGCGTGACGCGGGAGGGGCTCCCCATCGTCCAGGACGACTTGGCGTACTCGTCGGCGGCACACCCCATCCGGAAGTTCAACCCGCTGGCCAATTGGACGGGCGAGGACGTTTGGGACTACATCCGACGCCGTGAGGTACCCTACAACCTGCTCCACGATCAGGGTTTCCGGTCGATCGGCTGCGAGCCGTGCACCCGTCCGGTGGGACCCCATCAGCATGAGCGCGAAGGACGATGGTGGTGGGAGGACATTGGCGACAAGGAGTGCGGCCTGCACGCCCAGAACGTCGTCGAGCCGTTGCGGATCGTCGAGCCCTAGCCTTCCGCCGCCGCCTTTCCCGTCCCCGCTTCCGTCAGCCACTGGCGCGTGTCCGCAGCCAACCATGATGCCTGGACACATGACACGGCGAGCCAAGCCAATCGAAGCGGTCTCATGGTTCCTCGACTCACCGCTCCGGAAGGTCGATGCCGTCGAAGACGGCTGCCCTCGCCGCGGGGTTCGGTGCCACGAAGGCACGCTCGATGAGTTCGGGGGTCAGGTGCGAAGCAAACGCGCCGACGAAGTCGATCATGAACTGGCGCATGAAGGTGCCCTTGCGGCAACCGATGAAAGTCGTACTCGGTGTAAACAGATTGCTCGCATCGATGGCGACCAGTTCGTGATCCTCGACGGGATCGTAGGCCATCCTGGCGATGATCCCGACCCCGAATCCCAGTCTGACGTAGGTCTTGATGACGTCCGTGTCCACGGCGGACAGGGCGATATCGAACACGTTCTCCGGCTTCTCGGCTTCCGACTCGCCGGCCACCGGGAGCCGCTCCCAGAATCCAGGGTCGTAGGTCACGATCGGGTAGCTCTTGAGATCCTCGAAAGCAACGGTTTCCCGATCGGCGAGTTCGTGGTCACAAGGCACCACCACACAGCGGTTCCACCGGTAGCACGGCATCATGATGAGGTCCGGGTAGCGGTCCATGACTTCGGGCGCTATCGCGAAATCGACCTCGCCGGACGACGCCCATTCGCCGATCTGTTCGGTCGTTCCCTGGCGCATGTGCAGGTTGACTTCGGGATACGCCCGGCGCAGGTCCGGCAGGATCGCCGGGAGTGCGTAGCGCGCTTGCGTATGCGTCGTGGCAATCGACAACGTACCCCGCGATTCGTTGCGGTACTCGTCGGCGATGTGGCGAATGCTGGCGACATCGCGCAGGATCTCGCCGACCTTGTCGAGGATGATCTCCCCCGCCGGCGTGATCCGGGTCAGCCGCTTGCCGTTGCGCGCGAAGATGTCGATGCCGAGCTCCTCTTCAAGCAAACGGATCTGTTTGCTGATTCCGGGCTGCGAGGTGAATAGCTCCGTGGCCGTCGCCGAGACGTTGAGGTCGTGGTGGGCGACCTCCCAGATGTAGCGGAGTTGCTGGAGTTTCATCGTTGCACCCGGCTGAATGCGCCCCGTCGCGTATGAGCAATCGGAATACTAACCCACGTTCTTATGCGATGTTCACTCGTTGCGAACACCATGCGGCACGTGACCGATGGCGACGTGGGGAGCGGCGGGTTCGCAATTCGCCGTCTGATCGTCGAAGAAGACATCCGCTTCGTAGGCCCGCAGGAAAGCCGCCTTTTCGCGGCCGCCGAGAAACAGGCTCTCGTCGAGGCGAATGTCCCACGCCCGTAGGGTCTTGATGACGCGCTCGTGCGCGGGTGCACCACGAGCGGTGACCAATGCGGTGCGAATGGGACAGTCTCGCTCGGCGAACTCGCCCTGCAGGCGGTGCAGCCCCATCAGGAACGCCTTGAAAGGGCCACCCTCAAGCGGCCGATCCGCCGCCCGCGCCTCGGATTCGGTGAACGCCTCGATGCCCTCGTCGCGAAAGATGCGTTCCGCCTGGTCGGAGAACAGCACCGCGTCCCCGTCGAAAGCGATTCGTAGGGTATGGGTCGGACTCCCGGTCTTGCGGGAACTCAACAACGTCGCGGCGGCAATCCCGTTCTGCAGCGCCTGCCTCACGTCGCCGGGCTCGGTGGACAGGAACAGGTCGCAGTCGAACGCTTCGGCATATCGGTAGAGGCTCTCACCGGACGAGAACGCGGCCCGGAAGATGTCGAGTTCGTGGGTGCTGATCGAGTTGAACACGCGCAGTCCCGTATCGGCCGAGTTGCGCGACAGCAGAATTACATCGACTCGACGTTTGCCCAGCAGTTTATTGATATTCAATAACTTCTTGACAAACTGGAAGCCCTCTCCGGGCTCCAGCAGCTCGTTTTCCCGGTCAATCTGGTAGCGTCGGTACGCCTCCAGTCCCTGTTCCCGGAACACCGCGTCGGAGGCATCGAGATCGAACAGGGCCCGGGATGAGATGGCAACGGTGAGAAAGGTCTCCGGATCAGGCATCGAGGTCCGGAATGAGTTGGCTTTCGAGCTTTGCGATGGAGTCCTTGAGCCGGAGCTTCCGCTTTTTCAGGCGCTGTACCTTCATATGGTCCTTGTGCCCTGTCTCGATCAGGTATTCGATCACCTCGTCGAGGTCTCGATGCTCGATTCGCAGTTGCTCCAGCCAGCGCATGACCTCGGCCTGTTCCAAACGCACTCCCCTGTTCACCTGACACTCGACGCGTCGAGCGCTTTTCGGTCTAGCCGCGTTCTGTTGCCCGGAACGCGAAGCATACGCATCATAAGCGCCTCGTCTCTCGGTGCATAGCATTGGCCAAGACCCCTGCCCCCCGTGACGACGTCGCGCGATTCCTCGCCGATGTCAGGGCCAGCAAACCGCCTGCGCAGAAGGGCGCGGAGCCTAGTCGGATCCTGTTTGCCCTCGACGCCACGGCGAGCCGGGCGCCCACATGGGACCTCGCGATGAACCTGCACGCGGAACTGTTCGAGGCTGCGGCGCGGACGCCCGCCGGCGGCGACTCGGGAGACGTCGCCGTGCAGCTGGTCTACTACCGGGGCTACGACGAGTTTCACGTATCCCCCTGGTCGGCCTCTTCGGGAGATCTGCTCCGCCGCATGACCGGTGTTGTCTGTCGTGGTGGGCTTACCCAGATTCAACGCCTCCTTGACCATGCGCTGAACGAGTCGAGGAGAGTTCGAGTCAAGGCCGCTATCCTGGTGGGGGATGCGTGCGAGGAACCCCATGCGGCCCTCACCGCCGCTGCCGGGAAACTCGCCCTCTTCAAACTGCCCTTCTTCGTGTTCCAGGAGGGCACCGATCCGCGGGTGGCCAGGGTGTTCCGGGATATTGCGCGGATCACCGGCGGCGCCCATGCTCCCTTCGCTCCCGGCAGCGCCGAGACGCTTCGAACGCTCTTCGGTGCGGTGGCGCGCTACGCAGCCCACGGTCGATCCGGGCTGCAAGGAATCGAACATCGTCTCGCCCGCGAGATGCTCGCCCAACTTCCTCGTTGATGCCTCGATGATCACCGTCGCCATCGCGATCGTTGCCGGGGTGTCGGCGTTCATCATCCTGTGGCGGGAACTGTCGTCCAAGCAACGACCTCGGCGGCCATCCAAGCTCGGCTGGTCCGCTGCCGTGGTGCTCATCGCCGCGTTGGCCCTGTTGGCGGCCAGCGGGCGCCTGCATTGGCTCATGGCCCTCTTCGCCGGTGCGTTGCCTTTCCTGCGGTGGATACTGGGGTTCCTCGCCGGCCCGCTGATCGGCCATTTCATCCGATCCAGGATGCAGGGCGGCCCAATGCCGCCGCCCGCCGGTGGCGGGCCGGCCACGTCGACGGTCGCCACCGACGAGTTGCGGATGACGCTCGTTCACGACAGCGGCGACATGGACGGCGACGTTCTCAAGGGGGCGTTTAGCGGTCAGCGTCTCTCCAATCTCGACCTTGACGCACTCAAAGTCCTGCACGCCGAAATCGAGTCGGCGGACTCCCTTCAACTGCTGCAAGCCTATCTGGACCGGCGTTTCCCCGGTTGGGCCGACGAGGCGACACAGCGTCAGCGACCCTCGTCGGACCGCGAGATGGACACGGACCAGGCGCTTGCGGTCCTCGGGCTGGCCGCCGGGGCTACCAAGGAGGAGATCGTCGACGCACACCGACGACTCATGCAGAAACTGCATCCCGACCGGGGCGGCAGCGACTATCTCGCCGCGACATTGAACCTGGCGAAACGGGTCCTATTGGGCAACTAGGAAACCTCTGTTCAAGTCCGTCCCTGGACTTGAACAGTAGCGAAACAAATAGTTTCGCTCGCAAATTCAATGGCTTACGCCATCGAATTTGGCGGCACATCCCTGTGCCGCGCTAGGGAAGGTCTTGTTCAGACCTTCCCTAGCGTCGGGTCACGGTGACATGAGGTCGCGCGCTTCCTGCTCCAGACCGACCAGACGACGAACCCAGTTGTCCATCAGCGCGAAATCCGCATCGCTGATCCCGAACGCTCGGGCCACTTCCTTGAGCAGGCACTCCTCCTCGATTTCGAACGCGCCGTCAACGTAGGACAAGCGCAGCAGGTTCAAAACCGCAACCGTGCGGGCCCGGCGCGAGTCGAAGACCTCGCCGATCCCCTCGAGTTCGAGATAGTCCGACGCAAGGTCCGGCTGCAGGGCCATCTCGCGCTTGAACTCGTCGAGCATGTCCTCCTCGTTGGGATCGAGAATCCCGTCGGAGACCACGACGTTATGGGCCAGGCCGAGAAGTGCTTCGCGCTGTTGCTCGGTGAGGGAGGTGAGCCACATCTGCCGAAAGCGGTCGTTCTAACCTAGAAGAGCAGCAACTCGATGAGGCTCGCGATCATGATGACAACCGCAAGCCATCCAACGGCGAGAAAGAGCTTGACCACGACCCCCTGCTCGAAGAAGTCCTCAATGAGGTGCCACATGCGTTGTGCGATCCAAAAGATTCGGCGAGAGCGGAGAATAGCACGCTGCACACCGGTTCGGCCTCGTAACAACCGGCGGCGAACACCATGCTGTTAGCCCAAAGCAGTAATGTCCCCTTTGTCCAATTCTAAGATGTCCCCTT
>JAPPGK010000058.1 GCA_028821405.1 Gammaproteobacteria bacterium | reverse complement strand
ACCACGCCCTGGATCTTGCCGGCATCGATGTGCCGCTGCATCGCCGCGTCGATCCGCTGCAGCCGCTCCGTCGACATGCCGACCGACTCCGCCTTGGCGACGGGGATTTCACCGCCGCAGACCGCGACTGCGGAGATAGCACAAATGGTCAAAAGACCTGTTCTCAAGTACATACCGCAGTGCCTTGCCCCAAGAGAACCGCAACTTAGCACTTTATGGCTTTGTTCGGTTGCAGCATGAGGCTAGGGTATTGGTTTCAGACAGTGGCAACGAAGCAGGCAACATGAAAAGTCGATGGATCTCGTGGTGGCTCTGCGTTGCGGTCCCCGGTTCGACGTGTCTGGCTGCCGATCACCTGAATGTCCTCTTCATCACCGTCGACGACATGAATCGGGACTCGGTAGGCGTGTACGGTTCGAAGGTTCCGGGAACGACGCCCAACATCGACCGGCTTGCCTTTGAAGGACTGCGGTTCGAACACGCGCACGTCACGGTAGCGATTTGCCAGCCGACGCGAGCGGTTTGGATGACCGGCCGCTATCCGCACAACAGTGGCGCGCTGGGCTTCGATGAGATTCGAGCCGGTGTACCCACGTTGCCGGAAACGCTGAGGCGGAACGGTTTCCACACCGGGATCCTCGGCAAGACCGATCACGTCGTGCCGTCTCGGAAGAACGCTTTCGAGTACCGTCGCCAACGCGAAGAGATGCTCTACGGGAGAAGCCCGGATCTGTACGGGCAATTTGTTGCGGAGTTTCTGCGTGAAGCCAGGCGCTCGGATCGACCGTTCTTCCTCATGGTCAATACGGACGATCCGCATCGACCGTTCGATACGCGAACGCCTGCGGCCGAGCGGTCGATTTTCGAAGTCGACCCAGCGACGAACGACAAGACAGCCTGGTACGGCGCTGAGTTTCCCGCGCCGTCTCGCATCTATCAGCCGGAGGAGATCGTCGTGCCGGGTTTCCTGCCCGATCTGCCGGAGATCCGCGAAGAGATCGCGAGGTACTACTCCTCTGTGCGGCGAGCGGACGATATCGTCGGCCGGGTGCTCGATGAGTTGAGAGCAGCCGGGCTTGCCGACGACACGCTGGTGATGCTCAAGTCTGACCATGGCATTTCCATGCCGTTTGCGAAAACCAATGTCTGGCGGCATTCGACGCTGACGCCGTGGATTGTCCGTTGGCCGGGCGTGATAGGGCCGGGCAGGAACGATTCCGAACACCTGGTGTCCGGGGTCGACTTTGCGCCGACCGTACTCGATATCGTCGGCATCGATGCAATGCCGGGTATGGACGGGCGATCCTTTCTGCCGGTGTTAAAAGGCGAAAAGCAGGATGGGCGTGAGTTCGTCTATACCCAGATCAACACGCTCATCACGGGAGCTTCCCATACCATGCGATCGATCCAGGGAAAACGCTTCGGGCTGATCTGGAATGCCTGGAGCGATGGCACGACGGTATTCAGGAACGAGTCGACGAAAGGGCTCACCTGGAACGCGATGGTCAGCGCGGCCGAATCCGATCCGGCCGTGGCAGCGCGCGTGAAGCACTTTCAGTATCGCGTACCGCTGGAGTTCTATGACTATGAGCAGGATCCGGATGCCCTCGACAATCGAATCCGCGACCCCCAGCTAAGGGAAGTGATTGGGGATTATGCCCAGCGGCTTGGCGAGTTCATGCGGTCGACCGGCGATTTCGCGTTGTCGGACTACGAGGGGCTGAGCGAAGTTCCGTAGGGGCGGGGCTTGCCCCCGCCCGCGTTCGAGCAACGAACGGCCTCGGTTCAGTCGGCACGGGACGGGACAAGCCCGTCCGCTACGGCCGATGTGCGATCACCTCGTCGGTCTTGGGCGGCGCCTTGCTAGAAGTTCGCCCGCACCTTCAACCCGAACGTGCGAGGCGGGTTCGTCCACGTGTGCCAGCTTCCGGTCTGGAACACCGAGTCGAACACCAGCGTGTTCACCCGCCGATCCGCGAGATTGCGGCCCCACACGACAATGTCGTAGCGACCGTCCGAACTCCGTACGCCGGCCTGGGCGTTGACGAGGCCGAATCCCTCCCGGAACTTCTCCGGGTCGAGGTCGGACCCCGTGTTCACTTCGCCGATGTAGAACCAGTTCGCGTTCGCGAGGAATCGCCAGCCGGTGCCCGGCAGGTCGCGCTCGAAGAACGCCGACAGGCTGCTCTGCCACAGCGGCGACTGGGTCAGGCGCTTGCCGGCCAGGTGCGCGTTGCCGGCCGCTAGGTCGTCGCCGTATCGGGTGTCGGCGTAGGTGACGGCTGCGGTGAGATACAGATCGCCGCTCGGCGCGAAGCTCGATTCGATCTCGACGCCCCGGGCCACCGCGTCCTTGACGTTGCCGACCGTGAAGCCGAGCCCCGTGAAGGTGTTGAGCTGGAAGTCCGTAAACGTGGTGTGGAACGCGGCGCTGTTGATCGTCAGCCGCCGCTCCAGGAACTGTCCCTTGAATCCGAACTCCAGCGAGTCGGACGTCTCGGGGCCAAAGTGGCTCTGGTCGACCAGGTTGCCGTTCGCGTCGCGGTTGCCCACCGCCTCCTGGTCCAGGTTGAAGCCGCCTGCCTTGTAGCCCCGGGCGAAGCTGGCATACAGGCGCATGTTGTCATCGAGCGACCACGCGGCCTTCAGCGTGCCGGTCAATTTGGACTCGTCCGCGACGTTGTTGTAGCTGGCGTTGTCGCAAAGCGAGCCGATGGGTACGAAGTTGCAGAACGGGTCGCTGATCGACTCGCCGTAGGGCGCGCCGTTGATGATGGCGCCGGCGTCCTTCTCCTCGGTGGAATAGCGCAGTCCGAGCACGACCTCGGTGCTCTCGCCGACCTTCCAGGCCTCGTGGGTAAACAACGACCAGCCCGCCGTGTCGGAGAAGTAGACGGCGTCGTAGCCCTGGCCCGGTATGCCCCGGCCTGCCGGGTCCCCGTCGAGGAGCGGTGCGACCTGGGGGGCGCCGATGATCGTCGCGAGGTAGAGGGCGCCGTGTTCAGCGAAGCCGATGATCTCGTCCGACTCGAGTTCCTCGGTGTAGAAGTAGGCCCCGACGAGCCACGAAAAACGGTCGTTCTCGCCGTAGAGCTGGAACTCCTGGGAGAGGTTCCGGAACGACTCGTCGGTGTCGGTGGGCGCCGCGATGTCGGCGTTCGTGAAGTCGATGTCCTGGTCCCGCGACACATCGAAGTTGCGCAGCGCCGAGATGGACCGGAACGTCGCGCCCTGGGGCGTGCGCCAGGTCACGTCGACGGATTGGCCCGAGTCGTCGACGATTTCGAACGGTTTGGAGTTGACGCCCACGTTCTGGGCGCCGTCGACTTCGAACGGCGTGATGTCTCCCCCGAGGGCGGCAACGACGGGACTGGTGGGACCGGTGATCCAGAACGATGCGGGACAGCAGCTCTCGTCCTTGTCCGTGCCGTCCACGATGACACGGACTTCCACGTCCGGATTGGGCGTCCAGAGGAGCTGGGCGCGGATCGAGGTGCGGTCGCGGTTGTCGTAGGCGTCGTCGGTGTCGATGTCCTCGTAGTAGCCGTCGCGCTGGCGGTACGCGACGCTCAAGCGCCCGGCAAGGACATCGTCCGAGATGACGGTGTTCGCGACCAGTCCGAACTCCCGCGACTCGAGGTTGCCCAAGCCGGCGCTGACCGAGAAGGCGTTGTCGAACTCCGGCTTGCGGGTGATGATGTTGACCGCGCCCGCCACCGTGTTCTTGCCGAAGAGCGTCCCCTGGGGGCCGCGCAGGATCTCGACCCGGTCGAGGTCCGTTAAGTCGTTGAAGGCGAGGCCCGCGCGCGAGCGGTAGATGCCGTCGATGAAGGTGCCGACGGCGGCTTCGAGTCCCGGGTTGTTGCCGGTGGTGCCGACTCCCCGGATGCGCACCGTGCCGCCATTGGTCGTGCTGTTCGAGTTGTAGACGACGATGGACGGCGCGACCTCCATGAGTCCGTAGATGTCCTGGACGCCTCTCGCCGCCAAGTCTTCCCCGGCGATCGCCGTGACGGCGATGGGCACGTCCTGGATCGACTCCTCGCGCTTGGTGGCGGTTACGATGACCGTCTCGATGGCGCTGTCTGTCTCGGCCGTCTGTGCGGACATCTGGCCTGGCAAGCCAATCAGTGCGAGTGCGGCCACGACGACAAGATGACGCCATGCTCCACGGTGTCCCGGGGCCCGTATGGAAGCTCTACGGCCGGCTGCTTGCCAACATGATCCGCGCCGGTTTGCCGGCGTCGACGAATACGGGCCTGAACGGGTCTCTTGGTACATCGCAGTCTCCCAATAGGTGTATGTGCGACCTAGCGCATCCGAGACCGAAGCGTCCCTCAAACTGACTCCACAATCAATAATCCGCGGGGGGTGGCCGCACGGCCCCGTAGGGGCGATGCTTGTCATCGCCCGCGCTGTGTGGGACTCGCCCGACCGGCCCTGCAACAAAGGAGTGGTGACATGAAAGTGGGATTCATCGGCCTCGGTGGAATCGGCAAGCCGATGGCGAGGTGTATTGCGCGTGCAGGGTTCGACCTCACCGTCCACGACCTGCGCGAGCAGCCGCTTAAGGATCTCGGAGAGCACGGGGCGCGCATCGCACGCTCGGCCCGCGAGGTGGCGTCCGTTTCGGATATCGTCCTTGCGTCATTGCCGTCCAACGAGGCCAGCGAAGAGGTGGCGCTCGGCGTCGATGGCGTTCTGGCGGGCGCCTCGAACGGCGACATCTACATTGAGCTCAGCACGATCAGTCCCGACGTCGTTCGCCGCATCTCGGGGGAAGCTGCCGAGGGCGGCGTGGAAGTCCTCGATGCGCCGGTCAGCGGCGGCCTGGCACAGCGCCGGGAAGGACGGCTCTCGGTCATGGTTGGCGGCAACGCGGCGACGCTGGCGCGGGCTAGGCCTGTGCTCGAAGTGATCGGGGAGCGGATCTTTCATGTGGGTGGCACCGGAGCGGGAGCCACGATGAAACTCGTCAACAACCTGCTCAACGCCATCGGCGCGGTCGCCACGATGGAAGCCTTGGCCCTCGGCGTGAAGGCGGGCCTCTCCGTCGAGACGATGAAGGAGGTCATCAGCGAGAGCAGCGGCGCCAGCCGGGCGTTCGACGGAACCGTTGCCTCGATCGCACGTAGCTCGGAGCCGCCACCCGGGGAGACGGCCAACATGGGCTTAAGAACCATCGGCAAGGACGTCCGCTTGGCTGTCGAGCTTGCCGGCGACCTTGGCGTGCCCCTGTCCGTAGGCTCGAGTGCGCTGCAACTCTACCTCGCGGGTTTTGGGCATGGATGGGCGGACAAGGAGAGTTGGGTGATCATGGAACTCGTCGAACGGATGAGTGGTGTCCGCGTTCGCCCGCGCGATGCCGCAGACAGCGATGATGGATGAGGCGACTCCACGCTGGGCGCGCGCGGGCGGCATCAACCACGTCGCACTGAAGACTGGCGACAGGTAAACCGAGGATGGGAGCACCTGAATCAAGTTGCCTGCCTGACGTTCCGACCGGTTCGACGGTTGAGCCGCATTCCTTGGGGAAGTGCCTTTTCCTCCACTTGGCTCCTGGCATCGCGAACACGGCAGCGACCGTGCTGGGATTCGCGACGATCTGGAACCCATCGCTGCCGCCGGAACTAATCTACGGCGTATTCGCAAACGTATTCGCGTTGATTCCCGTGCAGCTAGGCTACCTCTACTACCTCGCCAAGAAACGGGGCAACCTAGGGTTGTCGCTTGAAGGCATCGTCGTATACGACCGACCATTGTCCTGGTCTCGATACTTCCTTTGGGTTCCGGTGATCCTAGTGTCAACGGGAATCATCTTCATAACGCTTGAGCCGATCACACAATGGCTTGAGGCTAGTTTCGTCGGTGTCAACGTATTCGCAAAGTACCAAATGACGGGGGTTTTGGATGTCGCGGGGCTCGTCCTCGTTGCGAACATGTTGCTTACGGGCATCTTCGTTCCCATAACCGAAGAACTCTATTTCCGTGGATATCTGCTGCCGAGAATGCCGAGCCGCCTCGGGCGCATGAAGCCCGCCGCGCACAGCTTGCTTTTCGCCGTATACCATTTCGACACGCTCTGGATGGTTCCGGTCCGCACGTTGGGAATCCTGCCGCTCATCTACACAACCATCCACACGCGCAGCGTTCGCCCCGGCATAATCGCGCACTGCCTAGTCAATCTGGCGAACTTTTACGATTCCGTATCGACGCGTATTGGGAGCCAGTGATTGTGGGAGTCGTGGTCCGGGCTTGGAGTGGGCCTGATGGTCGCGACGGCCGGACACGGGCAACTCCATGACCATCGACCCACTGTTCCGTCTGTAACAAGGCGGCGGGCAAGGCCGGATCTCATATCGGTCGGGCCACAGGTCGGGCCACCGGATTGACGTGTAGTATCTACACTGGATACACTCCATATCGGTTGATCGTCGGATTGAGACGTGCGCGTCGAAACGGAAATCAAGAAGTGGGGCAACAGCCTGGCGTTGCGGGTCACCGGCGCCATGGCGGAACTGCCGCGATTTGAACCCGGCACGCGTGTAACGGTAGACATCGACAGCGAGGGCTTCGTTGTCAGGCGCGCTGCCGGCAGTCTTCGGTCGTTCCGCTTCCCCGATAACGAGAGCGCGTTGCTCCGGGGTATGACGGCGGAGAACGCCCACGCCGACCTACTCGCCGATCCAAGGGGTCGCGAGCTCGGTCTCTAATCGTGGCACGCGACCGCTACGTCCCCGAGCGCCGGGATGTCGTCTGGCTCGATTTCGAGCCCACAAGGGGTCGAGAGATCGGCAAGTACCGCCCCGCACTCGTCCTCAGCAGCCGCGAATACAACCGCAGAACGGGCCTCTTGATCTGCTGTCCGATCAGCACCAGCATTCGCCGCGGTACGACCGAGGTGCCCATCGGCAACCTCGGCCAACCTTCCGTCGTCGCCGCGAACCTGGTCCAAACCCTGGCGTGGCCTGAGCGCAAGGCGAAAAAGATCGTCGCCGCCACGCCGGACGAGTTCCGAGCCACCTTGCTCAAGTTGCTGCCCTTGCTGGGCGCCCTCGACGTCCTCGACGAGTGAGGGAGGGCTGCAATCCATGAGAAGCGCTCGCGCATCCTTCATCTTTCTTGGTGGAATGATGCTGGCCACACCGCTCATGGCCGACAAACCCAACGTGATACTGGTGATGTCCGACGACCAAGGTTGGACGCAAACCGGCTACTACGGCCACCCGCTTCTCAAAACGCCGAATCTCGACGATATGGCGGCAAAGGGTCTGCGGATGGATCGATTCTATGCGACCGCACCCATGTGTTCGCCAACCCGCGCCGCGGTGCTCACGGGCCGATCCAACGACAGGACCGGCGTGTTCAAGGTTGGCGATCCGATCAACACGCAGGAAAAGATGCTGTCCACGGCCTTCAGGGAGGCCGGATACGCCACGGCGCACTTCGGCAAGTGGCATCTGAACGGGAGCGGGAACCCGGATCACCAGATACCAAGGAGCGATCCGCGCAATCCCGGTGAACTCGGCTTCGACTATTGGCTGAGTATTTCCACGCAGTTCAACCTGAATCCGGTGTTGAGCCGAAACGGCGTCCCGGAACAGTTCGAAGGCGACGGTTCCGAGGTGATCGTCGACGAGGCACTTGAGTTCATTGCCCGGGAGACGAAGAAGGGTCGTCCGGTGTTCGTGCTCCTCTGGTATTCGACGCCACATCGTGTGTTCGAGGCGACCGAAGAGGATGTTGCACCCTACGTGGACCGCACCGACAGGACTTCGGCCCTGCAGCTCGGCGAATTGGCGGCCATGGACCGCTCCATCGGTACCTTGAGGCAGGGACTTCGAGACCTCGGAATCGCGAGGAACACGCTCGTCTGGTTCACCAGCGACAACGGCGGTCTTCCCGATATCGACTATGGGGAGCATTTGGGGGTCCACCCCGACTCAACCGGTCACTTGCGAGGCTTCAAGAAGGACCTCTACGAGGGCGGCATACGGGTGCCGACGATTATCGAGTGGCCGGGGACCATCAAACCCCGGGTATCGCAGTATCCGTCCGCCACGACGGATATCTTTCCGACATTGATTGACGTCGCGGGTCTCGATCCGAACGCCATCAATCCCGTGAATGACGGTCTCTCGCTGGCTCCTGTTCTGGCCAACAACGAGCCCCCGCGCCGTGAACAGCCCCTAGGATTCAGGGTCGTCGCCGGGCGGGCCTGGTTGGACAACGACTGGAAGCTGGTACGAAACTACACGAGTGGCGAGGATGGCGCGTTCGAGCTCTACAACCTCGTCGGCGACCCGTCCGAGTCCAACAACCTGATCATGCAGCGGCCGGACATTGCCGCTCGGATGATGAAGGAACTGGGCGTCTGGGATGCGAGCGTCGAGCGGAGCATCGCCGGTGCCGACTATCCGGAAGAGGCCGCGCGGTGAACCTCGGACCTCAATGGCAGCCCCGATCGCCGTATCGCGCGTCGAACGAAGGGCTGCGGGAGGCATCGGCAGGACATCGGGTGACTCAGTCCTGAAGCGGATTCCGAACGGCGAGATTCGGAAACCGGCTGAAGTCCCGGTCTGCGGTCCAGAACTCCGTCACGCCGTGGGCCAAACAAAGCGTGGCGACACGCGCGTCGTGCACCACCGGTCCTTTCACCCGCGCGTTGCGAAGTTGGTTCTTGAGCACACCCCAGTGCGAGTCCGTTTCACCTAAGAGCAACGCGACAGGCGACGCCAACCACGCCTCTACCTGGTCGATCGCTTCCTCGATGGCCGATGGTGGATCGTAGATCCGCGGGTGGCTCGCGATGGCCAGAAACTCGTGGACGCATGGCCATGGAAGTCCCCAGGTGACGCGCCCCTCGGCGAGTGAGGCGACACGCGCCCGCGCTGGTGCATGCCACTCCGAGTCCGTGCGGTGGGCGTAGACGAGGATGTTGGTATCCGTCGCGATCACCCGCCGCGATCCTCGTAGGCGGCTTCCCGGAGGCGTGCCCAGTCGGCGTCGCGATAGTCGCGTTGCAAGCCCTTGCCAGTGACCGATGCGTCGCGCAAGACGAAGCGCCGTCGTTGCCCATCGTGGCGCATCGCGAGGCGTAGACCCCGTTCAACCAAGGACCGAAGCGTCGTGTTCTCCCTTGCCGCATGGGCTTTGGCCTTTCTTGCAAGGTCATCCGCGATCTCGATTGTCGTTTTCAATATGGGCACCCGTTGCAGTCGATACGGGTACCCATACTAGATAGGATGTCTGCGGGCATCAAGTGGGTCTCGTCGGCGATCCGAAATAGAGCGTGTGTCCGTCCGGGTCCTCGATCACGAACTCGGTCATTCCCCAAGGATGGTCGGAGATCCCGTCGACGATTTTCACGCCGGCTTCCTGAACCTGCCGGAAAGCGGCATGGATATCGCGCACGCCTAAGTGGATGTGGAGGTGCTGTCCGCTCCGGACGAAGTCGATGCCGGGGTCGGGATCGTCCACCAGCTTGAGGTGGATCATCCGGTCGCCACAGCTGATACCGGCGTAGAAGTCCTGGTACCTAAAGGAGAGTGCGAAGCCCAGCTTCTTGGTATAGAAATGGATCGCGCGTTCGAGGTCCGTGGTGCGGAGTTGGGGTACGAGCTCTTCAATTTCCATCGCGCCACTCCGCTTCCACCAATTCGTCAGTCGTCAATGGCCGCCGCAATCGCCTCTGCAATCCTTACCCCCAAGCCTTTCGTGGGTTGCTGAACCATGATTGAGACGGCCAACTCCTCTTTGGGATCCGTCCAGGAAACGGTTCCGGCGGCGCCGCCCCAGCCGAAAGCTCCTGCACTCCGGCCGGTTTTCGCCAACGCCGGATCCACGGTGATGCCAACCGTGTAGCCGAATGCAACCCCGGCGCCACCCTTTGCGGCGTTGGTGTAGAGGTCCCCTGCCTGGTCCGTGGACATCATTTCAACCGATCCGGGTTTCAACAGCCGATTGCCGAACAGTTCGCCCTTGTTGACCAGCATCTGCTCGAAGTGCAGGTAGTCCCGGGCAGTGCTGACCAGGCCGGCAGAGCCGGAGAAGTAGGTCGTGGGTGTGCCGGACTTGCCTTCCACGAAGACCAGCATGCGATGCAGTTTGTCCTCCGGGACGATCCAATGGGTGTCCTTCATGTCGAGCGGGTCGAAGATGCGTTCCTGAACGAACTCGTTGAACGGCTTGCCGGATACGATTTCGATGACCCTCGCGACCACATCGAGCCCGCCGCCGTAGCCCCAGCGTGTTCCCGGCTGAAAACTCAAGGGCCCTTCGGCGACCACGGGTATCCATGTGGCCAGGGTGTCGCCTTCGCGGTGCCTCTCGCGAGTCCTGCCGAGGGCCCTGCCAGAGATTCCCGAGGTATGCGTCAGCAGGTCGTGAATGGTGACGGGCCGGTCGGCGTCTACCAGTCGATGCGCGGCCGCTTTCCCGAGTCCTTTCTTGCCGCTGGTCTCCTTGTCGGCCTTCTCGTCGAGAACAGCCACCTTGATGCCCTGGAACTCGGGGATGTATTTCTCGACCGGATCGGACGGGCTGACGAGGCCCTCCTCGATCACCATCATGGCGGCGACGCCCAGGATCGGCTTGGTGGATGAAGCCATATGGAACATCGCATCCTCTTGCACGGGTTCGTCGTTGGAAACGCCCTGCGCTTCGAAGTAGACGACCTTGCCGCGTCGGGCGACGCCGACGACGGCGTACTGAATCCGGCCTTCGTCAATGAATCCCTGGACGACATCCCGGATCCTGTTCAGTTCTTCTCCGGACATCCCCACCGCTTCCGGAGTTGCGCGAGGCAATTCGAATGTCGTGGCCAGCGTTCCTCGGTTCTCTTGCTCGTCGCCGATCTCACCGCCTGTCGCCGACGTTGCGTCGCCTGCTGAAACCACTGCCAGGAAGAGAACCGGGAGCATCACCGATCTTGTCATGGGGAACTCGCTCTGGTTGGGCGGTGGAAGTATGAGTATAGGGTGTCTCGCCGGGGCTCATGCCATGGAAGCGCCCCCGGGCCGACGGGGCGCTTCGGCAATTGGCAAGGGCGAGAGGAAGGCTGCTTGGGGCGTTCGCCTATAGAAAACCGAAACCTAGTCGCCTTGCGCTACTGGGCCACCGTAGGAATAGACCTTGTAGGTGGTCGCGTCCACGACGCGGAACCTCTCGTCGGCCCACACGATCCCAGTGGCGTGGGCGTTGTTCTCGTGCAGGTCGAAGTCCAACGCGGCGTCGCGATGCCCCTCGGCATTGTACGCGTAGACCTTTTGGTCGACCTCGTCGACTACGTAGAACCGCGCTGCCTTCCAGGCAATCGACGAGGGATTGCCGTTGTCTGCCGCCAGGTCGACGTCCGCCGCGGGGTCGCGCCCTGCGGTGCTGTACGCGAAGATTCTGAGAGCGACCTCGTCCAGGACGTAGAACCGGTCGTTGGCCCAGACGATGCCCGCAGGATTGGAGTTTTCCGGGTCTAGGTCGAAGTCTCCCGTTGCTTCCCGGTGCCCCCGTGAGGTGTAGGCGAAGACTCTGCGGGCGACCTCGTCCAGCACGTAGAACCGACGGTCGGCCCAGGCAATGCCAACGGGATGGGCGTTGTCGGTGAGCAATTCGAAATCCCATGATCGGTGCCGCAGCCCCTCGGGAGGGACGTACGCGTACCCTTCGACGCCGTACGCGAATACCTTGTCCCGGCCGCGGTCCACGACGTGCAACCGACCGCCCGACCATGCGATTCCCGAGGGAGCGCGGTTGGCATCGTCGAGATCGAAGCGGCCCGGCTCGCCGCTGGTCGAGTCACCGAATGTCGCCGACCAGGTTCCGCCCCACAGTTGGACTAGGTTGCCGATGCCGATGCTGACGCAACGGGAGGCGAACCAACCCCTGTCGCGGGCGTCGAAATACAGGTTCATCGCACAGGAGGCGCCGTCCTCGTAATGGGCGGTGACCCGCCCAGCGTGCGGCCCTGCGGGTTCGTATTCGTAGCGGCCAACCTGGGTATCGCTCGCGCCAGCGGACTCCTTCGTTTCCCTGAACTGGCCAGGCGGACGTAGCTCGAACGTAGCGTATCGGCCGGCACCCCGATAGAAGATCGAACCGTCGCCAAAACGCCGGTCGAAGGACGTGCGATCGGTCGGCGCCAATCCCGGCGCCGCAGTCGTGGACAGGTTGCTCCAGAACCCTGTCGAGGCCGCTACGGCGTTGACGACTTGAAGAGGCCGATCCGCCACAACCGTCAGCCGCCACCGTCCGAAGCCTGCGCCCAACCACCCCGTGAGCCCCTGATCTCCGTTTTCCAGCTGCTCTGCCGTCAACGTGCGGGCACCCGCCGCAGCCAGCGTCAGGCTCACCGCTCCTTCCGGTGCGTACGGGCCGTCGTCCATTCCCCTGATCGTCACCGCCGCCGGCCCATGCCCGGGATTGATCAGCCGCAACTGGCTGGTCTGCGTCGCGTCGACCGCGGCGTGGAATACCGGGACGTCGTAGACATGCCGCCCCGGCGCCGACGCCGTCGCGGCGCGTATCGTGTCGTGCATGGGGCTCAGGGTGCCGTCGTCGGCGCGAACGAAAGCCAGCGGCACGATGTCGAGGTGCGTCTCGACCTCCAGCCGCGTCACCGTGTCGCCCACGTCGAGACTGCCGGCCAGCCCCTTGGTGGGGGTTCCGAACAGGAAATCCTCCGCCGTCAGTTCGATCGCCGACGATGCATCGAGCGTGAACACGGCCGGACCGCTGCGCCTGCCGGCATCGTCTACGGCGTGGACGCGAACCGTTCCGGGGACGTCTGCGCGGTTCACAATCCGCAGCATTCCCTGGGGGACGCCCGGCCCGCTCGCCGGCACGAACAGCGGAATGGTGTGGATCTCTGCGCGCGCGACGCAAGAGAAGAGCAGGACGCCCCCAAGTACCGCAAGTCGAAAGATGAGGTCTTGTACGGCCATCGCACTATCCACCTGTGGTTAGAATGCCGGCGAAGCCTAACGATCAAGAGATTAACGAAAGCTGAACGCCGTGTGGGTCTTTGTGGCGTACGCATGGACCAATCGCCCCCCGTCGCTTACGCTCCCTTTCGCGTTTGGTCCATGAGAGGGGTTCCTATGGCGCTCGAACTCGGCGTGATAGCCGATGACCTGACCGGTGGGATGATGGTCGCGAGCCTGCTCGAGCGGGAGGGCGTCCGGTGTCCCCTGGTTACGTCCGCCGAAGCGCTCGGCGACGTCGATGGGTGCGATGCGGTGGTGGTGGGCAAGAAACTCCGCCTGATTCCTGCTTCAGATGCCCGGGCAGAAGTGAGCGCGATCGGCAGTGCGCTCAAGGCCATCGACGTCAAACGCATCTACTACAAGTACTGTGCGACGTTCGATTGCACCGACGAGGGCAACATCGGACCCGCCGCCGAGGCGCTTCTGGCGGTCACCGGTGGCGACCGGGTGATATTCGCGCCGGCGTTTCCGGAATACAGCGTCACGGTGTTCCAGGGCCGGCTGTTCGTGGGCGATAGGTTGCTGTCCGAGTCGTTCAAGCAATACGACCCCGTGACGCCGATGACCAATGCCAACCTGATGCAGGTGCTTAAGCCCCAGATGACCGAACCCGTGGGGCTCATTTCCCACCGCGTGCTGCATCGCGGCCTTAAGGCGGCGCGGGAGTATGTGGATGCCCAGGTGGCCTCCGGAACCCGTGCGTTCGTGATCGACTCCGTCGACGACGACGACGTCACCCGCGTCGCCGAACTCGTCGACGACTGGGACGTGACCACGGGCGGAGACGCGTTACCGGGTTTCCTCGCGCGCCAGTGGCTGCCGGCCGATCACCCTCCCGGGGACCGGACGGTGCTGCCCGCGGCACCTGGACACGAGGCGGTCATTGCCGGTAGCTGTGCGCCGCCGACGCTTAGGCAGCTCGATCATTTTGAAACCCGCTACCCGGTGTTCCGCATCGATCTCACAAGAACGAACGATGGGCTGCTCGATCAGATCCGTAGCTGGGCGAAAGGACATGTCCCCCAAGGTCCCGTGGCGGTCTGCACGTCGGCCGATGTGGCGGGCGTCGAACGCGCCCAAGAAGCGCTTGGCAAGGACGGCGCCGCGGCGCGAGCGGATAGTCTCCTCGGGGACGCTGCGAAGATTCTCTACGAACTCGGCGTCCGCAAGCTCGTCGTTGCCGGTGGGGAGACGAGCGGCCAGGTCTTCGGCGCTCTCGGTATCCGCCAAGTCGAGGTGGGTTCCTTCGACGACCTATCGGGCGGCTACTGTTTCAGCCAAACGCCGGGGCCGCTCGCCTTGGTGGTCAAGGCGGGCGGGTTGGGGAACGCGACGTTCTTCGAGTATGCGCTTGAACGCATGAGACGATCGGAACACCTTGGGGGAGTCCAGAAATGAGCGACGAGCAAACGGTGCGAGAGGAGATCACGGCGTGCTATCGCTATTCCGCGGGTCTCGGATTGAACGAGCTGTCGTCCGGCAACCTAAGCTGTCGTTACGAGGACGGCATGCTGATTTCGCCGAGCGGGGCGTCGGAGGCGAACATCGCGCCGGAACGCATCGTGCGCGTTTCGCTCGACGGCGATTGGGAAGGCGACGTCAAGCCGTCGTCCGAATGGCGGATGCACGCGGAGATCTACCGGCAGCACGAACGGGCGCAGGCGGTGGTGCATACGCACTCGGACCACTGCGTGGCGCTCTCCTGTCACAACGAGCCGCTACCGGGTTTTCACTACCTGGTGGGATCCTTCGGCGGCGACGATGTACCTTGCGTGCCGTATTCCACCTTCGGCACCGAGACCCTTGCCCAGGATGCGGCATCCGCCTTGAAGGACCGCAACGCGTGTCTTCTGGGCAACCACGGCATGATCTGCCGGGCGGGAAATCTGAAATCGGCCGTGGAGCTCGCCCAGCGGCTCGAGATCATGTGCCGGCAATACCTGCTCGCGCGGCAATACGGGGAGCCCGATCGCTTGACTAGCGCGCAGTGGGACGAGTTCTTCGATCGCGCCCGCAAGGTGAGCTACGGGCGCTACATCTGATCGGTCGTTCAGATTCGATCAGAGACCGTTACACTGGCATTCGCAAAAGGCAATAGGAAGCACTATGTTCAGTTTCGAGGGTTACCGGCCGGTGGACTTGAGTCCGCGCCTCAAGGCCCGGGTCTATCGGGTCGACGGCTCGATCGAGGAGGGCAATACCGATCCGTACGGCAGGCCCTGGGTCATGAAGGAGGGCCGCTTCCCGGCGGACAATTCGCTGTTCACCCTGTATGCGGCGCCGCCGGGCGGCGACGAAGCCTGGCACCAGGAGCGCATGACCACGCACCACGGTTCCCACCTGCAGGGCGGCAAGGGTCATATCAGCCACTGGTCGGGCGTCCCCGAGGAAATGAAAGGACTGTGGGAGATGCCGCTCACGACCTTCATCGGGGAGGCGTCAGTCTGCAATCTTGAGGGTCTGGAGCCGCGCGCCATCGCCGAGGCGAGCGAATACCCCCTTGGCGCGGGGATGGCGATGAAGAGCCGGGAAGGCGACGTACGCGGCCAGGAGATCAAGCCGGAACATCTCGGCAACGTACAGGTCGGTGACATCGTGCTGATGACCAGCCCGTTCACCGGCCTCGAACAGCCTTGGCTGTCCACGGCCACCTGCGACTGGCTGATCAACGACCGCAAGATCAAGATGCTCGGCATCGGCGCGCCGGGCATCGAGTGGCAGTACGACCTGAAGCTGCCCGCGCCGGACAACTCGCCGGTCCGGCGGGCGCTCTTGGGCGCAAACGTCCCCATCGCCCATCCGCTGGTGAACATCGACACGTTGACCCGGGATCGGGTGTTCTACGTCGGCTTGCCGCTCAGGTTCACGAAGTCGGAAGCCAGTTTCATCAGGGCCATCGCCCTGGAACAGGAATAGGGAGGCGAAAATGATCAGTCTCGAAGGACAGCGAATCGTCGATCTGAGTTGGGAACTGGTTTCCCGGGTTACCCGCATGGACCAGACCGTCGAAGAGGGCAAGCGGGACGTCTACAACATGCCGTGGATCGTCGAGGAGACCTACAACGAACAGGACGGCACCATCGAGCACCTGGTGGCGTGCAACGTGGGGACCGTCGCCGCCTGGCCGGTCGGCGGCGTCAGCGGCCACATGGGATCGCATGTGCAACTGGGCATCGGCCACAACGACAATTGGACGGGCCTGCCGGATGGAATGAAGGGAATCTGGGAGATGCCCCTGGATGCCTACTACGGTGAAGCCTGTGTGTGCAAACTTGACCATCTGAAGGGGCAACCGATCCTGCCGGCGCATCTCGGCAACGTAAGGGAAGGCGACATCGTCCTGATGGGCAGTACCAACACGGACGACGACATCCCCTGGATCGAGGGTGACACCGCCTATTGGCTGGCCGAGGAGAAGAAGATCAAGATGCTTTGCGTCGGCGTGCCCGGGATTCGTTGGGAAACCAAAGCGCTCGACCCGGAGCCCGACAACTGCCCCACGCACCGGGCGATGACCGGCAACAACATCCCGATCGTCTACCCGCTGGTCAATATCGAAGCCCTCCGTCGAGATCGTTGCTTTTTCCTGAGTCTCCCGCTCAACGTCGAGCGCATGGAAGGCACCTGGGTCCGGGCGATCGCGATTGAGGAAGCCTAGGACGCTAGCCCGGCGGTCACCTTGTCGGCCAGATGTTCCGGCAGGACATCTTGAGACCGAACCTGCAGGACGCTCGGTCCGCTCGTGCCCGACAACGCGAGCATGGCGCCGAAGTCCAAGATCGTGGGTGAACACTGCATCGTCGTTCTGTCGGGCCCACGCCACGATCGCATCGCCGGTTGCACGAGGATCGCCGATGTCCGACCAGTGGACTGCGGGACGTCCGTGTTCGCTCAACATGGGTGCCCATTGCGTCGTCTTGGCGAACACCCGTGAGCGATACTTCCCTCTCCAGCGCGTCGCTGCATTTCGTGCGCGTCACCCACAAGACGTGTTGGGCTTTCTTGCGCCTGCGCACGGCGGACGGTCGTGTTGGCGAAGGCGAAGCCACGCTCACCGGTCGCCAAGACGGGCTCGTCGCGGCGGCCGAACGCCTGGTCCCTTTGGCGCTTTCGCAAGCCTCGCTGCAACGTCCCGGCGCGTTCGCCGAATCTCACCCGCCGGACAATATCCAAAAGGCCGCCGTCGTGAGCGCGATCGATCAGGCGTTGTGGAGCCTTCGCGCACAGGTGGATGGCCGATCTTTGGCGCGGACGTTCGGCGTGCAGCGCGAGCAGATACCGGTGTACGCCAACATCAACCGGCGCACCGAGGATCGCAGTCCGGCGGGTTTCGCGGCAAGCGCCCAGGCCGCCATCGCGGCGGGCCATGTCGCGTTCAAAGTCGCGCCCTTCGACGAGGTGAGTGCGGAGATCTGCGCCCAGGGCGACGGCGTACAAGCCATGCAGGCCGGGCTCGCACGCGTGGCTGCGGTGCGCGATGCGGTTGGACCCCATGCGCGTCTGATGGTCGATTGCCACTGGCGCTTCGACGAAGCCACCGCACGGGCGCTCAACGAGGCGGCGGCCCGTTTGGGTGTGCATTGGATCGAAACGCCGTTGCCCGAGTCCGAGGTGAACATCCCCGCGCTTGTGCGGCTGCGCCGACAGGGCAACGCGCTGGGCATGCGCCAGGCGGGGTTGGAGACGAGTGTGGGGTGGCAAACGATGCGCCCCTTTTGCGAGGCCGGCGCGTATGACGTGGTGATGCCCGACATGAAGTACATTGGGGGGATCCACGAGATGCAATGTACGGCGGCCGAGTGCGAAGCGCTTGGCGTCCAGGTTTCGCCTCACAATCCGAGCGGTCCGATCTGCCATGCGGCGAGCCTGCAGGTGTCTGCCTCGCTCGGTGCCTTCGACATGCTGGAACGGCAGTTCGACGAGAGCCCGTTGTTCGACAAGCTCGTAGACGCGCCATTCGCGGAAATCAGCGACGGGCGGGCGGCGTTGCCAGGGGGGCCGGGCTTGGGCGTGGAATTGGACGACGCCGTCCTGCGGCGCCATGCCGATCGGCCGTCGCGGGAGTGGCGTTGACCTTAACGCGCGGCGAGGCGCAACGACTCGGCGTGATAATCGAACCAGATGTCGCGGTACCGCTCGATGATCGGTTTCTTGGCGTGTCCGAGGCCCTCGATCTCCAGGTAGGTGTGGTCGACGCCTGCCGCCAGTAGCGCTTCGTGGAAGTCGCGGATTGTTGCAAGGTGCCCCACGTCCTGCGTCCCGCACCACATTTGGATGCGCAGCTTGCCCCTGATGTCGCGGACGTTCTTGTTCAGCAACTCGAACGCGTCGTTGTCGATGTAGGCTTGCTTGTCGGGACCCAGGTAGTTGTTGGGATAGATGTCCGGCGCCGACGGATCGAAATGCGCCGACGTTCGAGGCACGTTGCCCGCGAAGTTGAACAGCGAACAGAAGAGCGTTGGGAATTTCATGGCGAGTCGTGTGGCACCGCGGCCACCCATGCTGTGGCCCTCGATAGAGCGGCCCTCGCGGGCGGCGATCGTGCGATAGTTGGCGTCTATGTGGGGAATCAGTTCGCGGATGATGAGGGTCTCGCTCCTGGTTCGCCCGTCGTGGGAGTCCTTGAAGAACGTGCGCTTGCCGCCGTTGGCCATGACCACGATCATCGGCGGCCAACGTCCGCTGCGGATGCCCCCGTCGAGCACGTCTACCTCGTCGAAGCCGTGCAGTTCATTGCCGTCAGCGCCATGCAGGTTGTAGATCACCGGGTAACGCTCGCCGGCGTGGGTCTCGTAGCCGGGCGGGAGGTAGATGCAGTAGCCCACGTCGGTCTGGTGCGCCTCGGAAAAGAACGTCTTGTGCGCGACCCCGTGCGGCAGCTCGCCGGCCTTTGGTTTGTTGACCCAGACGGCGGAGGGGCCTCGTGACACGGCGGGGTTCGGTGTCCTTCGTGATTCGGGGCTCATGGCTGGCAAGAATAACCCGGCGCGCGACCGAACTCGCCTCGCTCCTGCTGGCGTCGGTGTGTCTCGGCGATCAGCCGCCCTATCAGCACGGCATTTCCCTGCTCCATGACCTGAAGTACCCCGCCGACTTCACCCACTTCGAATACTCGAACCCGTCGGCCCCGAAAGGCGGCCGCCTGACGCTCTCGACGACCTGGCCGGTCCGGAACGTCTCGGGGGCGTGGGGTACGGGCGTCTCCAATGCCAGCGGCTTGGAGCGGACGATGGATCGATTGTTCGTCCGTTCGGCGGACGAGCAGTCGGCCCTCTACGGTTTGCTCGTGGACGGCGTGGCGCTCTCCGAGGACAGGAAGTCGCTCTACATCCGGTTGCATGAGGCCGCACGCTGGCACGACGGGGTGCCGATCACGGCCCGCGATGTGCGCTTCTCCTACGACGTGATGGACGCCACGTCGCTGGCAGGCAAGGTCTACTACCGCTCCTGGGTCGAGTCGTTCGAGATCGTGAACGACCGGGAGCTTCTGATCCGCCATCGCGATGTGTTCACCCATTCGAACCTCTTGGCACTGACCACGTTCCCCGTGCGCCCGGCGCACTACTACGCAGACCGGGACCCGGGACAGGTGACGCTTGACCCGCCGTTGGTCAGTGGTCCCTATCGCATCGTCGAACTTGATCGCAACCACGTCACCTATGAACGCGTACCCGACTACTGGGCCCGGGACCTGCCTGTGAACCGCGGCCGCCACAACTTCGATGTGATCCGCTACGACGTGTACCGCGATGCCACCGTGGCGAGGGAGGCGTTCCGCAAAGGCCTTCTCGACATCTATTTCGAAACCGACGTCCGCTATTGGAATACCGCGTACGACGCCTCGTCACCGAACGCAGGTCGTTGGCTGAAGGATACGCGCCGGGTCGGCAAGTCCATCGGCCAGGAGCGCACGCTGACGTTCAACCTCGACCGCGAGATGTTCCGCGACGCACGGGTACGCGAGGCGCTGACGCTGGCGTTCGACTTCGAATGGCAGAATCGCGTCTTCCACTACGACACCCAGTACCGGGCGTTGAGCTACTTTGCCGGCTCATCGCTGGCTGCCGGGGGGATGCCGTCGACAGAAGAGCTTGCCTTGCTTGCTCCCTATCGCGATCAACTACCCGAGCGGGTGTTCGACGAACCGTTCCGGTTGCCGGTGTCCGTCGCGCGCGGGCCGAATCGAGAAGCGCTGGAGCGGGCACGGCGGCTATTGGCCCAAGCCGGGTGGACGCTCGTGGGCGGTCGACTCGAGAACGCGGACGGCGAGGCGTTCAGTTTCGAGATCGCGACGCAGAACGCCTGGGCCAAGCGTCTGTTGCTTCCCTATGTCGACTCGCTGGCGCACCTCGGCATCGAAGCCAGCGTGCGCCTGCTCGACAACGTCACCGCCGTCCGTTTCAAGCGCGAGCGCCGATTCGACATGTATTTCCGAGGTCTGGATTTCCTCAATCCGCCGATGGCCCAGTTGCGTACCTATTTCGGATCGGCGAACGCCGTGGCGGGGATGGGCGGCAATCTGGCGGGGATTCGCGACCCGGTGGTCGACAGCCTGATCGAACTCGCCCAGCGCGCACCGACCCTCGCGGCCGCGACGACGGTCTGCCGGGCATTGGACCGGGTTCTCCTCTGGAGCTTCTATCACATACCGTTGAACATGCCCGACGAGGAGCGGTTCCTGTATTGGGACAAGTTCGGCCGGGCCGAAGACACCGTCGCCGCGTACGAATACCTCGACGGCGGATTGGCGCGCGTCATCGACAGTTGGTGGGTACTGGACGACGAGTCCGACCCCTGACGGATCGCCAGGCGTCGTGTCGCAGAGCCGAACAAAATTCAAACCGAGACACCGCCCCATGGCGTTGACACGTTGCCGGGGAATTCATTAGATGGTCCGGAAGGGGCAGTGGGCACAGCGACGATGGCTGAATCGGACGAGCTAAGGGAAGCCATATCGGAAACCGTTTCGGCGGCGCTGGTGCCGATCGGGCAACGCCTCGCGCGCATCGAACGGCGGATCGAGAGCGTGGAGCACCACCTGCGCAGCGTCGAGCAACGGTTGACCAGCGTACAGCAGCGCGTGACCGGCGTTCAGGATCGGATAGACAACGTACAGTTGCGCCTCGACAACCTCGGAGGCAAGCTCGCAGCGCTCGGCGAGGATGCAAGCGGTTGATCCGGGTGCCCCCGGTCGACCGGCAGCCCTACCTGTCGGACGTTGCGGCGTTAGCCGAAGGTCGGGCTGGGTGCTCGGGCGGCTCGGGCTGGCGCTAGTTCAAGCGCATCAATCCCGAATCGCGGTAATACATGATCGGCTCGGCGCGGGCGGCAGCACCGCCGGCGGGGTTGGCCGATCCGTACGGGGGAATCTTCGTGCCGGCCCTCAAGAGCCGGGCCGCCATCGAGACGCGCCGGTTGCCTTCCCCGAACGCGAGGCTCCGATGCAGAAGCGAAGCGTGGAACAACACGAACTGACCGCGTTCGAGGGGTAGCGGCGTGACCCGGTCCGCAACGACGTCCGGGACTTCGTCGATGTGACGGGGAATGTCCCGATCGAACCCGGAGATCGGCTGGTGCGACCCCTTCACGTACTCGATTCGGCCCTCGTCCATCCCGATGTCGGTCAACGCCATCGTGATCGAGAAGTGATTGCTGGTGTCGTAGAGGTTGAGCTTGGCATCGCCGTTTTCGAAGTGGCGATCATGGTGCCACTTGTTTTGTCCGGTGCCGTCGCTCTTGACGAAGAAATTCGAACGCCAGATGTACAGGTCTTCGCCCAAAAGCTCGGCCACGGCGGACTGCACGTTGGCGTCGTAGTAGAGTCGCTGGATGACGCCGACGTCAAGGTGGCGGTCGATCAACGGGTTGGAGTAGGTGCTGTTGTCGTTTCCTGCCCTTCTCGCTGCGAGAAGCTGCTCCCGGCGAAGCGCCTTGAACTCGAATACCGCATCCCGTGCCGCGTCGAGTCCCGTCTTGTCGGCCAACTCGAACGGACCGGCCAGCCCATCCCGCCGCAATTGATCAACTGACATTTATTTCCTTTGTCGAAGTGACGCGTCAGCAATAATAGACGCCTTCGCGATGCCGATCCTCATGCACTCGTCCGATTCGGGGCAGCGTGCCCGCGAAGTGAGGAAGGGGGTTTCCCAGGCGTCAATACCCAGATGGGGAGGACCGAACGCTGTTAGAGCTTGGAGTGATCGCGGACGACCTCACGGGTGGCGTGAAGGTGGCCAGCCTCTTGGAGGAGCAGGGCGTCCGTTGCCCCGTGGCGACATCCGCCGATGCCGTTGAAGGGCTCCCAGGCGACGTACAGGCCGTGGTCGTCGGCCGCAAGCTCTTGTCGAGACCGGCTGAAGAGGCGGTCGCCGACGCAAGGCATTCCGCCCGGGCCTTGCTCGCACAAGGTGCGAAGCAGCTCTACTACAAGTACAGCACGCTGTTCTGTTCGACGGCGCGGGGCAACATTGGTCCGGTGGCCGAAGCGCTGATGGAGATGACGCACACGGAGTGCGTGTTGTTCTGTCCCGGCCGCCCGGAGCGGAAAGCCACCGTCTACCAGGGGCGACTGTTCGTCGGCATAGACATGCTGCACGAAACCCCGAGGCGGTATGACCCCGTGACCCCCATGACCAACTCGAACCTCGTGGAGGTGTTGCAGTCGCAGAGCCGAGTCGAGGTGGGACTTCTGAACCACGACACGATGCGCGCGGGCAGGGCGGCATGCGAGCGCTACCTGGCCGAGCAGTCGGCTGCGGGCGTGCGGTTCTTCATTGTCGACGTCATCGATCCGGGCGATCTCGCGCGCGTCGCCGCGCTTGCCCGTCATTCCGCCTTGGTGACCGGATCGGATGATCTCCCCGTCGCGCTTTCGCGCGGTTGGCGCAACGTCGCCCCGACCGAACCGCGAACGTTGTTGCCCGCCGCACCGGGGCATGCCGCGGTGATCTCCGGCAGCTGCACGCCGAGAACGTCCCGCCAGTTGGCACGGTTCGAGGCCGCGCACCCGGTGTACCGGATCGACCTCGTGAAGGCGGCTGGCGATGAATGCGGTACCCTGGGCGAGGCCGTCGAGTGGGCCCGCGCCCGCCTGGTGCACGGGCCCGTGGGCGTCGCGACGACAACGGATGCCGACGGCGTCAAGCGCGCCCAGGCGGAACTCGGTCGGGAAAGCGCTTCGGCGCTCGCTGACGAACTCCTTGGCCGAATGTCCCGAGCGCTTTACGAACTTGGCGTACGGAAGTTCGTGGTGGCCGGCGGCGAGACGTCCGGGTCGGTGATAAGGTCGTTGGGCATCGAGCGTCTCGAGGTGGGGGCGTACGACGATCTGCAGGGAGGCTACTGTCACCGAGCCAACGGCGATCCGGTGTCGCTGGTCGTCAAGTCGGGCAGCGCGGGCGAGGAGGACTTCATTGACGTCGCCTTGGAACGCATGCGGATGGCGGACGCCGCATCCGGTTGATCGTAGGGGGAAGCCATGGCAGACACGACCGACGAGGCGGACTTGCGCCAACAGCTGGTCGACAGCTACAAGCAGGTCGAAGCGATCGGCTTGAACGAGTTGTCCTCGGGCAACTTGAGCGTCCGCTTCGGCGACAGCATGCTGATTTCCCCGAACGGCGCCCGCGCGGACACGATCACCGCGGATGCCGTTGTGGAGACATCGTTCGACGGCACCTGGCGCGGCGAGGGCAGGCCGTCTTCCGAATGGCGCATGCACGCGGCGATCTACTTAAAGCATGCCGAGGCGCTCGCGGTGGTCCATACCCATTCGGACTATTGCGTTGCCGTCGCAAGCCACCTCTTGACGCTGCCCGGCTTCCACTACCTGGTCGGCGTCTTCGGCGGCGACGACGTGCCTTGCGTCCGGTATTCCACGTTCGGGACGCAGCGACTCGCCGACGACGCCGCGGCGGCGCTGACCGACCGAACGGCCTGCCTGCTCGGCAATCACGGCATGATCTGTCATGGGCCTACGTTGAAGCGGGCGGTCAACCAGGCGCACCGCCTGGAGATCATGTGCCGACAGTACGTCCTCGCCCGGCAGTTGGGCGAACCGCAGCGCCTGACGGCGGCGGAGTGGCGCGAATTCCACGGCAGGGACAAGGCGAGCATGTACGTCCAGAACGGCTGAAGGAGATCGGACGAGTGGAGAACCACGAGGAATTTCAAGAACGCGTCGTGAGGCACGAGCGGCCGACGCATCACTACCTGTTTCTGATCGCCCCCGACGGGACGATGCTGGCCCTCGACGACGAGGGCACGCTCACGTTGTCCGACGAAGGCGACGACCGGGTGATCTGGGATCGGACCCCGGGCGGCGTCAGGCATGTGGCAACCGGGACGGAGGTGGCGGGCGACGTCGATGCCGATGGCTGTACGGTGCGTATGGGATCGGAGGATGTGGCATTGAAGATGGCACACGGTCCCGAGAAGGTGCCGAGTGCCTATCTCGAGCACTTGAAACGCGAGGGCTGGGTGTGTCTGACCTGTCTCCTGACGCCGGAGATCGTCGACGGCCTGCAACGGGTCGCCTGTACCGACGACTACGAACACCTGGCGCCGGACATCGACACGCCGAGAGTCTGCCAGCACAGCGCCGTCGGCCAGGCAATAAGCGAACCCGTCTCGCTATGGTTGATCCGGCAGTACATCGGGACCCGGGATCTGCATTTGGGACATCCGCCGAATCCCACGTCGCTGCCCCCCTACGACGGCAAACGCCGAGTCCAGGGCTGGCACGCCGACATTCCGTACATCCCGTCCGTCGGCGGGCACCCCGTGGCGGACCGGGACGGTCCCGTCAAGGCGGTTCAGCGCAACGTCTGCGTCTCCGACTTCACCAAGCAGAACGGCGCCACGGCGTACAAGCTGGGCTCGCACCGGGCCGAGACGAACCCGCCGCCGGAGTGGAATCCGGCCCGCCACGGTGCCGATCCCGCGACGCGCCCCTATAGCGGCCCGGATGCCGACGTGGTCGAAGCCCCGGCGGGCAGCATCGTTCTCTACGACGCCCGGACCTGGCATCGAGCGGGCTTCAACCGGACGAAGCACAAACGCGGCGCGATGCTGATGTCGTTCCAGGCCGCCGACGTGATTCCCAAGCGAGATACGAGGCCCGCGTGCAAGCGGTTTCACGAAAGCGCTGTCTACGAGGAACTGGATCGCCGCGAGCAGCGGGAGATCACCGAACTCCTGATGAATCAGCCCGACGCCGCGTAGCGGCGGGCAACCGAACACCACGTAGAGAGCACCGTTATGCAAGTAGGAATCATGTCGGGCACCTTCGCCCGACCCAGCCTCGGCGAGACGCTGGACGCGATCCTCGACCACGACATCCGCCACATGCAGTTCAACTGGGGTTCGGCCCACCCGCCGGGTCCGCTGGCCCAGGTGATCGACGCGATCTGCCCCGTGATCCGGGAGGAGACCGCCAAGCGGGACATGGTCATCGCCGCCGTGGCCGGGAATATCAACATGGCCGATGCGGACCCCGCCAAGCGCCAACAGGGGATCGAGCGGCTGCGGATGGTGATCGGTGCCTGCAAGTCCGTCGGCACGTCCGTGGTCGCGACCTGCACGGGCTCCCGACATCCGGATAGCATGTGGCGACACCATCCCGACAATGCATCGCCCGAGGCCTGGCGTGATGTTTGCGCGACCCTGGAGCAGGTGCTGCCGACGGCCGAGGCAGCCGGCGTCATGGTCGCTTTCGAACCGGAGATCAACAACGTCGCGAGCGATGCGGTCAAAAGCCG
Source organism: Gammaproteobacteria bacterium (assembly GCA_028821405.1). GTDB lineage: Bacteria > Pseudomonadota > Gammaproteobacteria > Pseudomonadales > Azotimanducaceae > VXYL01. The sequence goes on along the minus strand of JAPPGK010000058.1, from coordinate 24,709 downwards.
GCGCTTGATCGACGACATGGGCTCGCCGAACCTGAAGGTCGTGATGGACGCCGCCAACATCTTCGGCAAGGACGACCTGCCCCGCATGAGGGAAGTGCTTGACGAGGCATTCGACCTGCTCGGCGACCATGTCGCCATCGCCCATGGCAAGGATCTCGATCACGGCGGCGACGCCGGGCACTTGGCGGCGGGCACCGGCAAGCTCGACTACGCCCACTACGTCTCCCTGCTCTGCGGACTTTCCTTCGACGTGCCGATCATCCTGCACGGTCTGACCGAGGCCCAGGTGGAGGCCAGCGCGGGGATGCTCAGACGTCACGCAGCGGCCCATCAGGCGGTGAGTGAATGAAGGCGAAGGTCGCCCTTCTCGGGTGTGGCAACCCGGCCCGCAGATGGCATCTGCCGACGCTTGGCGAGCTGTCCCGGCGCGGCGAGATCGACTTCGTCGCCCTATGTGACATGGATGAGCGGCTTGCCACCGAAAACGGCGCGAAATACGGCGTACCGCACTACACCGATGCCGAGGAGATGCTCGACAAGCACAGGGACATCCTCGTGGTCGACATCGTCACCGGCGACCCAACGCACCACGTACTCGCCAGCCTGATCGCGGAGCACGGCAAGCACGTCATGGTAGAAAAGCCGATGGCGCTGACCCTGCCGTGCTGCGACCACATCATCGACACCTGCCGCAAGTACGGCGTGCGTTTCGAGGTGGCGGAGAACTACTTCCGCATGCCGAAACAGCGGATGATCGTGAAGCTCGTCGAAGCGGGCATCCTCGGCGACATCGTGCGCGTCTACTTCGTCGAGCCCAAGCGCCAGGTGCCGTTCGAGCCCACCGTCACGCACAACGGCCTTGGCCGTCCCATCTCGGGCTTTGGTCGAACGTCCGGCATGTGCATGGACATGGGCGCGCACCGGTTGTCGCAGTTGCGCCTCTACGCGCAAAGCGAGCCGAAACAGATCGCCGCGACCGTGCGGAAATACATGTCGGATCCCAACCGGATCCATGAAGACTGGGCGCATGCGCTGATCGATTTCGAGAGCGGTGCGGTGGGAATCTACGAGACGTCCCGTCTCGGCGAGGCGCAGAAGTACTGCCAGATCACGGGAACCCTCGGCGGCATCCTGGACCACGACACCTTCGGATCCGAGATTCCGCTGCGACTGCGCGTTGGCGACGGCTGGCAGGACATCCCGGTCGAGACCGAACGCCGCCGGATCGATGGCGTGGATGTCCTGCAGCGCATCGTGGTCCATGCCGACACCGAGATCGTCTACGAGAATCCGTTCCGGGACTACGCCATCGACGACTGGTCGGTCGGCCACGCGTCGGAGATCATGAGCATCGCCAACGCAGCGCTCAACGACGAACCGGCGGAATACGCCCAGGAAGGGCGCAAGGACGTCGAGATGGCCATTGCGATCTACGAATCGTCCCTCAACGGCATGGCCCCCATCGCACTGCCCTTGGAGGGCCTCACCACCTACGAGCAGATGGTGCACGAGGACTACCACGCGAAGTTCGGCCGACCGATCGGTCCGTTCTGGTAACGCCCAACGCCGTGCCATTGAACAGCGGAACACCCCAACCCGGACTTGGTCTGCTGGTTGCGCTATTCGCTTGCGCCTCCAACGCGGGGTTCCTGGAGGAGTTGGAGTTCAAGCACGGCATCGCGTTCTTCGACGACCTCAAGTATTCCGCCGACTTCACCCACTTCGAGTACCTGAATCCGGACGCTCCCAAGGGCGGCAAGCTCGTCCTGTCTCATGGCTATTCGTTCGATACGCTGGCGCCCTCGCCGCAGGGCGAGACGGGCGCGCCGAGCGGCTATCTGTACCGGGGCGAGACGTTGGTGGTGCGCAGCGGCGACGAAGTCACGGCGTTCTATGGCCGTCTCGCGGACGGCATCGCGGTTGCGGACGACGAGCGGACGATCGTGTTCAGGATCCATCCCGACGCCCGGTGGGATGACGGCGTGCCGATCACGGCGGGGGACGTGGTGTTCACGTTCGACCGACAGCGAAGCGGGGTCGGGTCGGGCCTGTTCTTCCGCTTCATCGTGTCGGTCGATGCCTTGGACGAACGCCATGTGGCGTTCCGGCTCGATGCCCCGTTGACCCACGACCACGTCACCTTGATCCAATACATCCCGATCCTGCCGGCGCACTATTGGCGCGAGGGGGATCCCGCCGCGCACACCCTCGTTCCGCCCGTTTCCAGCGGACCGTATCGTGTCAAGGACCTGCAGCCGGGTCGATACATCGAGTACGAACGCAATCCGCACTACTGGGGCTGGCACCTGCCTCTCAACCAGGGCCGGTACAACTTCGATACCGTGCGCTACGACGTCTATCGCGACTATTCGGTTGCCAGGGAGGCCTTCCGCAAGGGTCTGATCGACATCCTCGACGAGGACGACATCCGCTACTGGGTGACCGCCTACGAGGGGCCCGATCTCGATAGCGGGCGGATCCAGAAGATCCGGCGCAAGTACGGCATCTGGGTGGGTATCGGGAGAGCGTTCGTGCTGAACAGCCGTGTGCCCCGATTGGCCGACGGACGTGTCCGAGAAGCGCTCACGCTCACCCTCGACTACGAGTGGATCAAGGACAAGTTCTACCACGGCGAGCGCGTACGGGCTGGGAGCTATTGGCCGGGCACCATCCTGTCGGCCACCGGTTCGCCCAGCGCGGACGAGACCGCGTTGCTCTCGCCCTTTCGGGATTCACTGCCTTCTGCCCTCTTCGAACGTCCTTTCCAACTTCCCGTTGGCGGCAGCCGGACCGTATCCAACCTGATCGAAGCGCGAGAACTGTTCGCGGCAGCCGGTTGGCACATCGAGGCGGGTTTGCTGCGCGACGGCGGCGGCGAGCCGTTCACGCTCGAATTCCTGTCCGCGGATCCGGCCGATGCACGAATCCTGCTGCCTTGGTTTCAAGCGCTCGAGCGGCTCGGCATCGAGGCGAACATCCGCCTCCTCGACATCACCCAGTACACCAGTCGGGTCCGTCGCCACGACTACGAAGCACTGGTCCAGAGCAACGACTTCCTCATGCCGCCGACGCTGGAACTGCGCGCCAACTTCCACTCCAGCGCCGCAACGCAGGAAGGTTCGCGCAACTACACCGGCGTCAGCCACCCCGCGGTCGATTTTCTCGTCGAGACGGCGGAAGCGGCCGAGACCTTGGATGAAATGATCGCGGCCTGTCGCGCGCTGGACCGGGTCATGCTATGGGGCCACCACCTGATTCCGCTGTACGCGTACGACTCGCGCCGCACGGTGTTCTGGGACAAGTTCGGCCGCCCGCCGGAACCGCGCTACCGGCCGGCCTACCCCGACGGTTGGTGGTACGACGAGGCCAAGGCCGCGCGACTCACGATGGATCGCTGACGGCTTTCTCCGGTTCGGTCTGCTCTGACGCGGCCTGCTGCTCCCGCAGTCGCAGCAGTTCGGCCTGTTCCGCCCGAACCCTCTCCCAGATCGGACGGGTATGTTCGTGGGCGCCGTACGCGCTCGGCGGCATCAGCATGTCGCGCTGGGACTCGCTCAGTTCCCCGTAGCGGTCGGCGTTGTAGTAGCAGGGGCTCCACGCCACCGCGTGGGGACAGTACTTGTAGAAGATCGTGCGCCGCTCGCGATTCCCCTTCCAGGGCACCGTGCCGTGGGCGCAGGCCTCGGTGAAGATGATCGCATCGCCGGCCTCGGCCGCCACCCGATCCACGCACTCCGGTATCTCTTCCTGGGTCTTGCTGGTCCGCCAGTCCGCCGGGAGCGGGAAGTTCACCTTGTGGCTGCCGGGAACGCAGGCGAACCCGCCATCGCCCGGGTGCACCGTGTCCAGTTCGAACCCAACGGCAACCAGGCCGTTGTAGAACCTGCCGTTGTTGTAGCGGTAGTAGCACTGTCCGCCGTCGCTCGGGCCGACACGGTCCATTGTCCCGCCGGCGCCTTGTCCCCCGCCGTGCAGGTAGAGCAGATTGCGTGGATTGGACGCGCTGTCGATCTTGATGTAGTCGTGGTCGAGGCGGTATTTCGAACCGAGCATGGCCTCCAGGTAGGGCGCGATCCGGGGCAGGTCGATCAAGTCGATATAGGTACCACCCCATTCGATGAGCGACTTGGCGGAGAACGCCGAGCTTTCCCCCTCCGGGTACCGGGTCCGGTCGGATCCGTAGAGCCGTTTCCCGTCGCATGAGCGGCGTTCCTCCAGCCGGTCGGAAAGGTCGGCCACCTGCGCCGGTGTGAGCACGTTCTTCACGTGGAGGTAGCCGCGCAGGTCAAACAGGTATTTCTCTTCGTCGTTCATGTGCCAGCGTCGTAACGATTCGCCTTAATCGTGTTGGAAGTCGCGGCGACAATCAACACGACGGCGGAGGCGGCGACGCGGGAATGACCCATTTGCGAAGGCGGCGCACAGCGACTTGGCGAAGGCGCGTACTTCGGGTGTGGCCGGCCCGGCCTCTTGGGACGCTACGAGGCGTTGGATGGAGCCATCTCCCAAGCCTCGAACGTGTGCACGCGGGCCTGTGCGCCGTTCGAGAAAAGACGGACGCCAACGCTGTCGGCCCGTGCCGGGTAGATCCGCCGCGCAACGGCTTGGCGGCCGTTTGCGAACACCTCGACCACGGACCGGTCAACGAAAACGCGGAGCTTCAGCCGTTCGCCGTGCGTCAGTTCCAGCGGCCCCGCCTCGACCGCCTTGGGCGTGTCGTGCGGCCCCGACCTCAAGGTGTCGACTTTCAACCGTTTCTCCCGGGCATCGTAGAAAACCGACGTTTCTTCCTGCCCGTCCGGAGAGACGCAAACCTTCACGCCGTACGCTGAATCCTCGCTGCCCGCCATTTCGATCGAGAGTTCAAGACTGTTGCCGCGCACACCATCGACCGCGACGTCGGTGTCGGCTGGCAGCACGAAAGCCTCCTTCCTGAGCGCCTCTTGGCGCAGGGCCTCGATCTCCTCGGGGACATCCATGCCGAGTTGGCCGTTGTCGTCGAGAGTGAGAACGCGTGGCAGGCTCAGGGTGCCGGACCAGCCGTGCTGCGAACGTACGCCGAACTGCGGCTCGTCCATGATCCACGCCCACATGATCCGGCGGCCCTTGCCGTCCTGGAGGCTCTCCGGCGCAAAGAACGAGTGGTCAACCCAACTCATCTGTCCGTGCGACTCCGGGTGGAACTGTTCGTCCTTCCAGACACCCAGGTAGTAGCGGCAGCCAAGACGGTGGCTGATGCACAGCAGAACGTCCTTGTCGCCCAACTTGAACAGATCAGCGCATGACACGTCCTCGTCGAGGGACACGCCTTCGACGCCATGGGCGAACAGGTCCCCTACGTAGCGCCACTCGCCGTCGAGGGTGGGCGACTTCGCGACGCCCGGACGCCCGCCGCCGAAGATCGCGTAGTAGGTGTCGCCTTCCATCCAGCCGAACGGATCCCATGACTTGTACCTGCCGTGGTGGCGATCGCCCTCCTCGGTGTTCGGTGTCATCGGGTTCGACTCGAGCTTCCGCCAGTCGTTCAGGTCATCGTCCAGGGCTACCGCGATGGCGTTTCCCAGCCCCTTCTGGTGGTAGCAGATCGTTGGGACGCCGTCTCTATTGATGAAGCAGTTGCCGCTGTACATGCCGTCGAGCAAGCCGGTGGGATGGTGAACCCAGTGGAACAGGTCGGTGCTCGAGACGTGGCCCCAGTGGTCCGCCTTCCTCCCGAGCCGTGTGTCCTGGAAGATGTAGAACAGGTGGTAGCGGCCCTTCCAGAAGATGGCCCCGTTCGGGTCGAAGGGCATCGCGACACCTTCCGGGACCACGAAGTGGTAGCCGGGCCGGGCCGGGTCGCTCGCAATGCGCTCCCGAAGGCTGCGGGCGCCCTCGGCCGTCTCGTGGCCGGATCGGGATCCGGTGAGCGATTCGCATCGCCAGACGCCGTCCCGCTCCCGCTTCATCCGGATCTCGAACGCGCCGCCGCCCGTCGGCGAACGAAGCGTCGCGGGGTCGATGACCGCCGTGTCGTCGTCCACGGTCACCTTGGCGTTGTCGAGAACGAACCGCTTGGCCACGTCGCGGCGCTGTTCGATCTCGTCGGCGAGGTAGGCGAGCAGATCGGCCTTGGTCATGCCCCCGCTGCCGGCATACGTCTCTGCGAAGAAATCTGCCTGGCCGCCCGCGTCCCGATCCTTGATCGCCGCGTTGTAGCTCTCGATCGCGGCCAACAATTCCTCCTCGACGCGCTCGCCTGGAAACGACCTCCTGCTGGCGCTCATCTCGCAACCCCATAATCCGTGCCCATGCACACTCTACAAGCTAGCGCGTCTCGCGAGCGCGTCTCGCGTCAAGGCGCGGAATCAGGCGGTTGTCCATTTGCGACCCAAGGGTGAGCATCAAGGGCGCTCAAGGAGCTTGCCGTCGTGGCGTGTTAACGTGCCAACCAGACCGGGCGTTGTTGCGTTCGTTCGGCCGTGGACTCAATGAGGGAACATGCGGACTTTGATGATGACAGTGGCGTCGCTGATCTTGGCGACGGGGGCTAGGGGAGCAGAATACGTGCTGGGCGTTGACTCACTACCGCAGGAGGGCGTGCCCAAAGGCACGGTGACGAATCACACTTGGGAAGACAGTCGGATCTATCCCGGAACGACGCACGACTACTGGGTGTACGTCCCGGCCCAGTACGCCGAAACCGAGCCCGCGGCCGTGATGGTGTTCCAGGACGGCCAGGGCTACGTCGGCCTTGAAGGCCCCGTGAGGGCGCCGACGGTCTTCGACAACCTGATCCACAAAAGCGAGATGCCGGTGACCATCGGCGTGTTCATCAACCCGGGCCGGCGAGAGCAGGACTGGGACCAGCGCAGCGCTCAGTACGTTCCGCTCGACGACACCTATGCGCGCTTCCTCCTGGAGGAGATCCTCCCGGAGGTGGGCAAGGACTACAACCTTGTCGAGAATGCGCAAGGGCGGGCGATCTGCGGCATGAGCGACGGGGGCCTTGCGGCCTTCACCGCGGCGTGGCATCGGCCCGATGCCTTCAGCAAGGTCGTCAGCCACGTCGGCAGCTATACCCGGCTTCGCGGCGGTTCCGAGTATCCCTATCTCATTCGCAAGACCCGCGACAATCCGAAACCAATCCGCGTTTTCATCCAAGGCGGGATGAACGACATCAATCTCGCGGAAGGCAACTGGACACTCGCGAACCTCAACATGGCCTCGGCCCTGATGTTCGCCCGCTACGACCACCGGGTCGAAATCGGGGACGGCGGCCACGACACGCGCCACGGCGGCGCGATCTTCCCGGACACGATGCGCTGGCTCTGGCGCGACTATCCCGGGGTCAATGGCGCGGATGATCCCCCGTCCCTCGATGCGGTCCTCGGCGAATGGCATGTCGTGACCAACGTGCTCGGCAAGGAACGCCGCAGCGTGTTGACGATTACCGCGACCCACGGCGAGCTAGCTGCGAGACTCGACGACGAACAGGACGGCGAGATCGAGGTGACCTTGGTCGACTACGACGGAGACGTGCTCAGCTACAAGTACGTCGAACCGACGCCTCAATGGTCCAAGGACGACGGCAAGGGCGTGGAATGGACAGGCCGGATGGCGGCTTGGGTAAAGGTGAGGGGCGACGCCTTCGAAGGTGCGTTGAGCAGCGAGGACATGGCGGTCGACTATTCGGCGAAGGGCCACCGGCGAGCGGTGAGCGAGGCCGAGTGAGGTGTACGGGACGCCTCGTGGCGTCCCGGTGATCAATCGCCGAACTCCTCGATATGCGCCAGCGTCTCTCGGAGCACGTCGGCTTCAGCCTCCTGGATGAGCCAATGCCCCACGTCAAGCTCCACGAGACGGTAGGGCCCGACCATCAGCGGCGGCGTGGCGGTGACGCCGGGGCGACCGATCGCTGAGTCCTTGTTGCCCCAGATCAGCACCGTCGGCACGGCTATCTTGCCGACGGGCTTTCGATCCGGGGTCAGGCCACCGCGGTACCAGTTGAGTGCGCCGGTTAACGCACCGGGTAGGCTGAGCACGCGCACGTACTCCTCGACCTGCTCGGGCGAGGACGCGCTCCAGATGTTCCGCAACATGGCGAAGTCGTTGCCGGAGAGCGCCTCTTCGGCCACGCCGACCTGTCGAAAGAACTGCATGTAGCCGCTCCGCTGGCGTTGCTCGGGGTTGTTGGCGATGGCGTTGCCGAACGCATCGATATGGGGCACCGAGAGTGCCGTCCAACTGATCACCCGATCGGCGTGGGCACCCGCCATGTACCAGCCGAGCCCCGCGCCGTGGTCGTGGCCGACGAGGTGGAACCGGTCTTTGCCCAGCGTGTCCGCCATGGCGAGAATGTCGGCCGCCATCGCGGCATGGCTGTAGTGCTCGGGTTCCGGGGGGCTCGCGCCGGGGCTGTAGCCCAGAAGATCGGGTGCCAACGCCGTGTAGCCGTTGGCTGCCAAGTGTTCGAGCAGCGGCAGCCACATGTGGGACGTTTCCGGGAAGCCATGCAGCAGTATGACAAGGTCGTCCCCGCCGCCGGCCCGACGAACGTCGTAGGTATAGTCGCCGGCCTTCATCTGCGTTTGCTTGATCGTCATGGCGGATGATCCTCCGTTGGGGTTTGCGCATCCCGCGAGGGCGAACGCGAACGGCAATGCCGTCGCAGTCAGGAATGTTCGCATCCTGATACTCATGGCTCGAACACGGCAAGATTGACCTGCCCCTCAAGACCCTCGGCGCGGTGGACGTGTGCCTCCTGGTATGCCGGCAATTGGCTCATCTGGATGAGCGCCCGTGCGTTCGGATAGCGCACGAGCGCGACGGAATCCCACTCCGCGCCCCCGATGAGCGTCATCTGGCATTGTCCCGCGAAGATGATCTCGGCCCCGACATCCTTGAGGATGGTTTGCATCGCCTGTCCGTACTTGGCGTACTCCTCCGCCCCGGCGCCATCCTTGAACTTGAGCAGGTTCACCATGACCACGGGGCGGTCGGGGAGCGCTAGGAACTGCTGAATCTGCTCCGGCGTGGGGCCCATGCGGTTCAATTCGACGATCTCCGCGGCCGCAGCCGGCTGGTTTCCGATGGTGGTTGCCAAGGCGGCTGCACCTGCGGCCGCACCGGTCTTGCGGATGAAATCCCTACGCTCGTGATCGGGTTCGCTCATCATCGCTCCTCTCTCAATTGGGTCCACAACGCTGACCAACCCGAGGCGTGTTGCGTGGTAGGTCGGCGGATTCGGCGATGAGCGTAGCCCGTAGCGTGGGTTCGCGACAACCGCTGTGGGACAGGCGTGGGTCGGCCGGGAACGGATGATGCCCGCAGCGGTTGGATGCTGAGGCACAGTAGGAGTGATGGCCGCAGTTGTGCCCACGCCGGGGTACCATGCCTCGATGTCACCTTCGCCACGAGCCCCGTCGGCAAACTTCGGTGAAGTGCGGCGCCACGGAGAACGCCAACTCGCCGTTGTGTTCCGGCGTCGCCTGGGCCACGCTCCCGCGCGCGTATGGTCGGCGATTGCCGAACCCGTCGAACGAGCGGTCTGGGTCCCGGGGATCCGGTTCGAGCCGGCGGTCGATGTCCGGTTCGATATCTGGTTCGGCGATGCCTGTGATGGACCGGCCCACGTGTCGGGCAGGATCGAGGTCTTCGAGCCACCGACGCGCCTCCAGCTGGGATCCATGCAGTTTGCCCTGGCACCGGACGACGGCGGCTGCCTGCTCGAGTTCACGGATTTGCTGTGGTTCGACGGTACGCGTTCCCGCGTCGACTTCGCGAATGCGGTGCTTGCCGGGTGGCATCGCTTTCTCGACACGTTGGAGATCTTCTTGGACGAGGGCGTGGCGGCGCTGGATTTGCCCGAACCCGACTATGCGGCGATTGACGTGCCCGGTCGTGACAGCCTCTGACAGGTGAGGACGGCGAGTTTTCTCGACTCCCGACGCTGCCTTGGCGTCGGGCCTACGGACTCTCGGCGCTGTCCAACGTTTCCACGCGAACGACGCGTTCCCGAACGCGGGCGATCTCGCTGCGTATGGCAGCATGTTGCGCGTGCATGTCCTCGCGGGTCGCGGTGATGTCCGCGCGGGTTTGGGTGTGCAGGGCGTGCATGTCTTCGCGGGTTTGGGTGTGCAGGGCGTGCATGTCCTCGCGGATGTCGGCAGTTTGGACATGGATCTCGCGTAGCAGTTCGGCGTGCAGGCGCTCCATGGCGACGCGCAGGTCGGATGTTTGTTCATAGAGCAGGCCGAACCCGCCGAGGACCGCCGCGAGCGCGAAAGTGCCGAGCCACTTGAACAACCGGAATTCTTCCTGACGCACGAAGTCGACGTGGCGGGGAGCGACCTCGTCGCCCTTCGCCACCGCGTCCGGATCCGCTTTTCCCCCGGAAGCCTCCAATGCGGCGACGCGAGCGCCTATGCGATCGAACTCATCCCGTGTGATTACCGGATTTGCGGCGACCATCGGAACTTCACATCACCGTGCCCAGCGGCAACTCTGCACCGAGAACGAAGGGGGCACAATGGCGGATCGGCCACTTCTGACGAAACAATCAACGAATTTCCGGCGTTCGATATCGCGGCAACATCAAACCCGGGGCGAACGGTGCCCAAATGGCCTCGGACACCGTTTGGTCGTTGGGTGTGGGGGGCTCGCTAGACTCCTTGAGCGGCCTTGATGTTTACACGTGGGTTGCATTTTGGAACAACGTATCGAATTACTCTTGAACGGCTCGCGAGCGAAACTATTTGTTTCGCTACTGTTCAAGTCCAGGGACGGACTTGAACAGAGGTTTCCTAGTAAATCCCCGGTACCAGGCGATGGCGCACCTTGGCGCGGTACTCGGTCCACAATTCGCCGTACTTGTCGGCGCAGCGCCGGTCGTCGATACGCTCGCGGACGATGAAGAACACACTCAGGTAGACGAAGTAGACCCAGGTCCAGCCGTTGGCGAAGTGGCCGATGGCCAAGGCCATGCCGAGGGCCTCGAGCATCTCGCCGAGGTAGTTCGAGTGCCGGGACATTCCCCAGAACCCGCTGACCAGCAGGGTCTTGTTGCCGTCGGAAACCGTCCCGGGACGCATGAAGCCGAGGAATGCGCGTTCCGGCCAACGCTTGAACGTGTATTTCTGCAGGTTGGCGCCACGCGTGATCACCCAGCCGACGAGGAAGACGACGGCCGCACCGCCGAGCCACAGGAGGGTGAACTGTGGGTCGATGTCCGGGGCGGGAAGTCCCGCGGTGCCCCACAGGACAACCGGGTAAAGGCACGGATAGACCACGATGCAGCCGACGATCAGTTTGAAGCCGACGCCTTCTTCGATGATGTCGAAGGTATAAAGCTGCACTCGTTCGAACAGGAAGTAGTCCGCCACGAACCAGACCCACATCGCGGCATGCAGCAGGATGCCGGGATTGAGGGCGTCGCCGAACTGGCCCACATGGTAGGCGGCCGCCGCCAGGACGTTGAGCGCGAGCAGGATGCCGCCGAAGACGTAAAGGAACATCTTGGCGTCAACGTGGTCCCGGAACATGACGTTGCGCGAGCGGCCCTCGATCCATTGCACCCAACCTGGCCGGTCGTCGGCGGGAGCGCGCAGCACCATCCAGACGGTGAGCACCACCGAGAGCGCCGTGGCCCCGGCGATGGCGTGCCATTTGACGCGCCAGAGCCAGTCCAGGGGCGCCAACAGCGCGATGGCCCAAACGCCCAGCGCGGCGGCGAGGACCAGCAGGCCGTTCAGGCGGTAGCGCACGGGCGTCTCCGACGTGTTGGGGTGGGCGTAGCCGAGGGCGCGCCGCGCGGGCATGGCGCCGTGAAGCCCCAGCAGGATCACGAATACTGCGGTGGGCGTCAGAAACCCGGCGATGGCCTCTAGGTTGGTCATTTCTTGTTCCTTGTCCGGGGTTGAATCGCTCGTGCGCCTATGGATCCCACTGCCACGGCTGGTTCGCCGAGACACTCGACAGGTTGGTGAGATGCCCGGTCCCCTGGTTCTCGAGCAGGCTCATGACCCGCAGCGGTTGTTCGGACGTGACGGTCAAGCGCCATTTCCCCGTCCCGCTGCCGAGACCCGTGAACTCGTCACCGCCGGCCTCCAGTTCCTGGGCGGAGATGGTGCGGACTGCGTCGGCAGGGACGATCAGGTTCACCGCGCCCGTCGATACGACGCCTCGGTCATCGACGCCCGTAATGCGCACCGGCGCATCCTGATCGCCGGTGTTCAGAATGCGCAGTTTACTCACCTGGTTCGCGTTCCTGCCGGGATTGAAGAAAGCGACCTCGTAGGTGTCGGTACCGGTGCGCCGCACGAAGTCGTGCATGCTGGTCAGGAAGCCGTCGCGGGTTCGGCGAATGTAGGCCAGCACGTCGAGATCGAGTTCGCTGGTCATGCTTAGACGCCAATCCCCCTCACCATTACCGATGCCGTCTGTCCAATCGGCACCTTCCCCGGTTTCGAGATGTGCCGAGTTGAAGTGCACGGCCTGGTTGCCATCGAGGTTCAGCGTCTGCGTCGCGAACGCCTGGCCCGTCTCGTCCCGGGCGCTGATTTCGACGGCGCCGCCCTCATCGCTCCGGTTGATGATACGCACGAAGCCCTGCCGGTCGTCGGCGTCGGCGTGTCCAGGGAACAGCGGCACGAAATGCGACGTCGACTGATCGGTCACGGTCTTGTTGTCCGGCACGGTGGACAGGTTGGTCAGATGCCCCGTGGGGCTCGCGAGCAGGCTTGCCACCAGGATGGGGCGGTCCGACGTCACCGCCAGGCGCCACTTGCCGGTGCCGGTGCCGAGTCCCTGACCGTCCTCTAGGCCTGCGCCGGATTCGAGCTCACGCGCTGAAATGGAGCGCGATGTTCCTCCCGCCAGGGTCAGCGCTGCCGCGTTGTCGCCCGAGTTGCCTTGGTCGTCGGTGCCCGTGATGGTCACTTCGGCGGGATGCTGGCCGAAGTTGACGAGGCGCAGCGTACTCACTTGGTTGGTATTCCGGCCCGGGTTGAAGATCGCCACGTCGTAGCGGTGTTCGAGGGTTCTGGTGCCGTCGTCGTTGTCGATGACGGCGACGGGCTCGAGTAGCGGCGCCGCGTCGTGCAGGCTGGTGACGAAGCCATCGTCGGTGCGCATGTAGGACAGCACCTCGAGACTGTCGCCCCGCAATTCGATGCGCCAGTCGGCCGAACCGGTGCCGATGTTGCCGGTCAAGCCTTTGCCCTCGTTGCCGTCTTCGAGGTCGGCGGAGTTGAAGTGGGTGGCTTCGCCTGCGCCGAGGGTGAGGGTGACCGGGCCGTGGCGCACCCCCGCGTCGTCGAAGGCTTCCATCCGGATGGTGGCCGGCGACTCGCCGTGATTGACGACCCGGGCGAATCCTTCACGCGTTTCGTGGCTCTTGGGGGCGAAGGTCGAGATATGGGCCGTGTCGGCGCACCCCGTGCTAGTGGTGTCGCCGTCCGGCGGGGCGTAGCGAACGCGGTAGATGCTGTTGCCAGAGTCGTCCGCGATCAGCAGGCTGCCGTCGCGAGAAACAACCACGTCGTTCGGTCTGCCGGTGACCCCTTGGGTCTGATCGTTCAACCAGTCGGCGAAGGATGCGTACGCGGCACCTGCACCGCGCGGGCCATCGAGGTCGGTGAACCGGAGTACGCTGACCTGGTAGCCGACCCGGCCGTTGTACCGGTTCCAGGAACCGTGCTCGGCGATGAACATGGCGCCGCAATAGTGGGACGGGAACTGATCGCCGTTGTAGAACGTGACGCCCAGCGCCGCGGAATGTGCCTGGATCAGGTGTTCGGAGCGGAGGTAGTCGGCAGCGTTCTTTCCGCCGCCGAACTCGGGGTCGCGAAAGTCGATGCCCGCGCCGGGACGATGGTCCTGGTGGAAGTAGGGGAATCCGTAGTGGCCACCCGGCGACTCGACCCGGTTGATCTCGTCGGCAGGCAAGTCGTTTCCGGACCAGTCTCGGCCGTTCTCGGAGAACCAGAGCTGGCGGGTCACCGGGTGCCAGGCCATGCCGACGGAATTGCGGACGCCGTGGGCGTACACGGTGGTTTCGCCGGTATCGGGATCCATGCGCAGGATGGTCGAGTAGCGTTCGTCGGATTCTTCGCAGACGTTGCAGGGGGCCCCAACCGGCACGTAAAGATCGCCGTCGGGTCCGAACACGAGGTACTTCCAGCCGTGGTGGTTGGCAGTTGGCAGATCGCTGGCGATGACCTCCGGGGTGGCGTCACGAAAGGTGTCGAGGATGTCGGGATAGCGGAGCACCTGGTGGCGGGCGGCGACATAGAGGTCCTCCCCCCGAAGGGCGACACCGCTCGGGCAGCGGAGGTTGCTGTCCACGACGACGACTTCCGCGTCCCCATCGTCACTCAGCACGACGGCGTATACGCTGGAGAGACGATTGCAGTCGGAGGACGATCCCACGAACAGGGTGCCGTCATTCGCCTCGGCAATCTGCCGTGCGGCGGGCACGTCGTCGGTCACGACGTCCAGCGTGAATCCTTCCTCGAGGAACGTGGTCTGGGCATGCGCGTAACCCGAGAGACCGGCGAAAACCAGCATCGGACCCAGCCATCCGGCGTTTCGCATGGGGGCGTTTCGCATGGGGACACCCACCTCCACTGCGGTGGGTTGAACATACTCCGCAGGGCTCCCGTCAACAACGCCCGGGACTTCAAGGCGCGGAGGCACTCTACAATGCGGCCATCGAATACTTGAGGTTCGCCGGGTGACTCGTCTCAAGCAGTTGATGGGGTTCGCGGTGCTTGCCGTCTTGGCATGGGTTCCCCGCATGCGACATGGAGCGGGACCGCGGTCGTGAGCGAGCAATTCCGTCCGGAACAAAAGGGCGCTTGGCTCGCGCTCCGGGACATCGCGCTGATCGTGCCGCGCATCTTCCGCTACCTGTGGGAGGTGGCGCCGGCGATGCTCGCGATCCAGTGCGTGCTGATGTTCGTGACCGCGGTGATCCCGGCCGTCATCGTCTGGATGACCAAGGTCATCATCGACACGGTGGTGGGCGCGGCCAGCGAGAACTTGGCGTGGTCGGCGGTGTTTCTGCCCGTGGCCGTGATCTTCGGCCTTTGGATCTTTCAGGCGCTGTGCGATGCCGTGTCCGGCTTCACCGACCACATGTTCGGCGAGAAGATCTGGTATGCCGCCTACCAGCGCATCTTGGACAAGGCGGGCGCCCTCGATGTCGCTTTCTACGAGACGCCGAGGTTCTACGACCAACTGCACCACGCCAACGAGCAGATCCACCGCATGTCGAACATCTGCCATTCGTCGATGAATCTCATCCAGCAGTCGTTCTCGATGATCGCCATGGTGAGCCTGCTGTCGATCCTCCACCCGCTTGCCATCGTCGTGTTGGTGGCGACGGCACTGCCGCGCATCTTCATGGAAGGGCACCAGGCTCGCAAGCGTTTCGACCTAAACGCCGAGTTGATCCGCAACGACCGTCTGATCGACTACATGAAGCGCTTGCTGACCGCCCGGGACAGCGTCAAGGAGGTGCGCACGTTCCGTCTGCGCGATCTCTTCGTCGGCCGTTTCGAGCGCTATCGGGATCTCTACATCGGCAAGCTACGGCAACTCATGCTGCACTTCCTGCGCTACAACATGGCCCTCAACCTGCTCTCGCTGGTGGGCGTGGCATCCATCTGGGCCTACGCGGTGTTCCAGGCCGTCCTCGCCCGCATCACCATCGGCGACCTGGCCCTGGTGTTCCAGGCCGCTCAGAACAGTCGCGCGAGCCTGGCGGGGCTGATCTCGTCCGGCGGCCGGGTGTACGAGAACGCGTTGTTCGCGACGCGCTTCTTCGACTTGATGGACCTCGACCCGCAGTCCGTGGAAGGTGCTTTGGCCCCACCGCAGGCCGACCCGCCGGCCCCGTTGCCGGCGAGAGTCGAGCGGGGCATCGAGTTCCGCAACGTGTCGTTCAAATATCCCGCCTCCGACGGGCTGATTCTCGACGACGTCTCGTTCACCATTCCGGCGGGTAAGAAGGTGGCGATCGTCGGCGAGAACGGCGCCGGCAAGACCACCCTCGTCAAACTGGTTTCGCGTCTATACGACCCCACACAAGGCAGCGTGCTGCTGGACGGCCGCGACCTCAAGGACTACGACTTGCGAGCGTATCGCTGCGGCGTCAGCGTGGTCTACCAGGACTTCTTCCGCTACGACCTGTCGGCCGCCGACAACGTCGGCCTCGGCGAGGTGGATGCCATCGGCGAGCGCGAGCGGGTGGAATCGGCGGCGGAGAAGGCGGGTGCCGACGACATCATCGAACGCCTGCCCAACGGCTACGAGACGATCCTCGGCAAGACCTTCGACGAGGGCGTCGATCTCTCCGGGGGCGAGTGGCAGCACCTCGCGATCGCCCGGGCCTTCATGAGCGATGCCCAGATTCTCATTCTCGACGAGCCCACCGCGGCGGTGGACGCATTCCGCGAACACCGACTCTACGAGCAGTTCGCCGAGATGGCGGCGGACAAGACCGTGGTGTTCATCTCGCACCGGTTCTCCACGGTGCGCATGGCGGACCTCATCGTGGTCATCGAAAACGGTCGGGCGATCGAGGTGGGCAGCCACGAGGAACTGATGGCGCGCGAGGGCAAGTACGCGGCGATGTTCTCGACCCAAGCGGCGCGTTACCGTTAGTTGTGCACTAGGGCGCGAAATCCGATGGCCAAGGGACTGCCGACAGCGATCATCTTCGATCTCGACGATACGATCCTCGACTCCGGCGACCCCGATGTCGCCTGGCGGCGGATCTGTGCCGAATTTGCCGGCAACCTCGACGGCACGACGCCGGCGCGGTTCTTCGACGCCCTGATCGACGCCCGCGACGGGTTCTGGGACGACGACCGGCAAGCACGGGAGGGCCGCCTCGACCTGCTCGCGGCCCGGCGAACGATCTTCACGAGCGCACTATCTTCGCTCGGCGCAACGGACGCCGAGCCGGGATTGATCGAGGCGATGGCTAAGCGCTACACGGTACTTCGAGACGAGGCCGTCACCCCGTTTCGAGGCGCGCTTGGGGCTCTCGAACGGCTGCGGGGAAGCGGTGCCAAGCTCGCGCTCCTGACCAACGGCAGCACGGAGAAGCAGTGGGGGAAGATCCGCCAGTTCGGCCTGGCGGGTTTCTTCGACCATATCCAGGTGGAGGGGGATTTCGGCTTCGGCAAACCGGCGATGCGCGCGTTCAGGTATGCGCTCGCCGCCTTGGAGGTCCGCCCGGCGGAGACGTGGATGGTGGGCGACAACCTGTTGGCCGACATCGAGGGCGCCCAGCGGGCGGGGATCTTCGCCATCTGGATCGACGCCCACGGAAACGGTCTCGACCCGGGCGAAGGCGTCACGCCCGACAGGGTGATCAATTCGATCGGTGAATTGCTGGCGTAGCGGGTGGGGTTTGCGCCCACCGAGCCGTGTCCCGGGCGAGCCAGCGGCCCGACGCCGTACGTTTCTCTGCCGACCGCAGGGGTCGCTGCTACGGTTCCTCGCGCGTTGGCGAGACCCCGGCAATTGCCTCGGCCAGGAGTGTGGCGGTCTCGTCGTGGCCGCGCCGCCGCGCCCAGGCGATGGGACTCGCCCAAGGCGGCGACTCGGGCAATGTGGGATCGAAGCCGTTGGCGAGGCCAAAGCGAACGAACTCGGTCTGTCCGCGCCGGGCTGCCCAACCGAGTGGCGTGGTCCGGTACTCCTCGTCGATGGCGTTCGGGTCGGCACCGTGTTCGAGGAACAACCGGGCCTTCTCGACTTCGCCCTTCTCGGCGATGAAATGCAGCGGGCGGACCTGCTGCCAGTTGGGCAGGTTGGGATCCATGCCGTGTTCGAGCAGCAACCGGGCGAGATCCAGGGATCGCCAAAGATACGTCTGGCAGCCGGTTACCGATGCAGGCAGGCGGAAGCCCCGGGCCAGCATGAGCCTGACGAGCGACTCGTGACCGGCTGACACGGCGAGCGTGAAGCCCTCGGTGACGCGGTGGACGTCGAACAGTTCGGGCTTGGCGTCGATGAGGGCCGCGATGGTGTCGGTATTGCCTTCGTGGAAGTGCATGCCCAGCGGCATTCGCCCGCCATGCTGGTAGAGAAGGGCGCGCATCGCCGGGTTCGGGGTGCCGGTGGGTGTCGCGGACGACTCCACGTCGGCGTTCGGGTCGGCACCCGCGTCGAGGAGCATCTTCGCGATTTCGAAGTAGCCCGAGTGCGCCGCCGCCCAGAGCGCGTAGCCCTTCGGACAGTTGGGTCCCTCGTCGAGGTTGGGGTCCGCGCCCGCGTCGAGCAGGCGCTGCACGATGGCAACGTGGTTGCGCTCGGCGGCGGCGGACAAGGGTCGCTTGCCGCCGGGCTCCTGGTCGTTGGCAAGCGTGGAATCGGATGCCAAGAGTTCGAGAACGCGCGCTTCGTCGCCCAGGGCGGCGGCGATCGTCGCGCTGTAACGGGCACCTCGGGCCAACAGTAGCCGGGCGATGCCGTAGTCGTTGCGCTGCTGCCAGTAGGGGTGATGCCATAGCGCGAGCACCACCGGCCGGAACCCGGTGCCGCCAAGACGATCATCGCTGCTGAATCCGGATGCATCGACGTCGGCACCGAGATCCAAAAGGCGTTGAACGAGGTCGGCCCGACCCGCTTCGACGGCATAGTGCAAGGGGCGGCGGCCGACGTGATCGCCCCGGTCGAGAAGGGCCGGTTCGTCGGCCAGCAAGCGCTCGAGAGTCGCAATGTCGCCGCTACCAACCGCCTCGTGAATGGCGTGCCGGGTGCCCGTGGAGGACACGCGGCTTGCCAGTTCGCCCCGGAGCAGCTGCGCGACGTCGTCGTGGCCCCGGTCGAGGGCGATTGCCAGCAAGGTTTCCTGAGCATAGAGCGAACGGTGGAAGATGTCCGCGCCGGCGTCGATCAACAACCGCACGGCATCCAGATGGCCCTCGCGGACGGCGAAGTGCAGCGGCGGGGTGTACCAGAACCCGGCGTCCACCAACGTGGAATCGTCTTCGAGCATCGCCTTGAGCTTGTGGGTATTCCCGTCTCGGGCGGCGTTGAGAACCTGCCAGATGGCCTCGCCGGTCCACCTACCGGTCCAATCCAACGCGTCCGGGACAAGCTCGCAGGGTCTCGTGAGCTGCGTCATGCCCGGGACCGTAGTGCATCGGCGTTGGGAACGAAAGCGCTAGTATCCAGAAAGCCGTAAACTCCCTCGCCATGGATTCCGACAACGGTGGCCTGACGCCGCTGGCCCGCGCCGAAGCGCTGGTGCCGAAAATCGTTGCCGCGGCGGACGAGATCGACGCCCGGCGGGAGCTGCCCGCCAAGGTCGCCGACGCGATGAAGGACGCGGGCTTGTTCCGGCTCCTCGTCCCGCGGTCCGTGGGCGGCGAGGAGATGGACTGGCTCGAATACCTCGACGTGGTGCGCACCATCGCCTACGCCGACGGCAGCGCGGGCTGGTGCTTCAATCAGGGGGCGGTATTTGCCACGACCTGCTGCCGGGCGCCGGTGGCGCTCGCCGAAGAGGTGTGGGGCGATCCGCGTACGGTGATCGGCAACGGCCCGCCCCAGGGCGCCATCGACCTCGAGCACGTCAACGGCGGCTTCCGGCTCAGCGGTCGCTGGATGTTCTCCAGCGGCTGTCGGCATGCCAATTGGATTGCGGCGGTTTCCGGCGGACGCGGCGAGCCGCCGCGGTTGCATCTCCTGCCGCGCGAGGACGTCGACTTCCTGGACGTCTGGCAGGTCAGTGGCCTGCGCGGCACGGGCAGCTTCAGCTTCCGGGTCGAGAATCTCTTCGTCCCCGACGAGCACACCATGCGCATGGACGTGCCGGCACGCGAACCCGGCCCGATCTATGTGATTCCCCAGGGGCTGATGTTCGCCTGCGGGTTCGGCTGCGTCGCGCTGGGGGTTTCCCGGGCGGCCCTCGATGCCACCATCGAACTGTGCAGCGACAAGCGGCCGCGATTCGGTTCCCGCACGCTATGCGAGGACCCGGTGATCCAGCAGCAGATCGGCAAGGTCGAGGCCAGGTGGCAGGCCGCCAAGGCGCTCCTCTTCGAGTCGGCGGGCAACGTCTGGCGATCCGTCTCGGCGACGGGGCGGATCACCATGGCCGAGCGCATTCAGTTGCGCATGGCCGGCACCCACGCCATTCGCGAATCCGCAGGCGTCGTCGATATCGCCTACAACCTGAGCGGTTCGACGGCGATCTTCCACGACCGCGCGATCCAGCGGCGCTTCCAGGACGCCCACGTGATCACCCAGCAGGTGCAGGGCCGCGAGGCGCACTACGAGACAGCCGGTCAGTATTTCCTCGGCCTCGAGCCCAAAGGCGTGATCTAGAACGGGACGCCGCAAGGGCGTCCCCCACGGTGCCCGTCGTCCGACCTATGGATCGGCCGGTTCAACGCGTTGGTCGCCCGTGGGGGCGTTGTCGTTGAGATCAGCGCCGTCGCCCACGGCGGGGGCCGTTCATTCCTCCCGATCCGCCGATGTTCCTGGGCCCACCCCCCATGCCGGGACTGCCCATGCCTGAGCCGCCCATGGCCGGACCGCCCATGCCGCCCCCTTCCATGCCGCCTTCCGGGTACGGTTCGTCGTCGTCCGAGTCCGTCCACGCGAAGCGTGGCTTGGGCCTTTCCTCGGTCTCGCCGGCGAGTTCCGCCGCCACCTGGCTGTCCTGAAACTGCAGTTCGTGCAGGGTGTAGTAGATGCCGCGTTGCGCGATCAACTCGTCGTGCGTGCCGAGTTCGCGCACGATGCCGTGGTGCAGGACGAGGATCCGGTCGCATTCCTGGATGGTCTGCAGGCGGTGGGCGATGATGATGGACGTCCGCCCCTCGGTGAGCTTGTGCAGGGCGTCCTGGATGATGAGCTCCGTGCCGGTGTCGATGCTGGAGGTGGCTTCGTCGAGCACCAGGATCTCCGGGTCGGCGGCCAACACCCGCGCGAACGCCAGCAACTGCTGTTGGCCCTGCGACAGGTTGTGCCCGCGCTCGGCGAGTTCGGTGTCGTAGCCGTCGGCGAGGTCGCGGATGAACGGATCCGCGTTGACCACCCGGGCCGCCCACTCCACCCGATCCTGGCCGATGTCCGGGTTGTTGAGCGAGATGTTCTCCGCCACCGTCCCCGAGAAGATATGGAAGTCCTGGAGGACCACGCCGATCCGCTTGCGCAGGTCGGTGCTGGCGATGTGGTTCACATCGTGTCCGTCGACGAAGATCATGCCGTCGTCGAAGTCGTAGAACCGCGCCAACAGCCGGATGATGGTGCTCTTCCCGGATCCGGTGGGGCCGACGATGGCGAGTTTCTCGCCGGAGGCGATGTCGAAGGAGACGCCTTTCAGCACCCCCTCGCCGCCGGGATAGGCGAAGTTGACGTTGCGGAACACGACCTCGCCGTTGAGGCGCTCGGCCAAACTCACCGGATGTGCCGGCTCGTGCAAACGCTCGTCCCAGTCGAGTGCCTGGAAGACCCGTTCGCCGGAAGCCATGGCCCGGAACAGGGTATTGAAGAAGTAGCCCACGCTGGAGACCGGCGCGATCATCATGTTGATGTAGGTGGTGAACAGGATGAGCGTGCCGAGGCTGATTTCTTCCTGGACGAACTGGCCCCCGCCGTACCAGAGCACGGCCACGGTGGCGATGCTCGACAGGCTCATGTTGAACGTCTCGAACGTGACTTCGTATGGGACCGCCCGGTACTCCTGGCGCCGGTTGTCCCGGTTCAGTTCGTCGTACTGCGCCATGTTCATCTCTTCGCGGCCCGACAGTTGCACCACCTCGATGCCCATCAGGTCTTCCTGGATGTACTGGTTCAAGGCCGATACGGAGTCTCGGATGCGCCGGAAGATCTCGCGCATGACCCTGCGGAAGTAATAGGTCGCGACCGCGGCGATGGGGATGATGGCCAGCCCGATCAAGGTCAGCTTGAAGCTCGCATGGAGCATGATGCCGAGCGCGAAGAAGAAAGGCATCACGATGCCCGCCCGGGCCACGAAACCGGTCAGGAGATCGAACAGGTTCTCAATGTCGTTGGTGACCCGGGTCATCACCCGACCGACGGCGACATGGTCGTAGAAGGACGCGGGCTTGTGTTCCAGTGAGGTGAAAAGGTCGATCCTCAAGTCGCGCAGGGTCTTCAGCGAGCCGCTGGTGAGCAGCAATTGCTGGGCGACGCCGAACAGGGTCTGAACGACGAAGATGGCGATGTAGAACAACACCGCGACGGCCAGCGGCTGGATGGCGAGCACTTCGACGCACCAGTGCAATGCCTCGACGAGCCCGTAGTCAGGCGCGTCCACCGCCTTGTTCGGGACCAGGATCTCGTCGATGAGAATCCGGTTCTGAACCACGGGCATGAGCACGGCCAGGCCGGAACTCACGATCACCAGTACGGCACTCGCGATCAGCGTGACGCGATACGGCTTGGCCCACTTCAGGAGCCGGAGGAACAGGCGCATGTTGAGCGCCTGGTGGGTCAGTTCGGCGTCGAAGGCGGAGTAGTTGCGCGCCGGTTGCGCTTTCGTGGCCGCCCCGTTCATCCGTCGCCCCGTACGGCGGCAAGCGCCGGCTCGTCGTCGACCTCCAGGTCGTGCAGCAACCGGCTCTTGCGCGAGCGGTCGAGCTCCTGGTTGCTCTGCACGGCTTCGAGCTCGGCGTAGTAGCCGTCCTTGGCGAGCAGTTCCTCATGCGTGCCGGTTTCCAGGATGCGACCGTTGTCGACCACATAGATTCGGTCGGCATGGCGCGCCGTCGATACGCGGTGGGAGATCAGCAACGTGGTCTTCGACCCACGCAGGCGTTCGAGCCCGGAGAGGATCCGGTCTTCCGTTTCGGTGTCGACGCTCGAGAAACAGTCGTCGAGCAGCAAGACCTTGGCGTCGCGAATCAGGCCGCGGGCGAGGGTGGCACGTTGCTTCTGGCCACCCGAGAGGGTGATGCCGCGCTCGCCAACGATCGTGTCCAGTCCTTCGGCGAAGTCGCGGATGGTCGGTTCCAGACCGGCGGCTTCCACGGCGTCCCAGATGGGTTCATCCGACCGCTCGGGATCGTCGTAGGTCAGGTTTTCACGCAGTGTCGCCGAGAACAGGAAGGGATCCTGGGGGACCAGGGTGACGACTTCGCGCAGCTTGCGCACCGGGAAGTCGCAGACATCGTGGCCATCGAGGAAGACGCTTCCCTTGGGGGTGTCGAGCAGGCGAACGGCGGCCTTCAGGATCGTGGACTTGCCCGAGCCGACCCGCCCCAACAACGCGACGGTTTCGCCCGCGTCCACATGCAGGTCGATGTTGCTGATCGTCGGCCGAGGTGCGCCGGGATGCCGATAGGAGAACTTCCGGAACTCGATGCGCCCCTCGATGGGACCCGACGGCTGGAAGTGCGGATCGTCCACGACCTCTGGCTCGGCGTCGAGCACCTCGTAGAGCCGCTCGGTGCCGGCTGCGGCGGCGACGAACATCGCCAGCGAATGGCCAATGGATGTCACGGACATCGTGACCATGCCAAGGTAGACGGAGAACGCCGACCACGTCCCGACGGTGATGTCGCCCGCAAGCACCAGCAACCCGCCATAGAACATGATGATCAGCGGGGAGATCGTCGACGTCGCCTGCATCGCGACCCCCATGAAGGTCTGGTAGCGCGTGGCGCGGTAGCACTTTTGCGCATACACGGTGCTCGACCGGTTGAAGCGGGCGATCTCGTGGTCTTCCTGGGCCATGGCCTGGATGGTGCGGATGCCGTTCAGGTTCTCCTGGGCGAAGGACGTGACTTCCGCCATCGCCTCCTGGCGTTCCCGGTAGTACGGATACATGCCCCGGGCCATCACCCAGCCCACGATGCCGACGAGGGGCAGCGGAATCAGCGCCCAGCCGGACAATGCCGGCGCCAAGCTGACCATGAAGCCGACGCCCATGAAGAGCATCATCAGCGTCTGCATGATCATCACCCACCCGAACGACGCCGCCATGCGCACCATGCGCACGTCGTTGACGGCCCGGGACATGAGATCGCCGGTGCCGAAGCGGTTGAAGAAGGTGGGCCCCTGGAACTGGACGTGGTCGAACAGCCGCTTGCGCAGGTCGTAGGTGATGGCGATGGAGATCCGCCTGAGCGCCCAGCGGGTGGCGATATAGATGCCCGACTGCAGGATGACGATGCCGAGGATGCCGAGCGCGGGGTAGACGTAGTTGGGCTCGATCTCGGGGTCGGCCAGGCTGTCGATGGTCACCATCATGAGCAGCGGGATGCACATCATGAGCCCGCGCGTGGCCAACAACCCGAGCAGCGAAGACCCCAAGACCCAGCGGTATTGCTTGAGATAGGGGAACAGGCGCTTTAAGTGCCCTAGATGCTTGAACGACGAACGTTCCCGCATCGGGCCCTTTCGGTAGCTGCTGAAACTACCGCGACCGCTGCTGTAGCCGCCGCCGAAGCTGCCGCCTCGCATGCTCACCGCAACCCTCCTTTCCCAAGCCGCGCGAGCGGGCCAGGACGACTCGCCGCCGGACGTGGATCGTGGGGTTTTCGGGTGGCGGTATGTGGTGCGCCGAATGGGGGCGACGTCGGTTGAAGGGGCTTCGCGTATGTGTGGGGGGTAGGCAAAACGTGGGTGGAGAGGATCGGGGTTGATCCGCCATTCTACACCAAGACGCGTAACGGCCTCGGCGACCCGTAGCGCCCCAAAGCCGTCCCCGGCGCTTCGCTTCGCTGTGCGCCGGGGT
>JAPPGK010000065.1 GCA_028821405.1 Gammaproteobacteria bacterium | reverse complement strand
CGCAGTGCAGAAGCACGAGAGTTAATTCAATCTATTTATGGCACAGGACACTAGGAAGCACGATGTCGGTTCGTCGGCGAATTCGCGCGGTGAGACAGTGGGAACCCCCACTGGAACGGTACCGGCGGGATCGTCTTCGTACCGCTTGGCAATCGCGGACGGCCGGCATCATCCGACTGCGGGTGAATGGATGACTGTATCAGGCAACAGCTCTCCGCTCTTGGACATCGCCATGGCGGATCCAAGGAGCCAAATGGCGCGCGATGGCCTCGACGACTGGCACCACGACCGCGTTGCCGAACTGCTTGTAGGCTTGTGTATCCGACACGGGGATGCGAAAGGGAACCGTCCTACGGGACTCGAAGCCCATCAGGCGCGCGCACTCGCGCGGGGTCAGCCTCCTTGGATTCCGGTCGGACTGCCGGATGAGGACTTCGGAGCCATCCTTGTAGTAGCGGGCGGACAGGGTGCGCGCGACATCCTCCGGCCCTACGAGACCGAAGCCGAAGCCGTTGCCCTTCCGCCGGTGTTTCTCTGCGTAGCCCTTCAGGTATGTCCAGAGGTGGTCCGAGAGCGTGTATTTCGACAAGACGCGGCCTGCGTTGTCGGTATAGGCCGGTTCTGGTTCCTCGGATCCGTCCTCCGGATGGAGGACCGTCTTTAGGCACTGTGCGTCGTCGGGACTGGGGAGGTCGATGTCCGCCAAGGTGAACCCGTCGTAATCTCGTAGACCCACGATGAAGATGCGTTCTCGGTGCTGCGGCACGAAGCGGCGTGCGTCCAGCACGCGCCAGCTGATGTGGTACCCGAGTTCCTCGGTTAGAGTGTGGTGGATGACGGCGAACGTTCTGCCTTGGTCGTGGCTGACGAGGTTCTTAACGTTCTCGAGGAGGAAAGCGCGAGGCTTGTGCTGCTCGATGATCCTTGCGACGTCGAAGAAGAGCGTGCCTTGGGCATCGCACCGAAACCCGTGCTCCCTACCGAGGGCGTTTTTCTTCGATACGCCGGCGATGGAAAACGGCTGGCACGGAAATCCCGCCAGCAGGACGTCATGCTCAGGGATGTCGGCGGCGGGGATTGCCGTGATGTCGCCCGCGATGTCGTGTTCGCAGTCGAAATTGGCGCGATAGGTCTCCTGGCAGAAGCGATCCCACTCGCTGGAGAACACGCAACGCCCGCCAACCGTGTCGAATCCCCGACGCATACCACCGATGCCCGCGAACAAGTCTATGAACGTGAACCTGTTCGCAGGACGTTCCTTCTCCCCCACGACGGTCGTCAGGTATTCGAGCGCCGCTTTTCGAGGAAGAGACTCGCCGTTTTCCCAGCGATAGATGGTCCGCAATGAATAGCCGAAGCGCTCGGCTGCTTCCCGCCTTGAGAGTCCGGCTTCCTGCCTGAGCCGGGAGAAGTCTTCCGACATCGCCCACCGTCCTTGTCTGGGACGGATTTTGACATATTGGCATACGGGCGCTCAACTGCCGTTGCGCTGGATCGACGGTCGCGCGCGCCTGCTGATTCTCGGTTTCGCAATGGGCACGCCAAACCCGGGTGAAGGCGACGGCGAAGAGCGTACCGCAACGTGTGTTGGACCGGGCAGGCTCGGCTCTCGTATAGTGGCGCGCCGCTGGCGTCGCGGGCCGACTCGGCAGTGAGCCCAAAGGCCGCGGCCGGCAGGCGTCCTTGTCCACTGCGGTGGTTCGGTCGGTTGCAGGGGACGGGCCTTCTACCACCGAATGTTGCTGCCGTCCCGCTTTGGAGGCGAGGCATGGAAGAAGGGAAACACTGTTGAAGATCAAAACCAGTCTGACAGGGCGGAGGTGGCTAGGGGACGAGGATGCCGACGAGGCGGACGAGGACGGATCGAAGAACAGGTACACGACCTCGGACGAGGTTTCCCGTGTGCTGTCGGAGGTGGTTACGTCCAGGAATCTGGTTGTGCTGGCGGGTCTAGGGACGTCGCTCTGCGTCAAGAATACGAGCAAGCCTGCGCCGACAATGGGTCGGTTGTGGGAGGCGGTGAAGGACGAATACGCCCAGGCCTTGGAGAAAGACGCATCTTGGGACGACCTGCTCAGGATTGCGAAGCAACCGGAGGGATGTCGCGACATCGAAGGGCTGCTTTCACGGGCGAAGCTCTGCGAGGCGTTCGAGGAAGGAGAGAACCTCACGACAATCAAGGAGTTCATTCGCAGAGCCGAAGGAACGATCCGCCGCGAAGTGGACTTCGTCTCGCCTGGGACGGAGCTGCCGTTGCATGAGGCCTTTCTACGTCGCCTCGGGCGCCGCTCAGCGAGGCGGGAGAGACTGAGGCTGTTCACGACGAACTACGACCGGTGTTTCGAGCACGCGGGCCAACGAGCCGGGTTCGTCGTGGTGGACGGGTTCACTTTCGCTCAGCCATCGTTCTTCGACCCGTCGCTTTTTGCTTACGATGTCGTTCGCAGAGGCGGGGAAGCCGATCGGCCCGACTACATTGAGAGTCTGTTCCACCTCTACAAACTCCACGGGTCAATAGACTGGGAGGCGGACCAAAAGAGCAGGCGTGTCGTGAAGAAACCCGACACGGACCGCCCGTTGCTGATCTACCCGAGAAGCTCGAAGTACGAGCTCGCGTTCGAACAGCCCTACTTGGAGATGATCTCGTCATTCCAGTCGGTCATCAGAACGCGGGACACGGGACTGTTGATCGTCGGCTTCGGGTTCAACGACAGCCACATCGCGGAGCCGGTTCTCGCGGCCATCGAGACCAACCTGTCGCTGAAGACCACGATCGTCTCGCCATCGTTGGAGGACGAGAGTATCGACAACGAATACTTGAAGACCATCAGTGATTTCATCGAGGGCGGTGACGCACGCCTTGCGCTGATCGAGGCCAGCTTCGAGGACTTGGTGCCGAGCATGCCGGACGTCGTCGCCATGACAGACTTGGAACGGCATTTGGAACGCGTCGACGCGAGCAGGAGGGTGAGACGTGGCACTTCCGACGGCTCCGTTTGAGAGCGCTAGGTACATCGGGTCGGTGATCCAGGTGGAGCCTGCCACGGTGCGGGTGAACCTGCCGCACGGGGCGGCCGCGATATCGTCGAGCCACGCCGGACACCGTGTCGGGAAAGGAGAGGTCGGCGAGTTCGTCGTGGTCGAGGGGGAAGCGCACGGGATCCTGGGCCGGATAGCCGAAGTCCGACTGCCGGATAGGGATCGGCTTGCCGTGGAACCCGCGAGCGACGCGCATGGGAAGCCAGCAAACCCGGTCGGCGTCGTGCAACTCCTGCTGTCGGTCGACCTGCTTTCGGGAGAGGCGCTACGGGGCGTCACGATGCACCCGCGCATCGGCCAGCACGTGTTCTCCGCGCACCCGGATTTGATACGACACGCGATGGAGAACGGCCGCAGCGGTGCGAGCGAGGCGATCGTATTGGCCCACGTGCCGGGCTACTCGACCACGGAGGTGCGGTATTCGGCGACCGAGATGTTCGGTCGTCATTGCGCGATCCTGGGGGCGACGGGCGGAGGAAAGAGCTGGACGGTGGCGCACCTCCTGGACGAGGTCGTCCGACACAGGGGGAAGGCGGTGCTCTTCGACGCGACCGGCGAATACCGGACATTATCGAGGCGGGTCCGGCACGTCTACCTCGGCGGTAGACCGACGGGCCCGGAGGACGAGCGAGAGTTCGTGTCGTTTCCGTATAGGCATCTGGTGGACGGTGACCTCTTCGCCATGTTCCAGCCGGCTGGCGGTTCTCAGTCTCCGACGCTGCGTGAGGCACTGACCAGCTTGAAGCTGGTGAAACACAAACCCTCTCTCGCGGAGGACGGTTTGCTGAAGAAGGCGAACAGAAGCAAGGCTGGCTACAACGCCGCGTTCCGGCAGTTCGAGGCGGAGATCAGATCGCAAGGCGCGGACTACGACATCGGGTTGCTGCCGGCCCAGATCGAGGAGGAGTGCGTCTGGGCGACTAACCGGCAGCAGAACCCGGACTTCTGGGGGGACACCAATCAGGCGACCTTGGGGTACTGCACCACGTTGATAAGCCGGATCGAAGTCGAGATTCGGTCGGACGAACTCGCACCGATCTTCCGGCCAGGCGGGTTGAAGGATGTGACGGAGGTGCTCGACGAATTCCTGGGAGCCGCGGAGGAGAGCGTGCTTAGAATCTCGCTGGAGCACCTGCCGCACGAGCACAACGCGCGGGAGCTCGTCGCGAACGGGTTCGGCCGGTTCCTGCTGGCGAGGGCGCGGGCGGGGAAGTTCCTGTCGGGCCCCATGGTACTGGTCGTTGACGAGGCTCACCAATTCCTAGACAGGAGCGTAGGCGAGGACGCGAATCGTTTCCGGCTGGACTCGTTCGGCCTGATCGCCAAGGAAGGCCGCAAGTACGGGTTGGTCACTGTCTTCTCGACTCAGCGACCGCGGGACATTCCGGAGGACGTGTTGAGCCAGATGGGGATGTTCATCGTCCACCGGTTGGTCAACGAGCGGGACAGACAGGTTGTGGAGCGGGCGTGCGGCAATCTAGACACCGCGGCGGCGGCGTTTCTGCCGATCCTCGGCCAGGGCGAGGCGTTGGTCGTTGGGCTCGAGACCCCGATGACGATGCCCGTGCAGGTGTTGAGGCCAATCGACGAACCGGAATCCCTCGATGTCGAGCTTTGGTGACGGGCCGGGGGTTGGGCAACGGACGGCCACCCCGGTTGCGAGTACCGGACGTGTCCGTCGTCGCCGGAACGCAGGTGTCGGTCGCTGCGTGCCCCTGGGAGGCAAGGTCACGTATGGTCCCACCCGCGAGGCCGTTGTCGGACCGACAATGGCTGGTGTCCGAGACGGCGCAAGCCAAACTGAATCCTATCCCTGCCCCGAGCTTGGGGACCGGCATCGAGCGAACGTCTGGCAATGGCTGGGGTGCACTTGTCGCGAATCCCTGTGTGTTGCCGTGCTGGGAACGCCGAGCCATCTCAGGTCCAGCCCTGCCGGGAGTTGAGTCCTGAACAACCCGTCGGTGGTGACATGAAAAACGAGAACCCGTGGCTTGCGGATTTGATGATTCGCCGAGCGAGATCGTTAGGGCGGGTCGCGGAGGAGATCAACGAAAACGGGAGGAAGGCGGGACCGAGGGACGGTTTGCTTTTCGAAGGAACGATGTTGGCTGAGCCCGTGCTCTTGTCCCTTGGGGCCGAGATTGCCCTGAAGGCCTGGCAATGCCGGGAACGCAACGGGGCACCGGACCAAACTCACGACCTGTTGATGCTGTTCGATGGTCTGGGTGTCGAGAGCCAAAAGCGGCTCGAGGAGAAGATGCCTGAAGTTGGAAGTGGAGTGCGCGGATTGCCCCCGGTCTACCCGGGCATGCGGAACGCCTTGACCCGATGCAGGAGCGTTTTCGTGGATTGGCGGTACGCGCACGAGCACGAGTCGCTCTACGCCGAAACCGGTGTCCTCAAGACAGCTCTCCAGGCGATCGTCGACGCCTACGATGAAATGCCCCAAGGGATGGCTGCGGGCGAGTAGCGCGGCAGACCGCCGGCAATGAGCGACGCGATCCTAGGTGATCTGGTTCGGGCGTGGTTTCGTAAGAGGCAGGAAGCAAGTCGATGGAGCGTCGGAAAAGGTGTGACCACGTGGGGACTAGCTGAGGTCGGCCCTGAAGGACCGGAAGCCTGACCAGGCCGTCATCGTATTGCCTGGCACCGTTTCCGCACGGACAGTCGCCTTGCGATTCAGCTGCCGCGTCGCCATCGACGACCGGACGCATGACCCGCAGCGCGGGGTAGCAAGGGACTGTGGCAGGTCGACCGTTGTTCGAGACGGTCATCGGCAGGTTTTGCCCGATGCCAGACGCTGGCTATGCGAAAATTCCTGGTGCCTGGGGAGAGACTCGAACTCTCACATGGTTTCCCATACCAGATTTTGAG
>JAPPGK010000113.1 GCA_028821405.1 Gammaproteobacteria bacterium | reverse complement strand
TCGCGTTGGAATCGGCCTTTGGCTTCACCCTCACTTCGCGTTGGACAGTACGCTCGCTTGCCAAAAACGGACCCAGCGCTTAAGCTAGGACTCTGTTTTTCCTCTAACTAGGGAAGGGATGTGATGACCAACACAACAGTGGCAGTCCGGGACGCAACCCGGCGTCTGTTTGCCCGCACCAAAGCGTTTCTTGCAGTCAAGCGCGGTGTGTCGACGGTCGAGTACGCATTGATCGTTGTGGCCGTGGTTGCGGTCGTGGGCACCGGTGCGGCCATCCTCGGGGGTGCTTTCAAAGGCCTGTTCGAAGAGATGGAAACCCAGATGGAGGCCGCCGAGAAGTCCGTCAAGAACGCTGGCTCTACCAGCGGCTAGTCCGACCTAGGCATCTGGTGGCTTGGAAGGCCAGCTTGGGGGGATCCCCCGGGATGGCCAGACGCTGGTCTGCCGGTACGGATGGGCTGGTTTGCCGCGGGGATTTTGTGGGCTGCGGTCTTGGTCGTGCTGTCCACGGCATGGACAGATTGGCATCGCCGTGAAATCCCCCATTGGACAACGTTGGCCTTGGTCGCGGGTTGGTTTGTGGTCGCGTTTGCCGTGCCGCAAGGCCTCGGCGGTACCGTCAGCGGTGCACTGCTGTGCGCAGCGGCGGGTCTCGCAACGGGATTGGGACTCTACTCGTTCGGACTGCTTGGCGGCGGCGATGGCAAGCTCTTGGCCGTGCTGGGGCTTTGGCTCGGTCCGCTGGACTTCGGTTTCGCGCTGCTTGCCGGGGCCGGGCTGCTTGCGCTCTTCGTGGTCGCGGCGCGCGCTGACCAGGGGCATAGCTTCCATGCCCGAGGCATACCCTGTGCCTGTGCCCTCGCGCCGCCGGCAGCGGTCCTGTTGGCGTCGCGTGCTGTCGGCTTGAGTGGTTGAGGCTACCAGGGTGGGATCGTGGCGCGCGCACGTTTCATACAGCCCGGTGCCCTGCGCCGGCATGTGGCACCGGCGCTCGTAGCGGTTTTCGCGGCTGCCGTCGCTTGGGTCGCCATCGGACCCATGGTCAGGGGCGGTGAGGAGGACGCACCGGTCGCAGTGGTTCCCGTTGACCCGGAGCCGGTCGTCGCACCCGAAGTGCCGCCGCCGGCACCCACCGAGACGCCCCGTGCCGACCGGCATCCGCCGGAGGCGGTCTACCCGTCGGTACTCGTGGCCAACCGCGACATCCCATTGGGCATGTTGTTGCGCGCGGAACTCGTCGAGTGGCGACCGTGGCGGCAGCAGTTGGATATCGAGATGGCGGTGGTCGAAGGCGTCGTGCCCTTGCGCGCCGTCATCGGTGCGGTAGCAAGGCGACGGTTCCGCGAGGGTGACATGATCGCCTGGGATGGCGTGCTGATGCCGGGCCATCCCGGGTTCATCAGCGCGGTGCTCGCGCCGGGCATGCTGGCCGTGACGGTGGAGGTGGACCGGGCGACCACGGCCGCGAACATCATCTACCCCGGTGATCGTGTCGATGTCATCCTTGTGGCCGCTGCCGGACCGGAATCCTTGGGACCGGCATCGAGGACAATCGTCCGCAGCTGTCGCGTCCTGGCAGTTGGGTCCACCGTGTTGAGCGTCAGTCGCTACGGCAAGGTCGGTTTTACTCCGACCGGCGACGTGGTGCCGGTGGCACCGCCCGACGGTGCCAACTATACGCTAGAGGTCCCGCCCGTTGACGCCGAACGCCTTGCCGTGGCCTCTTCGGCTGGCGTCCTGACGCTCGCCATGCGTCCCGTCCACGCGCCCGTCGCGAGCGAGGCCAGCGGGGCGGCCCCGGTGCGCATCGACGAGCTAATGCCCGTCCCCGAACGTCCGGTCGCCCCGGTCAACGTACGCATCATCCGCGGCACCGACAACGCGGGCGGGGCGCGGGAGAACGCATGAAGACCGCCGCTCTCGTGCTTGGCGCCATCGCGGCTTGCCTGGCGGGTGCCGCCGACTCGCCGAACGCGCGCGAGATCGAGCTGTCGCCCGGCACCTCGGAGCTTTTGCAGTTCCCAACCGACGTCGGTACGGCGTTCATCGCGGACCCCCAGGTTGCCGACGTCAATGTCCTGGACGCGCGCAACCTGTTCGTGCTCGGCCGCGCGCCGGGCATCACCAGTCTCAAGGTACACGACGCGGCCGGCCAACTGCTCGGGGTGTACGCGGTTCGCGTCAACGTCGAGCACGAACACGTCCAAACGGTTGTTGCGAAGGTCGTCGGCGAGGAAGGGGCTGTCGAGGTGGACGCCGTGGGCGGTGCGCTATTCGTGACCGGCACGGTGAAGAGTCCTTCCCAGGCGGAGCGGCTGCTGCGCGGCATCAACGCAGTCTCGGACGCGCCGGTGGTGGATGCACTCACGCTGGAGACGCTGGCCCAGGTCAACCTCGAAGTGCTGATCTCGGAGGTGTCCCGCAACGTTACCCGTGAACTCGGGATCGACTGGTCGCTGGACATGAATCCATTCTTCCATCCGTTGCGTACCTGGGCGACCGGCGCTGGCACGCGACTCGGCACCGGGGCACTGCAACTGGCGAGAATCTACGACGCCGTCGTTGGGTTCGGTCCCCTCGAACCCGGGGATCGCGGCAACTGGGTACCGCCGGACAACCCGGATGCGGAGATCGCTCGCAACGAGGTCGACGAGCTCGGCGTGGAGGTTCCCGAGACGCGACCTGCGGACGGCGGCATCGTGCTGTCCCACTCCGAAATCATCAACCGCGGCGAACATCGGGCCACTGCTTTCCTTGAAGCGCTTGCCCAGAACGGTCTGGTGGTCGTGCATGCGCGGCCAACCCTCACCTCGGTGAGCGGGGAGTCGGCGGATTTCTTCTCCGGTCTGGAAGTCCCCATTCCTGCCATCACCAACCAGGGCGTGGTGGGCACCGAGTACCGGCAGACCGGGGTGAGCCTGACCTTCACGCCCACGGTCATGGATCGTAGCCAGATTTCGCTGACCGTGCAGGCGAGGATCCGCGAGATCGCGGCCGGGGGCGCGACCATCGCCGGGGCCGTGGTGCCGAACATCAACGAACGCTCCGCATCGACCACGGTGGAACTCGGCGACGGCGAGTCCATCGCCATCGCCGGCCTTTACCGGCGAAGCACGACGGCGTCCGACGGAGGCGTCCCGATGCTCAAGGACATTCCCCTGTGGGGCTCGCTTTTCCGCACGAGCCAGGAAACCGACCGTTCCGTGGAGCTGATCATCGTCGTGACGCCGCGGATCGTTGCCGCCGTGCCGCGTCCGGCGCTGGCGGCGTCCAGGCAACGCCCGGCGGACAACGTCCGACAGCTGGACAACGAGTTCTACTACTAGCGAGGCGCCTTTCAGACCGACGAGGGCCCCCCTAAGGGCGACCCTGGCGGTCGCCCGGATTGACGAACGGAGGCGGTTCCCCCGTACGAACGCGGGCGCGCCCGATGGGCGCGTGTGCGGCCGGTGGGCAGTATTGATGGGTCTCGATTCGTTGCCGGTCTTAGGTCTTGCCGGTCGGCGCATTGACGCTACAATGGCGAACCCGCAATAAGCGAGTTGGTGACAGGGAGAACGCCATGGCCACGTGCATGCGCATTTCGTTGGTCGTCGCCTGCTGCGCGGGCCTCGGATCCTGCATGCCGGTGTCGTCTCTTGCGCCGACCCCGCTCGACGGTCGCTATGTTGCCGCCATGAACGAGGCAATGGTGGCGTCCGCGGCATTGTCGGACGCCGGGTCGCAGCGCGCCGACAACGCCGCGGCGGCGGTCGCCGGATGGCGCCGTGCGGAAGAGGAATCGGAAGACGACGATCAGGCCCCGTCGGGCTGAGGTGGCGCCTCGAAAGACGCCTTGAACGACGTGGATGTCGACGCGCAGGTTGTATTTCCAACCACATTTGGGACAGCGGGGGCCTCGCTTACTCTCGAGGCGCACTAGGAATACTCCGAACAGGTTGATGATTGCCTTAGGCGGAATCGGTGGCGGAGTTCACGGCATTTCTCAGTGACGCCGACAGCCGGCGCGTAGTCCGCGACGCGGCCGAGCAGGCGACGGTTCGTCGCGGCACGGTGCGCCACGCGGCGCATGCCTGCCAGACCGAAGAGTCGGCGGATGTCATGCTTGTGGACCTCGACGGCGAGCAGAACCCGCTCGCCCACATGGCCTTGTTGCTGCAGGTGTGCCGGCCGCAGACGGTCATCCTGGCCACGGGTACGGAGAACAACGTCGCGTTGGCCAACGATCTCTACCGGGGGGGCGTGTTCCTCTACCTGCCGAAGCCCCTCGACGCCTCCGACCTGCGTCGCGGCATGCTCGAGGTCGAAGCGGCACATGATGAGGAGCCGCGCCCGGAAATTCAGTCCAGCCGGCTGGTCCTCGTGCTCGGCAAAGGCATGGGAACCAACACGGTCACGGCGTTGTTGGCCCGGCTTGCGGCAGAGCGCGGTCGCTACGTCAGCTGCCTGGATCTCGATCCCAACTTCGGGACATTGTCCCTTGCGTTCGATACGCAGCCGGAGCGAGGACTGGCGCAGGCCCTGCAGAACCCTGGCGGAGGGTTTGACATAGAGCGCCTTCAGGCCCGGGTGTCGGATCGGATCGGTCTTGTGGCACATTCCTACGATCAATCCGGCCAGCGGTACGGCGAGGAAGGGCTGCACGGCCTCGTAGAAGCGTTGTCGACCCACGCCCACATGATCCTCGCCTGCGGCGCGTCGCTGGCGCAAGTGGAGGCACTCCGGCACCTGACGACGAGCCACCTGATCGTCTTTGAGCCGACGCCCGCCGGGGTTTCGATCGCGGCCCGGTGGCTGCGGATTCTCGAAGGCGTCGCATCAACCCTGGTCATGAACCATGCGCGATCGCTGCCGTCGCTGTTAGGTGACGAACAACTCCGCACCAGTCTTGGGCAGCGTGCGCCGGACGTGGAGATTCCCTATCTCAGGAACATGGCCCGGGCGATGGCCCTCGGCGAACCCGAGCGAGCGATTGCGCGCCGAGAGCGGGAACTCTTCGACCGCATACTGAATCCCTTGGTCGGCTTGGCCTCGGAGGAGGAGTCCTAAGGCGAGACGGAAGTATCGACTAGTCGCTCGCCCGAATCCGGGCAATCTCGTCGATTAGCGCCGGTGGAGCTTCGGCCACCGGGCCGACTCGGACCCGGTACACTGACGGCGACCGGCCGAGGCTTACCTTCGCGAGTTCCACCGGATGCCCGGTACCGGCACGCAGCCGGCGGGCGAACGCCTCGGCGTCGGCGTAGTCCGTGAATTGCGCGGCTTCCACATACGTTGCGCCGGCTTCCACAACGACCTGAGGGCGCCGTGCCCCGGTTCCCTCGGGTACCCCCTCAATAACCTCCATGCCCAACGCGCCGGCCAGGTGTTCGGGCAGGCCTTTCGGCGGCACCGGGCCAACATGCACCCGGTACAGCAGCCGACCGTTCCGGAGCGCCCTCTCGACGCGCACCGGCAGACCGGTGGTATCGCGCAGCGCCGCAGCGGTTTGTGTCGCGTGATCTTCGACGGCATACGCGCCGACCTGTAGATAGTCGCCGTCTTCAGTGCGCACGTAGAAGGCTCCCGCGGGCACTGGAGGCGATGCCTCGATGTCCTGCGGCACCGGCGCCCGTGGCGGCAGCGTCGCCGGCTTGGGGGCCCCGATCTCCTGTTCCGGTTCGACATCCGTCGCGACCGGTATCGTGGCGGATTCAGGTGGAGGTTCGGCGGCCGGCGCGGGCGCTTCTGCCGGTGCCGTTTCAGGCACCGGTGCGGGGGGGACCCGGGTCGCCGCGTCGAGCAAGGCGCCTTCAAGCGAATTCGGCGCGGCGCGTGTCGATTGCCCGACGGCTTCGATGGCCTGCGCGGACTCCGTGTGCGTCATCGCGGCACCCGCGTCGTCGCTCGGGGCAAGCGTCGATGGGTCGTCCCGTTGCGGCGTCGTCGGGGCAAAAGCAGCGGTGGTTGATGGCTCAACCGGATAGCTGGCGGCGATCCTAGCGGCGCGCGCCAGGTTCGCCTGGAATCGGGGTTCGCCGGGGTCGAGGAGAACGGCCCTTTCCATGGCGATCACGGCCTCGGCGGGTTTACCCTCCAAGAGGAGAATGACGCCGGTGCCGTTGAAACCCCAGGCGGCGTGCGTCCTCGATGCGTCCTCTTCCGGGTCAGCCAAACGCGAGAAGCTCTCGCGCGCGGCTTCGACGTCGGCGTCTGCCAGGGCAGCACGACCGTGAGAGAGCAACGCGGCATGGCGCTCGGCAGGCGCAACGGCATGGGCGACCGCTGCCAGGTACCAGGTGGCTGCCTGTGCCAGTTCGCGGTTCGCCAGCGCGACATCGCCGAGCCCGATGCGGGCGTCGGCCGAGCCCGGATCGGCCTCCAGCAGTCGCGAATAGAGACGCCGGGCGGTCGTCGCCTGGCCGGCGTCCAACGCCGTACGCGCCATCGGCAGCAGGGCCTGCTCGATGCGTTCGACTCGGATTCTCTCGCCCTGCGGCGGCATGACCGTGCAGGCCGCAAAGAGCGGCATCGCCACCCACCCGAGAAGCGCGCGGCAACGAACGGATCGCCGCAGCCGATTGGCAACGGACGTGAACGCACCGCTCACACAGCTCCTCCAAACTAGCCCCAAGGGGCTGCGCGTGCTATGGTAGGCGACCGTCCGGTACGGGGCAAACCCCGACTAAACCGTCTTCTCGGCGACCCGGAACGATCAGCATGCATTATCAGCGGCGTAACCGGTACAGCGGCATCATCGCCACGGAATTCGCGCTCATCCTCCTAGTCATGGCGCCGCTCATGGTTGCGGTGGCCGAGTTCTACCGTTTGTCCCTGTGCGACCAAGTCTTGGCGCGGGCGACCCATCTCGCGGCGTTGGCTGGGGCGCGGGATCCAGGCAACTGCGAAACCGCCGTGCGGGACGCCTTCGCGGGCCATGGTTTGGCCGCGTGGCTTTTCGACCGCAACGGCGATGGCACGGTGGGCTTCGTTACGGGAACGGATCCCGACGGGTCCGCCACCAGCGAGGTCAGGATCGATATCGCCTCGGACATGGATCTTTCCGACGGCGTCGACTTCACCGGATCGCTGTGCGGCACATCAGGGAGTTGGATCCGGGTCCAGTCGAAAGTCGAAGTCCGCGTGCGGTTCGGGCTCGCCACCGTGGTCCGCCAGCAGGCCGCCTGGGCTGTGAACCAGGAATGATGCCGGCGCCCGGCAAATCTGCGGGCGCGCCTTCGCGCCCCACCGTCCGGCAGCCTGCACCTGGACTGGCGGGGTCTGCCACGGTGGAGTTCGTCTTCGTGATGCCCTTCGTCCTGATCCTGCTCGCGGCCGTTTGGGATCTCCGCCAGCACATTGCGTTTCGCACGGAACTCGCGCGCGAGATGTACGCCGTCGCGGAGGCCATCAGCGATGATCGGGACGGCGTGTCGCCGCTTCAGTCGGCCGTGGCTGCGATCGAGGCGCGTTTCCGCGACCGGAGCACTTCCGGCCTGGTGCGGGCGGTCGTGGCGGGTCGCGGAACGCAACGCGCCGACGGCACGGCATGTCCTGACCCGGGATGGTGTCCGCCGGTGGTCCTCGCGGTGTGGCCGGCGTCGGCGACCGATACGGCGGGGAAATGGGAGACGGTGGTCGGACAGAACGCCTGTTCGCCCCCGAGCATGGCGTTCCCGGCCGTCGGGGCCCACTTCGCGGCGGGACAGAACGTGTTGCCGCATGAGGGAGACGCGCCGGACGGCGGTACGCCGCCTGCCGAAGGCACATGGGTCAGCCGTAATATGTCGCCACTGGAATGGTGGGTCGTGGTGGACACCTGCATCGAGCCGGAGCCGGGGCTGTTGATGGGCCGGATCCGAACCGTTTACCAACTGATGCTCGACACGTCGTTCGTCTGGCAAAGGCGCGCCGTCTGGCGATCCATCCACGAACGCGGGGACTGTGACTGGTGCTAGCACGCACGATCTTGGCATTCCTCCGGTCCCGGCGGGGTGGCGGCATGCTCATCGGGGGTATGGTGCTGCTGGCGCTCATGGCGACCGTCGGGTCCGCGTTGTCCAACTACGCCTGGCAGGAGGCACAGTGGGAGGAACTGCGCGCAGCATCCCGGGCGGCCGTGGCTGCGGCGGGGCCACTGCTGGGCGACACCGTGGCTTCGGAGGTGCAGATCAAACAACGGGTGGCGACGTTCGCCTCCGGGATGCTGTCCGGGATGACGGTCGGAACGGGCGACGTCACGGTCTCCCACGATGCGGCCACGGACATCATTACCGTCGACGTGGGCGGCACCTTCGAGTTGAGCGGCATCTGGGGTTTCGGCGGCGGCGAAAAGCAGATACACGACACGGTGAGGGTCGTATTCGAGTCGGATCGATACGAAGTCGCGGTGGCGCTAGACGTCTCGGGCTCCATGGATCTGAGCCTCGATGACCCGAGCATCACGAGGATGGACGGGCTGCGTGCCGCGATGCGCACCGTCGCTACAACTCTGCAGCAACGCACCGCCACCACGCCGGGCAGCCTCATGGTCTCGGTCGTTCCCTTCACGACGGCGGTCAACGTTGCCGACACCTGCAGTGCCGCCGCGTCCGGCACGCCCTGCCTACCGGTGCGATCCGTCGGCAAGGAACGCTACGTGCGCATGCTGGCGGGGGTCCGGGACACCATGGCTGAGACCCTCGCGGACGCCCGACTCGCCAAGGCCGCCGACGAGGGCGGCCATTGGGTCGATGCCTATCACAACTACGGCGTCGGCACCGATCTGGGTTCGCTGCGCCGGCAGTTCCTGCCCGACGATCTGTTAAACGACATCAATTGGAATCTGCGCAGGGACAACGTCGCCATTGACGTCTCCACGCAGATTCCCGAGATGGGCAACTGGGTCGTCAACGACCGGGATTTCTGGAACGGGTGCGTCATGGCGCGGTGGGGCGCGTATTGGGATCCGGACGCCCGTCCGACGGCCTGGGACGGATCGGCATCAAGCTGGCCCGCGACCAAGGCGGTCGCAGCGTGGGGCGCGGGCGACCCCCTTCCAGCGACGCCGCTGCACCTCTCCGACGCGCCGCCGGTCGCGTCCGATCCGCACACCCTGTTCACCGCCTATTCCTGGCCGGACGCGCGCGTCAGCGGGAATGCGGATCACCTAATGCAAGGCACCATGATGGAGATCTTCCACCGGAACGGCCCAGCAGGACGCAGTACCGTCGTGGCGTACCAGACGGGTGCGGACAACGATTGGTCCGGGGCGGGGCGGCGAGGCCATTCGCTTTGTCCAGAGATGTCCATCCAGCCGTTGACGGACGATTTGGCAACGCTGCAGCGGACTGTCGCCCGCCTTCAGACGGCAAGCCAGTTCGAGTACCGCGAATCCCAGTACTCCACCCGAAGCGTCGGCGGAACGTATCTCGTTCTGGGCGTCGTCTGGGGACTTCGAACGGTGTCTCCGCTATGGGCCGGGGTGTGGGATGTCAGCGACTCCCAAGGCACCGTGCGCCCGAGGACAGCGGATGTCCAGAAATCCATTCTGCTCGTGACGGACGGCACCAACTGGGCCGGAACGCTGCCCAAGACCCGGACACCAGCACGGGGGTGGGGTCAGGCATTGTGGGAAAATGACCTTCTGTGTTCGTATCACTATTCGGGAACCCAACACCTAGCCTATCGTGCGGCGGCAGCCAAGCAGACGTCTGCGGAATTCAATGCCTACTTCAGGACGCCCTTACTTCCGGTCGACTACGTGGACGCGGACGGTCGACTCAATGACGACGGGCGGGAGGCTTTCGCCGATGCCTTCCTGCGGATGGAGTCGGACACTGCCAACGCAACGCGCAAGACCCAATTGATGGCCACCCTGGAGACCGCCGGCGGCAGCAGCCTTCCCCCGACCCCCTGGCAACTCTTCAGGGGCCGAGATGGGGCTGTTGTCAACGCGCTGGTGGCCACCGGGACGGGGTTTGGCATGACTGGCCGCCCAGTGTTGATCGACGACCGCTGCCGGTTCAATTCACTCTTCGGCGCTTACGGTCGCGTCGATGATCGGGTCTACATGGGGGACACCGGCATCGACGCGCTCACGCCGCCGGTGCCGGTGGACGCCGCACCGTTGGAAGTCAGCAGCGTGCCGGCCGGAATCCGCAACCGGCTCTCGACATCGCTACTGCGATACACCTTGGAGAGGCGTCTCGACGGTTGGTTCGTCGAGGCCTGCCGGGTCGCGGGATTGCGCGGCGTGCGGGTGGATGCGATCTACATCGGTCGCAGTGCGGGTTCGACCGCCAGGCTCGCCATTAACGCTCTCGAGCAGTGCGTCGATGCGGCCGGCGGAACGCCAGGGCATCAGGATGTGTACGTGACCCCATCGGCGGCGACGCTTGCCGATGCGTTCGCCGACGCGTTCGAGGTACGGCGGAACCTGCGTTTCCTCGACTAGTTTGGTCGGTACCGTGGGTTCGGTGCGTCCCGGAACCAGGGAGCTGTTGTGCTAAAGTCCGAGGCGTTGTAGCAAGATGGAACTTCTCAATGCTCCTGACGGCCATGTCTAGCTTTCGGCGCCGTTGGTCCGGGACCGTCGCTAAGGAATTTGGGTAGCACGCCGTGGCCACGCTCCGACCCATTCGCAGCCGCCGGGGGATGCCGGCGCACTCGCGGACCGATGAACGGGCAGCCGAACCGAGCGAAGCTCCCGCCCGGGACCGTTTCGAGACCATCGTGCCCTGGTACCAGGCCCGCGTGCTGGAGGCACTCGATTCGCAAACAGCAGCGACCTTGGACGAAGCCGATCTCGAAAGCCTGATCTACTCCATCCTTCAGCGCATCGAGACGATACCTGATGCGCCATCGATCGCGGGGGCGCACGCAGCCTTAGCCACGCGGCTAGTCGACGAGATGCGGGGCTTGGGTCCGCTCGGTCCTCTGCTGCGCGACCCGGACGTCAGCGACATCATGGTCAACGGCCTGCAGTCGGTCTACGTCGAGAAGCTCGGGAGGCTAAGCAAGGTCAACGCCCAATTCCGCGACTTCGACCACTTGACGCACATCGCCCAGCGCATCGCGCAGAACGCCGGGCGTCGCATCGACGAACTGAGCCCGATGTGCGATGCGCGCCTGGACGACGGATCCCGCGTGAACATCATCGCGCCCCCGCTCGCCATCGACGGTGCCGCGATATCCATCCGGCGTTTCCGCCAGGGCGGTTTCACGATTCCCGAACTCGCGCGGGGCGGGTCAATGCACCCGGGCATGGCCGCCTTTCTCGAGGTGGCCACCAAGGCGCGGCTCAACATCGTGGTCTCCGGCGGGACGGGTTCCGGGAAGACCACGCTATTGAACGCATTGTCGGGGTTCATCGGTTTCGAAGAGCGCGTCGTGACCCTCGAAGACGCAGCCGAACTGAACCTTCTGCAGCCCCATGTCGTGCGCTTGGAGTCGCGCCCGCCGTCGTCCGAGGGAGTGGGGGAGATTCCCATGCGCGACCTGCTGAAGAACGCCCTCCGGATGCGACCGGATCGTATCGTGGTCGGCGAGGTCCGAGGTCCCGAGGCCCTCGACGCGCTCCAGGCGATGAACACAGGACACCCCGGTTCGATGTTCACGATCCACGCCAACAACCCCCGTGACACCATGAGCCGCTTGGAATACCTCGTCATGATGGAGACGGGCGAAATGCCCCTGGCGGCGATCCGCAACCAGATCGTGTCAGCCGTCGACCTGATCGTGCAGGCGGCCAGGTTCCGCGACGGCAAACGCCGTGTCATCGCCA
The DNA here is from genome assembly GCA_028821405.1 of Gammaproteobacteria bacterium. Classification (GTDB taxonomy): domain Bacteria; phylum Pseudomonadota; class Gammaproteobacteria; order Pseudomonadales; family Azotimanducaceae; genus VXYL01. The sequence goes on along the minus strand of JAPPGK010000113.1, from coordinate 38,903 downwards.
TCACGGATGTCGTCGGACTGGAGGGCAACGTGCCCGTGCTCGAGGACATCTGGAGCTACGACCCCAGCGACGGGCGGTTCGCCAGCAGTGGGGCACGGCCTTCGTTCACGGACCGGGTCGAGGAGGAGGGGCTGGGAGCGCAACTCAAGGCCAGCCTCGGCCGTCCGGGTTCGACGGTTTTGGGGTCTCAGCCGTGAACGACATGGCATTCTACGGGGCGGGGGTCATCCTCGTGATCGCCTTCGGCGGGTTCGCCGTTGTCCTCAACGAGGTACTCCGTTCCCGCGCGCGCATCCGGCGGCGCATCGGTGCGTTCGGCGAGCTGCTGGAGTCGGGAGAGGTGTCGACGGCAACGCCCGTGCGCGACACGGTCGCGGAATCGAAGCCGATGCTGGCGTCGCTCGAACGCCGGTTTCCACTGGCGGGCGGCAAGCGAGCGCTCGGGGCGTCTGTCATCGGGGCGATCGTTGTTGCTTGCGCACTTGTGCCCGGGCTTGTTTTCGTGGGTCTGCCGCTGGTGCTTTCGGCGCTCGTCGGACTCTTGGTCGCGGGGGTCGTCGGGTGGAATCTGGGCTCAACGCTTGAGTTTCGCCGGCGTCTGGAGTTCATCGACCGTTTGCTCGTCGTCGTGGAGGATTTCCAGCGGATGGTGCGGTTCGGCATGGCTACGGGACAGGCGTTCAAGTCGGTGGCGGACGCTGCCCAAGACCCGGTCCGGGGGGTCCTGCGCCGCGTCTCGGTGGAGGCCGACCTCGGTGTGCCCTTGGGCGTCGCGCTCGGCCGGGAGGCGCACCGCATCGGGATTAGCGAGATGGCCATGCTGGCCGCCATCATGTCCACCCAATCACGCACCGGCGGCGGGCTCGCGGAGTCGGTGGGCAACCTTGCCGAGATGCTGCGCGAGCGCATCGACAACCGTGCCCGAATGAAGGCCTCGACCTCGGAGTCCAAGATCAGCCTTGTCGTGCTATGCCTGGTGCCCGGGGCGGCGATCGGCATTCAGGCCGTTTCGCAGCCGCAGTTGTTCGCCACCCTTATGAACGAGGCGCGCTACCTACTCGGGATCGGCTTCGGGTTGATCCTGCTCGGACTGACGGTCGCCTGGTTCATGGTCAGGAACGTCGAGCGATGAGCGGCCTAGGGTGGTTCGTCGCATTCGTTGTCGTGGTGCTGATCGCCTACCTTGGGTTCCTGCTGGTCGACGAACTGATTCTGCGCTTGCGTGTTGCGCGTCGGCTCGGTTTGGCCGGCGGCGGCACGGGGCGGACGCGGGTGGAGCTGAACCTGGCGCAGCGTTCCGCCGACATCCGGGGACTCTTCGGACGTGGATTCGCCGCCCTGGGGGGATTCCTGCCGCTCGGCGAGGACGACCGACGGAAGATCGCGACCGCGCTCCATCGAGCGGGATTTCGTTCGGCGAACACGACGACCGTGGTACTCGGGGCAAAAGCAGCCGCGTTGCTGCTGGGCCTGGTCGTCGGATTGGCGACGGTACCACCGCTGATCGTGGGGGTGTTGGGTTGGGGTGCCGGGTTGGTTGCCGGCTTCTTGCTTGGCGTCTTGCTCAACCTTGTTCCGGAGCTCGTGGTTGCCCGCATGGCGGCGGTGCGTTCCCACCGGATTCACGCCGGACTTGCCGACGCGTTCGATCTGCTCATCGTCTGCCTCGAATCGGGCCTGACGTTCGAACGGGCGCTGCAGCGCACGGTAGCCGATCTCAAGTCGTTTCGACCTGAACTTGCCCTCGAACTGCGCCATGCAAGCCTCGACATGAGCGTTCACGGACGTAGCCGCGAGGATGCGCTGGGTCGCCTTGCCACGCATCTCGACAGCCGCGATTTCAGGGACTTTGCAACAACGGTCGCCCAGAGCGGACGCCACGGTACGCCGCTGGCCGACTCGCTACGCAAGTTAGCGAGTTCGGTGCGTGTTCAGGTGATCGCTTCGATGCAGGCAAAGGTAGCCCGCCTGCCGGTGCTGTTGATTCTGCCGACGTTGGCATTCGTTCTGCCGGGCATCATTGTGATCGTCGGCGGACCGGCGTTCGTCCACCTGATGGAAAATCTGGAGTCGTTCTGATCGACGACCGATGCGGTCGCTGCCAACGGCGGTCAGCCCCAAATGGAACGCCGGTTTCGCGAGCGGACCGCGAACGCCGGATCCCCCGATGGATCTGGCGTCGTCGGCTGGGTCCGTGGCGGGACCGACGGTCCCTCGTCGCTACCGGCATCTGCATTCAAGGTCCGTATGTGCCCGAGCGCTTGGCGCATGGACATCCAGCCCAATCCGAGATTCGTACTCTTGCGGTCGGTTACCAGGACTAGGAGCTCCTGTGACCCGCCGGGCACGCGCGACATGAAGAAATAGGCGTCGTCCGTCGTCGTCTGTATCTCTTCGATATGTTCGCCCGACGCCGCATCGGCAGAACTCGCGCCTATGCCGCCGTTGAAGTACGCCACACCCGTGGCTGCAAGAAGCTCCATGGCACCAGGATCGAGCAGACCGCCATTGCGTACCTTGAGTGTCAGCGGGAGACCGGTCGTCAAGTCCACCAATGCACAACCCAAAGCGCCTTCCACGCCAGCGACGATGTCCTCGCACAAGTCCTGCAGACTGCCAAGTCTCATCGGCGCCTCCGGCAAGGGCCTGTCCAAACGATGAATGACTCGATCATATGTGTAACGTTAATGGTTATCAACCGCGTGCATAAACGCGGACCAAACGGATTCAACGGCGGTATTGGAATTGGAGTCGGACCACGCGCGACTGGCGTCTCTCGCAGCCGTTCTCGGAAGCGAAGTCGAACGACCATCCCCGCACGATCTGCTGCGCACGTCGCGTAAACAGGTCCGTGTAGCGCGGCAGGTCCACCGTTGATTCCGACATCTGCACGGCAACGTCCCTGTCCACGGTTTCGCCGTCTTCGTTGATGGTGTATGCAACGACGATTTCCGCGGAGCCGAAGTTGGGTTTTCGGCCCCGGGTGTTTCCACCGAGCGGATAGACGTCCACGCCCACGAACTCAGGCTTCAGCCTCGCCTCGCAGAAGCTCTGCGATGCATCTGTTGGGCGTTCGGAGTTCGTGGCTAGGTTCGGCAGGTCTAGCGTGTCCGGTTCCGGTCGGGTGGGAGGGGGAGCAACACCTTCCTGCGCGTCGGTCGCCGGGTTGTCCGATGGCAGCCGCTCGGGGTTCCCGGTCGCGACGCCTAGGGGTGCCGTGTCTTCGGCCGGACCGATTGAATCGGCCGCCGGTGCTGCGTCCGTTGGGGCGTTGCCCGAGGGAGGCTGTGAGGGCCGTCCTGGTTGGCTGTCGGCGACGATCGGTGGCACGGCCGATTGCGCCGGCTCGGCAGCCGTGTCCGTGAACGACGCCTTGTCGGGGGGAGGCTGCGAAGGGCCTCCTGGGTCCCTGTCGGTGACGATGGGTGGCGCGTCCGCGTTCGATTGCACCGGCTCGGCAGCCGTGTCCGTGAGCGACGAGTCGGCGTCAGGCGTGTCACCAGCGGTACGGACATTCTGCGACGCTGCGGATTCGACGGTGACCGACGACGCCGGCCCGGCATCGGCGCCAGAACCCGTGGCCGATTCCGTTTCGACGTCGTCGACCTCCAGGACAGGTTCGGGGGCCGGTTGGCGTTGTAGCGCTGTCGCCGCTTCGCTCGCCGCCGACTCCTCCTCCTGGTTAGCCTCGGCAAGCGGGTCGGACCCGGCAGCGGCTGCCCGACCGGCAAAGGGTCGTACTTCGTAGGCGACGTGTAGAGGCTGTTCCTCGAAGGTCACCGAGCCGACGTCGGCGAAATACCGGCGCCAGAATCTCTGGTGCGCCCGCGCCACGCGCGGATGTTCGGTTAGCCCGCGTCTGGGCACGTAGTAGACCGTCACGGCGAGATCGGGATCGTCGGGTGGCGGCTCCGACAGGAGACCGGTCTCCTGCTCGCGGGCTTGGGCGAAGTCCTCGTAATCCCACTTGTTCGGCCCGCGCTCCGCGTGGGAGTACCACTCCGCGTGCTGAAGCATGTCGGAGAACACGAAAAGGGAGGGATGGGCGAACTGTGCGAGCGCCAGACGCGTGTCCTCGATGGCCTCCACCAGGTAGGCGTTTGCTACCGTGGTCGGCCAATCCCCCGCGATGATGCCGTCTATGCGTCGCCTGAGCGCATCGCGCCGCTCGCAGAACTGCGTGGCGCGGTTGCGGACATGGCGCGAAAGCTGCGCCGGCAGGTCGTCGCAGTCGCGCGTGTCGCCCGACCGGTCCTTGGCGGCGGCAACGGCAAGGTCGTCGCTGGCGTAGGGCTTGCAGAGCCGGTCGACGAGTATCCGCGGCGCCAACGGGTTCGCAGCGATCAGGAAGACCTGCAACTCCGCGTTGGCGGCCATGTCGAGCGTCACGCGCTGCACGAGTTCGGCTGGCAGACCTGCCGTGGCGTCGCTGACCGGTTTACCGACATCGAGCAGCAGCACGGTGCGTCCGGCGATGGCCGCCGTGTCGACCGGGCAGAGGCTGGCGTCGAGTTCCACTTCGTCACCTTCACTGCCGTATACGAAAGAGAGCACAACGACGGGTAGCACGATCACTGCCAGACCCAGAGCAACGTACAACCCATATCGTGCCCGTTCGCGGGGCGGACGGCCGCGTGGTGTGGTTCGGGCCGGTGGCATCTGGTCTCCCCCCGGATGGCCGGACATTCATTCTTCGTCGAGCGTCACCGATATTAAACTCGCCCGCCGTTCGTTGTCCAAGGGCGTAGGGGATCCAAGGGACGGGTGAGCCACGTCGCTCGGCTGGGGGCTCCCTCCTGCTGTCGATGGCCAAGGTTTGGTACCCGCCGGATCGGTGGTGTCGAGGATCGCTTCAAGACTGAGTTCCCTTGCAGAATGCCCTTCGTGGGGTATGATCATGGTCAGACAGACACCAAGAGATCAGGCGAACTTTGAGCGGCGGTCGCGCGACTTTAGCCGTCGCGCGTTCAAGGGCGCGCTCGGCGGGTCGCACGCCGTCCGAATGTTGACACCGATGGCACCAAGCGAAGGCAACACGTGGAGTAGAGGCACGTCGCGGGCATCAAGGCCCGCACGATCCACAGCCGCATGCAATGGCGCATGGGACGCCTTGAAATTCCAGACGACCGGAGCTGGTTTGGCACTAGCGGTGCTGGCAGCAGTCTCGCCCGCGACAGCCGCGACCGTTTACACCTTTGATCTTCCCCGGTCGGACGACGCGACCGCGGTACGTGCTGCAATGGAATGTCTTGACGAGGACGGCTGCGGACTGGGCCTCTCGTGCTCGGAACCCGACACACAGGGGACCATCGATGCCACCGACCTCGACAGCTGGAGTGAAGTGGGGTTTGGCGGGCAGCTGTGGACGCCTTGGCGGGCCGATGCAAGTCTAGCGTGCGTGGCAACCGTCGAAGGCAGGGCGAATGTCTCGGTGAATCTAGAGCACCGGGTCGTCGACGAGAACGGCGAACTGGCCGCGGCGTCGCGAGAAACCGCCATTGTGCGGCGCAATGGATCGGTGATCGGGCAGTTTGGCGGCGCGGAACTGGATGCGGAGTACCCCTTCGACATTGCGCCCGGGTGGGGGGACTGCCGTCCCGCGCGAATCGGGTCGCCATGCCCGGATTCGAGGCATGTCCGGCGGACCTGCCGGGACTCGGTAGGCTACGCAGTGATACGCGGCAGCCACGGGGTCCCGCCGGGTCTGCCGACATTCGAAGTCGCCACCACGGTCGGCGAAGGCCAATCGCTGGCGGTCTCCAGCCGGCTGTACGATGTCGCCGGACAGTCGGCAACCGGCCAGACGACCGCTTGGTTCGCTTCCCACGGTATTGTCGAGGCGTCTTTGGATGACACCGACGAGGCCGTCTACCGCGCTCCTCTGGTCGACAGCGATCTGCGGGTCGTGGTCACCGCCACGGTGACCTACGGGGATAGCCCGAGGTATTGCGCGACCACCTCGGTCGAACTTAGCGTCGAGGATGACGAGTGAGGAAGCGAGGGTGACACGAGGGGTGCAATGAGGGTTAACCTGTGGAGAACTCGCCGCGATGCGCCCGGGCGGCGCAGCAAGGGTGCGATGCCCCGATGTCGTGCGGAGTCCTGCCCATCCGTAAGTGCTGTTTCGAAAGCTTCCTTCACGGTTGCGGCTGCGCTCGCCGCCGCAAGCGTTGCCGGGGAGGTATTCGAACTGCCGCGATCGAGCGAAGAGACCGCCGTCCGGGCTTCGGTGGACTGCGTCGACCCGGATGGATGCACGGTGAGCCAGCTTTGCCTGGAACCCTCGAACTGGATCGATGTCTACGCGCCGGACGACTTCGGGATATTGGGAACCGTGGCTGGTGGCGTTGCATTCGCAACCCCTTGGACACGCGACGCCAGGTTGGCATGTGGACTGCATGTTGCCGGTGAGGCGAAGGTCGTGGGTGTCGTCGAACATCGAGTCCGCTCCGCGGGCGCGGCGTTGTCGCGCGAGACGACGACCTTGCAGAAGATCGGGATGGTCGGGGTACCGTACGACGGAATCGCGACCGGGTGGGGCAGCTGCCGCCCGGCCAGCGAGGACGGCGCCTGCCCTGATAGGGAACACGTCCCCGAGGCGGAGTGCCCCGCCGGCGAAGCGCCGTGGCATGCCTACATCGCCGGAACGACAAACGATTGGCTAGTCGACGACCTATATGCCGAGGGTGCACTCGAAGGCCAGACAATGTCCTTGCGGGCATTCACCGCCCACTTCCCGTCCACCAAGGTATGGTCGGCGTACTGGCAAGTCGCTCGTGGCCGTTGGCACGATGCGACCTCCGCCGATCAGCCGGACTTTGCCAATTCGGATCTCATCTACCGGGTCCCGCAGGTCTGGACGGACGAAATCGAAAGGATCACCGTGACCATCCAATCGGACGACGGCTACTGCGCGACGACTTCCATCAAGTTCCGAATCAGGGACCGATGATGGGTCATTGGCGTTGGCATTGGTAATCCCGACTGCCGACCTTGCCTTGCCAAACGGTCAGAGGGTCCAGAGCACGCTGATGCCGAGGCCGACTTCGGTGGCTTCGAGGCTCGTGGACACTCTAACGCCCAAGTCGTCGAATAGCACAAGCTGCGACGTGCTGCCGTGCGCGACATAGCGGAGTTCGCCCCGCAGCACGACGCCGGCCAACGGCTGCTCCATCCCCACGCCGAGCACGAAGGCGTCGAAGTTCTCGTCGAAGGATTCGCTGGCAGTCTGGAACTGGGTCGGTCCGCATATCTCGCCTGGCAGCAGGCACCCGGTATAGGAGCGGGTGAAGCCCGCCTCGACGCGCCGGACTCCGGCGAGGACGTATCCGGTCGCATCGGCGAACGGCATTTCGGTGCCGATCCGCAGGGTGAGGCCGTAGCTCTTGTCCTTGGCGAGTTCCCAATCCTCCGGCCAGTTCTCGCCGACCTGGTTGCGCAGGGGGGTTGTACCGGCGCCTTCGAGATGGCCCGACACGTTTCCCTGATGGGTCGTCCAATCGACCTCGATGCCGTAGTAGAGCACGCCTAGCGAGCCTCGTAGGCCGAACACCACCCCGGCGTCGTAGGTGATGCCGTTCGTCGAGTCGTTCGAGTCCAACCGCTGACCTGCGAACAGCATCGACGCGTTGTTGGCCAAGGTATTGTCGACCGTCTTGTCGTAGGCGGTGCCGTATTGCGCCCCGACCACCGCGACGCCAACGTAGATGCCGTCCTCGGCCATTGTTCTCGGTGGCATCGCAAGAGCCAACAGGGCGACGCCAAGATACGTCGCGCGGATTCCGTTCCGTGTCACATCAGCTCCCAAGTTCGACGTTGTTGTCCTACCCTACACAATCCGAGAGACGAACGTTAGAGCGTCCATAGCCGTGAATCCAGCGCCCCGGGGACTCCCGTAACCCTGGGCATCATCAAGAAGAGAGCCGCCGCCGAGGGACCTACGGGGCGCCCTGTGGCGGGCTGCACCGCGCCACTATTCCGCTTGCCCTCGCCGTTGCGGGATTGCTAATGTTGGGGCATCAAGCCCCTGCCTTGAGCGCCGAGAAGCAGACGCGGCCCTATGACAACTGACGCCGCGACCGGCGCAACGGGTCGCAGATTGCTTGTGGCTTGGTTCGCCGGGACCGCGTTCGCAGGTGCGGCGATGTTGTTCTGGATTCAGCCGCTGTTCGCCAAGATGGTGCTTCCCGTGCTGGGCGGTTCGCCCGCCGTCTGGAACACTGCGATGGTGTTCTTTCAGGCCGCACTCCTCGCCGGTTACGCCTATGCCCATCTGCTTGCGCGGCTGCGGCACCCGTTCCAGGTAATTATCCATTTCGGGTGTCTCGGCCTCGCGGCCTTGGCGCTGCCGTTCAACGCCTCCGAGGCCTGGGTGCCGGACGCCGCGTACGCGCCGGCGCTTTGGCTGCTCGGACTGATGGCGATGGTGATCGGGGCACCGTTCTTCGCCGTGTCGGCGACCGCTCCCTTGACGCTCCGCTGGTTCTCGCGTAGCCGGCATCCGAACGCCAGCGACCCCTACTTCCTTTACGCAGCGAGCAATGTGGGCAGCATCGTCGTGCTGCTTGCCTTTCCGTTCGTGCTTGAACCGGCGCTAGGCGTACGCACCCAAGCGTCGGCGTGGGCATTCGGCTTCGCCGTGCTCGCGGCGTGCGTGGTCGGCTGCGGGGCTATTGTGTGGAACGGGCCAGCCGGCCCCGGGGCTGCCCCGACGCGTCGAAGCCCGGCACCGGTCGCACGCGAGCGTCTCGCTTGGATCGCGTACAGCGCGGTGCCGTCGGGTCTGCTGCTCGGCGTCACGGGCCACATTAGCACCGACATCGCCTCGGCACCGCTGCTGTGGGTAGTACCGCTGGTCCTTTACCTGCTCGGTTTCGTCAATGCGTTCGCCCGCCGACCGCTGTTGCGGCTCGGCCCTGCCGCTCGGGGCATGGCGTGGGCGCTGGTGTTGCTGGCCGTCGTCCTGCCGTGGCGTGAACCCGCCGTGGTGTTCCTGCCGCTGCATCTGTTGGTGTTCTTCATCGTCGCTGCAGCGTGCCATCTGGAGCTCGCCCGGCGCAGGCCGTCGCCCGAGTTCCTCACGGAGTACTTCCTGTGCGTGTCGCTGGGCGGCTTGGTCGGTGGCGCGTTCGTGGCCATTCTGGCACCGCTGATGTTCGATGCCATCCTGGAGTATCCGCTCGCCCTGGTGCTTGCCGCCGCCCTGCTCCCGGGTCGGTCGCCGGGCATCAAGATTGCCGACGCCGTGATCGCGGCTATCATCTTGGCGACGATTGTTGGCGGTGCCACGCTGTTCATTTGGCTCGACTGGCCACAACCCGTGTTTGTCGTCGCGTGCGTGTACGGCATTCTCGGTGCCTTTGCGCTGTCCCGCCAGGTCAGGCCCGTTGGCTTCGCGCTGTGCATCCTGGCGTTCGTGACGGCGGGGCTGGCGCAACCGTGGCAGGACAGCGACACGGTTTGGCGAGGCCGGAGCTTCTTTGGCGTCTATCGGGTGACGGACTCGGTGGATCCCCCGATGCGCAGCTTGATGCACGGGACCACTGATCACGGTGGCCAGTCGTCCGGCCCGGACGGGCCACGGCCGACGACCTACCACACGCCGGCAAGCCCGGTTGCCAGAACATTCGCCGCCACCCAGGCGCTTACTGAGCACCAGCGGGTAGGCATCGTCGGCTTGGGTAGTGGTGCCATGGCGTACTACCGGCGCGAAAGCGACCGCTGGCGCTACTTCGAAATAGACCCGCTAGTGGTCTGGCTGGCCGTTGAAAGCGGCTACTTTCAGATGATCCCCCGGCACGACCCGGACCCGACGATCATCGTCGGGGACGCACGCCTGACGCTTGCCGAAGAGCCGGATCGGAGCTTCGACCTGCTGATCATGGAAGCGTTCTCCTCCGACGCCATTCCTACGCATCTGCTCACCCGCGAGGCCGTCGCGCTTTACCTTCGCAAGCTTGCCGACGACGGCGTTCTGCTGCTGCACATCTCGAACCGGATCTTGGATCTGGAACCCGTCGTGGCCGCCGTGACGACCGACTTGGGTTGTGCGGCCGTGATCGCGCGTTCCGCCGATCCGGGCCGGGACGCCGATCCGACGTACGCCCCGTCGGAGTGGGTGGCCGTTGCCGCCGACCGGGCGACCCTCGACATCCTGGGGGCTGACTGGTCGCCCCTCGAACCTGCAGGCGCCGAGTATGTTTGGCGCGACGATCATGCGAGTCTTGTGCAGGTGGTGCGGTGGACGGGCCGGTAGCCACCCGGCAGCAAGGGGACGATATTCCCTGGTCGGACGTCGGTGCTGCGGTCCGGTCATGGCAATCTCCGGGGCCGTTGACCCGGAACTAGCCCAGTCCTTCACAATCGCCACGCATCCGCGTAGAGTTTCGCACCGGGTCCGGTTCGGCGTGCGACTAGGGCTGCAAAGTCCCGCCCTTGCGCCGACGTGTTGACTGTTTCGCCTGCCGACGACGTGTTCGAATGGCAGCTGGGGTGGACAGTGGCTTAGGGGAATTGGCAACCATCAACTCGCATACCCTGCCCACCGGCTACCAGCTGTTCGACACGTACGAGATCCGCGCAGTATTGCAGCTCGGCGTTGCGAGTGTGCGGTACGCGGCAACCGCAGGCGACGTGCCCGTCGTCGTCGAGGAGTACTTCCCAGCCCGTCTGGCGCGGCGTCGCGACGGCGTCTCGGTCGGACCTGAAAGCGCCCGGGCTGCAGATGAGTTCGAAGCCGGCCTGTCGGCGTTTCTCGCCACATCGAGGACGCTGGCGGGACTCCGCGACGACAGCATCGCTTGCATGCACCATTGGGTGGACGCCAACGGCACGGGCTATGCCGTGTCCGAAGCCGTGACGGGAGAGACCCTTGGCGCCCGGCTTGAACGGGAAGGGACCTTGCCAGACGACGAGTTGAGAGAGCTGATGCAGCCGCTCATCAGGGGTTTGGGCAACGCTCACATGATCGGGGTGCTGCATCGCCAGATCAATCCGGAAGCAATCGTCATTCGTCCCGATGGCACGCCGGTGCTGCGCAACTTCGGCATCGGCGCAAAGGTCGTCGGCGGTGCCCGCCAGGCTTTCGAAGCCCACACAGGAAACCTCGCGGAGATCGCCCCGGGCTACGCGGCCCTTGAACAATACTCCCCGGGCGGTCGCGAGGGTCCGTGGACCGACATCTATGCGCTTGGTGCCGTGATGTACCGCTCCACGACGGGATTGACGCCTGCGGACGCGCCGTTCCGCGCCGCAGGCGGGGACCTGACGCCGGCCGCCCATGCGGGCGATGGCCGCGATATCGAAATGCTGGCCGCAATCGACGCCGGTATGGCCGTACCCATCGCATCGCGGCCCCAGAGCCTGTTGGCGTGGCATGGCATGCTGTTTCGCGGTGCACCGCAGACCTTGCTCGCGAGTCGGGCCGCAAGGACGTCCGCACGCGGCTTTGGCCGGGCAGCGTCGGTCGGTCCGGGGCAGATCCCCGTGGCGCGGCAGATCGCCGTGTCGCGACAGGTCGCCCGAATCGCGGTCCGGCAGGGTCCCGAGGACGCCAACGTCGGTCTCAGGGCGTTGCGGTGGGCGGTCCCGGCCTTGGCGGCGACGGGCATGATCGCCGTCATCACTTGGGTCGATACCGGGATTTTGCGCGGCAACGCCGACGTACCGTCGGGCGTGCCGGCGCCGCACGGGTACGGACCCGTGCGACGCAACGAGCAGGCCGACGTGCTTCGCTCGGGAGGGACCGGCCCGACCATGGTCATGCTGCCGCCGGGCCGTATTCGCCTGGGCTGTTTCGGACCGGACTGCTCGAATCCGGATGCCCCCGGTCGGCTGGTGGTTTTCAAGCGCGCGTTTGCCCTGTCGAAGTACGAAGTGACTGACCTCGACTACGCACGCTTCGCTGCCGCGACGGGTAGGCCACCGCCTGGGGTCGTGGCGGCGGGTGCCCGGCGTCCGGTGGTGAACGTATCTTGGCACGACGCAGTAGCGTACGCGGAGTGGCTTTCCGAGGAGACCGGGCGCGAATACCGCGTGCCGAGCGAAGCGGAATGGGAATATGCAGCGCGTGCCGGGGGCGACAGCGGTACCCGTTCCGACCATGCCGTGCCGTTGCGGGTGGGTGCACCGGCTGGGGTCGGTGTCGCCAACGCGTGGGGATTCCACGACATGCTCGGCAACGTATCGGAATGGGTATTCGACTGCGGGGGCACCGTCCAGACACCAGCCCCGGAGGACGGCACGGCTTGGGTACAGGAGGGGTGCGAGCGCCGGGTGCGACGGCACGGACTATGGGACGGGTCATCGCCGGCCGATCCGACCGCTCTGCGGACTTCGAGCGATCCGGATCGCGGGGACCCGGACACCGGATTCCGGGTTGCCTTTCTAGCGGACTAGCAGCCTGTCGGATTTTTCGGCGTTAGCCGAAAGGTCGGCTGGGTGCTAGGGCGGCTTAGGCTGGGGCAAAAGGCGGTGCCGCTAGGCAACGGCTTTTGTGGCGCTAGCGCGTCTCGCATTTGGCGCGAATCCGCAATGCGTTGAATCGCATGGTCGAATCGGACAGGGGCGACCCTTGCGTTCGCACGTCTCGGATAGCCGCTCTGCCAAGTCAACGGGGTGGTTGTCGTGGAGGTCGAGACGCACTATAGTCGTCGCACAATAGTTGCAGTGATCACGCCGGTGGGGCGTGGTCCGCGCGGTTCTCCTTTAGCAGTATCGGGGAGGGAAGTATGCGCGAGAGACGTTGGCGAAAGACTCCGCTCGCGGCGGCCGTGTCGATTGCCGTGGCTGGCATGGCGACGGCCCAGGAGGCGGAAGAGGAGGGAGACGCCGAGGCGTCGGTCACGCTCGAGGAGCTGATCGTTGCAGTCGGCATTCGGGAGAGTCTGAAGCGGTCGATGGATCTCAAACGCGCCGCCATCGGCGTGGTGGATCTGATCACTGCAGAGGACATCGGCGATTTCCCGGACAGCAATCTCGCAGAGTCCCTGCAACGAATCACGGGCGTGTCCATCGACCGCGAGCGCGGTGAAGGCGCCCGCGTCACCGTCCGCGGCTTCGGTCCGGATTTCAACCTTGTACTTCTCAACGGTCGACAGATGCCGACGGCCTCGGGACTTGGCCGTTCGTTTGATTTCGGCAACCTCGCATCCGAAGGCATACGCACGGTGGAGGTCTACAAGAGCGGTCAGGCGCAAATGCCGACGGGCGGCATCGGGGCCACGTTGAGCATTCGCACGACGCGGCCGCTCGAGAACCCGGGCCCGTCCTTTACCGCGGCCGGCAGCGCGCTTCGCGACCTGTCCACGGACGAGGGCAGCGAAGCGACGCCCGAGATTTCGGCGCTGTTCTCGAATACGTTCGCCAACGACCGTGCCGGCATTTCGCTGAGCGTCGTCCGCCAGGATCGCGACAACGGTGCCAACACGGCCAGTGTCGGCGGCTGGCGGACGTTCCCCGGCGAGGTGGACAATTGCTGGTGTGGCATCGGCCCGTCGGAATGGGGCGGCATCCCGCCGCACACCGACCCAAACCAGCAGAACCGTCCGGGGGAGGGAGACCTCTACTCGGTGCCGCAGGCGATCGGCTACGAAATCGCGGAATTCGACCGCGTGCGAACCAACGGCCAGCTCACGCTGCAGGTCCAGCCCTCCGACGTTCTGGTCGCCACGCTCGACTACACGTACTCTGAGGTCGAACTCGAACGCACGTACAGCAACCTTTCGGCATGGTTCAACTTCGGCGGCCAGGAGACGCTGTGGACCGACGGTCCGCAGGCAACCCCGCTTGCCTACACTGAGAACACGAGCAACGCCGACTATTCGATGGCGGGCGGGCAAGACGCTTGGCGCACGCAGAACGGCGCCGCCGGCCTGAACGTCCTGTGGGACGCCACCGACCGGCTGACGCTGGAGATCGATCACCACAACTCGACGGCAACGCGCGAGCCTGACAGCCCGTTCGGCGACTCCGCCCTGCTTTCCACCGCCGCGTTCACGCGCTCGCGGACCACGGGCCACTTCGGTGCCGAGTTGCCGGTGCTGGAACTCGCGCTCGCCGATCCGCTCTCGCCCGACGACATGATCGTCACCGGTAGCGTGTTCACCAACAACTTCTCTGAAATGGACATTGGGCAAACGAGGCTCAGTGGCATCTACGAGTTGGACTTGAGTTTCATCGACAGCATCGACTTCGGCATCCAGTTCACAGACGTCGACAACCGTGCTGCGGGCTCGGTGGTGCAACGCGACGCCTGGGGTGGCGTGACGCAGCCGGGTGCGATCGCAGACCTCTTGATCCCGTCGGATGCCGGCGATGCCTTCGACCAGCTGCCGGGGGGCGACGACGCGCGGCGGCAGACGGCGTACTACCGGTTCGAAATGGCGGAACTCGTAGCGCGTACCGAGCAACTCATGCGTTCCGGCGCGGCCAGCACGTTCGTGCTCAACGACATGGGCGATTGCGGCACCGGGCTCTGTTTGTCGAGCCGCTTCACGGCCGACCGGCGCACGCTCGAAGCATCCGAGGCGGTTTACGTGCAGGCAAACATGAGCGGCGACTGGGGGACTAGGCACGTCGCGGTTCGTGTCGGACTCCGGTACGAGGCAACCGATGTCGACTCGGAAGCGCTTTCCCCCGCGTACACGGGCATCAACTGGATCTCCGGAAACGAGCTCACGGCCATCCGGGCGGACACCGCGTTCACCAATCTCACCGGCAGCTACGACCTCCTGCTGCCGAGTGTCGATTTCAAGATCGACCTGACGCCCGCCCTGGTTGGCCGCTACTCCTACAGCGAGACCATGACGCGTCCGAACTACGGGGACATCCAAGGCGGCCAGACGATCGAGTCGCTGGTACGCGTCGACGGCGGACGGGGCAACCGGGGCAATCCGGCACTTCTCCCGTTCCAGTCACAGAACTACGACCTGTCGGTGGAGTACTACTACGGCGAGGGGAGCTACGCGGCGGCGGGCTACTTCCTCAAGGATGTCGAGAACTTCATCGGCACGTCCTCGATCACCGAGGAAACCTTCAACCTGCCGCACCCGGGGCTTGGGCCGTTGGCGGAGGAGGCACGTACGGCGACGGGTAGTTCGGACTCGGCAACGCTCTATTCGTGGATCCTTGCGAACCGTGCGGACGCGTCGGGTGTCGACACGGCTAACGGCGTCATCTCCGGCGTTGCCGGTCGCGACCCCGCCTCGCCATTCATCCTCACGGTCCCGGTGAACATCGAGCAGGCCACGATGCGCGGCTGGGAGTTCGTCGTGCAGCACAACTTCGGCGAGTCGGGCTTCGGCTTGATCGCCAACGCGACTATCGTCGACGCCGATGTCGGCTATGACGACTTCAGCCTCGAGCAGCAGTTCGTGCTCACGGGTTTGAGCGACTCCGCCAACCTGATCGCCTTCTACGACAAGAACGGCATCAACGTGCGCCTCGCATACAACTGGCGCGACGACTTTCTCGCGGGAACCGGACAGGTGAACGTGGGCCCGGGGCCGCCGACCTACGTCGCGGCCTACCAGCAGCTCGACGTGAGCGCGAGCTACTGGATCACGGATGCCATGCAGGTGTACGTCGACGCGATCAACGTCACGGACGAGACGACGCATGTGTACGGGCGCGACCGGTTGCAGACGCTGTTCGCTGGCCAGGCGGGCCCGCGCTTCAACATCGGCTTCCGATACAAGCTCTGACGCCCCAACATGGCTGACTTTGCGCTCCTGGACAACGTTCGCCAGTAGGGTCGCTTCCGGGACGATCTGCTGGAGGCGCTAGAGGCAATCGCGCGTGGGCGAAGGTCAGTTTTGTCACGCACGTGTGACAAGCGAAGTGGCGCGATGTGGCGTGCTGGTCGGTTCGGTGGGGTTGACGGGTCGGGCCCCGGGCAGCGCATCAGCCGGGGGCCATTTGCGGGATGAAGATCATCATCGCGACGTAGGCGAGGCTGACGATGAACGGCCGCGTCCCATGGCCGCCAGCGAGCGCGAGACGGGGAGCGGTCCCATCCGTTGCTCGAACCCGTCGCGCGCGATGATGGAACCGCCAGGCCGGCTGGGAGGACCAGTACCGCGAACGGGGCAGGGGGCAACGACAGTTTTTCGGATTGCGTGTCAGTTTCAGACTGACGCACAACCCCAGTGGAAGCTTGACCTTTGGGTGTTCGGGTTGTATAGACTTCCCGGACACACCGGGCAAGCACCCGGACGGGCGGGTTCGCGCTGCTGTTGGGGCGCGGGGAGGCGATGGCATGGGACTTCAGAACGTTTGCGACAGCTTGGTGGGGGAGACCGACGGCCTTCTTGCCTGCATTGTGTTGGATCTCGAGACGGGTTTGACTCTGGCGACTTCATGCCGCGAGGGCATCGACGCTGCGGCGGCCAGCACGGTCGCGCGTCATCTAGGGGGCCTGTTCCGCAGCAAGTCTCTGACATTGACGACGCCGAAACACGCGGAGGGCTTGGTTCGGGAGGCCCAGGTGACCTCTAGAAACACCTACCACTTTATGGCCACCCTCCCGGGATGGAGCAGTGCACTCCTGGTGTTCGTGACCGAGAGGGTGGTCAGCATCGGATTGGGCTGGATGGCTGTCCATCAGGCTCTTGATCGAGTTGTGCAGGCCCGCCCTGGCAGCGCTACGACCGAAATGCCACCGGAACCGCGGAACGCACCCCCTGCGGCACGGGAACCGGGTACCGCGCCCCCCACAACGGCGACATCTTGGACTCCGGCCCCTGCCGCACCCTCGGATCGACCTGAGCCGTCGGTGGCACGGCCCGGACCTCTGGGCGGGGAAGGTCCCGCCGCGACGTCGTCGGCCAGCTCGCCACGTCAGGCGATCCCGCCGGCCGCGAAGACGCCACAACGCCAAGGGACCGCGCCAGCGGCGCCAGCGCGGCAAGCACTGCCGCCCGCGACACAGCCCGCACCGCGTCGCGACAGTGACGAACCTGCTCTGGGCAGTCGACGTCTGCGGGAGTCGCCGGAGGCAGCTCCGGCAGTGGGCAATGCGGAACCGCCGACACTGGCGGTCCCGGGGTCCCGCGCACAGCGAACGGGACGGCAAACGCCCGCAGTGCGTCCCCGCGCTCCGTCGGCGATTCCCGCTGCGGGCAAGGATCGGGTACAGCCGCCTGATGATGAGGAGGAGCCCAAGGCGGACGTCGGACGGATGGGTGCGCGGGCGGTCTTCGGGACGAAGGCGCGGCGGTCATAGGTGCGCAAGCCGCGCTAGTGCGAGTCGAATGCGTGGATGATCCGATGGACGGATGTGAGCTGGCCGCCTGCGACTGCCGGTGCGGCAGGTTTCCCTATTGCGGACTGTGCCAGTCTACGTCGGGTTCTCGGTTCCGATTGGATCGAACAATAGAAAGCTGATTGGAGCTAGGTCTCGATGAACAAGAAACTTGCCGCTTCGTGTGCACTATTCGCGACGGTCGCCGCGCCTGCCTGGGGCCAGGAGCCGCCGCCCACGCTCGACAGCGGCACGACGGCTTGGATGCTGACCGCGGCCGTGCTGGGTTTGATGATGACCGTACCCGGCATCGCCATGTTCTACGGCGGCATGGTGCGCCGCAAGAACATGCTGTCGATCTCGGGGCAGTGTTTCGCCATCTGCTGTCTGGTCTCGGTGCTCTGGATTCTCGTGGGCTATAGCCTGGCGTTCTCGGGAGACAACGAGTACATCGGCGACTTCGGGATGCTGTTCCTCGCGAATCTGGAGCTCGATTCGTTGCGCGGCTCGTTCCCGGAGTCGTTGTATGTGGTGTTTCAGCTCGGTTTCGGCGTGGTCGCCGCCGCGCTGATCACCGGTGCCGTGGCAGATCGGATGAAATTCTCTGCTTTGCTTTTCTTCATCGCGCTTTGGTCCATTGTGGTGTACGCGCCTGTCGTGCACTGGATCTGGGGCGGCGGCTTCCTCAAGGAGCAGGGGGTGCTGGACTATGCCGGCGGGACGATCGTCCACATCAATGCGGGGGTGGCCGGGCTGGTGGCTTGCCTGGTCGTCGGCAAACGAACCGGCTACGGTGCCGAGAACATGGCGCCGCACAATCCGCTTTTCAGCGTCATCGGCGTGTCCCTGCTCTGGATCGGCTGGTTCGGGTTCAGCGCGGGTTCGTCGCTGACGGCGGGCGGCAATGCGGCGTACGCGATGCTTGTCACCCAAACCTCGGCGGCAGCGGGCGCGTTGACGTGGATGTTCTACGAATGGGCGGTGCTCAAGAAACCTAGCGTTCTCGGGCTCGTGTCAGGCGCAGTTGCAGGTCTCGTGGCCATCACGCCCGCTGCGGGTTACGTCTCGCCGGTGGGTGCCGTGGCGATCGGCGTCGTCGCCGGTTTCTCGTGCTGCTGGGCTTGTGCGTGGTTGAAATACAGTCTCGGCTACGACGACGCCTTGGACGTGTTCGGCATTCACGGCATCGGAGGTCTCCTTGGCGCGGTCTTGACCGGCGTGTTCGCACTGGAGGAGATCGGCAACGCGGCGGGTGCCGTCGACGGCAACTTTTGGCAAATCTGGGTGCAGTTCGAGGGCGTCCTCGCGGTGAGCGGCTGGAGCGCGCTCGGCACAATCGGCATTCTCTTCCTGATCAAGCGGTTCATCGGCCTGCGGGTGACGGTCGAGGAAGAGGCCGAGGGTTTGGACTACAGTCAGCACGGCGAAGCGATCGGAGCCGATATGTAGACGCCGGACGGTAGGCGTTTCCATGCGAGGTAGGCATGGCTGGCCCGAAGGATAAACGACGCGAACGGAAGTACTGCTCACGGGTTCTGGGGCGTTGGGGAAGGCCGAAGATGGAACCCGAAACCGGTTCCCGTTCGGCAATGCCGCGTCCGCAGTCTAGCAACCCGCCATGACGGATGATCTCAAGACACTAGGGGCAGGGCACCGACTCGGTGCCTACGAGATCCAACGGCTGTTGGGTTCCGGGACGTTCGGCAACGTCTATCTTTGTCTCGACGAGGGCGGCGCCGCCAACGTTGCGGTGCGCGAATACGCCCCGCACGGTCTCGCCGTCCGCACGGACGACCTACGGGTACAACCGGTGTCGCCCGCCGCGGAGGCGGCATTCCGCGCCGGCCTCGCACGCTTCGTCGAACGCGCTGACAGGATGATGGCCGTCGAACATCCCAATGTCGTGCGAATCCTCAGTGTGTTCGAGGCCAATGGTACGGCATGTGTTGCGATGGACTATGTGGCGGGGCGGCCCCTCGCCGCCCTGCTGCGTCCGGGAGACACGCTCTCGAACGCCGAACTGGTAGGTCGTGTTCGGCCCGTCGCGGAAGGTCTGGCAGCGATGCACCGTGCCGGCACGGCCCATGGAAACCTCGGACTCGGCAGCATCGTCGTGCGCGACGATGGCTCTGCCATATTGCTGGGCTTGGCGGTTTCCGCGCAGGACGAATTCGGCGCCGTACGCATGCCCGGCTTTGCGCCGATCGAGCACTACTCAGCGCGCGCCGAACTGGTCACCGCGCGTGCGGACGCTTACTCCCTAGCCGCTGTGCTCTACCGCTGCGTAACGGGAGTAGCGCCGCCGGAAGCGCCGATTCGCGCGGAACGGGATACGCTGGTACCCGCAGTCCGGGCAGCAAAGGGCAGAAGTGCCTACAGCCCGCAACTTCTCTCGGCCATCGATGCGGCGCTCACGCTTGATCCCGCAACACGTCCGGATGGCGTGCAGGCGCTGCTGGACGCGCTGGTGGATGCTCCGCCGGACGCACGCAAGCAGTCGCGACGGCGCGTGCGCGCCCCAGCGGCGGACAAAGACGAGGGGGCGGCCAGGCGGGTGCCGCGCCGACGTCACAAAGCCTTTTTGGGGGCCGCAGCGGTGGTGCTGGTAGGAGTTGTCGCCAGCATCTTCGTGGTGCAACGAGGCGACTGGGAAACCATCGACGAACCAGGGGACCAACCCGCCGTGGTCACACCAGCGGAAACCGGCCCGGCGCCACCGATTGCGCAGAGCCTTGAACGACCTGCCGCTGCAGCCACAGAAACGGCGCCTGTCGATGCGCCTGCGCCGACGCCCGTTCCGCCGGTCGAGGCACCGCCGCCACGGACGGCATCGCTGGTCGTGGTTACCCAACCCCCTGGCGCAGAGGTCCTGCTCGACGACGAGCCGGTTGGCGTAACGCCGTTGGAAGTCGACGAGCTGCCGGCCCGTGTCTATGCTGTGGCGCTCCGGCATCGCTACTACGACGCCGTCGACACCGAACTGGATCTGTCAGCGGGCGAATCGAGGCGCTTCGAAAGGGAGCTGGATCGGGCAACGGGAACACTGCATGTGACCACCAACCCACCCGGCGCATGGATCGAACGGGGCGGCGAGCGATTGGCCGACAGTTCCCCCGCGACGCTTGGCGAGCTGCCAGCCGGACCGATCAGCCTGACCCTCGGGGCACCGGGCCACGTCACCGCCGATGTGGCGGCGGAGGTTCCGAAGGACGACACGGCATCGGTGGAGTTCAGCCTGGCGCCTGCATTCGGTACATTGACCCTGCTGCTGTCGCCGACCGATGCTGAGGTCACGCTGCTGGACGCGGAAACCGTCTACCGTCCGGGTATGCGCCTAGTCGAGGGTCAGCATCGAATCGCGGTGTCCAAAACCGGATGGCAGACCGTCGAGCGGACGGTGGACGTGGCGGGCTACACGCGCCACGAGATCGTCCTGGAGGCGGCATCGCATCCATTGACGGTAACCACCAATCCACCCGGGGCGGTGGTGGCGTTCGTCGACCGCGACGATGCCTATTCGCCGGGTGTGCTGCTGCCGCCGGGCGATTACCGGTTGGAGGCGAGCCTGCGCGGCTACACGCCGTGGGCGGGCACGATTCACCACAGCGCGGCACCCACCATGTATGCGGTGTCGCTGGAGTTCGTGTCGGCCGAATACGCCGACCCGTTGCGTTCGGGAGGCGACGGGCCGGAGATGACCGTCATTCCGGCTGGCAGCTTCCGGATGGGCTGTGTGTCCGAGACCGCCTGCAAGGCGTCCGAACAACCGGTGCGCGGGGTGACCATCGCCACACCCTTCTCGATGTCGAAGCACGAGGTCACCTTCGACGATTTCGACCGTTTTGCGCGGGCGACCGGCCGCGAGCGCCCGGACGACACCGGCTGGGGCCGGGGTCGCCGACCGGTGATCAACGTCTCTTGGGAGGACGCGAATGACTACGCGTCTTGGCTCGCGACCCAAACTGGCAGGCGCTACCGACTGCCGACCGAGGCGGAGTGGGAGTACGCCGCCCGCGCAGGTGCCGACACGGCGTACGCGTGGGGGGAGGTGCTTGCCAATGGCGAGGCGAACTGCGCCGGGTGTGGACGTCGCAGTTTGGACCGCACGGTCCTGACGGGCTCGTTTCGCGCCAACGCCTGGGGACTCCACGACATGCACGGCAATGTTTGGGAGTGGGTCGAGGACTGCTGGAACGAAAGCTATGAGGGTGCGCCGGTCGACGGCAGCGCGTGGACGCACGGCGACTGCGGGCGCCGCACCTTGCGCGGCGGCTCATGGTTCAATCCGTCGGCGTCTGCACGCTCCGCGGCTCGCTTGAACGGCAACGCCACCGTGCGCGGGAACATCGCGGGATTCCGCGTGGTTGTGCGCGATGAGTGACTTGCTGTGTAGGCGCGCAATGCGCTGAGCCAGGCGCGCCTCAATGCCGCACTAGGAAACCTCTGTTCAAGTCCGTCCCTGGACTTGAACAGTAGCGAAACAAATAGTTTCGCTCGCAAATTCAATGGCTTACGCCATCGAATTTGGCGGCACATCCCTGTGCCGCGCTAGGGAAGGTCTTGTTCAGACCTTCCCTAGGGCAGGATCAGGGCTCGTCCGGCATTGGCATGCGGTAGCCGACGCCGCGTTGGTTGAAGACGTAGCGGGGGTTCGCGGCGTCGTCGCCGAGTTTGTCCCGAACCTGCTTGACGAACGCGCGTACGCGACCGGAGTCACCGCCCGGTTTGCGCGTGCCCCAAGCCTGGCGCAGCAATGCCTCGGTGGTCACTACGCGACCGGCGTTGACGGAGAGGATGCGGAG
Source organism: Gammaproteobacteria bacterium (assembly GCA_028821405.1). GTDB lineage: Bacteria > Pseudomonadota > Gammaproteobacteria > Pseudomonadales > Azotimanducaceae > VXYL01. The sequence goes on along the minus strand of JAPPGK010000113.1, from coordinate 16,862 downwards.
CAGTTCGTACTCGGTGGGTGTGAGCGGCACCGCGCGCCCTGTAACGGTGACCGCGCGCTCGCCGTAATCGATGGCGAGATCGCCGAGGACGAACGGCGCGGGGCCCGGGCGTCGGCGGAGTTGCGCCCCAACCCGGGCAGTGAGCTCGGTCGACGAGAACGGCTTGACGATGTAGTCGGCGGCACCGACCTCGAAGGCGCGGGCGACGGTCTCGTCGCGGCCATAGCCGGAGATGAAGATCACCGGGACATCGGACAGTTCGGGGACGGTCTGCATGATCTCGATGCCATCCGCGCCGGGCAGCACGAGGTCGAGGAGGACGAGATGCGGCCGCTCGGTGCGCAAGAGGTCGGCGATCTCGTCAGGGTCTGCGGTCGTCAGCGGCTCGTAGCCCGCCTCGGTGAGCGCGTTGCGTACGAAGCGCAGCATGTTCGGGTCGTCGTCGACGACTAGGACGCGCAGTTGGTCGGGCGCGGCGGTCGGGCGCGCCGCCTCGGGTGTGTGCGCGGTGCGCGCAGCCAGCCCGGTCTCGGCGATGGGCAGCGTGAACGTGAACCGCGCACCGTGGCCGATCCCCGCGCTCTCGGCGCGGATGCGCCCGCCGTGCGCCTCGATCAAGCCTTTGCAGATGGTGAGCCCAAGCCCTGTGGGCCCGATCCCGCCCCCTTTGTCACCGAGCGCAACGTGCTTCTGGAACAGGCGCCGTAGGGTCTTCGGCACCAGGCCCCGGCCTTGGTCGACGACCGAGACGGCGACGTGAACGCCGTCGCGGGCGGCCTGGACGCGGATGGGAGACGACCCCGGCGAGTTCCGGGCGGCGTTGGTGAGCAGGTTGTAAAGCACCTGCTCCACGCGCTCGCCGTCGGCCATGACCCGAGGCAGGTCCGGCGGGAGGTCGATGCCGACCGGATTCGCGGCACCGCCGCTGGCGAACGTGTTCCTGGCCCGGTCCACGAGCATCGCGACGTCGGTGGGTTTTGGGTCGACCGACAGGGTGCCAGCCTCGATGCGACCGGCGTCCAGCAGGTTGCCGATCAGCCCCCGCATGTGGTCCGCCTGGGCGTCGACGATGCGCAGGAATTGCAGCAATTCCGTGCGCGGCAGCGGCGGCCTGGCGCCGAGTGCGGCCGCCGCCGAGCCCTTGATGGAAGTGAGCGGCGCGCGCAACTCGTGGCTGACCATCGTCAGGAACTCCGCGCGGAGCCGCTCCAGTTCTTCGAGCGGACCGAGATCCTGAAGCGTGACCACCACCGAGAGGACCCCGCCGTCCTCGTTGCGAATCGGTGTCACGTTGATGAGCGTGCGTACGCAGCGACCGTCCGCGATGGACAGCTCGACCTCCTCGGCGCGCAGGGTGGTGGCGTCACCGAGCGTACGGGCGAGCCGGACGCCGTCCAGTGCGACCTCGGCGCCGTCGGCGAAGCGGCAGGTCAGCTCCTTGAGCACCGACTCAGGTGGCGCATCCGGTTCGAGCAGTCCCGCCACGATGCGGCGCGCCTCGCGGTTGAACGAGGCCGGCAGCCCGCTGTGGACGTCGAACACGACCACGCCCACCGGCGAGGTCTCGACCAGTGCCTCCACCCGCGCCCGCGCGCGGCGCTCGGCACGGTGGGTACGGGCGTTGGCGATAGCCGTAGCAGCCTGCGACGCGAACAGCGCCAGCAGCGCTTCGTCGGCGTCGGTGAACGGGGTGCCGGCCGGCTTCTCGGCGAGGAAGAAGCTGCCGACGTTGACGCCGCGGTGGAGCATCGGCGTACCTTGGAACGTCCGGGAGAGCGCCGGCGTCGGGACGAGCCCGAGGCCGCGGACGTAGGCCGCGAGGTCATCCACGCGCAGGGTTTTCTCCAGCGAGCGCAGATGCTCGAACAGGGGTCCGCGGTCCGGCCAGGCAGCGAGTTCCGCCGTCTCCTCGAGCGTGAAGCCCGACTCGACGAAGCCGTCCGGCGCACCCGTCTCGTCGACGGTGGCGATCATGCCGAGGCGGGCACCGGTGAGGTCGCGGGCGCCATCGACGGCCGCGCGCAGCACGGTGTCGGGGTCTAGGCTCGCGCCGATGCGAAGGATCGCCGTGCAGAGCGCGGCAACGCGTTCCGCGGCCTCCCCGGCATTGGGGTGGGTGTCGTGAACGTTCAACGGCGCTTCCTGTGCCGGCGGCTGGATTCGAACGCGGTGACCGAATCATGCCCCGCGCGGCAATGGTAGCGCGCCAGCCGGCGAAACACACGCAAAACGAACAAAAGCTGCCTAATCGCGCACACACAGTTCACACAGTTTTGTGTATCGTGGAGTTGCGTTGGGGGCGTGCTGCTTCCCGGTTTCGGCCGATGTCCTCTGATTTCGGGAGCCTCGGAGGCGCATTAGTTCACTGACCTTTGGCAGGGGGCGCGAGTTGGGACAGCTGCTTGAACGCGGACGCTCTCGTTGCGTGGCTGATGGTGGGACCCGCCGTGACATCTAGGAGCGAACGCAGATCCCGCACGAGGACGCTGATCATAAAGGCTGCGTTGCGTCAGTTCTCGGCGTGTGGGTATGCCGGGGCTTCGGCCAAGACAATCGCGGCGGAAGCGGGCGTCGCGCACGGAACGGTATTCTGGCACTTCGACAGCAAATCGCGGTTGTACGAAGAGGTCATCCGTTATGTCGGTGAGCATGTCGCGGCGGCCATGCGCGCGCACACGGGCGGGACAACGTCCCTACGCCGGTGTGATGAAGGCGTGGCTGGACTTTCTGGACGAAGATCCGGACGTTACAGGCCTGCTGACAGGAATAGGGGGGGATGCCAAAGATCCCGCGCTGAACGGCCATCCCGAGCGACTGTTGAGCGAAACTCTGGTTGACTCGTGGCATACCACGTTGACACGCCTCGAAGGCGCGGGCTGGATGCCGCCCTTGGACAAACACGCTCTCGCCCGGTTGATTGTTGCGACGAGCTACGGTGCGCTCGTCATTGGTCGCGATACCCCATTGGCCGACGTGTTGGGACCGCTTACGCAGATCGATTCGTCGAACGGCTTCGCGCTGACTGGGGACGCCGCTCGCGACTAGTAGTCCAACCCATCATGGGACATTTTAGGACAGCCTGGGGTGGTGCCGTTATGGCTACGCGCCGCTCGGGTCAGCCTCGCGTCCACCAACGGCCCTAGCAACGGCCCGTTCCCAACCGTGGGTCTGGGCCCGCAGGATGTCGGCTGCCACGGCACTCTGCCAACGATCCCAGTCGAGCCCGTTGTCGTGCGCTGCGGTCCACACGCATCCCTCGAGCCAGGATCGTTCGGCGCTCTTGGCCTCCTCCGGGGTCAACATCGCGGTGAGACGTCGACCGAGGCGCACGGCAGCGGCTTCGGCTGTCTCCGTATCCACGATCGCTCGCACTTGCTCCGCGAGTTCGGCCATTTCCGACGGCGACTGCTCGTGGGGACGAACGGTCACCGACCAGCCGCCGGCCTCGTTGCGTTCAATCTTGGCCACCGTCGAGCCCCCGCCCATGCGTCCACGTCGCCGTGTGAACACCGTCTTCCATGGATTAGGCCGCGCGCGTGGCGCGAACAATACATCGTGCAGGCGTTGTGCCGACACCTGCCCGGGGTCGAGTTCCTCGGCGCGCTTACGCGCCTCTTGGCGGCGGGATCCCTCTGCGTAGGCGTGTGCAAGGCGTTCGGCGGAGCGGCCGGTGAACTCGTGCATGACGGGGCGCACCAGCCGGGCGAGCCACTCCTCCCCGAACAAGGCCGTCGCAGTGATGATGGCCCGAGACACGGTGTTGCGGGCACAGCCGAGCTGCGCGGCCAAGGCCGTCTGGCTTTCGAACACGCCGGCATCGAGCATGGCTTTCCATTGCACGGCGTTCTCGAGCGGCGACACGCCCTCGCTCCACGCGTTTTCGCCGTGCATGAGTGCCGCGCACTCAGCGTCCGGGAACGAGGACTCGCGGACTTCGGCCCGCCACAACGTACCGGCACGTCGGCACGCTTCGAGGCGTCGTATGCCGAAGATCGCCTCGACAAGGTGACTGTCGCCGGGCGGTAGCCGCCGCGCAAGCCCGGGTTGCTGCTGTCCGTCGCGGTCAATCGACGCCGCAAGGGCGGACAACGACACGTCGTCCATCCCGGAGCCAGCCCGGTTGTGAAACTGCCAGGGGCGAACGGTTTCGGGATCGAAGGCTTCGACCTCGACGGTCTCCGCGGTCAAGGGCCGCGAAACGGTGCCGTCCGCAGCCTTGCGAGACCGGGCCTTGGCCTCGCGAGCGGCGGGGTCCGGGTGTTCCTCTTTCCGCGATACGGGCCCAATCGCCGCACCAACATGACCGGACATTCGCTTGCTCCCTTCAGAGGACGCTGACTGACTGAACAGTCAGATAAATTCTGCCATGCTCCTGCCGGAATCTCAAAACACGCTCACACCTAGACCGCAGACTGGCCTCTGCGATTGGCGCATCAGGGTATGACAACGACTCGACCTCCCAAGCCGTTGGCACCATGGTGTACGCACGGTATAGGAATCTAAGTATTTGATTGTATGGTCAAAAGTGCGCATCCCGACGCGGGAATTTGAGACGGCGAGGGTTCGGGATACGCCCGGACCTGACTGGGAAGGAACCTGTGCGATCAGCGCTTCAAACAGGCGTGACGCGAGGACCGGCTAAGGTGCGCATGAACGTTTTTGGGGGCCGTTCGGCAGAACGAGGATCGCGGGGAACCGTTCCGGTAGCGTCCGAGCGGTGTCGTTCGGTAACGTTGGGCTGCCGAGAATCAGACCTTGGTCGCGCCTACCTGAGGCCATACCGGGACCACCGCAGCACGATCACCTTCGCTACAAACACATTCTGCGAAGCGTGTGTGTAGGTTATGTGTTCAAAGTCGCCAACAGCGCCATGCTTCCATAAACGCGGGAAGGATCATGGACGCCCAGGTGTGGCGGAGCGATCCTCCGCCCTCGGCGAGGGAAAGGCTACCTGCGCTGTGACGGAGGCCCGGCCATGCGGTAGCCGACGCCGCGTTCGTTGAAGATATACGTCGGATTGGCTGCGTCGTCGCCCAGCTTGGCACGGAGTTTCCTCACCACGGTTCGCAGAAGCACACGGTCGTTCGTGCCAGGCTTGTCCCAGACCCGCCGCAGCAGGGCGTCATGCGTCATGACCCGGCCGGCGTTCAGGGCGAGCACTCTTAACACCTCGTATTCCTTGGCCGTGAGCGGGACGTGCCGACCGCCGACCGTAACCCGACGCTCCTCGTGGCGGACCTCGAGTCGGCCTACGGTGAACCTCTCAGGACCGAGGTTGCGGCGCAATGCGGCGCGAACCCTCGCGGCCAGTTCCGTCGGCGAAAACGGCTTGACGATATAGTCGACCGCGCCAGCGTCGAAGGCGGTGGCGATCGTCTCCGCCCGGTCGTAGCCCGAGATGAAGATGACGGGCACGTCCGCGAGCTCCGGGACGCGACCCATGAGGTCGATGCCGTCGGTGCCCGGCAGCACGAGATCCAACAGGACGAGGTCCGGCTGTTCCTCTCTGAGGAGGCGGGGCAGCTCTGCCGGGTCGCCGGTGACCGCAGTGTGGTATCCCGCCGGCCCGAGCACGTCGCGGACCAGGCGTAGCGTCTGCGGATCGTCGTCCAGCACGAGAACGCGCGCCTTTCCCTGCTCGAGACCCGTGTGGGCGGATCCGTCCGCCATGTGGTTCGCTCCGGCAACGGCTTCAAGTGCCGCCGGCAGTGTAAACGTCACCCCCGTGCCCAGCCCCAGGCCATTGCTCTCGGCGCGGATGCGGCCGCCATGGGCCTCCACCAATCCCTTGCAGATGACGAGGCCCAGCCCCCGACCGTGGATGCCGGTGCCGTCTGGGGGTTCCCGGAATAGTAGCGCCAGCCGCTCGGGCGCTACGCCCGCGCCTTGGTCGGACACGGTGACGGCGACGTGAGTCCCGTCAAGCTCGGCGTCGATCCGGATGGCCGACGCCGGCGGGGAATGCCGGGCTGCGTTGGTGACGAGATTGTTTAGAACTTGGACGACCCGTTCCCCGTCGGCCATGACCCGGGGGAGATCCGTCGGAATGTCGATCCGGATGGGGTGGCGTCCGCCGCCGCTGATGAAGGTGTTCCTGGCCTGATCGACGAGCATGGCCAGATCGTTGGCTTCGGGTGCGACAGCGAGCGTGCCGGCGCGGATGCGTCCCGCGTCTAGAAGGTCGCCGATCAAGGCATGCATGCGGTCGACCTGCTCGTCGATGATCCGGAACAACAGGACCATCTCCGCCGGATCCAGCGGTCGTCCGGGCCCGAGCAAGGTCGCCGTCGATCCCTTCACGGAGGTCAGCGGTGCGCGAAGTTCGTGGCTCACCATCGCCAGGAACTCGGCTCTTTGCTTTTCCAACTCGCGAAGTGGGGCCAGGTCCTGCATGGTTACGACCACCGAGACGATTCCGCCGTCGGGATCCGCTATCGGAGTGGCGTTGATCAGCGCGGCGACGCTGCGCCCGTCCGGGACCGAGAGCACGATTTCTTCGGCGCGGACAGTCTCCCCGGTACCGAGCTGCCCGGCAATCGGAAACTCGTCGAGAGCGATCTCCCGACCGTCAGCGCGTCGGAAGGTGACCATGTCGAGCAACTGCTCGGTCGGCTCGTTCGGGTCGGAGAGGGCGCCCACGATCCTCTGGGCCTCGCGGTTGTACGAAACGGGTACGCCGGTGTCCGCATCGAAAACCACGACGCCAATCGGGGATGTCTCCACGAGGGCCTCCAGGTCGGCGCGGGCACGCCGCTCGTCGCGGTAGGTGCGGGCGTTCGTCACCGCTGCGGCGGCCTGTAGCGCGAAGAGCTTCAATATCTCTTCGTCCTCGTCCGAGAACCGGGTCCCTCCCTCCTCGGCCGCGAGGAAGAAACTGCCGACGTGAACGTCCCGGTGGTGCATCGGCATGCCGAGGAAAACCTTGGCGTCGAACAGTCGGTGTGCATAGCCGAGGGAACGCAGGTATGTCGGTGCGTCCTCGATCTTCACCGGGGAGGGGAGCCCGCGCAGGTGTTCGAACAGTCGCGGGCCGTCCGTCCAATCGGCGAGCTGGCGGTGTTCTTCTGCAGTCAAACCGGACGTGATGAAGTCGTGGGGCTGGCCCCGCTCGTCGACGGTGGCGATCATGCCGTAGCGGGCGCGCGTCAACGCGCGGGCGCCATCGACCACCTCCTGGAGGACCGTGCCGACCTCGAGACTCCCGCCAATGCGCAGCATCGCCGCGCAGAGAGTCGAAAAGCGCTCCCGCGGCACATCGTCTTGCTGCGTCCGGGTGTCCATCTGCCTCAACCTGCGGGGCGCGCCGGGAACCCCCATGTCGACGTAGCGCGTCGTAGATGCCATTGCCAAAACATGGCGATTATAAGCGGTGCGAGGCGGGTACTACCCGCATTAGTTACACATCTACCGCCTGGCGACACGGAAACTCCACATCCGGCGGCCAATGTGTGTCTCCTTCCTTGATTTTGCCCTTGGTCCTTTCTGACTCCCCCGATCCGCGATTGTCGTGTTCGTGACGATGGTCATGATTGGATGAGGGATGCTCGAACGCCTTGCGGGGGTGCTGCCGGTGCCTTCGCTTCAGCAGTTTGGTCCCGAGCGTGGTAAGTTTGTTTGATGATCCCGCGAAGCCACACAACACGACGTTGGCGCTGCGTGTTGAGGGTTCGAGCCCTTCGCCACAATATCGCCTAGAAACAATCGTTTAGCGCTTGGGTCCTGGACCGGTCGGCCGGGCCATACCGTTGAGAAAGATATCGTCATGGGAGCCTCGATCCAATCCGATACGCCCGTGCGCGTGGACCGCGAGGCGCGTGCCGAATACCTGGAGTTCGCCTGCCACCTGGCACGGCTCGCGGGCGAGGTCATCCTGCCGCGGTTTCGGCACCGGCTTGCCGTGGAGAACAAGAAGGCGGGTACGGAATACGATCCGGTCACCGAGGCGGATCGCGCGGCCGAGCGCACAATGCGGGCGGAGATCCTTGGAACCTATCCGTCGCACGGGGTGCTGGGGGAAGAGTTCGGTTTGGAGATGGGAGACGGTCTGACCTGGGTGCTGGATCCGATCGACGGGACGCGGGGCTTCGTGATGGGGCTCCTGCACTGGGGAACCCTGGTCGCACTGTTCGATGGCCAGCGTCCCGTGGTTGGGGCGATCCGCCAGCCGGTGTTGGACGAGACGTTTGCCGGCGACGGTGGGCGGGCAATCTACAGGTGTGGACAAGAGGAACGGGCGTTGGCGACCCGAGGTTGCCAGGATTTGGGTTGGGCGCTCGCCGGGACCACCGCGCCCGAAATGTTCCGCACCGAGCGTCAGGTGGCGGGTTTCGATCGAATTCGCCGACTGGCCCGCGGCATGCGCTACGGCACGGACTGCTACCTCTACGCGATGCTCGCCATGGGCCTCGCCGACCTGGTGATCGAAGCAAACCTCAAGCCCTACGACGTGCAAGCGCTGATTCCCGTCGTTGAAGGTGCCGGCGGCGTCATCACGGACTGGGACGGCGGCAATCCGGCCATGGGTGGTGAGGTGCTGGCGACGGGCGATGGGCGGTTGCACGAACGTGTGTTGGCCGAGCTTCGAGCCTGAGTGGGATGCCGAGAAGACCGCACATCGTGATCTTCAACCCCGACCAATGGCGAGGAGATGCACTGGGGCACCTTGGACACCCGGCGGTGAAGACCCCCAACATCGACCGGCTGGTGGCCGGCGAGGCGGTTTCGTTCCGCCATGCATTTGTTCAGGCCACGGTGTGCACGCCGAGCCGTTGCTCATTCATGACCGGCTGGTATCCCCACGTTCGCGGCCACCGCACCATGCACCACATGCTGAACCCACTCCTCGGGGAGACCAACTTGCTCAAGGTTCTCCGCGACAACGGCTATTTCGTTTGGTGGGGTGGCAAGAACGACCTTGTGCCGGGCCAATTCGGCTTCGAGGCCCACTGCGACGTTCATTTCCGTCCCGCCCCGGGTGACTACCGCCGGTGGGGTGCCGTCCCGCAACACGGCACCCACGGCGGCGACTTGGCCTGGCGCGGTGATCCCTACGGCGACAACTACTTCAGCTTCTTCAAAGGCCGCCTCGATGCGCCCGAAGGAGGAGTCTGGTTCGACGGCGACTGGGCCATGGTCCACGGCGCCATCGACTTCCTGCGGCACTACGACGGGGATCAACCGCTGTGCCTGTTCCTGCCCCTCGGCTATCCCCATCCACCGTATTGCGTGGAAGAGCCTTGGTATTCGATGACCAGTCGCGACGACGTTCCCGAGCGTCATGTCTACGAAACTTGGGACGACAAGCCCGGGCTCCTGAAGGGGATCCGGGACGGCCAAAACCTCACCGGCTGGACGGAGGGTCGCTGGCGCGAACTGCGGGCGTGCTACTACGGGATGTGCTCACGGGTGGATCACCAGTTGGGGATGCTGGTTGAGGCGTTGCGAGAGGTGGGCATGTTCGATGACAGCGCGATGTTCCTGTTCTCGGACCACGGAGACTTCACCGGCGACTACGGGCTGGTGGAGAAGACGCAGAACACGTTTCAGGACTGCTTGAGCCGGGTGCCGCTCGTCGTGAAGCCACCGGCGGGCGCCGACGTCGTGCCCGGAGTTCGGGACCAACTGGTCGAATTGGTGGACTTTCCGGCCACCGTCTACGAGCTCGCGGCGATCGACTGCGGCTACTGGCACTTCGGCCGGAGCCTGGCGGGCCTCTTCGGTGATCCCGGTCGCCCGCACCGGGACTTCGTGTTCGCCGAGGGCGGGCGCCTCAGGGGTGAAGTCCAGGCCAGCGAATACGAGAGCCTTTCCGCCGGTACGCAACTCGGTCTCTATTCGCCGCGCGTGAGCCTGCAGGTCTCCGAGTCCACTCCGTTGCTCCACACCAAGGCCGCGATGTGCCGCAGTGACCGGTACAAATACGTACGCAGGGCGTTCGAGTTGGACGAGTTCTACGATCTCGTGGCGGATCCGGGGGAGACACGGAACCTGATCGCCGATCTGCGCTACGCGAACGAGGTCATCCAATTCAAGGACCGCATGCTGACGTGGTACATGGAAACCTGCGACGTGGTCCCGCTCAAGACCGATCGCCGAAACTTCGCCCGCGCTTGATGGGCGGCTTGACGGTATTCTCCCGGACACGATGAACCCATTGATCGTGCGAGCAGGAGAGATGCTCGACCGCTACGGCGCGGCCATGGCCGCGGCCAGGGATCTGCTCGATGAGCGATTCGCGCAGGCCGTCGAACTGATCGCGGGCCTGGATTCGATCCTGATCGTCACGGGCTTGGGCAAGAGTGGCCATGTCGCAAACAAGGTGGCCGCGACCCTGTCAAGCACCGGCACCCAGGCGACATTCGTGCACCCCGTGGAGGCGCTGCACGGCGACTTGGGGATCGTCCGCCCCGGTTCGGCGCTGCTCGCGTTGTCCAAGAGCGGGAGTAACGAGGAGACCATTGCATTGGCTCGTCAGTTCAAGGCCGTAGCGGGGGGTCAGGTCATCTCGCTCACCGAACCGAACTCCAAACTTGCCGCCATCGCCGACATCGCGTTGGAGATACCCGCGTTGCCTGAGATCGACGAGTTCGATCTCGCGCCGACCACCAGCGCCGTTACCACCATGGCGGTTTGCGACGTCCTGGCGATCCTGGTGCAGCAGGCCAAGGGCCTGACCGAACGCGACTTCGCGAGGTTTCACCCGAGCGGCACCCTGGGCAAAAGACTGTTGCTGTCCGTGGCCGATGTGATGATCAAGGGGGATGGGTTGCCCGTCGTCGATACCGCCTCCCATGTTTCCGATCTGTTCTACGAGATCTCTTCGAAGGGCATCGGCATGACCACGGTCGTGGACGATGCCGGCCTTTACGTCGGTGTGGTCACGGACGCCGACATTCGCCGTTTGCTGCTTCGCGGCGAGCACATCAACCGACTGAGCGTGGCCGAGTGCTTCGAACGCAGCCGGCGAGGTAGCGAAAGCTCCGCCCCGAGGGAAGTTGATGGTTCGGCCTCGCCCGATACCAAGGCCATCGAATGCCTGCGCCAGATGCAGGCCAATCAGATCACGGAACTGGTCATTCTCGAAGGCGAGCGACCGGTCGGCGTGGTTCGCCTCCAGGATCTGATCGCCGCCGGGTTCTAACGGCCGAGACTCCGTCTTGAGAATCGCGGGCGCGGTGATACCACCCCGCGCCAATCTCCGAAATTCGCGTAGGAGAGCGCCGAATGTTGCCCACAGCTCGGCCTCCCGGTTCTATCGTGCGCCCCGCTTACTCAACCAACCCTTGGAGGCATCATCATGAAGAAGCAAATCTGGGCACTGGTCGCCGTACTTGTCCTCGGAGGATTCGCCAGCGCGAGCGCCGGCGTGTCCACGGCGTCCATGCCCCAGACCAACGTGGTCCATTGGGCCACCGTCGTGTTCTGCGAACGCTACGAGGACGGACGATCCGTCAACGACGTCTGCGTGGGAGGCCATACCGGGCACATCGTCCGTGATTGGCTCGACATAAGCCTGAGTGCATTCCCGACGCGGTCGGGAACGTTCTTGAGCCACTGACCAGCGCACGCGCCGCGCGCGTCGCCGCGCAACGCGATGGCGCGCGCGGGTTAAGTCGATGGAAACACCATTTGGAAAACACCATTGGTTCGGCAACTTCTGCTGCGCCGTCGCCGTCCTCCTAATCGGTCTGGCCTCGGGGATGGGCATTGCCGACTGGATCAGTTCAATGCCCACCGAGACGTTGACATCGATGGGTGGCGCTCGGCCAACCGAATCATCTATCGACAGGACGGCCTGGGAACTCTTCGCGTTCATTCTGCGCCGCAACATGACCGTTTTCGTGGTGCTGCTGCTTGGCCTCGTCTCGGCGGGGACCGTGACGATCGTGGTTCTACTAGGGAACGGCATTGCCATTGGCCAACTCATCGGTTTCGCCAAGGGAGCGGGGATGTCCAATGTCGCCGTCGCGAACCTACTCCTGCCGCATGGTGTCCTTGAACTCGGCGCGCTGTGCGTGGCCGGGGCCGTTGGTCTCCAGGGCGCCCGGATCGCGTTGCGGTTGCCGACACTCAACCGAGCGTGCCTCGGTTCGTTGCGCTTGGGGCTCGTATTGGCGTACGGCCTTGCGTCCCTGTCGGTGGCCGCGGGCATCGAGGCGTTCGTGACGGCCGACTACGCGGAGTCGCTGCGGGGGTGGTCGTGAAGGCACTGGCCCGACTGGCCAAGGCGCCGCTTCTGCCTGTTGGTTTCTGGCTCGCTGGCCTCGTCGCGTTCACGGTGCTCGCCATCGATGGCCTGTTCGTCGGCGCGAACCCCGTATTCGTTGTTGCCCGGCTGACCGCCTACGTGACGGTCGGCACGCTAGCGGCGGTGACCGTGGCGTTCGTCGCGATGCTCGGATTGGCCTGTGGAATGATGCTGACGTGGCTCGGCGAACCGACCAATCCGAGGCTGATCGTCGTCGCCATGTGCCGGTCGTACTGGTGGGTGGGTTCGTATGTCTGGCTAGGCGTTGCGCTGTTGGCCATCGACCCCCCGGTTGCGCTGACGGCGTTGGAGATGGTGGAACCCCACGCACTTGAGGCGCGCATCGGAGGCACCGCGGCGTTCACGTGGATGGCACGTCTGCGGCACGTGGCGTTGGCCGGGTTTCTGGTCACAGTGGCGTGGCTGTTGGCGCAACAGTCGAAACCGCTCAACGCCATCCTGTCGGTCGCGTTCGGGGCGGCGGCGTTGGCCGCACTGACCACCGCCTTGGGATTCTTGGCGGGCGAACCGACGCCCGTTTGAGTTGCGGTCGTTTGGGTTGTTGGCTGGTTGCGGTCATAAGTGCGCGCATCTATGCTGCCGACTCGCCTGGGTCGGTGACGCGGTGACTGCATGAACGGGCGGCAGTTCATCGCAAGGAGAGTGAAGTACGGCGCATGCTTAACCCCGACCATGCCACGCGAGCGGGCACAATGGATCGTGCGTTGCGCACGCTGGGGAAACGGGTGACCTTGACGGTTGACGAGGCCGCGTGAAGGACCGACCAGCGTCCCGATGACGACTTGGGAAATCGAAACCCGCAGTGTCTACGCCGGTGGACGTACGTTCGGGGACCACGGCGCTTTCGAAATCCTCGAAGGACGTGCCCGCTATTCGGTCGACCCCGCCGATCCGCGGAACCGCGGAATCGTGGACCTCGCCTTGGCACCTCGCGACGAATCCGGCCGCGTGGGGTTCAGGGGCGACTTCACGATCATTGCGCCGCGCGACACCACGGCTCGCAAGCTGCTCATCGATGTCCCGAACCGCGGACGGCGCCTGGCCTTCTCCATCCTGAACCGCGCCCGACCGACGGAACTGTTGGCAGATCCATGTGCGCCGGGAGACGGTTTCTTGTTTCGCCGTGGGTATGCCCTGGCATCGATCGGCTGGCAATGGGACGTGTCGAACGGCCTTCGTCTCGACGCCCCCGAAGTGCGGGAGGATGGCGAACCCGTGGACGGCGATGTGGTCTGCCGCGTGCAGCCCGGGACGGATCGAGCGTTCGTCTTCTTCGGGCAACTTGGGGAGGTCACCTATCCGCCGGCCGATCCGGACGACCCGGGTTCGCGCCTCTTCGTTCGTGACGACGACAACGCAGGGCTGGTCGAGGTCGCGCGGCACTGTTGGCGCTTCGCCCGCGAGCGCAACGGCGTCGTCGAGCAAAGTGATCGACACATCCACTTGGATGACGGTTTCGAGCGGGGGCGAATCTACACGCTAGTGTACCGGGCACGCGGAGCGCGGGTAGCGGGTTGCGGATTGCTGGCGCTACGCGACGCAGCCGAGAGCCTTCGTGAGGGGGATGGCCCGGTTCCACCGGGAATTCGGCGTGTGGTGGCGTTCGGGGCATCGCAAACCGGTCGGGTACTACGCCACCTGCTTCATCTCGGTCTAAACACGGGTTCGAGGGGCAAGCGGGTTTTCGACGGGGTGCACGTACACATTGCGGGCGGACAGCGCGGCGACTTCAACCACCGCTTCGCCCAACCCTCGAGTGCCGGCGTGCCGGCTGCGGGACAGCGCTTCCCGTTCGCCGGCACCAGCGTGCGGGATCCGTTGACCGGTGCAACTGCAGGGCTCTACGACAACCTAACCCATATGCCGAAGGTGGTGATCACCAACACATCGTTCGAATATTGGCGTGGGGATGCGGCCCTTACCCACGTCTCTCCCGACGGAACGCGCGATCTGGACCCGCACCCTTCGGAGCGAAACTATCTCTTCGCGGGAACGCATCACGTCAACGGCATCATGCCGCCCACCAATGTGTTCGCGGCCACCGGCGAGAAGGCACGCTACGCCTTCAATGTCGTGGACTACTCGCCATTGGTGCGTGCCGCCTTCGCCAATCTGGATGCGTGGGTCTCGGCGGGCACATCGCCGCCCGGCTCCAAAGTGCCCACGCTTCGCGCGTCGACGCTCGTCGAACGCAGCGCGGTGCTCGGCAAGTTCCGGGCGATCGATGGCTTTCGGGGGTTGGACCCCGATCGTCTTGGCGGTCTCTCCTCGCTGGACCTAGGCGACCGGGTGGAGGAGGGCGTATGTGACCTTCCCGCCGTCGAGGGGAAGCCCTATGCGCGCCTGGTATCCGATGTCGACGACTCGTTGAACGAACTGGCGGGAATACGCTTGCCGGAGGTCGCACTCCCCGTGGGGTGCCACACGGGCTGGAATCCGCGGCATCCGCAACACGGCGCCGCCGAACTGCCCGCCATCTTCGTCGGCTTTAGTCGTTTCGATGGCGAATTGGCGACGCGCGGTGAGATCGAGCAGCGCGCACGGGATTGTGTGCGCATGCTGGTGGCGGACCGGTTTGTCCTGGCCGAGGACTCGGAACGGGTCGTGACCCGGTGCCTGCGAGTGTATGCGACGGCGTGTGCGGCTGCGGCCGGAAGTGAGTCTCCTTGATGGCCGAAGCCGCGACTAGCGTCGTCATTCCGGTGTTGAACGATGGAAGGTCGCTGTGCCGCCTGCTCGACGACCTACGTGGTAGCGGGTTCGAGATCGTCGTTGTTGACGGCGGCAGCGACGACGACAGCATGGCCGTGGCGGGCAGGGTTGGTCGGGTCGTATCGTCACCGCGGGGGCGAGGCGCCCAGATGGATGCGGGGGCCCGGATTGCGGGTGGCGATTGGCTCTGGTTCCTCCATGCCGACACCCGGGCACCCGTCGCTGCCGTCCGTGAACTCGTCGAACGGCGCCGCGAGCCGGCATGGGGGTTCTTCGCCGTGCGGCTCGATGCCCGACCCTGGCCGTACCGAATGATCGAAAGGACCATGTCCTGGCGTTCGTCCGCGTCGGGCATCGCGACCGGCGACCAGGGCATATTCGTGCATCGCCAGTTGTTGGACGCGGTGGGAGGCGTGCCCAGGCAGCCGTTGTTGGAAGACGTCGAACTCTGCCGTCGATTGCGGCGATTGGCGAAGCCGGTCTTGATCTCGGTACCCCTGGTGACATCCGCACGTCGCTGGGAACGCCACGGCATCGCGCGGACGATCGTGGTCATGTGGTGGTTGAGGTTCCGCTACTTCATGGGCGCGGACCCGAAGGCACTGGCTCGGCACTACTACGGATGAGCGATTCGGCGCACCGCCCGAGGCTCGCGATCTTCGCCCGGGTACCCGTTCTCGGCCATGTGAAGACCCGCTTGGCGGCAACGGTCGGGGACGAATCGGCCCTAAGCGTCTACGAGGCCCTTCTCGCCGCCACGCTGGCAGAGCTGGTGCCCGGTAACGGCGTGTTTGTACCGGAGGTCTGGGTGGATGGCGACGTCGACGCGTTCGCGAGGTGGCAATGCCGCAGCAACGCGGGCGCGATGCGGAACCTCAGGTTCCCGTTGGTCGCGCAGTCCGATGGGAACCTGGGCCAACGCATGGCCGCGGCGTTCGACGATGGCGTCACGGTCCTCGTAGGCAGCGACATTCCCGATATGACAGCGGGTTACGTCGGAACCGCACTTCGGTTGCTGGCGGTTGCGGACATCGTGATCGGTCCCACGGAGGACGGCGGCTATTGTCTGATCGGCATGAACTCGCCCCATCCCCAACTGTTCGAGGGGATACCTTGGAGTACGCCCGCCGTGTTGACATCGACGATTCGGGCGGCCGGGAACCTCAGGCTGGAACTCCTGGAGGCGATGTGGGATTTGGACGATGCCGACGATCTTGCGCGCTGGTGCCGAGCACCCGCCCGACCCCTCGGCTAACGCTGAAAAGTCCGATAGGACTGTGCTAGTGTCCCGTCAAGCCTCAAACGTCGTGTCAGTGGCCGCCGGAGCGTTCCTCGCAAGGCGCGGTCGCAAGCGCCTCCCGCGTCGTTGGCGCATCTCGACGTAGCCGCGCTATGCCTTCGATACGCCGCCTCGCGGGGTGACGCTTGCGGACACGCTGACGCGACGTTTGAGGCTTGACGTGACACTAGGTGGCGCGGATCGCGGTTCGTCGCTTGCGAGAGATGACGATGTTCTTGCTTCGCCCCATCTTGTCCTGACCACTGACGCCCATGGGGATAACTTCTATTTTCTTGCCCGAGGCTAGGAATGCCTGGAGGTCTTTTTCGATGGTCTTTCGCATTTCAAGGTTGTTCTGGTTCAGCTTCTGAGCGCGGCTCAAAACGTCCTCCTCAAGTAAATAATGCCGCGTCGAGCCCTAGGCGCGTCGTTCGGCGGTCACCGAACCGAGGTCACTGCGCCGAAGGCAACTGTGTCCTGAGCGGTCCTTCCCTTCATCCGCCACTATAGCAGCGCTTCTACATGATTTCACGTCGGAATTGTGATAAGGGTGCACGGCAGATTTGTGGGAGTTGTGCCCGAGTCTCGGCACGCGGCGACTTC
>JAPPGK010000049.1 GCA_028821405.1 Gammaproteobacteria bacterium | reverse complement strand
GCCGGCGGGCCCGGGGAGCGAAGCGGACGAAGTAGGAACGGCAGGTTGTCGGCGGGCGAGGGCAGCGCCACCCCGGTCGGCCACGCGAACAACGCCCGACGCGGCCGAGCGGGGCCTAGGCGCGCAACATCGGCCTTCTCGTCTTGATTGTCGCTACGTTCTCACCTTGATTGTCGCTACGTTCTCACCTTGATTGTCGCGGAACAGTCAGCCGACTCTCCGTCCAGGCGTCAAGCGCCTCCTCGAACCTCAGCATCCTCGTTTCCTGCAGCCATGCCGTCCGCTTCATCTGGCCGCCGTGCCGACTCCTCGAGAGCGGACAATCTACGTGCTACAAGAGCGGACAAATCATGTGCTGCCGACACGCCGTGCCGGTGGTCCGGACGCCGTTAGAAACGCGCTGACGAAGTCCCCGAAAGTGTCCAGTTTTTGGTTGCCAGACCAGAAACGTGCAGTTCTCGGTTGCCATTGGTAACGCCGCCCGACGCGGCCGGGCGGGGTCGCCACGTCGACCAGGGCGCCGCGCGGGGCCGCCAAGGACCGTGCCGGGTCGTCCTTTGGGCCGGGGCGAATCGCCGACGTGGACAACTCCGGCCGACGGGCGGCCGGGGACTCCCGTCAACCAACGCATCGCGCGAAGGTCGCTAGGGATCGCGCGAATTGTCACGTAGGTCGGGACAGAGCGAGAGCCCGACAACGCTGAGCAAGGTCGCGACGACGTCAGCCCATCGCACGAGATGCCGTCAAAGGACCGCGCCCGTCGTTACCGTAGGGGCAGAGTCCGCCCCAGCGGAGCTTCGGCCACCCGATTCTCAACAGACGTACAGCGCGGTGGGCGGGGCAACTCCGGTGGAAGCGTCGGATCTCGGTCTCGTCGAGAGGGGCGAACAGATGCGGGCGACGGAGTGATCAGGCCGGTCAGGGAACGGGAACAGTCGAAGTGACGCGACCCCCAGGCGGCCGAGTTCAGGATCTTTCCCCGGACAGCGCCTCTCGCAGCAGTTCGCTGACCCGGCGCGGATTGGCTTTCCCGCCGCTGGCTTTCATGGCTTGTCCGACCAGGAAACCGAGAACCCGGGTTTTCCCGGATCGCACCTGCTCGACCTGCGCGGGATTCGCGTCGATCACCTGGCGGACGATGGCGGCGATCTCGTCCGAGTCGCTGACCTGTTTGAGGCCGCGGCTGTCGATGAGTTCGTCCACGTCGCCACTCGCCTCGTCCCAAAGCGTCTTGAAGAGCGACTTGGCGATCTTGCCGGAGATGGAACCGTCCTCGATACGTGCGATGAGCTTGCCGAGCTGCGTGGCGGGAACCGGTACCGCGGACCATTCGGCGTCATCCCGGCGTACCCCGGCAGCGACATCGCCCATGACCCAGTGGGCTGCCGCCTTGGGATGGCCGCCTGCAGCTGCGGCGTCCTCGAAGTACGCGGCCGTGTCCGGGTCCGTGGTAAGCCAGCGGGCGTCGTAGTCGGTGAGCGCCAGTTCCTGAATGTAACGGTGTCGTTTGGCGGCAGGGAGTTCGGGAAGGTTGGTCCGAGCCGCGTCGATCATCGCGGGTGTGACCTCCACTGGTAGCAGGTCGGGGTCCGGGAAGTAGCGATAGTCGTCGGACAGTTCCTTGCCGCGCATGGGCCGGGTCTCGTCCCGCTCGGCGTCATAGAGCAGCGTCTGGCGTTGCACCTCGCCGCCGGATTCGAGCACATCGATCTGCCGCTCGATCTCGAAGGCAAGCGCCCTGTCAAGAAATCGGAACGAGTTGAGGTTCTTGATCTCGGTACGCTCGCCGAGTTCCTTCGACCCTCGCCGGCGTATGGAAACGTTGGCGTCGCAACGCATCGAGCCTTCGTTGAGGTTCCCGTTGCAGATCCCCAAGGTGCACACGAGGGTGTGCAGGGTGCGGAAGTAGCGGCCCGCTTGGGCCGGGGAACGGAGTTCGGGTTCGCTCACCACTTCGAGCAGTGGCGTGCCGGCGCGGTTCAGGTCGATGCCGGTCTTGCCTTCGTAGTCTGCGTGGAGCGACTTGCCGGCGTCCTCCTCCAAGTGGGCGCGCGTCAAGTGGATGCGTCTTGTCGAGCCGTCCTCGTTCTCGATGTCCAGGTGGCCACCCCTGACGATGGGTTCGTCGAGTTGGCTGATCTGGTAGCCCTTGGGCAGGTCGGGGTAGAAGTAGCTCTTGCGGTCGAAGCGGCAGCGCTCGGCGATCTGCCCGTCCACCGCGATCCCGAACATGATCGCCATGCGGAGTGCTTCCGCGTTCAGCACGGGCAGCACGCCGGGGAGCGCCAGGTCCACGGCGCAGGCTTGGGTATTGGGCGGTGCGCCGTAGGCCGTGGAAGCACCGGAGAAGATCTTTGATCGCGTCTTCAGTTGGACGTGGACCTCGAGGCCGATCACGCTCTCCCAGTCGCTCATGGTCGCGGCGTCCGCTGGTGCCAGTCGGTCTCCCGCTGGAATGCCTCGGCGAGGGCGAGGAGCCTGTCCTCGCCGAAGTGGGGAGCGATTAACTGCATGCCGACGGGCAAGCCTCCGGTGATCCCGCAGGGAATGCTCAAGGCCGGCAATCCGGCCAAGCTTGCCGGCACGGTATAGACGTCTTGTTCGTACATCGCGGTGGGATCCTTGGTGTCATCGGGTGCACTTAGCGCCCCCTTCTCGAACGCCGTGGACGGCGTTGCGGGTGCAAGGATCAGGTCGACATCGTTGAAGGCATCCAGAAAGTCCTGCCGGATAAGCCGGCGCAGCCGC
The DNA here is from genome assembly GCA_028821405.1 of Gammaproteobacteria bacterium. Taxonomy (GTDB): domain Bacteria; phylum Pseudomonadota; class Gammaproteobacteria; order Pseudomonadales; family Azotimanducaceae; genus VXYL01. Next base: position 49,096 of record JAPPGK010000049.1, on the reverse strand, counting down.
TGGGCTTTGCGGTAGTACGCGTCGTAGTAGCCAATCGAGAGCGCATAGGTGCCGGTCAGGATGCGCCTTTTCACCTCGGCGCCGAATCCCTCCGTGCGCGACCGTGCGTAGAGGTCGTCGAGATCCGCCGGCATCTGCGCGCGGTGCCCGAAGCGGACGCCATCGTAGCGCGACAGGTTCGTGGAAGCCTCCGCGCTGGCGACGACGTAGTAGGCGGCGGTGGCGTAGCCACTGTGTGGCAGGGAGATGTCCACGCGTCGGTGGCCGATCTGTTCGATGACCGCAGCGGCATCGTCGAGAGCGCCGGCAAGACGGGGATCGAGGCCACACCAGTATTCGCCGGGAATACCGATTCGCGATGCTTCTCCGTCGGCCGCGCTGGGTGTGGGCTCGACATCGGCGCTGGTGGAGTCCAGGGGGTCGTGGCCCTCCATGTGTTGGAGGAGAAGACGAAGATCGGCTGCCGAACGGGCCATTGGCCCGCCCTGGTCGAGGCTTGAGGCGAAGGCCACCATGCCGTAGCGCGACACCCGCCCGTACGTGGGCTTCAAACCGCTGATCCCGCAGAACGCGGCGGGTTGCCGAATCGATCCGCCCGTATCCGTGGCGGTCGCCGCGGGAACCAGACCGGCGGCAACGGCTGCGGCGGACCCGCCCGACGACCCACCCGGAACGCGTAGCGGATTCCAAGGGTTCGAGACCGGCCCGAAGTAGCTGTTTTCGTTCGAGGATCCCATCGCGAACTCGTCCATGTTCGTTTTGCCCAGCATGATGGCACCCGAGTCGCGCAACTTGGTGACCACGGTGGCGTCGTAGGGGGGGACGAAATCGGCAAGCATCCGGGACGCGCAAGTGGTGCGCACGGCCGCTGTACAGAAGACGTCCTTGTGCGCCACGGGTACGCCTAGGAGACCGGATTGACCCTCGCGCGAGATCAGCGCGTCCGCTTCACGTGCGGCGGCGAGCGCGGCGTCTTCGCAGACGGTGACGAAGCAGTTCAGATCGCTCCGGGCGATCCGATCCAAGTGCTCTCGGGCAACTTCGGTGGCGCTGGTGGCCTTCGACGCCAGAGCAGCGCGGATCTCGGCAATCGTGGCGAATGGCCCGACGGTCATTCGACGACCCGGGGCACGAGATAGAGGCCGTCGCGAACCTCTGGCGCGGAGCTCTGGAACCGGTCGCGATCGACGACCTCGGTAACGTTGTCGGGCCTCAAGGGCTGTACGCCGTCCAGCGGGTGGTCGAGGGGTTCGACCCCGTCGGTATCGGCGGATTGCATCGTATCGATGAGGTGGACGATCTTTCGCAGATTGTCCTGCAACAGGTGCCGCTCCTCGGATTCGAGTCGGAGCGCGGCAAGCCGCATCAGCTTGTCGATGAGGTCGGCTTCCAAGACGGTACCTTCGATGTTTGCCCGCGCGCGATGTTACGACAACCGCCGGGGGCGATGGTTCCTGTTGGGGGCGGGAGCAGGAGCACAAGACGCCGAGGAACACCGGCTCGGGACCGGTCATGGCTCGGCCTGGGTTTCTCCCTCCACATTGTCTCCCGTCTTCGGTTAACCCGCCGTCGGGGGCGGCGTGGTAGAGTGGCGTATTGCCACTACTCACCGTCGCTTCGCTCGATGCTCAAGAACCTGCGCGGGTTGTTTTCACGGGACCTGTCCATCGACCTCGGGACCGCCAACACGCTGATCTACGCCAAAGAGAAGGGGATCATCCTCGACGAACCGTCGGTGGTGGCCATTCGGGAAGACCGGCGAGAGCGACGGGTGCTGGCGGTTGGATCGGATGCCAAACGCATGCTCGGGCGGACGCCAATCAACATCAAGGCCATTCGGCCCTTGAAAGATGGCGTCATCGCCGACGACACCTACACCAAGGAGATGCTCCGGCGCTTCATTGGCAAAGTGCAGGAGAACGCCATCGTCCGACCTAGTCCGCGGGTTATCGTCAGCGTGCCCTGCCGCTCGACGCTACTCGAGCGGAAGGCCATCCGCGACTCGGCGTTGTCGGCCGGGTCGCGGGATGTTCGACTCATCGAAGAGCCGATGGCAGCCGCCATCGGTGCAGGACTGCCCGTCCACGAGGCGGTCGGCACAATGGTCGTGGACATCGGTGGCGGGACAACGGAAATCGCCGTTGTTTCGTTGAGTGGCATCGTCTACTCCGACACCGTTCGCGTCGGGGGCGACCGCTTCGACGAGAACATTCTCAACTACGTTCGACGCGCCCAGGGCACGCTGATCGGCGAAGCCATGGCCGAACACATCAAGTACCAAATCGGGGTCGCCTATCCGCAGCAGGAAGTCCGCGAGATCAGCGTACGCGGACGCAACCTGTCGTTGGGCGTACCGCGACAGGTGACCTTGAACAGCAACGATGTCCTGGAAGCGCTCCAGGAGCCCTTGTCGACGATCGTCCAGGAGGTCAAGAACGCGTTGGAGCACACGCCGCCCGAACTCGCAGCGGACATCGCCGAGACCGGCATCGTGCTCACGGGCGGGGGGGCGTTGCTGAAGGATCTCGACGTCTTGCTCGCCGAAGAAACCGGCCTGCCCGTGGTCATTGCGGAGGATCCCTTGACCTGCGTTGCGAGAGGCGCGGGCAAGGCGGTGGAGGACTTCGCCGGCTACGTGGACCTGCTCTGGACGGAATAGTCCGGCCGGCGTCGTTCGGATCCGGGGCGAACGCATAGGCGGGACTCTTCGATATGGACCAGCCCAGCGAAGCTGGCGGCGATGCCTAATCCCAGTCCTAGGCCACTTTCCTTAGAATCCGGCTACGTTGTCGTGGTTGCGAGCCATCGGAAGCGATAATCGGCAGGGGGCTGCATGGAGTCGTTGTTCGGGGCACGCCAAGCCGGGGTTCGTCCACTACTGGTGGGACTGACGCTGGCATCGTGTGTCCTGCTAGGGATCGAGAAGGCGGGCGTTGGCTGGCTGCAGCCCGTCCGCTCCGTCCTCGGGACCGTGGTGGTCCCTGTTCAGTATGTGGCCGACGCGCCATACAAGATCAAGGACTTCCTCGTGGAGTTCTTTTCCACCCGCGACGAACTGATGGCTCGCAACGCCGAGCTGCGGCGCGAGTTGCTGCGCCTCAACATCGAAACGGCGCGCAGCACCGCCATCCAGATCGAGAACGACCGTCTGCGTGAACTCTTCAACTCGCGGTCACGATTGCCCGACGATGTGCTCATCGCCGAACTCATCGAGGTCTTGCCGGACCCTTCCCGGCAGGAGATCGTCATCGACAAGGGCAGCGCCGACGGTGTGGCGATCGACCAGCCCGTCATCGACTCCACGGGAGTGTTCGGCCAGGTCGCGGAGACCACGCTGATCACCAGTCGTGTCCTGTTGATCACCGATCCGGCCCACTCCGTGCCCGTGGTTGTCGAGCGCTCAGACGTGCGCGCCATTGCCTCGGGCGGTGGCAAGGGTCCCCACCTCGTGCAGTACGTCCCTTCGGTCACGGACATCGTGGAAGGAGACCGCCTCGTGAGTTCTGGTCTCGGCCGCCGCTTTCCCTACGGCTACCCGGTGGGTGTGGTGAACGAGGTCGTGAAGGACCGCACCCAGCAGTATGCGCAGGTGGGTTGGACGCCGAGTGCTGCGTTGGATAGGTCTCGGTACGTCCTGGTGGTCCTCGGCAAACGCGAAGGCGACGAACCCGGGGAGTCCGACAACATCGAACCTGCGGAGAGCGCGGATTGAACCCGCTGTACGGCGGCTGGCTGATTCTCGCGAGCCTGGTTTGCGCCATGGTCCTCGCCGTCGTCCGATTGCCGTTCGGACCGGATTGGCTCGCGTGGCTGCGTCCGGACTGGGCGGTGGCGGTCATGTTCTTCTGGGGCGTGGCCGCACCGAGTCGGGTTGGCCCGATGTCGGCATGGATCGCCGGACTGTTCTTCGACGTGCTCGTCGGCGGACCCCTCGGGTTGACCGGCATCTGCCTGGCATTGGCAACCTATGTCGCCAGACGCTTTGAGGAACGACTGAGTTTGTACACCTTCCTGCAGCAGATGGCGGTGGTGTTGGGAATCGCCGCGGTCGTCCAGGTGGTGAAGCGATCGGCGCTGTTCGTCCTGGACGTCGAATGGTCGACCTTGGCGGTCTTCGGTCCGATGTTCACGACGGCCTTGGTGTATCCCCTTGTCGCCATCCTGCTCACGAATGTGGCCAGGCGTGTCAATGTCAGGGGTGAGTCGGGGCAACTCGGGGCAGCATCGTAGCCAGCCCTTCCATGGAACAAACGCCAAAGGGAGCCTGCGACCGTGGCGTTTGTTCCATGGAAGGTCGGTGTGGCTGGGCCGTAGGCGCACCCGGCGCACAGCGTTAGCGAAGCGCCGGGCCGGCTATGGGGCGCTCCCAAACGCGACCGTTTGGCCAAATGCGGGCAAATGCGGGCTGTGCGCGTAGGCGTTATGATCGGCGGTGGCAGCTTAACGAGTGTGGCTCGCCTTCGCGACTGCCGGCCTCGAAGGGGGGCACCAACATGCCCGAAGAAATCCTCGTCGACGTAAATCCCTTCGAGACGCGGGTCGCCTTGGTTGTCGACGGGACGCTGCGCGAGGTCCATGTCGAGCGTCCGGCCGCGGCCAGCTTGCGGGGCAATCTCTACCGGGGCAAGGTCGTGCGAGTCGTAGGCGGCGTGCAGGCGGCATTCGTCGACATCGGTTTGGGACGACCGGGTTTCCTGCATGTTCGCGACTTTCACGGTGTACGGGTCGAACCGGGAACCACCCCACCGGATATCGTGAAACTGGTGAAGCCGGGCCAAAGCCTCCTGGTCCAGGTCGCCAAGGATCCACTGAACGGCAAGGGTGTGCGACTCACCACGAATCTGGCATTGGCGGCGCGTACGGTGGTGCTGCTGCCTTGGGATGCCCATGTCGGCGTCTCCGCGCGCATCGTCGACGAGGACGAGCGGGGTCGGCTCAAGGAACTCGTGGCACGCGTGCGATCGAGTCTCGGTCAATCCTACGGGTACATCGCTCGCACGGCATGTCAGTCGGCAACCGAGGACCAGGTCCGGACCGAGATCGAGGACCTGGAACGGCTTTGGAAACGGGTATCGCGCCGTTACGGCGAAAGTTGCCGGACGTTGGATGCGCCGACCGGCCCCGATAGTGACGCCCGTCGCGCGAACAGCTGCCTCGTCCACGAGGAGCTGCCGGTTCCGACCCGCATCGTGCGCGACCTGGCCGGGCCCTCGACGCGGGCCATCGTGGTAAACCACCCCGGCACCCTGCAGCGCCTGACCGACTACATAAGACGGGGCATTCCGGAACTCGCAGAAACGGTCAGGGGCTATGAAGGTCGTACGCCGTTGTTCGAGGCCCGCGGCCTGGAGGCGGCCATTGATCGAGCACTCGACACCCGCGTGCGGCTACCGTCCGGCGGGTGTCTGGTGATCGAGCAGACTGAAGCCATGGCCACCATCGATGTCAACAGCGCGCGCTTCGTGGACTCGCTGGATCTGGAATCCACGGCGTTCAAGACCAACCTGGAGGCCGCGCGCGAGATTCCTGCCCAACTCCGCCTGCGCAACATCGGCGGCATCATCGTCGTGGATTTCATCGACATGGCCGACGATGACCACCGGCGCGCCGTCATGGCTACCCTGATCGACGCGGCATCGGACGATTCGGCGCGTTTTCGGGCTTCGGGATTCTCGGAACTGGGATTGGTGGAGATCAGCCGCCGCCGTACCCGGGAAAGCCTCGAACAGCAGCTCTGCGACACCTGCGAGGCCTGTGCGGGGCGGGCGTGGGCGAAATCTCCCCAAAGCGCCTGCTACGACATCTTCCGCGCACTCCAGAAGTGCGCCGCGGGTAGTGCCGACGGGATATCGGAGTACCTCGTGCGCGCGAGTCAACGAGTGGTCGACCGCCTGCTCGACGAAGAAGCCCCGTACCTCGCTGCGTTGCAACGAGATGTCGAACATCCAATCCGGCTGCAGGTGGAACCGGGCTACGCCTCGGATCAGTTCGATCTGGTGCTGCATTGAAGTCATTCGCGAGGGCAACGCTGGTCGTGGCGACCGCCGTCGCCGTCTGCTTCGCCATGCTGCAGCTAGGCGGGCGGGCATTGTTTTCCCAGCTGTCGCGCTTCGAGGGCACCATCAATGCCATGTTCGGTCCGGACTTGGTCGTGCAAGGGCTCGAAGGGCGTTGGCAGGGTCTGAACCCGGGCATCTTCGCCGCGCGCGTGCGCCTTTCCTCGAACGAGTTGCTCGGTTTCGACTTCGAGCTGGACCTGATCGAGAGCCTCGGACGCAACCGCGTCGTGGCACGGCGCATGACCATCGCGGACGGCCGACTGACTTTCGAGAAAACCGGGGCGGGTTGGCGCTTGGAAGGCGCATCGGACGGGCCGGCGTTCGATGCGTTGGCGCTGTTCGCACACAGTGACGAGGTCTGGGTCCGGGGCAGCGTGTTCGCGAGGGAGGGCCGCAGAACGGCGGCGCTCTACCTGGAGTCATGGCTGATCAACGTGGCAGGAAGGCATCGATTCACCATCAGGGCTCAGTCGGAACCGAATTGCACGGGTTGTGCGCTGGTGGTGGAAGGAGACATCACCGAGAACGGCCCGGGGGTTGTCACGGTCGATGCCCAGTCATTCTCGCTGGGGAGCGAGTTGGATCGCATGCTCGGTCTGCCGAGGTTCGAGTTGGCACTGGCGGCGGAGTGGCGACGCCGCGCGGAAGGGACCGGACATGCCCGTGCCGACATAGACGTGACGGGGATAGGAACGCCGGGTAACGAAAGCATGTTCAGCGCGAAACTAGGCGCGTGGTCCGAGCGCAGGGGCTATCGGGGCCGCATCGAGTCGTTGTCGATAGCGGCCGGCGAACGATCGTTGCGAATCGGCGACATCGGGTTCTTCATTCCCGAGCATCTCGAGGGTGCCTTCATCGACCTTTGGGTGCCGCCGTTCTTGGCGGAGGAGGCGGCACCGCTGTTGACCACAGCCGTTGGGGCGGACCATCGCATCGGGCGATGGTTCCACAACTTGGCACCGCGGGGACGAATCGACGGACTTCTCATTCGCGTCGACGGCGAGGGTGCCGCCTTCGTGTGCCGCGGTCGAGATGCTTCGATCGAGGCCTACCAAGGTGTGCCCCAGGCGAGAAACGTGGACCTCGTGGCCCGGGGCAACACCCGCGCCGTACGCTTGGATATCGACAGCTACGACGTCGCCCTGGCCATGCCGGGCTTCGTGGCAGCCGACGAGACCTACCTAGGGGGCGGCGGAACGCTCACTTTCGCGTTCGGCTCGGGGAACTTCGGTTTGCGAGGCCAGAAGATCTGGCTTGACCGTGGGGGTACTCGTGCGGTTGCAGACATTGCCGTGTCCCGTCGTGCGGGGGTCAGCGGGGTTCAGGTGACGGCGGACGCGGAGGTTGATCGGATTGCCGTGGCGCATGCGGAGGAATATGTCCCGCTCAACCTTGCGCCCGAGATTCGCGAATGGCTGCAAGGCAACGTGCGAGCCGGCTTCCTCGCGGATGGCCGGTTGCTGTTCCAGGGCAACGTCGGCGCGGGCAGTGCGCCCAGCCAGCACTTCGAAATGACGGCCCGGGTGGTCGACGGCGTTGTCAACTATCACCCCGATTGGCCTACGGCGACCCGTGTCCACGCCGACCTGGTCGTCCAGGGGACGAACACGAGCCTGCGCGGGAGCGCGAGGGTGCTCGACCTCGATGTCGCCGATGTGGATGTCAAGTTGCCGTCCGCCGGAGGCGATGTGTCCCTGCGTCTACGATCCCGGGCGGATGTGAAACAGCTCCTTGGCTTTGTACGCACTACACCCGTGCGCGATGGGCTACCGTTTCTCTCCGACACCTGGAAGGGCGCCGGAGACGTTGTGGTCGCCGCCGAGCTGGCGATGCCCTTGAAGCCGGCGGGCGATGACGTGCCGCTGCTGCGGCATCTTCGCCTCGATTTCGAACTCGAGGGGGCCGATATCGACCTGGTCGACCTCGGGTTGCGGTTTGAAGCCTTGGATCATCGGGTGAGCTACGAGTGGCCGCATAGCCTGTCCAGCGAGACTCTCAAGGGGGAACTGTTCGGCTCACCGGTCAGCATCGACATCGAATCCGACGACAACACCATCCGTTTCATGGCCGAAGGGTCGGCGACGGTCGCCGATGCCTACCGGGCGTTGGACTTGGCGAATCCGGGCATCGCGGACGGGCGTTTCGATTTCAATGCCGTGTTCGAAACCTTTACGGGGCTCGACCATCCTGCCGAGCTTCGTATCGAGAGCGACCTGGTGGGGGTTTCGGCGATGCTGCCCGCACCCTTGGATAAGGTCCCCGATCAAGCCCGCGCCATGGCCGTTTCGCTGCAATTCCTGGACGACTACGTTGCTGTCTCGGCGCGCTACGACGAACTGAGCGGCTGGCTGCATGTCGACGACAACGGAATACTGGCCGCCGCATTGGGGATGGGCGTACCTGTGCCGATGGCCGACGCCTCACTTGGCCGGGTCGTGGTCGCGGGTGGTCTCACGGTCCTCGACTCATCGCTGATCGCCTCGCTGTTCGGTTCGGCGGACGCCGATGGCGCGGGCTTCGGCTGGGAACTGCGCGACTTCCGCATCGGGACCATCCAACTCGATGCGCTGGAACTCGCAGACGTACGCGTGGACGGCCATGCCCAAGACGGGGAGATCCGCTTGACGCTGGCCGGGCGGGATTTGCATGGGTCGTTGGAGCGATCCGGGGATGGGCCTTGGCGGCTCAACCTGCCGGAGCTCAACCTGCCCGCCGGCCCCCCCGACGAAAAGGAGCCTTTGGATCCCCGCATCATCGATACGCTCATTGCCGCCGATGTCGATCTGGGACGGGTCCATGTGGGCGGGGAGGACTACGGCACGTGGAGCTTCGCCTTGCGACCCGTGCCTGATGGCATCGAGTTGCGCGACGTCGTCGCCGGGTTGCGCGGACTCGCGATCCAAGCCACGGCCCCGGTGGTCTGGAGTCGCGACGGCACCACCCGTTTCGAAGGGTCGGTCACCGCGGGGGATCTCCGGGAAGTGTTGCCGCAGTGGGACTTCGTGCCGAGCGTGCAGTCCGAGAGCTTCGCTGCGACCGGAAGCGTCCACTGGCCCGGCTCGCCGTTGGACTTCGAAGTCGCCAACCTTTCCGGCAAGGTCTCGCTGGATCTGGCCAACGGTCGGTTCCTTGACATCGAACAGGGTGCGGGGGCAGCGCGCATCATGAGCCTCATCAACTTCTCCACGATCGTGAAGCGCATCAGCCTCGACTTCACCGATGTGTTTGGGCGAGGTTTGAGCTTTGACCGTGCACTTGCGGATCTCTCGCTGAGCGATGGGCGTGCGCAATTCGACGGGCCCGCGAAGATCTCGGGCACCGGCCTGGATTTCGCGATCGAAGGCACCGTTGACTTCGCGAGTGGTACGTTGGACAGCACGATGGTCGTCACGTTGCCGCTGGACGCCAGCCTGCCTTGGTATGTTGCCATCCTTGCGGCGTCGAACCCGTTGGCCGCAGCGGGTGTCCTGTTCGGTCAGCAGGTCCTCAAGGATCCGATCAAGCGACTCTTGAGCGTCGACGTTGGCGTCAGCGGTACCTTCGACGACCCGCAGGTGGTGACGACAAGCAGCGCGTCGACGCTGGCCGCGACGATCGAGCCCATCGTCGCTCCCGCCGACGGCGCGGGAGGGAACCGCGCTGGCGCAGATTCTCCTGAGTCGGTGAAAGGGGATATCCTGGCAGAGCACCCCGGCGCGACGAATGATGGTGATAATGCGGCATCGGAACTTGACTCGGGTGAGAGCCCTTTGCCGCGTTCAAGGGAACTAGAGTGACTTCGACGGATTTGATCGTTGCCGCCCGTCGTGCGCTCTGGGAGCCGGGGGAGATCGTCGAGCACGATGTAACGGGCCTGCTCGGTCGCCTGTCCGCGACGGACATCGACACAGGGGAGCTCTTCTTCCAACTTGCCCGCCACGAGGGTTGGGTGTTGGAGGACGGCACGGTGAAGAGCGGGGCGTACAGCGTCGACCGTGGTGTTGGCGTGCGCGCGGTCAGTGGCGAGAAGACCGGCTTCGCCTACGCGGACGACATCGCGCTGCCAGCCCTCCGGGACGCGACCGAAGCCGCCCGCAGCATCGCCCGAACCGGCTACGGGAAGTCGACGAGTGTCTTGACCGGCGCAGGTGCATTGCCGCGGTACGCGGACGTCGACCCTCTGGCATCGGCGAGCGAAGACGAAAAGGTGGCCCTGCTGCGCAGGATTGATGCGTACGCTCGCAGCCTCGATCCCCGCGTTGGCGAGGTGGTCGTTCGCGTTGCCCTGGATTGGGAGACCAATCTCGTCGTCGCCACCGACGGCACCATGAGCGGCGATGTCCGGCCATTGGCGCGTTTCGACGTCATGGTGCTCGCGGAACAGGGCGGTCGCAGGGAGCGTGGGTTGAGCGGCGGCGGCGGCCGCTTCGACGCGGGTTGGCTGTTCAACACCGATGCGGCGGAAGGGTATGCCCGCGAGGCCGTGCGAATGGCGCTTGTGAATCTCGACGCGGTCGACGCCCCGGCGGGTTCGATGCCGGTCGTACTGGGTCCGGGTTGGCCGGGCGTTTTGCTCCACGAGGCCGTTGGTCACGGCCTGGAAGGGGATTTCAACCGCAAGGGAACCTCGGCGTTCGCGGGCCGCATGGGCGAGACGGTGGCCTCGGAGCTATGCACGGTGATCGATGACGGAACCCTGGCGGATCGACGGGGATCGCTTTCCGTGGACGACGAAGGAACCCCGGGTGAGTGTACCGTCCTGATCGAGCACGGTGTTCTCGTCGGCTACATGCAGGACAAGCACAACGCGCGGCTCATGGGTACCCGGAGCACCGGAAACGGTCGTCGACAGTCCTACGCCTACCTGCCGATGCCGCGCATGACCAACACCTTCCTGTGTGCGGGCAGCAGCGAGCCCGACGAGATCATCGCGAGCGTCGACAAGGGTGTGTACGCCGTGAGTTTCGGCGGCGGCCAGGTGGACATCACCTCAGGCAAGTTTGTCTTCTCGGCCACCGAGGCATATCTCATCGAAGGAGGCAGGATCGGCCCACCCATTCGGGGGGCGACGTTGATCGGCAACGGCCCCGAGGTCATGCAGCGGGTGTCCATGGTGGGCAACGACTTCCAACTCGATACGGGCGTGGGCATCTGCGGCAAGGACGGACAGACCGTCCCGGTGGGGGTCGGTCAGCCGAGCCTGAAGATCGACGAGATCACCGTGGGTGGGACCCGGGCGTGAATACCCTCCCGTCGGATGCCACCGGCGCGTTGAACCCCGAGGAGCTTGCGGCGTCCCTCAAGGATCTGGCGGCTCGCATTCTCGACGAGGCGAGACATCAAGGCGCGACCGGTGCGGAGGTCGCTGCGGGGGACAGTACCGGCCTGGTCGTCGCCGTACGCAGGGGAGAACTGGAAACCGTTGAGTTCACCAACGACCGCGGCTTCGGCATCACGGTCTACATGGGGGCACGCAAGGGCAACGCCAGCACGACGGACGCAGGTCCGGACGCGATCCGGGAGACGGTTCGAGCTGCGCTGAACATAGCCAAGTACACCGAGGAGGATTCCTGCAACGGCCTCGCCGAGGCATCGTTGATGGCGCGCGAGTTGCCCGATCTCGATTTGCATCACCCCTGGGACGTGGACGTGTCGTCGGCCACCGAACGGGCGCTGGAAGCCGAGGCTGCCGGCCTTGCCTTCGACCATCGAATCGTGAACACGGAGGGTGCCCGGGTCGCCACCGGCAGGGGCTGCCATGTGTACGGGAATTCGCACGGCTTCCTCGAAGCCGGTTGGGGAACGCGTCACTCGACGAGTTGCGCGCTGATCGCTGCCGACGACAATGGGATGAAGCCCGAGGACTGGTACACGGTCAGCCGCGACCCGGCGGATCTCGAAGATCCCGTGGAGGTCGGTCGCGAGGCGGCACGCCGGGCGGTGGGCCGGCTCGGCTGCCGACCCGTGGAGACCGGATCGTACCCGGTGCTCTTCGCCCCACCCGTTGCCGCAGGGCTCATCTCACACCTGTTGTCGGCTATCGGCGGTCGCGCGCTCTACCGCCGCGAGTCGTATCTCGTCGACTCGCTGCACCGGCAGGTTGCAGCGGACGGAATCACCCTCCGGGAGGAACCCCATCGGCCCAAGGGTCTGGCCAGCGCTGCCTACGACGGCGATGGCGTGGCAACCCGCGCCAAGTCGTTCATCGAAAAGGGCGTGGTCGCGAGCTATATCCTGGACAGCTACTCCGGGCGTCGATTGGGAATGACCACGACGGGCAACGCGGGCGGGTACTTCAATCTGGACGTGGTCGCCGACGTCCGGCCCGTCGCGGAGTTGATGCGGGAAATGGACACGGGCCTTCTGGTCACGAGCCTGATGGGTCAGGGCGTGAACCTGGTCACGGGTGACTACTCCCGCGGCGCCGGTGGCGTCTGGATCGCCGGCGGCGAACCGAGCCATCCCGTGGACGAAGTCACCATCGCCGCGAACCTCGACGATGTCTTCAAGGGCATCGTGGCCTGCGGCGACGACATCGACCGGCGCGGCAACATCCGCTCAGGGTCGCTTCTCGTGCGGGAGATGACCGTCGCGAACTGAGCGCTTGCTCCACGCAAGTTTCGAACCCGGGGGGCGCGGACTCGCTGGAAATACGCGTCGCCGGCGCCATGATTGTCCTGTCCCGTTGTCCAGGCAGTCGGCGAGTTCGGCGCGGGGGACCGCGCGCCCTGGCGGGCGCGTTAGGGTCGCCCCTACGCCGATAGTGCCCTTTCCCGTCAGTCGACGGCCGGCGTATCCGGCTTTTCGGGCATGTCGCTGACCCGGATCTTGTCGGCGTTCTTTTTGACGATGGCGTCGCCGATGCCCTTGACGGCAGTCAGGTCGGAGGCGCTGTCGAAACGGCCGTGGGTCTCGCGATGGCGCACGATGGCCTCCGCCTTCTTGAGCCCGATGCCGTTCAGGACGCGGGCGATGGTCTCCGCATCGGCGGTGTTGATGTTGACCTGTTCGGGCGCTTGCGCGAGTGCCGCGAACCCCGTGAAAGCCATCGCCAGGATAGCCAGCAAAGTACGTAGTGAAGCCATGGGTATCTCCTGAGTTGCCATGTGAAATGGACGTCCGAAGATACCGGCGCGATGGCGGCATGGATGCCGGACATGAGCCACGCTGGGCGTAGGAAATTGCCACCGGAAAATGTCAGCCATTGGCGGGTGCGGTTGTCCGAAATCGCCCCGCCCACCACTGGAGCAACCCGTGGCTTCCCATGGTGGGTTGCCACCAAGCTGGCGAGGGAACATCCGGAAGTACAACAAGGGCCGTAGGGGACGGGACAAGCCCCTCCTACGGTTGCAGCGGCGGGGTCGCTTGGTCCCTTAGGCGGTCGAGTTCGTTCTCCCGCTGGCGCAGCGACCGCCGCAACGACCGTTGATTGAACCGGCTCCGAACGAGGCTCGCCACACAGAGCGCCAAGCCGAGTAGTACACCGCACCCGAAGGCCGCGCAGAGCCACCAGAACACCGGCCACTGTGCCTCCCTGTTGAGAAATCGCACGGTCACGGGTGTTTGGTTGTCAATGCCGAGGATGACACCTGCAGCGACAACGGCCACCAGGGTCGCTAACAGGAACAGGTTTCGGGCCAATCGGTAGGCTCGCCGCGGGCGAGTCCCGCGGGCGCCTCGTCCTTGGGCGTCGAGGTCGCCCGCTGTCGGAGTCGTCGTTGTTCGGGGCCGGGTTTCGGTTGTGGGGCCGCGACTCACCGGGGTCCCGCGGCTATTGCCCGCTACCGAACGGTCGCGTGTAGTGGCTACCGACCATCTCGCGTTGACGGGCATCGTTGACGCGGTCGCGCAGTCGTTTGCCGGGCTTGAAGTGCGGTGCGTACTTGCCGGCAAGACTTACCGATTCCCCGGTCTTCGGGTTGCGACCCATACGTGGGGGTCGATAGTGCAACGAGAAACTGCCGAATCCACGGATCTCGATCCGGCCGCCGCGGGCAAGGGCGTTGGACATCTGGTCGATGATGTTCTTGACGGCCATTTCCACGTCGTCCACCGTAAGGAGGCCCTTGTGGCGCACCGCCATCTGCTCGATCAGTTCGGATCGTGTCATCAACCGCCGTATCCCGTCGTTCCTAGGTGGCTTGAACCGTGCGGATCGTGCCAAGGCGCGAAACTACCACAGGGACCGGTGCCCGTGTAGGCCGGTGTGGTTGGGCCTAGTTGGGCCGGAGGCGAACCCGACACAAAACGGCGCGAAGTGCCGGGCCGGTTTTGGAGCGCTTCCAACCACGTCCGGGCGACGGCGCGCCCTCCCGAGCACGCTAGCGTGTGCCCCTACGAGTTCTCGTCGTCGTCGGAATCGTCCGTGGCGGCCATCTGGGCCTTGATGAGGTCGCCGAGGGTGGTGGGTCCGGGCCGGTCGTTCTTGTTCTGCTGGTATTCCCGGTGCGCCTGTTTCTCGGCGTCCTTCTCCCGTGCCTTGATCGATAGGCTGATACCCCGGTTTTTTCGATCGATGCTCACGATCTTGGCGGTGACTTCGTCGCCCACGGACAGGGCGGTACGAGCGTCCTCGACCCGGTCGGCGTAGATCTCCGATGCCTTCAGCACGCCCTCCACCTCGGGGGCGAGCCTGACCAGGACTTCCTTGGGCTCTACGGCAATGACGACGCCTTCGACGATGCTGTTGCGATCGTGTTGTTCGATGAAGTCGTTGAAGGGGTCGTCGTCGAGTTGCTTGATACCGAGCGCAATGCGTTCCCGTTCCGAGTCGATGGAGAGGATGACCGTATCGATCTCCTCGCCCCGGCTGTAGCGGCGCACTGCCGTCTCGCCGGGCTCTTTCCAAGAGATATCCGAAAGATAGACCAGCCCGTCGATGCCGCCATCGAGTCCGACGAAGATGCCGAAATCGGTGATGGACTTGATGCGCCCGCGGATCCGGTCGCCGCTGGAGTGCCCGGCGGCGAACTCGTCCCAGGGATTGGCGCGGCATTGCTTGATGCCAAGCGAGATACGACGCCGGTCTTCGTCGATGGACAGGATCATGACTTCGACTTCGTCACCCACCGCCACCACCTTCGACGGATGCACGTTGCGGTTGGTCCAATCCATCTCGGAAACGTGAACCAGGCCCTCGACGCCTTCCTCGATCTCCGCGAAACAGCCGTAGTCGGTGAGATTGGTGACCCGGGCGACGACGCGTATCCCTTGCGGATAACGACGGGCGATGTCCACCCAGGGGTCGTCCCCCAGTTGCTTCATGCCGAGGGAGACTTTCTTGTTCTCGCGGTCGAAGCGCAGGATCTTGACGGGGACCTCCTCGCCGACGTTCACCATCTCGCTGGGATGGCGGACCCGACGCCAGGCCATGTCAGTGATGTGCAGTAGCCCGTCGAGACCACCCAAGTCGACGAAAGCGCCGTAGTCGGTGAGGTTCTTGACGATGCCCTTGATTTCTTGCCCTTCGTGCAGGGAGGCGAGCAATGCCTCGCGTTCGGCGCTGCTCTCTTCTTCGAGCACCGCGCGCCGGGATACCACGACGTTGTTGCGGCGTTGATCGAGCTTGATGACCTTGAACTCGAGTGACCGGCCTTCGAGGTGCGCGGTCTCCCGCAACGGACGGATGTCGACGAGCGAGCCGGGTAGGAATGCCCGGATGTCGTTGATGTCGACCGTGAAGCCGCCCTTCACCTTGCCGTTCAAAACGCCCTTGATGACGTCGCCGGTGGCGAAGGCGCTTTCGAGCATCTGCCAGGACTCTGCGCGGCGCGCCTTTTCCCGCGATAGGCGTGTCTCGCCCCAGCCGTCGTCGACGGTTTCCATGGCGACCTGCACCTGGTCGCCGACCTCGAGGCTGAACTCGCCACCCTCGTCGAGGAACTGGCTGCGCGGGATGACCCCTTCCGACTTCAGTCCGGCATGGACGAGGACGAACTCCTTGTCGATCTCGACCACCGTGCCCGTAACGATGGAACCCGGCTCCATCTCCAGCGTGGAGAGGCTTTCCTCGAACAACGCTTCAAAGCTCTCGATCACCAGATCCTCGCCCGCCGGGGGTGCCGCCGGCGCGGTCAGGTTTTCCATACCTTCTTCAGTCAGTTCTTCGGCCATATTTTCCTTTTGCCAGTTGTCTTCGTTTTTGCGCGCTGCGGGGGCGACGCTCGCCCGACCGTTCTAGCGGCCCAAGCCCCGTTCTCGAACCAAGGCCATCACCGCCGCCATTACGTCGTCGATCGACATCTCGGTGGAATCGATCGTCACCGCGTCGGGTGCCGCCAGCAGAGGCGAGACCGGACGCGACCGGTCCCGCTCGTCGCGCACCTCGGTGCTCGCGCGAATCGCCGCCAACTCGGCGTCAGCCGGCATGGCGATCTGTTCACGCTCACTGCCCGAAGGGGCGCGCAGGCTACCACTCGTCCGGCGATCCTTCAACTGCCGAAGGCGTCGCCGAGCCCGGGCATCGGCGCTGGCCGTGAGGAAGATCTTCAAACGCGCATCCGGGAAGACCACGGTTCCCATGTCCCGACCGTCGGCCACCAGTCCGGGGGGGTTCCGAAACGCCTGTTGCGTTGGGAGCAGTGCTTCACGCACTGCGGGAACCGCCGCCACGCGCGATGCAGGCTGCTCGACTTCGGCGCGGCGAATGGCGTCGGTCTCGTCGATGTCGTCCACGAATACGACGATCGACGACGGGGCCGAGTCGACTGCCGGCGCTCTCTTCAATTCGATGCGGGCGTTGCGGGCGATGGCCGCCAGCGACTCGGCGTCGCCAAGGTCGAGGCCGGATCGCAACGCGATCAGTCCCACGACGCGATACAGCGCACCGCTGTCCAATAGGTGCCATCCGAGTGCGGAAGCTAGGCGGCTGGCGACGGTACCCTTGCCCGACCCGCCGGGGCCGTCGAGCGCGATGACGTCGGCAACGCCGGCGGGTGCCGTGCTCACGGAATCGCTAATGGTCCGCCTCGTCGAATGCGCGCTTCGCACAGACCGCGGATTCGATGCATTGTTCCAGGGATTCGCCGCCTTGCTCCATGGCTTTCCCGAAACGCTCGAGGGCGCGCATCAGTTCGTCGAGCCGTGGGCGGATCCGTGTGGCGTTGGCGTGCAGGATGTCGGTCCAGACGTCGACGTCGGCCCCGGCGATGCGTACGAAATCGCGAAATCCATTGCCGACCTGGTCAAGGGGTCGCGCCCGTATCGCGGTGTCGATGAACGCGAAGGCCACCAGGTGGGGCAGGTGGCTGACCAAGGCGAAACACTCGTCGTGGGACGCGGGCGTTCGCTCGACGACTCGGGCGCCGACCGCCTTCCAATAAGCTCCCACGGCATCCACCGCGGCACGGTCCGTTTCGGCGACCGGGGTCATGATCAGCGCATGCCCTTCGAACAGGTCGGTCCGAGCGGCGAGTGGTCCCTGGTGCTCGGACCCGGCGATGGGATGGCAGGGCACGAAATTGGGGGGGACGGGGTCGAGCGCGTCGATCACCGAGCCCTTGACGCTCCCGACGTCGAACACCGGACCGGTGCAGCGACTTGCGACCTCACGCACCTTTGCGGCGATGGCACCCACCGGTACGGCCACGCAGACGGCATCGTGATCTCCGCACGGGGCGTTGGCGACGGCGTCGATGATACCGAGGTCACGGGCATGACCGAGGGCAGCCCGGTCGTGGTCGATGCCCACGACCCGATCGAACACGCCCTTGGCTCTCGCGGCCTTGGCGAATGAACAGCCGATGAGGCCGGTGCCGATGAGCAGCAGCGATTTCACCCGGTTCAGTCGAGCGCCCTTGCGAGCGCGTCGAGAAAGCGCTGGTTCTCGTCGGGGAGGCCGACGGTCACCCGCAGATGCTCGGGCATGCCGTAGTTCGCGACCGGGCGAACGATGACGCCGTCGTCGAGCATCCTGTCGTAGACGGTTTCAGCGTCTTGACGGGGCCCGAGTCGCACCGTGACGAAATTCCCGGCGGAGGGAATCCACTCGAGGGACAACGCCGAGAAGCCGTCGGCAAGCCGTGACATGCCTTCGCGATTCAAGCGCCGGCTTTCCGCGGCGTGTTCGACATCGGCGAGCGCGGCTTCGGCGGCCGCCAAGGCTAGGGTGTTGGCGTTGAACGGTTGCCGAACGCGGTTGAGGAGGTCGGCGAACTCGGGCGAACTCACGCTGTAGCCGATCCGCAAGGCGGCGAGGGCATGGATCTTGGAGAAGGTCCGCGTGACGATCAGGTTGGGATGGCGCTCGATGAGTCGGACGCCGTCGGGGTAGCCGGGCTCGGTCACGTACTCGGCGTAGGCCTCGTCCAATACCACCCAAACCTCGGGGGGTACGGCGGCCAGGAACGCGTTGAGGGCTTGTGTATCGAACCAGGTGCCCGTGGGATTGTTGGGATTGGCCAGGTAGACGATGCGGGTTCGGTCGTCGACCGCGGCCGCCATCGCCTGTAGATCATGGCCCCATTGCCGGGAAGGCACCGTCGCCAGGTCGCCGTTGGCGGCGGTGATGGCCAGCGGATAGACCACGAAGCAGTGCTCGTCGATGATCCCCCGGGTGCCGGGGGAGACGGCCACCCGCGCGGCGAGGTCGAGGACGTCGTTGGATCCGTTGCCAAGCGTGATGCACGCAGTCTCGACGCCAAGGTGTTCGGACAGCGCCGCCTTCAGGCGAAAACCGCTGCCATCCGGGTAGCGCGAGAGATCGGCGTTGGCCAATGCCTTCCGCACCCGCGGTCCGGGTCCGCGCGGATTCTCGTTGCTGGCAAGCTTCACGACGTGCCGGACGCCGCGTTCGCGCACCAGTTCCTCGATCGGCTTGCCGGGTTGGTAGGGGTTGAGCCCGGCAATGCGGACGTTGACGTTGGTGAGGTTCAATCGCCCATCCACGCCTGCGGGTAGGAGCCCAGGTTCTTGACCCCCGTGGCGACCTCGTTCAGTTCGGCGAGCACGTCGCCCACCGGGTCGTCGTCGCGGTGTCCCTCGAAGTCGATGAAGAACACGTAGTCCCAAGAGGATGTCTGCGATGGGCGCGACTCGATCCGGGACAGGCTGATGTCATGGCGCTTGAACGGCGCCAGGATCTTGTACAAGGCGCCCGGCTCGTTGCGGGTCGAGACGATAATGGAGGTGCGGTCCCGTCCGGTGCGTTCGACCTGTTGATCGCCGATGACGAAGAAGCGCGTCTTGTTGCCGGGTTGGTCCTCGATGTTCTGATGCACCGAGTCGAGTCCATAGCGGTCCGCGGCGGTTTCGCCGGCGATGGCAGCCACGCCGTCGGCCTCCGCAGCGATGCGTGCCGCCTCCGCGTTGCTTGCGACCGGTCGCCGGGACTGGGTGGGGTAGTGCACATCGAGCCAGTGCCGGCACTGGGCGAGCGACTGCTCGTGGGAACAAATCTCCACGATCGCATCGGGGTCGCCGCCGCGTCGTAGCAGGAGTGCATGGTGGATGGGCAACTCCACCTCGCCGCAGATCGAGAGGCTGGAGGTCGTAAAGCAGTCGAGCGTGTGCTTGACCATGCCGTCGGTGCTGTTCTCCACGGCGACGACACCGTAGTGCGCCGCACCGGACTCCACTTCCCGGAACACGTCGGCCACGGACGACAGGGTTCGCATTTTCACGAAGTGCCCGAACTGCTTGACGGCAGCTGCCTCGGTGTACGTGCCCGTGGGACCGAGGCAGGCGATGGTGAGTGGCTGTTCCAGCGAGAGACAGCACGAGATGATCTCTCGGAACAGGCGTTCGATGTGGGCGTCGGGCAGGGGTCCCTCGTTTTCCTCGCGTAGCCGGGCGAGTATCTCGGCCTCGCGCTCAGGTCGGTAGTAGACCGGCGTATCGGCGTCCATCCGGGATTTGAGCGTGGCGACTTCCTCCGCGCAGGCGGCGCGCTTGTTGAGGAGTGTCCGCAGCTCGCGATCGATTGCGTCGATGCGTTCGCGCAAATCGCGTAGTTCTTCGTCCTCCGGGGTCATCGACTCACCCGTACTCGGCTTCGAAGCTCTTCATGTATTCGATGAGGGCGTCCACCGCCTCTTCGCTGACGGCATTGTAGAGACTTGCTCGCATCCCCCCAACGCTGCGATGGCCTCTCAGGTTCAGAAGGTGTCGCGCCTCCGCCCCCGCGAGGAACTCTCCGTCGAGGGACGCATCGGCGAGCGTGAAGGGGACGTTCATGACCGAGCGGTCTTGGCGCAGGACGGGCGCCCGGTAGAAATTGCTGGCGTCGATCAACGCGTAGACCTTCGCCGCCTTGCGGCGGTTGGTCCGGGCCATTTCGGCTACGCCGCCGGCCGCTTTGACCCAACGCAGGACCAGCGAAGCGAGATAGATCGCGTAGGTTGGCGGCGTATTGAACATCGAGCCGTTCTCGGCCTGAATGCCGTAGTCGAGCAACCGGGGCGTGCCGGGACGGGCATGTCCGGCGAGATCCCTGTGCACGATGACCACGGCAAATCCCGCGGGGCCTAGGTTCTTCTGGGCACCGGCGTAGATGAGACCGAAACGGGACACGTCGATGGGTCGAGAAAGCAGTTCCGAGGACATGTCGGCGACGAGTGGGGCCTGGGTCTCGGGGAACTCGTGGAACTGGACCCCGCCGATGGTCTCGTTGGACACGATGTGGCAATAGGCGGCGCCCGGTGTGAGACGCCAGGCGTCGCGGGCGGGAATACGGTCGAAACCCGTCGCCCCGGACGTGGCCGCGACGTTGACACGGGCCAGCGGCTCGGCCTCCGCGATGGCCTTGGTGCCCCAGGAGCCTGTGTGAACGTAGTCGACGGTATCGCGGGGACCGGCCAGGTTGTACGGCACCATGGCGAACTGCATCGAAGCGCCGCCGTGCATGAATAGCACGTGGTAGTCCCCGCCGATGCCGAGAAGTTCGCGCAGGTCCGCTTCCGCACTGTCCGCGACTGCCATGAATTCCTTGGACCGGTGGCTCATCTCCATGATGGACAAGCCCTTGCCCTGGTAGTCGAGCAGTTCGTCCCGGGCCTGCTCGAGGACACTGTCCGGCAATGCCGCGGGACCCGGCGAAAAGTTGAACGCGCGCATGGTGCTCCGTAGCACTAGGCGTCGAGTTCGTCGGAGTGGGTCTCCGACACGGTCTCTTCGTCGGCATCGCCGTTGTTGCCGTTGACGGATTCGACGATGCGTTCGACGCCCACGAGCTTGGCGTCGTCGGCAAGCTTGATAAGCCTGACCCCTTGGGTATTCCGACCGGTTTCCGAGACGTCCGCGGCATGGGTCCGTACTAGGGTTCCCTGGTCGCTGATGAGCATGATCTCGTCGTCGCCGAAGACTTGAACGGCACCGATCAAGTCGCCATTGCGCTGCCCCGTGCGCATGGCGATCACGCCTTGGATGCCCCTGCCCTTGACAGGAAACTCCTCGATATTGGTGCGCTTTCCGTAACCACGTTCGCTGGCAGTAAGGAGGAAGCCGTCGGCCTTCGGCACGATCAAGGCGATCAGTCGATGGCCCCCGGTCAGACGGATTCCCCGGACGCCTCGCGCCGTCCGACCCATGGCGCGCACCGCGGCTGCCTGGAAACGCGCGGCCTTGCCCGAACTCGACACGAGGAGGACGTCGCTCGTCGCGTCGATGATCGCGGCGCTGACGAGGGTGTTGCCCGGTTCGAGACGCAGTGCGATCAGACCCGCGTTGCGCGGGCGCGAGAAGCGTTCAAGCGGGGTCTTCTTGACGGTGCCGTTTGCCGTCGCCATGAACACGAAACTGCCCCCGTCCGGCAAGCCCGCCTCAGCGTCTGCATCGTCCTCGTCCGGGTCGAGTTCGTCTCGCGCATCCTCGAATGCCAATTCGTCATCGCCGGCGACGAAGTCGTCGGACTCCTCTGACTCCCGGGGCAGCGGCAGGATCGCCGTAATGCGTTCGCCGGCGCCCAAGGGAAGCATGTTGACCAGGGGCCTGCCTTGGGCGTTGCGCGAACCCTGTGGAATGTAGAACACGCGCAGCCAATAGACCTTGCCCGCGTTGGAGAAGCACAGCAACGTGTCGTGGCTGTTTGCGATGAGGAGGTGCTCGACGAAGTCCTCGTCGCGCAGGCCGGTGGCAGCCCGACCCGTGCCGCCTCGGCGTTGCGCTTGGTAGACGGACAGCGGTTGGGTCTTGGCGTAGCCCCGATGGGAGACCGTCACCACCACGTCTTCCTCGGCGATGAGATCCTCGTCGGTGAGGTCGAGATGTGAACTCAATATCTCGGTCCTGCGCTCGTCGCCGTAACGGTCGCGGATGTCCTCGAGTTCTTCCCGGATGATCTGCCTTTGGCGTTCCGCCGAGCCGAGAATGCCAAGCAAGTCCCGGATCTCGGCGAGGACCTCCTCGTAGTCTTGGGTGAGTTTGTCCTTCTCGAGCGCGGTGAGCCGATTGAGCGTCATGCCGAGGATGGCTTGGGCCTGGTCGTCCGACAGGTGGTAGAGGCCGTCGTCGCCCACGCCGAACTCCGCCCCGAGTTCCTCCGGACGGCAAGCGTCGACGTCGGTGCGTTCGAGCAACGGCTTGATGGTGTCCGCCTTCCAACCCTTCGACATGAGGCCGCGGCGAGCATCCGGCGGCGTGGCGGAAGACCGAATCAGCTCGACCACCTCGTCGATGTTCTCCAGCGCCACGGCCTGGCCTTCGAGCAGGTGGCCTTGGCGGCGTGCTCGACGTAACAGGAACGTCGTACGTCGTACCACGACCTCGCGGCGGTGGCGGAGGAAATAGTCGAGCATCTCGTGCAGGTTGACCGTGCGCGGCTGGCCGTCGACCAGGACGACGCAGTTGATCCCGAACGCCGACTGCAGCTGCGATTGGGCGTAGAGGTTGTTCAGCACGACTTCGCCGGGTTCGCCGCGGCGCAGTTCGATAACGATGCGGACCCCATCCTTGTCGGACTCGTCACGCAACTCGGTGATCCCCTCGATGCGCTTCTCCTTGACGAGATCCGCGATCTTCTTCACCAACTCGGCCTTGTTGACCTGGTAGGGGATTTCGGTGACGACGATGGTCTCCTTGCCGCTGCCCGCGCCCTCGATATGCGCCCGGGCCCGCACGTAGATACGACCCCGCCCGTGGCGGTAGGCGCGCACGATGCCGGCGCGGCCGTTGATGATGGCACCTGTTGGGAAGTCCGGGCCTTGGATGTGCGCCATCAGGTCGTCCACCGACGCGCCCGGATCGTCGAGCAGCGCCAGACATGCGTTGACCGTCTCGGTCAGGTTGTGCGGCGGAATGTTCGTTGCCATGCCCACCGCGATGCCGTACGAACCGTTGACAAGGAGATTGGGGATGCGGGTGGGCAGGACCTCGGGAATCGAGAGCGTCTCGTCGTAGTTGGGCACGACGTCGACGGTTTCCTTGTCGAGATCAAGGAGCATCTCGCCGGTGATCCGCGCCATGCGCACTTCGGTGTAGCGTGGTGCCGCGGCGGGATCGCGGTCCATCGAACCGAAGTTGCCGTGTCCGTCCACGAGCGGGTAGCGCATGGCGAAGTCCTGGGCCATGCGCACGATGGTCTCGTAGATCGCGCTGTCGCCGTGCGGGTGGTACTTGCCCATCACCTCGCCCACCACGTAGGCCGACTTCCGGTAGGGACGGTTGTAGGCGATGCCGAGTTCACTCATGGCGAACAGAACCCGGCGATGCACGGGTTTGAGACCGTCGCGCACATCGGGCAGCGCACGGCGGACGATGACGCTCATCGCATAGGCAAGATAGGACTGGCGGAGCTCGTCCTCGATGCTTCGGGCGACAATGCCGCGCTGCGCCGGCGGCGGCGAATCGGGGCCGGTGTCGACGTCGGACATGGGTCGGAAAACGCGGTGAGACTAAGCCGCCCATTCTACCACGGTCGTATAATCAGCCGATGTCCGATTCACACTCCGATCCATTGGTCGAAGCGCCAGAGCCGGGCCGGCCGCTGCCGCAGGACGCGCCTGCGCCATTCGCTGTGCGCTCTATCGCGCCGCCTCTGGCCCAGCCACCCCGAGCAAGTCCATGAGACGAACGCCACGGTCGCAGACGCCCTTGGGCGTTGGTTCCAAAGGAGGGGCGCGAGAGGCGGCGGATCTGGTTATTTCACCGCGTCTGTTGCTACCCGTCGAACCGCACAACGAGGTTCTCGAAGGCATGAGCATCGTGCTCCGCGACGGTGCAATTGCCGGGCTCGGTGAGCGCGACGAGGTCCTCGCGGAACACCCGAACGCCCGCCACCTCGTGCTTGCCCGCCACGTGTTGATGCCGGGGCTTGTCAACGCCCACGGCCATCTTGCGATGACCTTGCTGCGGGGACTCGGCGAATCCGAGCCCTTGGACGACTGGCTGAACGAAACCATCTGGCCGCTGGAAGCGCGTTGGATGGACGAGGATTTCGTCCGCGACGGCACCCGGCTAGCGGTCGCCGAGATGATCGCCACCGGCACCACGACGGCGTCGGACATGTACTATTTCCCGGAAACGGCGGCGTTGGCTTGCCGGGACGCGGGTTTCCGCCTGCAGGCCTCCTTTCCGCTGATCGATATGCCCAACGCCTATTCGACGGACTTCGACGAGTGCCTCACGAAGGGACTTGCCCTCCACGACCGGTTTCGGGACGACAACCTGATCACCACGTGCTTCGGGCCCCATTCCGCCTACACCGTGGAACCCAAGCAGCTACGGCGAGTCGCCATGTTCGCGGACGAGATCGATGCGGACGTACACATCCACCTGCACGAGACCGAGGACGAGGTGGAGGATGCGCGACGTTCCCAGGGCGGCACCTGGATTCGCCTGCTCGACGAGATCGGTCTGCTTACGGAACGGCTTCAGGCCGTCCATATGACGGCAGTAGACGATGCCGAGATCGACCTCGTGGCTGAGCGCGGAGTGCGCGTGGTGCATTGCCCGCACTCCAACATGAAGCTGGCCAGCGGCATCTGCCCGGTGACCCGGTTCCTCGACGCAGGCGCCACCGTCGGACTCGGCACCGACGGCGCCGCCTCCAACAACGCCCTCGACCTGTTCGCCGAAGCTCGCCTGGCGGCGTTGCTTGCCAAGACCACCGACGCCGATGCAACGGTCTTGCCCGCCGCCGACATCCTCGCCATGGCCACCATTGGCGGCGCACGGACCCTCGGTATGGACGACCGAATCGGTTCGATCAAGGTGGGCAAACGTGCCGACCTCATAGCCGTCGACCTCAACCACCCGGCCATGCAACCGATCAACGACCTCCACGCCGCCCTCGTCCATGCCGACGCCGGCGCACGCGTCACGCACACCTTCATCGACGGACAGTGCGTCTACGACGACGGTGTCTGGTGCACTCTGGATGTCGAAGAAGCCCTCGCCAAGGCGGCATCCTGGCGACGGCGGATCAACGGCGACTGAGTGCTACGGAGCGACCCGCGTTCTCCACGGGCTGTCCACGGGCGTGCTCCCTGACGACGACCAGCGGCGGCAGGCACACGATCCGCGCAAGCACTCGGCGCCGTGTAACGGTGTGCGGCGACCGGAGACTGCACCAATTTCGTGGGCCGTGACGCCATCGCGTACACTCGGTCGCTTGCCCGGCAACAGGCGGGCGCGAAGCTGGCTGGCCAGGCGAAAGGAGGCAACGATGCAGCAGGCCCACGATTTGCGCGAGGAAGGTGACGAGCTCCACAAGCTCGTCCGGGAGTTGGCGCCGGGCGATTGGGATCGACCGACGCCGTTCAAGAACTGGACGGTGAACGACGTCATCGCGCACCTGCACACCACGGATCTCGTTGCCACGGTCGCCCTTGACGATCCGGATCGTTTCCGGGCCATGGTGCGTGCTGGCGATCGCGCCATATGGATCGGTGGTGCTGCCGCCAACCCGTCCGACATCCCGCAGGGGGCGGAACTCGGCGAGCGCTGGCACGGCTACCTGCGCGAGCTATGCGACAAACTCGCGGCCGTCGATCCGTCGATGCGCGTTCCCTGGTTCGGTCCCGACATGGGGGCGCGGATGTTCGCGACGGCACGCCAGATGGAGACGTGGTCCCACGGTCAGGACATCTACGACTTGCTCAGGCAGCCGAGGGTGAACACGGATCGGATCAGGAACATCGCCGTCATCGGTGTGCGCACCTTCGGTTGGACCTTCGTCAACCGACGCGAGCCGATTCCGGAGGACATGCCGTATGTACGGCTAACCGCACCATCCGGTGCGGTCTGGGAGTGGAACGAGCCGAGCGCGACCAACAAGGTGGAAGGCGACGCGGTGCAGTTCTGCCACGTGGTGACGCAAGGGCGCAATATCGAGGATACGGACCTCGAGGTGGTCGGCGATACGGCGACGCGTTGGATGGCCGTGGCGCAGTGCTTTGCCGGGGGACCGGAGACACCGCCGGCACCTGGCCAGCGTCACTGGACGAGCTGATCGCGGGAGTCGCCCTCGGCGGTTTCAGTAGTTGCCGGCGCTGACCCAGAATTCCAGCAGGGCGTCCTTGTCCGATTCGGAGAGCGTGTCGAACTTCGTCTTCATCTTGTCGGCCATCCGCCGGTTGCCGCTCGTGAAGTTCTCCAACTCCCTGGCGAGGTAGTCACGCCACTGCCCGGCGAGCAGTGCGTGGTCGGCGTCCGGCACGCTGCCGCCCTTGGGGTGGCACTTGCCGCACTTGCGGGAGTGCACCGCCGCCCCCCGGCTGGCCAGTTCGGCGTCGAACGGCTGATCGTGGGGGTGCCACTCCTGCGCCGAGTAGTAGAGGGCCACCGCCTGAACTTCGGCGTCCGACAATGCGTCGACCACCCGCTGCATGTCGTTCTCGGAGCCGTCTTCGAGGGTGATGGATCGGGCCTTGCGAAAGCGCTGCCGGTAGCTGTCGAGGAGATCTTCGATCGCGAACTCCGAGAAGCCGCCGATGGAGGGAATGTCCTTGATCTCGCTACGGCCGAACTCCCCGTGGCAGTCGACGCATAGCCGTTTCGCGATTTGCTCACCCGTTTCGGCGGCGCTGCCGGATGCCAGGCACGTCGCGACGAGCAGCGTCAGACCTGCGCGACGTTGGGTGCTCATGCAAGAGGCCGTCGCGGCGACCCCAACGCGCCCGTCAGGCGCGCGGCGGCCCAATCGAACAAACGGGCCCACCAAAGCCGGCGAGGACAAGCCTCGCCCCTACGACGTCTCGCGAATGCAATCTGATCGTAAGCACTGGCCCCGTTCAAGGAGCTAGCTGAAGAACGCGAAGTCTTCGGTGTTGTTGAACGGGAACCGCAGCGCCCCGGGCGTGTGGTCGATGCCGAGATACCGGCGCAGGGCCTTGTGGACGTGTTTCGGGTAGATGATCGTCCCGTGCTGGTCATCGCGCTCGAGTGTTTCGGGGTTGATTCGGTGGGCAAAGTGCCGTTCATCCGTCTCGCCGACGACGCGGTTCGTCCACGGCTGGTTCTTCTCCATGATGACATAGCTGCCGATGGGCCAGTGATCCTTGCCGTATTTTGCGTTGTAGTGGTTGGTTCGACCGAAGTCCGAACCCATGACCACCACCAGACGGTCGGCGACGCCGTGTTCCTCGGCGTAGTCCCAGAGGAAGTCCACGGCGTTCGTCAAGTTGCCGAGCAGCCAGTTGTGGTCCCGGTCGTGATAGGCATGGGTATCGAAGCCGCCGAGCCAAAGGTCCGCGCTGACGGCCACGCCGGTCTTGAAGGCGAGAACCGTGAGCTGTGCCTGGCGGCGCAGGTCGCTGTAGTAGTTGTTGGAACCCTGGTAGCGCTCCGGCTGCTCGAGTTCATCGTTGGGGGGAAGGGCCGCCGCGTACGCCGCCAAGCCATCGGCGGCGGCAAAGGCCGACCGGTAGAGTTCGCGGTTGCGCGCTTGGGTGGGCAGCAGATCGGTCTGGTCGGCGAGCCTCTGCGCGGCCATCGTCCGGCGAGACTCCAAGGCTGCCCAATCGGCATCGCTGAAGTACCGGCTTTCGGAGTTCCAATGCGGGATCTGCGGCGTTGCGATGTTGCGTAGGAGATCGGGATTGTTCATGCGCGTGAACCGCGTCAGCCCGCCGGTCTCGGAGTAGCCGCCGAAGCTCAGGTAGGGGACGGAGAGGTCCGGCGCGTAGTGGGAGGCCAGGAGGGCGGTTGCCGTGGGGTAGCCCTCGGAGTTGCGTCCACTCCAGTTGTGCACCACGCCCACCGTGTGCGAATTGGTCTGTGCATCGACGCCGTTGATGACCAGGATGCGCTCGTGGTACTTCTCGAAGAACGCTTCGTTGTAGGCGAAGGGCGCGTAGGCGATGTTGCCGGCCTCTTGGATCTCCGCACGTTGCGCCCAGTTGTTGATGACGGGCTCGTCGGGAACGTTGGCCTTCGGGTCGCAGAAGCTCGTGGGATCCCAGCCACCGTTGGCCTGAACAAATACGTACAGCTTGCCCTCGTGGTGGGCGGCCCCCGCCAGCGGCAAGCGGAAACCCATGGAGGCGGCGCCGGTCGCGCCAAGCATGCCTTTCAATAGGGTTCGTCGCTTCATGGCCCAGGCATCCTCAGAGATAAAGGTACCGGTAGTCCATCAACAGGTACGCGAGCACGACGCTCCAACTGCGCACGACCGCGGCGCTGTCGTACGGGGCGGCTTCGACGTTGAGGATCTGGTTCGTACGGTTCCAGTCCCAGCCATAGTAGCTACCCCAGTCCCGTTCGTGTCTGATGAGCACGTCGTCGGCGATCCCCTCGAAGTACCGGATGTCCGAACTCCAGTTGCAGGCCGTGTCGAAGAACCAGTTGTTTCCGGTGTCGCGGCGACGCTCCCAGACATCGACGAAGAGTCGGTACGTGTCTTCGACGTCCTGGGAGTCGGCGCTGACCTCGACGCCGAGCAGTTTGTCGTACAGCTCGACGATCTTGTTGCGGATGGCGCGTGCGCCGGCGGAGGTTTCGGCATTCGATTCCACGACGAAGTCGAGGAACGGCAATTGGCCGCCGGCTTGGTCCGCCCAGGCGATGACCTTCACCTCGTAGTTCCCGCTCGACGGGGTCTCGAAGGGGATACGCAACTCGCAGGCCTGCCAGAGGACACGGTGGTCCGCATCCTCGGCGTCGTCACGGGCTTCGCTGGAGCCACATCCTTCCTCGAGGTCCTCGAACTCGATGCGGTGAACTGTGGTGCCGCCTGCGTTGACGACTTCGAGTGCGTCCAGGCGCACATTCCGATCCGCACCCGACTCTTCGTTGTAGTAGTCGTTGGGAAACGACAGCCACGCCGTGTTCGTTCCGGCACCCAGGTGACCACTCACGACCAGCGTCTCCCGCTCGTCGTAGGACCCGGCTTCGATCGAGAACGATTCACCTGCCTCCGCAACCGGCGAGAGGTTCTTGTGCATGGCGCCGAACAGGCGGCGGTTCTCGTCCGGCAACAGGTAGAACTCGCGGAAGACGATGGGGCAACTTGACTCGGTGGCGTGGGTTCTGGCAACGCTGGCCATGACCGAGGTCAGATCCCGCGACCGGTCGGTGATGCCGTTCGAGTCGATGCCCCCGTAGAGCAGCCGGTACGCCCCCACATCGGCCAGGGAATTCGTGTGCTGGCGAAACGGACGCGCGCTCGGGTGTTCCCACCGACCCCATTGGAAACCGGTCAAGGTGTCGGTCTTGAAGGCGAGTTCCTCGGGCGTCAGCAGCCGGCTTCCCCCCGCGTGGGCGAGCGCATCGCGCTGGATGGTGGAGGGCTCGCCCTCGACGCGGTCGGCCCCGAACCAGTCGGATAGGGTGATTTCCACCAACAGGTCCTTCAGGTTGTAGGGGGCGCCGTCGTGGAAGGCGTCGCGGAAACCATCGGCCAAGGCGCGAACTTCCGCCGCTTGAGCACTGGCGGCCAGCAATCGGGCATCGAAGCCAACATCCCGCTCGTCCGCGGGCGGCTCGATGACCTCGTTGCCCATGATCGCCGGCCACCAGAACTTCACGGTGGCCTCTGCGAAGCGCGGATCCTCGGCAATGCTCCGGGCGAGCCATTGGATGCTGTTGCCGGCTTCGGGCGCAGACTCCCCGTCGAAGCCTGGTCTGCGCATGTCGCGGTACCAGGTGTCGCCCTGTCGGTAGGGAGTCGCGGAAATCTGCAGCTTGGCCAGCTCGTCGCCCGCCTGATCGGCCCAGGCCGTAACCGCGGCGTCGTAGGCGCCGGCGGCGGGAATGTGCACGTCGACGCGCACCCCGCAGCCGCTCAGGATGACCCAATGGTCCTCGCTCCCGCCGTCTTCGGCGGCGACGGCCTGGCCACAGTTCTGGTTCTCCAACACCGCGAGGTCGGACTCGAAGACGACAGCACCCTCGGTGTCGCGAAGTTCGAGGGTGTCGAGTCGCAGGTTGCGGTCGATGTCGGTGCCCGCTTGCCAGTAGTCGTTGGTGAAGTTGATGAACACCCGGCTGTCGGCATCGAGCTGCACCGTGGCGGAGACGGTCTCGCGTTCCTCGAAGGACGCGGCCTCGATCTCGAACTCCTGCCCGACCGGGTTCTTGTAGAACCGGTCCAGGGAGTCCAGCCCTCCCGGTTCGTCGCGATAGAGCCCGATGTCGCCGTAGTTCTGGAAAGCGCCCGCCGCCGGGTCGAGGACCGTGTGGCAAACGGTGCAGTTGGCGTTCTTCAGGGTCGGGTTGTCGTTGTCTGCGAGGGCGACGGGATCGGTCGTTCGCGAGGCCGCGTTCTCGATGTCGACCCCGAGGAAGTGGTAGTAGGTCCACCGCGCGCGAGCCCGGTTGCGGTTGGTGGCGGTGGTCGGATAGCGCTTCAGGAACACGAAGGTGTTGAGGAGGCCGGCATGGGGAATCGCCGTCTTGCCGTCACCGGGCGAGAGGATTCGCAAACCGATGTTGGGCTCGAACCTGGCGCGATAGCCCGTCGTGTGGGTGTAGTAGTCGGTGATTCGCGTGGGGCGGAAGTGGTGAACATCCTCGGGATGGTCCAAGGCACCCTTGCCCGTGTAGCTCTCCTTCGCCAACCGATTCGCCATGACGTAGTCGGCGGTGAGCACCTCGGTGTAGGGAAGGTCGTTCTCCGCAACGTGGGCGATCAACTCCAGCGGCGCCCGGGCGACGCCGTACTGGACGGCGTTGTGCCACTCGTTGAATTCGCGGTGCGCCCCGTTGTTGACGGCGGCGCCGCGAAGTCGGTAGTACTTGTTGTCGAAATGGAAGAAGTGGCCGCGATTCTCCAGGGTGTTCTCGGCCACGAACCGGTCCGTCAGCAAGCGGTCGTTGGCCGCCCTGAGCAGGAACTCGTGGAAACGCGGTCCCGTCATCAGGTTCCGAATCGCCTCGCGCAGGTTGCTCTCGGTGCCCGTTTCCACGAAATCGTATTCGGCCGGCGTGGGTGTCCTCCCCGCGAAGAGCAGCGCGGCCCGACGTAGCACGGTGCGCGGCGAGGCCATGGTGACGACATCAAAGAGGGTCTCGGCCGATGCCGAGACGGCCGCCGCTTCCCGACCCAGCAGATCGAGGAACCAGGCGACGTTCTGGAAATCCTGGGAACCGCCTGGCACCTGTTCGCCACCCCCGTGGCCGATGCCTTGGATCTTCTCCAGGAGGAGCGCTGCGCCGTCTTCAACCGTGGCCACGAAGTTCCTGATGGCCGTGAGGTTCAAGGCGCGGTGATCCGAATTCGCGGTTGACACGAATACCAGCCGCGTAGTGCCCGATGCTCCGCCTTCGACGTGGCAGTTGACGCATTTCGCCTCCAGTACCGGTGCCGCGACCAGCGCTTCGAACACCTCCGTGGCGGTCGCGCCGGCACCGCGGCCGGGGGCGGTCGACAGGTTGGTCAGGTGACCGGTGGGCGACGACAGCAGGCTCATGACCATGATCGGCTGTTCGGACCGGACGTTGAGCTGCCACTTGCCCACCCCATCGCCTAGATGCCCTTCGATCCCATCGGATCCCGACTCGAGCTGCTGTGCCGAGATCGTCCGGGATTGGCCGCCCGGCACGGTTAGCCGGACCTCGCTGTCCGGGGTCGTGCCGGCGCCGTCTACGCCGGAAATCGCGACCTCGGTCGCTTGGTCGGCCGCATTGACGATGCGTAGTCGACTGACCTGGTCATGGTTGCTGGCGGGGTTGAAGACCGCGACCCGGTGGCGGACGCCGATGCTTGGCGCGATATCGTGCATCGCGGTAAGGAAGCCCTGTTGCGTCCGAACATAGGCCAACACCTCGAGGTCGACGTCGCCGGTGAGTTCCAAACGCCAATCTCCCTGGCCTGAACCAACGCCACCGGACAGACCCTTTAGCGGATTGCCGGTCTCGAGGTCGTCGGAGTTGAAGTGCGCGACGGCGTTGGCGTCGAGGCTCAACGTGACCGCACCGTAGTCCCAGTCGGAGTCGTCGAAAGCGCGAATCTGGATAACGCCAGGGGCATCGGCGTGGTTGATGATGCGAACGAAACCCTGGCGTTCGCCTCCCGCCGCGGGGAACAGCGGCACCGTATGGACGCCTTCGTCGTCCTTGGCGGGTGTCGTGGACAGATTGGACAAGTGGCGCGTGGGGCTTTCGAGCAGGCTCATGACTTCGATCGGCTGCCCGGACGCCACGATCAGCCGCCATTTGCCCGCGCCGTCGCCGAGTCCCGGCCCGTGCTCGCCGCCGGATTCCAATAGCTGAGCGTCAAGTGTCCGGGCGGCACCCGGCGGGATGTTGAGCTCGACAACGGTGTCAGGCGAGTGGCCAAGGTCATCGATGCCACGAATCGTCACCGGGGCCGCCTGGTCTCCGGGGTTCACGATACGCAGTCGGCTGACCTGGTCGTGGTTGCTCGACGGATTGAAAGTCGGCACGCGATGAGCGCCGTTGTCGGACGCGACGACATCGTGCATCGCCGTCAAGAAGCCGTCGGCGGTTCGCACGTACGCCAGCACCTCGATGTCAAGGTCGCTTTCCAGCGCGAGGCGCCCATCGCCGAACCCCGCCCCCGTGCTGCCAGAGATCCCCTTCGCGGCATTGCCGCGCTCAAGGTCGCCGGAGTTGAAGTGCGCCGTCGTGCCGGCCTCGATGGCAAGCGTGATCGGATCCTTGACGTGGCCATCGTCGTCGACCGCGGTGATGCGCACCTCGCCCCCCATGGCGGAATGGTTGATGACCCGCACGAATCCTTCGCGGAAGTCGTCCGACGCGGCGGGAAACAGGGGAACGGCGTGGGTCTCCCCTGCACCGGCCGACGTCGCGGCGCTGCCCGCGACGCCGTGCTTGGGACTCGCCTGCACACCGGCCGCATGCCGGCTGGCCGGGGAGTTGGGCGAGCCGCTAGACGACGGCTTCCCCGGCGCGACGTCAAGAGCGAGCGATTTCGAACCGCCTGCGTGAATGTTCGGCTTGGAGTCGTCCCGGAAGGACCGCGATGGCGGCACGGGACAGGTCAATACCGCGTTTGGTGAGCCCGGTGTTGAGGCCAACAGGCGGTCGTGAACGTCGGGCTGCACCGGCATCGAGTGCGCGCCCGGCACAAAGTCCCGATGGGCTGCTAGCGGAAACGGCTGGGTAATCTGCCAAACCCAACGGCCGGCCTCGTCCCGGGACCCGTCCTCGCCGGGAATCGCCGGCTCGCCCGCAACGGACACGAAAACCACGCCGCCGGTCGCAATCGCTACCAGCGTGCGGGACAGAATCTCGTGGAAACGGTTCATGTTCCCTTCCAACGCCGGACATTAGCACCGGGGGTGGCGACGTGCTACATCGAACGGTCGCTTGGCTACAATCGCGGCATCGTCGGCGTCTGTCTGGCGTTGCTTTAGATGGGGAGGCCGTGAAATACCTGGGCGGCCGCGGGCTGGGGAGACCACGATCCCGAAGGTCGCGGGGGTGTTTTCGGCGTTTGGGCACATCGTGTTCCCGGGGAGTGTATGCCCGGCGTCTGGGGGCCTTGGCCTATTCACTGCTATTCGCCGCGACGGGCACCGCAGCCGTCGAACCGGCGGACGACATCCTCCTCGACAAGCTCGCCGTCGGCGACTACTCCCGCCGGGGCGCCGACACGTGCCTGGGTTGCCACGACGAAGAGGAGCCGTTTCCGACCCTGGACGTGTTCGCCACCGTGCATGGCCATCCCGCCGTGGATCGATCCCCATTCGCGATGGGCGGCGCCGAACCGCCGGCCGGCCTGCAGTGCGAGGCCTGCCACGGGCCCATTGGCGATCACGGTCGGCAGATCCTCCCGGACGGCGTCGAGCGCGAGCCGATCCTGAACTTCGGCGAGCGGGGCAACGCCGAAGCGTCGTTGCAGAACGGTCTGTGCCTGCAATGCCACCAGACCTATGAGCGGGCGCGCTGGGCGGGCAGTGCCCACGAAAGCTCGGACATGGCCTGTGCGGACTGCCATCGTATCCACGCCGAAACGGATGCGGTACGCACGATGACGGCACAGAACGAGACCTGCTGGGGTTGCCACCGCGACGTGGCGGCGGATGCGCTCAAGCGGTCTGCCCATCCGTTGCGCGACAGTCTGATCGTCTGCCGCGACTGCCACGATCCTCACGGCACGGACAACGACAAGCTCAATGTTCGCGCCACCGCCAACGAGACGTGCTTCACTTGCCATGCACAAATGCGGGGACCGTTCCTGTGGGAGCATCCGCCGGTCGTGGAGGACTGCATGCTCTGCCATTCGCCCCACGGGTCCAACCAGCCGGCGCTGCTCGTTCGCAGACCGCCGCAGCTTTGCCAGGCGTGTCACTCGTCGCCGGGCCACCGCAGTCTGGGGCTCGGTCCCGATCAGTTGCCGCCGCGCCCGACCTCCGAGTTTCTGCTCGCCAAGGCATGCCTCAATTGCCACGGCGAGGTCCACGGCTCCAACCATCCCTCGGGGAACCTGTTTCGACGATGAAATTGCGGACCCTCATCGCGGCGGGGGCGACCGGCGCCTGGGGAATGGGGGCATGCTTGGCCGGCGCCGACAGCTTTGTTCAACCCAACTACGCCAAGGTGGACACGGACCGCTGGCGCTGCCGCCTTTGCCCGTTCGAGCTGGCGTCCCGGAAGCAGACGACCTGGACCGTGGGCGGCATCCACGTAGAGGATGCGCAGGCCCGGTTCGGGAGGGACAGCGGGTTGGACGAGGCGGGCCTTCATGGGGACTTGGGCGTCAACCACCGCCATCGTGGCGACAACGGCCGAACCACCGTGGCCCATGCGCGGCGTTTGGCGCTCGACTCGCGTGCCTTGGGTGTCGTCGTCAAGGGCAATCGCACCGAGCTCGGGCTCGAACGGCGGGATTTGCCGCGCAACATCTCCAAGGATGGTTTGACGCCGTACACGGGCGGCGCATCACTGACGCTCCCAGGCGATTGGGTGGCGGCCTTCGACACCGCGGGCATGTCCGGACTCGGGGAGGGCATCCGCTTCGAGCGTGGCACGGTACGTCGTCGAACGACGGTGCGCCTGGCCGTGGCACCGGATCCAAGATGGTGGCTGAGGGCGGACTATTCGCGCGAAACGAAATCTGGCACCGACGAGACCTTTGCAGACTTTCTCTACCGGGCGACGGGGTTGGCGAAGCCCGTCGAGTTCCTGACCGAGGAATTCACCACCGGTACCGGCCTGGAAGGTGACTCCTTTTCGCTCGCGGCCGAGTTGCGCCACTCGCGCTTTCGCAACCAAAACCGAGCCCTCGCGTGGCAAACCCCCTGGCGGGATCCTGCCGTTCCCCGGGGGCGGAAGGCGTTGGCACCGGACAACGACGCCCGTTCCTTGACGTTGATATCGAGGAACACGCTTGGTGCCCGGGTCGCAGCCCATGCGACGCTGACTTGGAGCGAAGCACGACAGGACACCGTCTTCGAACGATATACGACCAACTCGAGGCTCGCCCCGGGCCCGCTCCCGGCGAACAGTCTGGACGGGCGTGCAAGGTCGTTCAACGGGGCCGTGCACCTGGTCGCGCGGCCCACCGACCGGTTGCGGTTGATGGCCAGACACCGTCGATTCGAGCGCGACAACCAGACGTTGGCACGGACCTTCATGCCCGTGCTTGGCGAGGCGTTGACGATCGGTCCGACCTCCAGCCGCGCCTTCGATGTCGAGCGATCAGCGACGGAATTCGGCGTGGCCTACCGGGTGATGCCACGGATCAACCTTGGCGTCTACACCGAGGCGAATCGCGTTCAGCGTGAACCGGCCGAGATTGCGGCCAACGAGGAGCGGCGTCACCGGATCGAACTAAGCGCACGCGGCGTACACGGATTTCGCATGAAGCTGGCGCTCACCGACGCGAAACGGGGCGCCTCACGATTCCGGGACACGACGAGCAACAACCCGCTGACCCGTCGCTACCACCAGGCCGCGCGGGAGCAGCGCACCTGGCGAGCGCGGGTCGGCTACGACATACCCAATACCGGCGCGTTCGTCGAAGTCCGGGCCGAGTGCAGTCGGCATGCCTACACCGAGTCCGTTCTCGGCCTGCAGCACGACCGGACCTGCGCAAGGGGTGGCGACATCGCCTACGCGCCGTCGAACAACGTATCCGTCAGCGGCTTCTACCTTGTCCACGAGTCTGATTCGGCAACCTTCGGCAGGTCCGGCTATACCGGGGGGGAATGGCGTTACGCGATCGCGGACGGCGTCGACACCGCAGGTTTGCGCTTGGACGTGGGCGCCCTCAGAGACGGCCGGCTGCATTTTTCCCTCGACTACGTTCGGTCCCTGGGAACGGGGCGCTACGCTACTGAAATGAAGGGGCAGTCGCTGCCGTTCCCGGACCTGGTTTCGAACCACTCGTCGGTCGACGTCCATGCTTGGTACCAGTTGCGCAAAGGGAGCGCGTTGGTTCTGCAAGTTCGGCATGAACGATATAGAGGCGCAGATTGGGCGCTCGTCGATTCGTTGGACGCAATTCGAAACGTTCTCACGTTCGGCAACGCCGCGCCGCATTACGCCGTCAGCATGATCGGTGTATCGTATGAGGCATCGTTGTAGACGCGACTGATTAACGTGGCGAGACGAGACGCGCCGGTGCGGTTGTGGCGCCGCGTTACCAGACCTTCCGTCGCCCTCTGTCGCTTCGGCTTCGGCGCGTGGGCGGTACTTGCGTGGGTCGCCACGGTGGGGGCGGAACCCGCACCCCGCGCGACCGATGAACCCGCGTCCTCGGCCCAGTCCGTTCCTGCGGGAGACGCGCCGATCGAGGATGTCGTGGTGACCGGGTCGCGCATCCGCCGGGATCCGCTCACCGTGCGGGACTCGGTTCTCGCCCTGGACGAGGAAGACAAGAGCCGCTCGGGGCTCAGTTCAATCGGCGATCTGCTGGCGCGCCTGCCGGTGTCGGGTTCGCCGCTGTCCACGCGATTCAACAGCAGCGGAAACTTCGGCTTTCCTGCCGACGGCGGCGGCGTCGCCGCTGGCGCGTCCCAGGTCGATCTCCGCCACTTGGGTTCCAAGCGTGTGCTGGTCCTCGTGGATGGCCTGCGGTGGGTGAACGGTTCGTCCGGGAGCGGCGTGTCGGGCGCCACCGACCTGAACACGATACCCGCGAGCGTGGTCGAACGCATCGAAGTGCTGCGCGACGGCGCCTCGGCGATCTACGGTTCCGACGCCATTGCCGGCGTGGTCAACATCATCACGCGCAAGGCGGATGGCACGACGGCCAACGTGCACATCGGCGGCCACGAGAACGGCGGCGAGACGAGGGACCTCGAGCTGGCTCTCGGCCGTGTTTGGGATGCCACCAGTGCGTCTGCGCACTTCGCCTATACCGACCAGGCGCGGGTCGATGCCGCGGACCACGATCAGACCCGGTGGCCGAAACCCGGTACCGGCGTGACCCATGGCAGTACCTTTACGCCCCAGGGACGGGTCATCTTCGTCGACCCGAATACCGGGCGTTTCGTCAACTGCGCCTTGAACGACGGCGTCGCGGGGTTGCCGACCTACGATCCGAGGGATCCGTGCGGCCCGAACGACGACTACCATCCGTGGAGCAACGCCGACCGGTTCAACTACGCGGCCTACAACCTTGTGCTCACGCCGTCGAGGCGCACCGGCGTGTTCGCCCGCCTGGACCACGAGGCGAGTGAAACGTTGCGCCTCAATCTGCGGGCGTTGTTCAACCGCCGGGAGTCGACCAACCAGGCGGCACCCGAGCCGGTCTGGGCGGGAACGCTCGCGGAGAGCGGCAGCCTGATGGACAGGATCGTGATCGACGCCGACAACCCCTACAACCCGTTCGGTTTCGACGCCGGTCCGGGGGGCTTCCTTACCCGACGCCCACTCGAGAGCGGCCCGCGAATCTTCGAACAGGACGTCGCCACCCGCTATGCGGCTGTAGGCGTGGAGGGAATCTGGGCGGGCTTTCCCAGGGCGCTCGCTTGGGACGCCAGCCTGATCTGGTCCCGCAACGTCGCCGAGCAGACCAAGCATGGCGCGCACAACGCCCGTCGAATGCTCGAGGCCCTCGGCCCGCCGGCGGATTGCGCCCGGATTGCCGGCTGTATCCCGCTCAATCTTCTGGGCGGTCAGGCCGGCGGCGGCACGATCACCGATGCCATGCTGGATTGGATCGGCTTCGTGCAAAGAGACCGGAGCTCGCAGACGTTGAAGGGCTTCGTTGCCAACGTCACGGGGGAACTGGCGGCGCTACCCGCCGGAGGGCTCGATTTCGCGGCCGGATTCGAGCGGCGCCGGCAGGACGGCCGGTTCGACCCGGATCCGGTGGTCGCCGCGGGGGACACCGCGGGACTGCCGGCGCAACCCACGTCGGGCGGGTACACGGTCACCGAGTTCTACGCCGAACTGGAAGCCCCGTTGGTGTCGGGCTTGCCGGGTGCGGAGTTGATCGATGTCGCCGCGGCCATCCGCCGCTTCGACTACAGCACCTTCGACAGCGACACCACCGCCAAGACGGGGCTTCGCTGGCGGTTGACGGCGGATCTCCAGGTCCGCGCCTCTTGGGCGCAGGGATTCCGAGCACCGAACATCGGCGAGTTGTTCGGCGGCCTGACCCGTTTGGACGCGGCTATTTCCGATCCGTGCGCGAACTTCCTGGCGACCAACGTTGGCCGGAACGTAATCGACAACTGTGTCGCCCACGGGGTGCCGGCGGATGGCAGCTACACGCAGTTGGGTGGCCAGATCAGCGTACTCACCGGGGGCAACGAACGTCTTGAACCGGAGACGTCGGCGAGCGAGTCGCTGGCCGTCGCCTGGAGTCCCCAGTGGGCAAGGGGCCACCCCTGGATCGACGAGTTGCGTGTGGAACTGGCCCACTATCGGCACGAGGTCGACGACGCCATCACCGGCTACGATGCCCAGTCGGTGCTGGACGGCTGCTACCGCGACGGGGTTGCCGTGCTCTGCGAACTCATCGAGCGCAACGAACGCGGCGGCATCGCCCGATTCCGCAACACCCTGTTCAACGTCGGCTCGATCGAGACCCGAGGTTGGGACTTCGGGGTGGTCTTCGCCGCCGGGTCGAGATGGCGGCTGCATTGGCAGGGCACGCATCTGGCCGAGTTCACCGAGCGCTTGCAGGACGCGGCGGGACGTGTCGTCGAGACGCGTTCGCTTGAGGGTCGAACCGAGTCGGATCGCGGCAAACCGCAGTGGAAGGCCTCGCTTGCCATCGACTACGGTGTTGAACGGTGGGGCGCGGCGTGGACGATCCGCTATACCGATGCCATGACCGAACGCTGCAGCGACTTCCTGGACGGTTCCCCGGACAGCCTGACGAACCTGGGCCTTTGCTCCATGCCGAACCACGCGGACAACACCGCGTCCCGGAACCACCTGGCGAGCACGACGCTGCATGACGTTCAGGCCCGCTATTCCTTCGCCGTCGCCGGGGGAGACCTTACCCTGACGGCGGGTGTGAACAACCTCCTCGACCGCGATCCGCCGATCAGCATGAGTGCATCGCTGAACGGCTACGATGCTTCCGTCTACGACATCCCCGGTGGAAGGTTCGCGTACTTCCGTCTCGGGTACTCGAGCCATCGCTGAGGCGCGGCCGTCCCGCGCGTTGCCGGCCCACGTATCTCGCCCCTTGCCCGCGTTCGTGGCGCGTTGCGATGCGTAGGGGCGCGGCCATCGCGCACGTCGGGCGTGCCATCGCCCGCGTTGGAACAATAAAAGGCCCGTTCGTCTAAAACTCGGGCGACTGCAAGGGTCGCGCCTGCGGCATGGCGCGTCGGTTGCCTCGCTAGATCACGATCTCGAGTTGCGCGCTAACACCTTCGTCGCCCAGGCGTTCGAGACCGACGGTCTGCAGCGCGGCGGCTTCTTCCGACCGAGCAAGTCCGCGGGCGCCGCCGAGTTCGACGAAGTAGATCTGGCTGGTCAGGAGTTCCTCGCCCTCCCGCCACACCTTGTAGTGGATGTGCTGAGCGGGCCGCGCAGCGTAGCGGCCCGCTCAGCACATAGGTGCGGAATTGGAAGCGCCCCTCGGCGTCCGTCGATGACTCGCCCCAGTACAGGAACTCGTCCATGAGGCTATCTTGGCCGCGGTCGCGAGGGTGTTTGTAGCGACCGTTCGGATCCGCCTGCCAGATGTCGACGAGAACACCGGCGTGTGGGCTACCGTTCGGTGCCAGCACGCGTCCGGCCAGTTGCAGCACGTCGGCCTGAGGTTCACCGACGATCAGATCGCTCGTTCGATTCCGCGGCCCTCGGGGATAGAACGGTCCGGTGAAGTCCCGAGGCGTCTTGGGTCGTTCCGTCGCGCCTGCGACCGGCAGGCCGGACAGGATGCCCACCGTGACCACCGACCCGACCAGCTTGCGGCGGTTCATTCGTCTCTCCTCGGTTGTCCGGCGTCATGGAATCATACGCCGATGTCCCGCGATGCCGTCGCAGGAGTTGACCGGACGGCTGCAGGTACCCCTTGCCCTGGTGCGCTATACAAGTTGCAACAGCGCTCTGTCATACTGCCGTCCGATTCGTAACACCCGGATTTTGGGAGAAGGAAATGAGTGATCTGGACGGCACTTGGGAGACGGTGACCAATACGCCGATGGGCCAGCAGAAGGCCACCGTCACGCTTCAGACGGACGGTGGCAGCCTCTCGGGGACGATGTCGAGCGCCCAGGGCACGGTGGACATCAAGGACGGCTCGGTGGACGGCAACACGGGTGCGTGGAAAGTGTCGATCACCAGCCCGATGCCGATGACCCTCGAGTTCAGCGCCACCGCCGACGGCGACGAGATCAGCGGCAACGTGAAACTCGGTGCGTTCGGCAGCGCGAGCTTCACAGGTACCCGCGCAAGCGGTTGACCTCGCGCCCATGACCGGCAACTACATCGTCATCGGCTCGGAAGAGTCGCCTTATTCGGTCAAGGTCCGCTCGTACTTCCGCTACAAGAAGATCCCCCACGAATGGCGTGGGCGGAATGAAGCGCCGGATCTGTATGCCAAACACGCGCGGCTGCCGCTGATCCCCCTTGTGGTCACGCCGGACGACACCGGCATCCAGGACTCGACGCCGATCATCGAGACCATGGAAGCGAAGTACCCGGACCCGAGCATCCACCCCGCCGGTGCCGTGGGCGGGTTCGTCTCGGCCCTATTGGAAGAATTCGGCGACGAATGGGGCAACAAGTGGATGTTTCACATGCGGTGGGCCCGGGAGATTGACCAGGTCGCGGTATCCCGGCGTTTCGCAGCCGACGCGCCGCCGGAGAAGATCGATACCCTGGCCCAGAACATTCGCGAACGCATGGTGCCCCGGGTGTGGTTCGTCGGCTCCAACGAGGCGACCGCGCCGCAAATCGAACAGAGCTTCGCCGACGTCCTGCCGCTACTCGATGCCCACCTGGCGTCGCGACCGTACCTCTTCGGCGGCCGGCCGGCGTTCGGCGACTTCGGCCTCTGGGGTCAGATCTACGAGGCCGGCCGCGACCCGACGGCGGGTGCGCTCGTGGAAAAAGCCCCCAATGTGGTCGCCTGGATCGACCGCATGCTCGATCCCCGGGACCTCGGCGAGTTCGAGGACTGGGCAGCACTCGAACCCACGCTGCTGGGTGTGTTGAGCGACCAAGTGGCCGGTCTGTTCCTGCCATGGGACGTCGCCAACGCGAATGCCATCGCCAGCGCCGAGGACGAGTTCGACGTGACCCTCAAGGGCAATCGGTGGACCCAGAAGCCGCAGAAATACCACGCCCGGAGCCTCGGCGCGCTCAAGGCCCGGTACGCCGAGGTCGCGGGCGACCCGGCGTTAGACGCCGTGCTCACCGCCACGGGCTGCAAGGAGTTCCTCGCGTAGGGGCGAGCCTTGCGTTCGCCCGCGCGCCCTAAAGGCGCGTCAAGATCGCGCCACCGTTGCCGAGCCGACGGAGGAGACCACGGTTGGCGTCACAATGAAGCAGACGTTCGCCGTCGCCGCCGCCGAGTTCCGCTCGCTGCGGCGGGCGGTGCAGACGTGGGTCGTCGTGGCGATCGCCGTCGCGGGCGGCCTGGGGCCGTTCCTCTACTTCTCGGCCGCCCACGGCATCCGCTCGGGGTATGGGGCCACCGCGGGCTCGGTTTCGCCGCGCTTCCTGATCCATGGATTCGGCGACCTGACGCTGCTGGCCATCATGGCGGGGGCGGTGCTGTTGGCGGTGGACGCGCTGGCCAGGGACCGCCGCGACCGGATAGCCGCGGCCGTCGCCGCCCGGCCCCCATCCAATCTGTCCTTCGTGGTCGGCCGAACTGCGGCAGTGGCGCTCGCGGCATGGCTTGCGCCCGCGGTGCTGGCGTTGATGACCCTCGCGATTGGCGCCGCCGCGAGGGCGACCGGATTCTGGACCGGCGATTTCGTAGAGCCATGGTCGCTGGCGGCATTCCTCCTCCTCGACGCGCCGGTGGCGCTCGCCGCCTGGACGGCGCTGGTCGTTTTTCTCCGGGTAGCGCTCGGTAGCGCGTGGGCTGCTGCGGCCGCCGCGTTTGCCTTGCTTGCGCTGCAGGTTGGGGCGCTGTTCGCGCTGCCCGCGTGGCTGCTGCCGGTGGCCTCTCTGCTGCCGCGCTTCGGCGCAGTCTCGTCGGACATGCTGCCGGAGTTCGCCGACCTCGACGTTGTCGCCCAGCGGCTCGCGCTGCTGCTACTGGCTGGGGGTGCGCTGTGCCTTGCGGCCGCGGCGCTCGCCCGCCGCGCACGCCGCGATGACGGTGCCGCGACGCAGACAGTAGCAGGCGCGGCCCTCGGGTCGTTGGGTGCCACCTGCCTGGCGCTCCTGTTGGCCCAGGCCGCTCACGAACGGACCGAACGCGCGGGGTGGATCGCCGCCCATCAGGATCGGCGGGGAGCGGCGGGGTTCGACATCGAGCGGATGGCCGCGCAGGTTGTCATCGACCCGGGACGCCAACTTCGCCTGGACACGACCCTACGCGCGCGGAGTGAGGTGCAGAAGGACGCCTTGGTGTTCCGTTTCAACGCCGGCATGGACATCGCGCATGTCCGCGCGGGCGGGTATACGCTGGAGCACCGCCATGAGAGCGGGCTGCTGGACGTGCGGTTGGCGCGGCCGTTGGCGGCAGGAGAGGCCATCGAGCTGTCGCTGCTGGCCACCGGTATTCCCGACCCGCGCTTCGCCTATCTCGACGAGGCGCTGAACCCGTCGTCCCTCGCGCTGGCGGACAGCCTGCTGCACACGCTCGGCATGGAGGCGTCGATCTTCGAGAGCGACTACGCGGCGCTGCTGCCGGGCGTCGCGTGGCTTCCCGCCGCGGGATCGGCTTTCGGGGCCGTTCCGGACTTCTTCGATCTCTCGCTGGACGTGGACCTGCCGCGGGGTTGGCTGGCGGCGGGGCCCGGGCGGCGGACGGAGTCGCCGGCGCCCGGCAGCGGCATTCGCTTCGGTTTCCGGCCGCCGGCGCCGGTGGCGGAGGTCGCCGTCCTCGCCTCGAACCGTTTCGAGCGACGGGCCGCGTCGGTGGCCGCGGTGGATGTCGAACTTCTCCTGCATCGGCAGCACATGCACAACCCCCGGTTCTTCAGGGCCGCCGCAGAGTCGATGCGTGGCAACTTCGCGTGGCGGTTCGAGTCCGCGGCCGACAGCGGCATTCCCTATCCGTACGGCAGCCTGAGCCTCGTCGAAGTGCCCGCGCGCCTACGCGGGTTCCGCGGCGGTCGACGCATGGATTCGGCGCTCGCCGCGCCCGGCATCGTAATGGTCCGCGAACACGGCTTCCCCACCGCTCGTTTCGACTTCGCGAGCCAGACTCCCCCGTACGCATCCGCACGAGGGCAGGGCGATGAGGCGTTCGCGGAAACCACCCTTGTCCCAATCCTCTTCGACTACCTCGACAGCGATTACAGCGCCGGCGAGGCGTATGCCGCCATGGCCCGCAGCCACCTCTTGTTCAGGACGCGTGCGCAGGGCCCGGGGGGATTCCATTTGGACCTGCTGCTTGAGGCCTT
Organism: Gammaproteobacteria bacterium; assembly: GCA_028821405.1. GTDB lineage: Bacteria > Pseudomonadota > Gammaproteobacteria > Pseudomonadales > Azotimanducaceae > VXYL01. Next base: position 4,761 of record JAPPGK010000049.1, on the reverse strand, counting down.
GGCGAACAGGCTCGTCGGCGACCCGAAGTCCCACTTCTCTGCCCATGTCTTCGTCGGCTCGATGCCGTCTGGCATCGGCGCGCGGCTGATCGGTCGGACCATGGCCGACACCGCGCCGGTACACAACGCGCTCGTGGACCGGCAGTTCCGCGCCGCCGTTGCAACGGCCGGCGACATGGCCCCGGCCGGTTCTCCGGTGCGGATCGTCACGGACGCCGCGTCCGACGCCGGCTATCGCCGGGCGGCGGCAATGGCGGAACTCATTCATGTCGGACTCGGCAAGGAGAAGACCGGCGCCCTGCTGGCCGACCTGCTCGGGCGCTTCGACGGCCGGACGTTCCCCATGGTGGATTTCCTGGCGGCTGTGCGGCATCTCGACGCGCCGCTGGCGGAGACCCTGAGCGGACAGCTCCGCAGCCAGGTTCTGCCCGGTTTCGTGCATTCGCCCCTGCAGGTGGTTCGAATTGCCGATGACGAACGCGGCCTCCCGCGCTATCTGTCGAGGCTCCGGGTGCGGAACGACGAGCCTGCGCCCGGTGTCGTGCGCCTCGTGTTGTGGGTCTCGGGCGAACCCATGTTGATCGACCACGCCAGCAACCTGGTCTATCTGGCCGGCGACGAGGCGGTCGAGATCGAACTCGCGACGCCGAGCCCGCCGCTCTTCGCACGACTGCACACATTCCTCTCGCGCAATCGAAGACAGGTCGCGCTCGCGACGCCGAGTCCGGACTCGATCCCGCAGTCCGACGACGAGCCGGCCGGCATCCGCCGGAGCGCTTGGCGCCCGCCGCTGTTGGACGGTCTGGTGGTCGACGATCTGGACATCGGATTCGCCGTACGGTCGGTTGGCGCGCCGGGCTCGGTTTTCGCCGCGGCACCGACGGACGCTGTTGCCGACGGGGCGGAGTCGCCCGCCGAAGCATGGTGGAATGTGCCGGCGGGCCGTTGGGGCCGACAGCCAGTGGCGCGGGGTTGGGGGAAGTACGAAGCCACGGTCGTCGTCGCGGCGCAGGGAGATGGCACCGAAGAAGCGGTATTCGCCGCCAAGCTGCCGACGGGTGGCCGCTGGCGGTTGCATTACCACGTACCGAGCGACCGGGCAGCGGGTGTAGATCGGACCTACGGACGCCTCCGATGGGCCGGCCTGCGGCAACTGACCGCGTTCGAAACGGGCTTCCGGCTCGAAAGGGCCGGCACCTACCACATGCGCCTCTTGGCGGGGGCGGACAAGTTCGACATCGCCTTTGACGCCAGCAACGCGGGGTACGGCTGGCATGTGCTCGGCGACTACGACCTCAAGGCGGGCATGGCGGCGCTGGCGGTCTCGAGCCGCAGGGACGGCGGTGATTATGTGGTCGCCGACGCCGTCTGGTGGGAGCCGCGCGAGGCCACAGGCTCCAAAGGAACGTAGAGCGCGTCAAAGTCGAAGCCGGACGGCAAGGGCCGGGACGACGCGTCTGCTGACATTGAGTCGGTTCGGCAGTTCCTGCTTGTGTGCGTCGTCGTAGCCAAACGCCTCGAATCCTGCGCCGATGGCAACGCCGAATCGCTCCGTTAGATCGCGGCCAAGCCAGGTCTCGGCGGCATGGCGGCTGCCAACACCCTCGAATGCGGGCGACGCCGCGATCTTCGCGCGGATCTGCCAGCCGTTCCCGAAGTCCCTTCTGACCTCCCCAACCAGCCCGAACGTAGTGACGTGGTAGGCACGGTCGATCTGGTGGCGCTCGCCCCGCATCGTGAAGTCGAATGCCGTCCAACCGACTACCGGGCCGATCTCCACCGAGAGACCCGGGCCGAGGCCGAACACGCCGGTCGCGGCCAGGGTCAGGCCGTCGTAGGAGACCCGGGAACGAACCGAGTCGCCAACTTCGAAGACGCCGCCACGGATCGTGAACGCCTGTTCGATCATGGACGTTGCGCCGTCGCCGATTGTCGTGAAACGAGCGTGGACGCGTAGACGGAACGGCACGGCGGCGGGATCGCTCTTCGCGGATGGGTTGAAGTCGAGACGCGCACCAAGCCAGCGGAAGTGACCGCCGTCGAGATCGATCTCGGCCAAGGTCGGTCGCTTTGCGGTCGCGGTCCCCGGCATGCCTCCGGCGGGGGTCTGCAGATACCCGGATTCGCTCGGCAGCGCCCCACCGACCTCGACGACTGTTCGGCCGGCCACGGGCAACGCGTGCATGGCCAGTGCAGCCAGAGCAAGACATTTCATCATGGTCGGATGGCAATCGCGGTCCACAGAGCCGATCATAAGCCGCTGCATCGACAACACGCAGGGGAAGGACTGACACCATGACCATACAGCTGCGCCAGATCTGCCTGGTTGCCCGTGATCTCGACAGCACCATTGACGACCTCGAACAGATACTCGGCATTCGCCGATGCTTCGTCGATCCGGGCGTCGGCCGGTTCGGGCTTGTCAACACGTTGCTCGCCATCGGACGCAATTTTCTGGAGGTCGTGGTGCCGGTGGAGGAGAACACCGCGGCGGGACGGTATCTCGATCGCCGCAACGGCGACGGCGGCTACATGGTGATCTGCCAGGCGGACGCCAGGGCCAACCAGCAGGCCGTGCGGCAGAGGGCGCTGGACAACGGCGTTCGCATCGCCTGGGAGGTTGATCGGGAGCACTGGAACATCTGCCAGATCCATCCCGGCGACATGAAGGCGGCGTTCTTCGAGATCGACTGGGACGAGGTCAACGATTTCCACGGCAACTGGGAACCCGCCGGCGGGCTGCAGTGGGAAGACAAGGTGGACCAGTCGGTGACCGTCGACTACGCGGCCGTGGAGTTGCAGGGACCGGATCCGGTCGGGCTCGCGGAGCTCTGGGGCAAGGTGGCCGGGGTGCCGGTGAGCCGGGACGGCGGGACGCTCAGCATGGCGTTCAACAATGTCGACATCCGCTTCGTTGAAGCCACCGACGGGCGCGGCTACGGGCTCGGCGGGCTCGACCTTAACGTGGCGGATCGGGATCGCATCCTGGCGGCGGCCAAGGAACGCAACGCCTACGTCTCGGAGGACGAAGTGGAGGTCTGCGGCGTCCGGTTCCGTTTGATCGACGCGGCTTGATGTACGTGGCGGCCCGGGCGTGCCCGCATCACCTCGAGCACCACCAACGGCGTACTGGCAAGGAGCGTTCCGGCGACGACCAACCAGCCGAGGCGGGATCTGAAATCCAGCACTAGAAAGGACGCACCGAGTGTGGTGACCGGCACTGCGATCGTGCACGAGCGATAGGCAGGCACGCGTTCAAAGGCCTCGAGCGACAACGCCGTAAGCAGGGCGAGACATAGGTACATCCAGCCCCCCCAAGAGGATGGGCTGAACAGGAAGCCGTGCAACGAGAGTGTGACGGCTACCCCGAACACGATGAGCAGAACCGACCGGTTGAACGCGGCCGAGTACTTGTCGACGGTGCGGCCCAGTTCGTGGGCCATCGAGAGCACGTCCACGAGCCGGGGAACTGACCTACGCATCAACAGTCCTGCCAGGGCCGCGTGGCCATTTTGCCGACCTTGAGCACCCGTGCGTGAGGCGAACGGAACCCCAGCGAGAAAGGCAGTAGATCACGTTAGAGGCGGCCCCCGCCCAACATGTCGCCGACGGCGGCGACCGCTCCCACGAGTGCCAGTCCGGCGATAAGCCCCTTGAGCAACGGCGCGACAACCGAGGCCACGATCAGCGCCACCGCGATGACGTGGTTGGGTGCCGACCGAACGAGGTATCCGTCGAGGATGGCGGTGTCGGTGCCGGGGGGGAAGGTGGCCGTAGGGGGGGCAGGCTCAACGGCGGGGGTCGCGGGCGCGTCTTCTGCATCGTCCATGGGCACACTCTGCTGTGAGTTCGTGAGGCCTATTGTCGGTTCGTGTCATCGGGATGCCAGCATAAATCGCATGTTTCGATGTCGTGGTTTCTCCGACGCGCGTTGACGGGTGATATGTCAGTCCTGCGCGGACACCGACACGCGGCGAGGGCTACCACGCGACGAGCGGGAAGCCGCGCTGACCGCCAGGCAACAAAGACTACATTTGTTCCATGCGAACCCGTTCTTGCAGCGTGACCTTGCCGCCGGCGACCCGGTACACGGTGTCGGCTGCTTCAAGCAGGGCGGGCCGGTGGGCAACCACGATGCGGGTAATCTGCAGGGAGGAAACCAGGTCGACGATCTGCGCTTCGGTTTCCTCGTCGAGGTTCGCGGTACCTTCGTCCAGAAAGAGCAGCTTGGGATCCCGGTACAACGCCCTGGCAAGAAGAACACGCTGGTGTTGGCCCCGAGACAACGTACTGCCCATGTCGCCGACCGTGGAGAGGTACTGCATGGGCATTCGCAGGATTTCGTCGTGGATCCTGGCAGCTCTCGCGGCATCCTGAACCCTGTGCATGTCGATGTCGGGATCGAACAACGCGATGTTGTCGGCGATGGTGCCGGAGAGCAGTTGGTCGTCCTGCATGACGACGCCAACGCGCTTGCGCCAGTCCGGCCAGACCGCGGGCGTTGCCGGCATGCCGTCGAGCAGGATTTCTCCAGTGGTGGGCGGGTAGAGTCCGAGCATCACCTTGACCAACGTACTCTTGCCGCCACCCGACGGGCCGGTGAAGGCCACGAAAGCGCGCGCTGGCACGTCGAGTTGGACGTGGTCGACGACGAGGGGATCTCCCACACCGTAGCGAAACGAAAGGTTGCGGATCGCGACGCCGCCGAGGACGGGCCGGGCCAGGCCTGCGCGTAGCGCCCCAAAGCCGTCCCCGGCGCTT
>JAPPGK010000033.1 GCA_028821405.1 Gammaproteobacteria bacterium | reverse complement strand
GACCCAGGAGTGGAACGCGTGGCCCAGTTCGTGGGCGAGGGTGATGACGTCGCTGCTGCCGCCGGTGTAGGTCATATAGACCCGGGGCGTGCGCGACTTCAGGAAACCCGTGCAGTACGCGCCGGGCCGCTTGCGTGGGCCGACCGTCCCTTCGATCCAGTTCCGCTCGGCCATCATGCGAACGAAGTCGCCCATCGCCGGGTCGACTTCGCCGTAGGCGCCGGCAATGAGATCGAGGGCCTCCTCGTAGGCGATCGGCGCCCCGGCCTCGCCGTCGGCCACGGGTGCGGGCGCGCGGTTGTCCCAAGGCCCGTAGTGGCGCTTGCCGTAGGCCTTCGCCTGCAGCAGTGCGGCTCGGCGCGCCAGCGGAATACCCTCCTCGGCGACCTGAAGCACGGTATCCAGTGTCTCCCGCTGAATCCGGTTGGCGTGCAGCGGCGCGTGCAGGTAGTGGACGGCGGTTCCGGCCCGTGCCGACCGCTTCCGGCACATCTCCAGACGCCAACCTGCGATGGCGTTGATGGCCGCCGCACAGGATTCGGCATGTTCATCCCATGCCGCGTTGATGGCGCGCCAGGCGTTTTGGCGCAACTGATCGTCCGGCCTCTGCATGAATCCCGCCGCCTCGGCGATGCCGGTGGTGCGAAGTTCGTTGCCCACCATCACCTCGCAGGACAACGTGCCGGAGAGTTGGTCGTAGAGGCGGCCCCATGCATGGATGCCGTCTTCACCGAGGCTGGTGACGAGGTTCTCCTCCGCCAGCGGCAGTAGTTCGTGACGTCGACGCCGGGAATGTTCGACGCTGAACCGGGAGGCCGCGACGGCAGGATCATCCAGATAGGCCTCGACCACCGCCTCGGGCGCCAGGTCGAGGAACTGGCCCAAGACTTCGGCGAGTTCGTCGAACCGCTTGTTGATCGACTGCAAGCGCCCGAGAAGCGCCTGCGCCTCCTCGTTCTGGCTGTCCACGCTCAAGCAGCATTCGGCATAGGTCTCGGGGTCGCGGACGAGTGTTCGCGCCCGCTCAATGAGCGCGAAGATATCCCGGGCCTCGGCGATTGCATCGCCGGCCGACTCGGCCGAGAGCGCCCCTGCGCCATCGAGAAGCGGAATCAGCGCGTCGTTGCGACGCTCGATGTCGGTGAGAACGGTGCCGAGGGCTTGGAGATCCGCATTGATCTCTTTCGAGTCCGGGGCGGGATACTCGCTCGTCAAGTCCCAGCTGACGCCCTGCACGACCGCCGGTTCGCAGTTCACCATGTGAGAGAGCCCTATGCCCGTTCGACGGCTCACTTTAACCGTTGCCGGGCACCGTGCGCGAGCGTTGCGCAGGCTGTCGAGCTCCACGCCCAGCCCGTGCGCGTTGGTTCGCCGACGATTGCTCGTCGTGGGATTGACTTTGTGCGACGTCAGCCGGACGGGCTCTATTGGCACGGTGATGCATGGCCTTGCCTCGGGCCCGAGGCCGTCCCCAAGAAACGACGATTGCCTACGCGCAGAAGGGCGAATGTCGCACACGGGCCGTGGCTGTTGTCCCGCAGGTTTCGCCGATCATGTGCGTAATCATTCCGGGTCCTTCTATTCCAACGACGAGGACAACCCGTGGACCCGCAAACCGTACTCGATCGCCATCGCGATCGGATGATCAAGATATTGAAGACCGTCAAGGCCGCATCGCAGGGCAGTCAGAAGCTGCGCCGGTTCTGCGACCGCGTCTACGACGACTTGGACCAAGTCACCGACACCCCGGCCAGGCGCGACTACCTGCCCGGTGAGGAACTCTTCCTGTGGTGCCACAACGAACTCCTGGAACTTGCCGAGATCGAACGGCCGGCGCCGCCCACCGATCCATACCTCAAGGACATGCTCGCCCGGTTGCGGGACTTCGGCTCTCGCCTGGAGCGCAACGAAACGCTGCCGGCGGGCTACGCCATCCACTGGTTCGACGACCTGGACGACGAGGAAATGTACTGGGACGACATGATCGACGAGGGCCCGGGCAAGGGGGACGCCTCCGCAGCGACCAACTGATCCATCCCGGCAACAAGAAGCCCGAACCCCGCGAAGGGTTCGGGCTCCTGGCCGACGTGGTGGAACTGGCAGACACAGCGGACTCGCACTCCGCCGGCCCATGCGCAACAACCGCATGCCGTGAGGGTTCAAGTCCCTCCGTCGGCACCAGTCCCAGCGACTGGCAGGCCAAATCCAGTCGCCCTCAAATGGCCGCTCAACAGAAGCGGTCAGCGGGAAGTCTACATGCAGCACGGTGGCGGTCAACACATTGTCAGCCGGCCCCTGTCAGCCGGCCCACTGCCGGCCCACCGGCCGCGCCCTGTGCACGACCGGGAGACAGAACACGGAGGACACCGGTGACAGAACAGCGTGCGACAGCACTCCCGGCAACAAGAAGCCCGAACCCGTGAAGGGTTCGGGCCCTTGGCCGAAGTGGTGGAACTGGTAGGCACACCGGACTGGCACTCCGGCGGCTCATATCTCACCTATGGCCGTGAGGGTTCGAGTCCCTCCTTCGGCACCAATCCCAGCGGCTGGCAGGCCAGTTCCAGCCGCCCTCAAGTGGCCGCTCAACAGGAGCGGTCAATGGGAAGTCTACCTACGGCACGACGGGGGTCAACCCATCTGGCAATGCTCGTGCTGCACAACTGCACAACCGAAGGGTTTGGCCGAACCGCAGGTGAGGGTTATAGTTGCCGTCTAGGGATTCCTTGAGCGGCGCTGATGTTACACGCAGTTGCATTTGGCACAGCGGTCGGGGCTGCTTCTGAACGGCTCGCGTACCCGCGAGACGCACTAGGCGAGGAGAAACGGAACGCATGAGCGAAGCGGCTAACGGTGCCGAGCAGGAACTCGATCTCGGTTGGATGGCGCGCACGGGACCGTGGGAGACACGCGCGGCGCCCGGCAAATACGGGTTGACCATCGCCGACATCAGCATCGGCGACTACGGCGAAGCGCCGGAGGTCAGCGATAATCTCACCGGCCGGCCCCGGGGCGCGGCCGCGCGACCGGCGTCGTACCGGATCGGCGCCTACTCGGTGCGCAGCAAGAGCGAGATCTGGCTGGACAACGCGTCGTTCCTCTACGAGGAGGCTCTGCAACGGCAGTGGAGTTCCGCGACGGACGTACCCTGGCACACCATCGAACCGCTGCCCGACGATGTCGAGCAGGCCGAGTGCCAACTCGCCACCTTCCTCACGGAAGTGGAGTTTGTCGCCGGCGACGTGCCCGCCCGCTGGGTTTCGCTGACCACGCCTGATTTCTACGAGCCACGCCAGGTGCTGCTCGCCCAGGTAATGGACGAGTCCCGGCACATGGACGTGTTCCGCAAGCGCGCACTGGCGAACGGCGGCGGCCTCATGCAGGCCACGGGCGCCACCTCCGGCTTCGTCGGCAGCATCGACCTGTCCCGCGACTTCACCGAGATGTCGTCGAGGCTCCACGTCTCCGGCGAGGGTGCCGTGCTGACCCTCTTCCGAATGGGCGAGTTGATGGCGCAGAACGAAGCCGAGAAGGTCATCTACCGACTCTGCGCCCAGGACGAGGCGCGTCATGTGGCGTTCGGCGTCATGCACCTGCGCTACATGTCGGAGACCGCGCCGGAGCGGCGCGAAGAGATTCACTGCTACCTCGACGAGGCGGAGGGCGGCTTGATCGGGGCCGCGAACCCTGTCGGGCAATTGACGCCGACATCCGAGTCCATGGCGATAATCCTCGGCGGCGGCAAGGACCACTTCGACGACGGCATGAACAAGATCATCGCGATCCGCCGCCGCCAGCTTCAGGAGTACCGCAAGCGGGTGATTTCGGCGGGATTCGGGGAACGCTTCGAGAACGGTCGTTCCCGGGTCGCGCAGATGATCGACGAAGCCGCCTAAGCGGCGGATTGCTAGCGAGGCGCGCCTCCGGCCCACATGGGCAGGCACCTCGACCGCATTCGAACCCGATTCGAGTGACAACGTATCCCGGCGGACAAGAAGACTAGAACATATGGCTAACAAGCCGGCGCCGAAACCGGCGCCGCCCAAGTCGACGGCGTCCGACGAGAAGCGGACCTTCGAGCCCAAGTACAACTGGATGAACAAGACCCGCCAGTGGGGGGTTCGGGTAAGACCCGGCAAGGCGGGATTGAAACTTGGGGACTTGAACGTCGGCATCTACGGCGAGACGCCGACCCAATGGGCCGACCAGAGCCGCAATCCGCGCGGCGCAGTTCCCCGCCGGGGCATGCCGCCGGTTGGCTATTCGATCCGCGACAAGGCCGGACTCTGGGCGGACTGCGCGGCGGATCTCTACGAGGAGGCGATTCAGCGTCGTTGGGCGCCTGCCACCGACGTGCCTTGGGACACCATCGAACCGCTCCCCGACGACGTCGAGCACGCGGTCTGCCAGGTCTGCACCGAACTCGTGGGCTACGCCAACGTGGACATCGAGACGATCACGGGGTGGCAGCACCAGATGTCCTACGGCTACCACGAGGTCAAGCAGTTTCTCGCGACGGCCAGTTTCGATGCCGCGCGCCACTACGAGTGCTTCCGAAAACGTGCGCTCGCCAACGGCGGCGGCCTGGGACTGGAAGGGCCGGGCATGGTCAATCGGATGATCCTGGAAAGCCGGGGCGGGTGGACCGAAGCTGTCGTCTACCTCCTGGTCATGCGCGGGGCGTTCACGATGACGCTCTACAAGTATCTTGGCCGCCATGCCCACAACGACGCGGAGCGCTTCATCTACGCTCATGCGCTGGCCGACAAGGCGCGCCATGTGACCTATGCCCTGGACCATCTCAAGTACGCCGTCGCCCATGCCGACGACGCCCTCCAGGTCGTGCGTACGTTGATCGCCATCGGCGAGGGTGGGCTGACCCGGGATCTTCGTGACCCCGTACTGCCGGAAGCGCTTGCCGTGATATTCGCCGGCGGTGTTGCCAAGGCCGCGGGACGCGGCATGGCCGTCTACGGGGAGCTGATGGGCGATTTCGTCCAAACCTATCTTGGCTACTGCCAATGGCTGGGTGTGCCGCGGGATCCGGCGCGTTTGCCGCCGCCTTTGAACGAGTACGCGAATCCGAACAACGCCGAACGGCGCGTTTCGCCCCAACCCAAGCCGTCCCCGAACTCCTTCGCAAACGCCGCTGGCGCGGCGAATCCGAAAAACGCCGGGGCTTGAATTGGCCGCGTTTCCGTCCGTCGATTGGTTCGACGAAGTCCGCAACGTGTTCAACGCCGACGACCGCTACCGGGGTGCCGGCGGCGGTTACTGCAATTGCGTGGCCGGCTTCAAGATCGTCGACCGCGTCTTCGTGCTCACCTTCGATGGCTTCGAGTGCAGCGCTGCCGCCGAGGGCGATGACGGGTCCCTCGACGATGTCGACTTCTATCTCGAGATGCCGGGCGAGGAGTGGCGTGACATGGTCGCCAATATCGCGGCCAATGGCGGCGCGGATCTCCACCACACGCTCAACACCCTGGATCTCGACCGCGCGGATGGCTTGGCGACGTCGAGGCACGGCGACCAGGTCCGCGAGGACCTGTTCTTCCGCTACAACCAGACCTTGCAGTTCTTCTTCGACGCCTCGGCGCTGGTCGAGACTGAGTTCGCCTGAGGGGTAATGGGATGGCTCAACTAGACTGGGTGGACCCCGCGGGCGTGGCGGTCAACCAAGACCCCCGGTTCCGAAGACTTGGCTCTGCGGACCTCGTCGTGGGGCTCAAGTCGGGCAAAGCGGTTCGGGTCGTCGCCTTCGAGGCATTCGAGGTGGCGTCGGTCGACAAGGCCGACGAGGCCGCGCTTCGGGACTGCGAACTGGTCATCGAGATGACGCCGCGGCAATGGACGGACTATCTCACGCGTCGTGCCCGGGGTATCGCACCCTCCCTGGTGAGTCTCGACATCGATCGCGGCATCGTGCGGGCACCGGACCCCATGCTCAGATTGAAGTTCGATCGCTACCACCTGTCGATACAAGCGCTTTGCGACGCCGGCGCGCGCATTGAGGCGGCGCGTACCAATGCGCGGCGCTAGTGTCCCGTCAACCCTCAAATGTCGCGTCAGCGTGGCCGCAAGCGTTGCCCCGCGAGGCGGCGTATCGAAGGCATAGCGGTGCTACGTCGAGATGCGCCAACGACGCGGGAAGCGCTTGCGGCCGCGCCCTTCGGGTGGTGGGGGGGGGGGGGGGCCCCACGGGGCGGGGGGGGGGGGGGGGGGGGCGGCGGGGGGGGGGGGGGGCGGGGGGGGGGGGGGG
>JAPPGK010000029.1 GCA_028821405.1 Gammaproteobacteria bacterium | reverse complement strand
AAGTCGTACCGGGGGTAGGGCGAGCCGGCCGCAACGCCGCGAGGGGCGCTCCGGCGACCACCCGAAGGGCGCGGCCGCAAGCGCCTCCCGCATCGTTGGCGCATCTCGACGTAGCCCCGCTATGCCTTCGATGCGCCGCCTCGCGGGGCGACGCTTGCGGCCACGCTGACGCGACGTTTGAGGGTTGACGGGACACTAGCTCGTTCTCAAAACGGCTCGACCACGGGAAGGTCAATGCCTTCGAAATCCCGAGCGTTGAGGGTGGCGAGGGACAGACCCTTCGACTTCGCGATCCCCGCAATTTGCGAGTCCGCCAAGCTCATGGGTCGTCCGATGAACCGCCGGTGCGCGCGGAACCGGGCGCTCTCCCGCGCGGCATTGGCATCGAAATCCGCGATCCGACCATCGAAGGCATCGGCGATACCGGAGAACGTGCGCGCCAGATGGGTCTTTCGCCGGCCATCGGGCAGGGTCTCGATGCCGAAGAAGATCTCGTCCACGCTGATTGCGGATAGGAACAGATGGGAAGCGCGTTGCCGATCCATCCAGTCGATCACCCGCAGGTCGGGTTCGACGCGCATCGATTCCGAGATGATGTTCGTGTCCAGCAGGATCATCGATCGGGGCCGTAGTCGTCGGACGCGAAGTCGATCGGCGTGTCGAACTCACGCGCGGTCGGGTCCAAGCTGAAACCGCGCCCAACGATCCCGCGGATCAACGTCCCGAGGGGTTCCTCGTCGACCACGGCGGCACGCAGGATGCATCGCACGGTTTCCTCCAACGATGTTCCCTCGCGCGCGGCGCGCACCTTCAGCCGCCGAGCGGTCTCCTCGTCCAGTCGACGAATGCTCAGGTTTGGCATGGTCCAGTACAACGGAAACAACCCCGGCCAATGCTAGCAATCCAAGTGGATTGCTAGCAATCTCTGGCGAGCGACTCGTGCTCGAACGGATTGTGGGTCAGACGGGTCCCGGAAGTAGACCGAAGGGCGGATTTCGTGCGTGAAGAGTCGGCGCAGGCGCACACACGACATCACGGTGATATCACGCCTGGATCGGGTGCCCAGCGTCGTGAATCCCGGACGGGCAAATGTCGCACAACCGTGGGAGGGACTTTCCTACGCGAAGGCGGGCAAAACGCCGATACCCGTGCGTTGGGCGGACCGATAAGTTCGGGGGTAAGCAAATCCGTGGAGTTACCGATGGCACATCCCTACCTGCCGCTGTTCGCGTTTCCGCCGATGGTCAAGGACCTGGTGCGTGGCTTCATCATGCGCGACAGTCCGGAAGTCGACAATCTGGACTACGACCACATGACGCGCATCCCCGACGATTGGGTTCCCGACGGTCCGCGCTATGCCGACATGGTGTGGAGCATTCCCTTCCTCGACGAGACGGATGAGGGGTCCAACGAACCGACGCATATCATCCTCATCATCAAGTTCGCCTCGGAGGTTATCCAGGACGTCGGCGAACGCCTTGGCCGACACGCGGCATCGCTGCATCGGGAGATCAACCGGCGAAGGGTGTTCGGGGCGCCGGTGAAGCCACCGGTCATCGCGCCGATCGTGGTCTACGACGGCGCGCCCCCTTGGGATGCGCCGGGCGGGATACCCGTTTAGCAGGACCGCTTGGCGAAGAACCGTAGGCGACGGGCCTGCCCCGTCCCGCCGCGCCCTGCGGGCGCGATCGCGAATGCGGCCGGATTCGCGCACGACCGGAGCAAGGCCATGCGGAGTCCCCACAGGCGACCTCGCGCCTTCTGAGCGCGAAGGGTCGCCCCTACCGCACCGTCAGGAACGCAGGCTACCGGTGCAGCAGTGAACACAACCGCGCGTCCCACGCATCGGCCTGGGTTTCCTCGGCCAACGACAGGACGAGGGCGGCGTCGCCCCAGCGCGGCCAGACTGGCGCTTCGTCATGGTTGGGATCGCCCGTGGCGGCGAAGTTGAACCAATAGCCCATCATGCGTCGCGTAAGGTCATGGTCGGTGGCGTCCGTCGGCAGCCAGGCGTCGTGGGTGTTGAAGACGTAGGGGATCTCGGCCCCGTGGTAGGCACCAATTCCGTGACTGCCAGGGCGTATCCGGTCGAAGCGGTACACATAGGTGGGAGCACCGCCCGCCCGGAAGCCGTCGGCGAGGGCAATGCTCGGGCAGGTATATTGCGTAGCGGACGCAAGCTCGTCGAGTCGTTGCGGAATCGGTACGTCGCCCAAGAGGTTCGCGACCGGAGGTGGGTTGGGCAGTCCCTCGAGTGCTTTCTGCCAGTGTTCGGGTGTTGCCTTGCCGACGTACATCAATGATTCGTCGGCGTTGAAGCCGACGATCACGGAGCGTGGTTCGAACGCCTTGCGGGCGAGGAGATCGGCAGGCGGCGCAGGAAGCAACCAGCCGTCCACCGGCGGATCGTCGTAGTCGCGCTCGAAGTGTTCCTTGGCGACGGCGAGCAGCGACGCCGCCGGCAGGCGACGTAGTTCGTCGATTCCCGCCGCTTGGGCGCGCCGTAGGAAGGCGACGCCTTCGGCTTCGTTTTCCGCGAGGGTCCGGCGCTGGTCGGCGGGCCAGCCGCCGCTTTGGGAGATCGCGCGCTCGAAGAGCCCGTCGGCCAGCGGACTCAGCAACAGGTACGCGATGTCGCCGGCACCGGCGGATTCGCCGAACAGCGTGACGTTCGCCGGGTCGCCGCCGAAACGGGCGATGTTGGCCTGGATCCAGCGCAGCGCCTCGATCTGGTCGAGTATCCCGTAGTTGCCGGACGAGGCGTGGGGCGACTCGGCGGTGAGCGCGGGGTGGGCGAGAAAACCGAACACCCCCAGCCGGTATTGGATCGAGACGACCACCGCGCCCATGGCCGCCAGTTCTCGACCCCGATAGTTCGGCTCGAACGACCAGCCGTTCACGTTGGCCCCGCCGTGAATCCACACCATCACCGGAAGCCGGGACGCCACGTCCGGCGTCCAGATGTTCAGGAACAGGCAATCCTCGGCGATTTCGGGCCTCGATGGCGCGACCTCCGGTGGTTGGCCGAAGGCTGCGGCCACACCTTCGTACCACTCGGTGTTGTCGTGGCCCTGCACGCATGCGGGCGGCCATTGTGTGGCATCGACAGGGAGGTCGGCAGAGGGTTGTGCCGCAGGCCGGGGTGCACGCCAACGCCAGTCGCCGACGGGTGCTTGTGCGAAACGGATTCCGCTGAAACGCATCACCTCGGCGCCGCTCTTGGCGAGTACGGACGAGCCGGCGTAGTTCAGGGATTCGTCGTCATGGGCGATGGCACTGCTTGCGGCTGCCGCAATGGCGAGCAAGGCGAGGCGGCGGTTCACGGCGGGCTACGACTTAAGCGGTGTATGACCGGGCGGCGGCGGTCCGAGGTGAGGGAACCGGCGTGGTGGTGCTCCGACGGGCGACCGCGCGCCCAAACGGGCGCGTTGGGTCGCCCTACGAGGGGTCGGTAATCGCTTCGTAGGCCAACCGCTTGCTGGTGGTGCGAACCTCTTTCGGGCCCGGTACGCCGAACTTCTGGATCATTCCGACGACGATGAGATCCTGCACCGGATTGACGCCGAACCAGGTGCCGCCGGCGCCGTACCACCAGTACTCGCCCTTGGCCAGCGGGTGGTCCGACTCGCCGTCGGGCGCCGCGACGATGGCGACGTCGATCCCGAAGGTATTGCCGGGATTGCCGATCATGGGGTTGATGAAGTCGATGCCTTCCGGTAGCTGGTTGGTGTGCATGAGCTTGACGGTCTCGGGCTTCAGGATCCGTACGCCTTCGAGTTCGCCGCCGTTCAGCATCATCTCCGCGAAGCGCGTGTAGTCCATGGCCGTGGACACCAGCCCCCCGCCGCCGGAGAAGAACGCCGGTTTCGTGAAGTACTCCCGGGAGGGATTGGGTGCCAGGGTGCCACCACCGCGTTGCTGATACATCGTGGCGGTTCGCGGTTCGTCCTCGGGAGCGATCCAGAACCCGGTGTCCTTCATGCCCAGCGGGTCGAAGATGCGTTCCTTCAAGACCTCGTCGAAGGGTTTTCCGGCCAGGACTTCCACGAGGTAGCCCTGGACATCGACGGCGACGCTGTAGTGCCAGGCGGCGCCGGGCTGCTGCCGCAGCGGGATGTCCGCGAGCTTCATGATCATGTCCTTTAGCGTCGAGTTGCGGTCGAGGACATTGGCTTGCAGGTACAGGGTGTCGACCTGGGAGCGCGAGAAGAAACCGTAGGTCAGGCCTGCGGTATGGCTCACGAGCTCGCGGATCGTCATCGCGTGGTTCGCGTCCTCGACGATGGGTTGGCCCTCCGGGCCCGGTGCCTTGGCCACCTTCAGATCGGCGAACTCGGGAATGTACTTGGCAACGGGGTCGTCGAGCTTGAATCGACCCTCCTCGTAGAACGTCATCAACGCCACGCCGGCCACGGGCTTGGTCATCGAGTAGATGCGGAAGATCGTGTCCTTGGCCATGGGCACGCCACTTTCGAGGTCTTGTTTGCCGAAAGTCTCGAAGTGCGCGATCTTGCCGTGCCGGGCGACGAGCGTGACCACGCCGGCCAGTTCGTCCCGGTCGACGAATCCCTGCATGGCGGCGCTCAGTTCGGCCAAACCGTCGGCACTCATCCCGACCTCGGCGGGGTCGACGATGGCGAGGTCGCGTTCCCCTGCATGGGATCCGATGGAAAGCGCCAGGCCAACGGCCAGGAATGCGGCTTGGCGGACGAATGTGTTGATCAGCATGTGCCGAGTCATTGTTCCCCTCTCGTGCTTCCAGGGTGCCCCGCTTGGCACCCGTTCATCCTGGAACACTGTGCCATAATTCGCCGCGCGCGGGCGTCGTATAACGGTTATTACCCCAGCTTCCCAAGCTGGTGACGTGGGTTCGACTCCCATCGCCCGCTCCAGTGACCCTTGCCGATGCGGCGGCGGGGCGAGGGCGAAGCGGTCGCGTCTCGCATGGGATAGGCAGCTGGGGGCGCGAAGGGTGCGCTCCCGTGGGAAAGGACGGATCGCGCCACGATGAGATCACTCGCCCGCATTGCGCCAATTCTGTTGACGGGTGCTGCCCATGCGGCCCTGCCGGACGCCGTGGACGGGCAGCCCTTGCCGAGTCTCGCGCCCATGCTGGAGCGAACGACCGCGGGCGTCGTCAACGTCGCGACCTTCGCCCGGGTGCAGTCCTATCCGAGCCCGCTGATGCGCGACCCCTTCTTCCGACGGTTCTTCCAGCTTCCCGAACAGCGCCGCGCACAAAGCGCCGGTTCGGGGGTGATCGTCGATGCACGGACGGGCCATATCGTCACCAACCACCACCTCGTCGCCGATGCGCACGAGATTCACGTCCGGCTCTCGGACGGTCGGGAATTCCCGGCCGACCTGGTCGGCGTCGATCCGCAGGTGGACTTGGCGGTATTGCGAATCGCGGCCCACGACCTGACGCAACTGCCGTTCGGCAAGTCCCAGGGTTTGCGGGTCGGCGACTTCGTCATCGCCATCGGCAACCCGTTCGGCTTGGAGCAGACGGTGACGTCGGGCATCGTCAGCGCGCTGGGGCGAAGCGGCCTCCGCATCGAGGGCTACCAGAACTTCATCCAGACCGATGCCTCGATCAACCCCGGAAACTCGGGCGGTGCGCTGGTCGACCTGAATGGGCGACTGGTCGGCATCAATACCGCCATCGTGGCGACGACCGGCGGCAACATCGGCATCGGCTTCGCGATACCAAGCGATCTCGTGGGTTCCATCATGGGCGAGATCATCGAACACGGAACGGTAAGGCGCGGCCGTATCGGTGTCACGGTGGCGGCGCTGAACGCGCAACTCGCCAAGGTACACGGCGTGGCCGAAACGGAGGGAATCGTGGTCACGGAGATCGTACCGGGCAGCGCGGCCGACACGGCGGGGATCAGGCGCGGCGACATCGTCGCGAGCATCGACGGCCGACCCATGCTGCGGCCGGGTGACTATGGCCACCAGGAAGCGGTCACGATGGTCGGCGACGAGCTGGATGTGGAGATCATTCGCAACGGTCGACGAATGCACCTGGCGGTGTCGATCGATCTCAACTGGTCGGTCGCCGGTGCCCGCCTCCATCCTCGCCTGGAAGGTGCGGTGCTGATCGACGTGCGTTACGAAGACGAGCCCAACGGCATCGCGGTGAGCAGCATCGAGCGAACATCCCCCGCCTGGGCGACTGGATTGCGACCCGGGGATATCCTGCTTGCCGCCAACAACCAGACGACCAGGCACATCGGCGAACTCGCCCGCCAACTCATCAATGCAAACCGCGTGGTTCTACGCGTTGCGAGGGACGGCCGGATCTGGGGGCTCAGACTCTAAACGCACGCAGGGGTCCGACCGACTCGGGCGGCGACATCCGGCCCCACCGGCCTGCCCACCGTTCGCCCGAGTTGCCCGCCGGTCCGCGCCCCGTGGTCAGTCGAAGACGATGACGTTGCGCGCTACCTCGCCGGTCTCCAGCGCCGTCAGGGCGTCGTTGACATCTTCGAGCCGGATCCGACCCGAGATCATCTCGTCGAGGTGCAGTTTGCCCGACAGGTAGAAGTCCACGAACCGGGGCATGTCGACCCGGAACCGGTTGGAGCCCATGCTGGATCCCTGCAGCGTCTTCTCGCGCAGGAACTCGGGACCGTGGATTTCGACCATGGTACCGACGGGAATCATGCCGATGACCGTGGCGGTGCCGCCGTTCCGGATCATCTTGAACGCCTGCTCGGTGGTCGCCTTGAGGCCGATCGCCTCGAAGGAGTAGTGCACGCCGCCGCCGGTCATTTCGCGGACCATGCCGATGGGATCCTCCTCGGCTGCGTTGACCACGTCGGTGGCGCCGAAGGTGCGAGCGAGTTCGAGCTTGGAGGCGCGGGTGTCGATGGCGATGATCCGCCCGGCCCCGGCGATATCGGCGCCGTTGATGCACGACAGGCCGACCCCGCCGCAACCGATAACGGCGACCGTCGATCCCGGCTCGATGTCCGCGGTATGGATGACCGCGCCGACTCCCGTCGTGACCCCGCAGCCGATCAGCGCGGCCCGGTCGAGCGGCATGTCGTCGCGGATCTTGGCGAGGGCGTGTTCGTGGATGAGCATCTCCTGGGCGAATGACGACAGGTTGAGGAACTGATTGATCGGCTCGCCGCCGGCGGTGAGGCGCGGCGGTTCGTTCACCTCCCGCGAGAGTTCCGGTTCGCTGCACAGCACCATCCGCCCCGTCAGGCAGTATTCGCAGTGGCCGCAGAAAGCCGACAGGCACGTGATGACGTGGTCGCCCGGCTTCACGTAGTGCACGTCGGATCCAACCGCCTCGACCACACCCGCGGACTCGTGTCCGAGAACCACCGGCAGCGGATAAGGATAGGCGCCGTTCTGAAAGTGCAGATCGGAGTGGCACACGCCCGCGGCGGCGGTACGCACGAGTACTTCCCTAGGTCCCGGGTCACCCGTGCTCAAGTCTTCGATCACCAGCGGCTGGTTCACTTCGCGCAGGACTGCGGCCTTCATGGAAACCCCTTTCGTTGCGGTGCCACAGACGGGTGAGTGTACAGCCCGATGGGGACATCGACTATCGCCGTTGGTCGTGGCTTTGGCGGCCGCGTGATGGCGCCCTTCGCCACCGCCGCGGCGTCGTCGCCACCAAAGGATTTGCACGACACCGTGGTCGTCGTTGGATGGGCGCCTCCACCCTCGCCGACGGTCCCGTTTTCCTTGCGTTCGCAACCGTGGAGTGACATGGTTGCGCTCCGATTTCATCGGTTGGTTGCCTACCTTGCGAACCCGACGGACGTTGAGCGGTGTCTTCGTCGCAGCGTTGCTGGTGACGGTTTCCTCCGTCGCCTACGAAGGCGATATCCACCAACAGCTGACGTTCATTGCCGCGCGGCAATACAACCAGTGTGCGGAAGACACGCACCTCGCCACCCTGACGCCGCTCGAGGTGCGCTATATCGCCATCGCCAACGCCAACCAGGCCGACGCGGCGTGGTGGCGGCGCATGTTCCGGTGGAACTACTACAACCGTGACGACCAGTCCTCGGCGAAGTTCATGTGGATCTTCGATACGCGGATGCACAACCACTTCAGGGACACGATACGACGCTTGGACGAAGCCCGTGACTTGAGCCGCCGGTTCACGAACCTTGGACGTGTCATCAACTACCTGCAGGATGCGACCACGCCGGTGCACGTGGTGCCTGTCTACACCGCCCGGTGGTGGCGGTTCAGCGTATCGGATCGGTTCAACGCCTTTCCGGTGGATACCGACGGCGTGGTCGCCGCGCTGGGCGAGGATTGCTCCAGCGTGCGCAGGTCCGATGTGGGATTCGAGAACCTCCTCGTCACCACCGCCGAACGCACGATAGAGTCGGTGACCGACTCGATCCCCGGCTTGCCGGTCAGTTGGGAGGCGTTCTGGGAACTCGCCGAGGAAGCCAGGGACTTCGGCCGCTATGGCAACGCCGGCAACAATTTCGGGCGCGAAGTGCGGTTTCGGTGCGACCGGCCGGAAGACGGTAGGCGCAAGAACTGCGTATTGGTGCACAACGACCCGCTGTACCGCGAATACGCCCACGCTCGCCATCTCGACGCGGTTCAGGCGACGATCACCGCGATGGCCATCATGCAGGAGCGCGTTCACGGTACGGCGATGTCCTCGGAGGCGACCGGCTCGCCGCGGTCCATCGCTCTTCGGTAGCGATGCATCTCGGCTTGACGCCTTGGCGGATATCGGGCCAGGTCGATGCGCATGCCCTGGCCCGACAAGCGGCGTTGGCCCAGAAGTGGGGCTACGAGTCGTTCTGGCTGCCCGAGAGTCACTTCGCAGGCGAGGCTGCCATTCCCGACCCGCTCATGCTGCTGGCGGCGGTTTCGGCGAGCACCGAGACCATTCGGCTCGCCACGACCTCGTACTTGCTGCCGCTCCGCCACCCGCTGCAGGCCGCCGAACAGGTCGCGGTGCTCGACCGGCTTTCCGGTGGACGGGTGATCCTCGGCGTGGGGCGCGGCTATCAGCCGGCCATGTTCGACGCCTTCGAGGTGTCGCGCAAAGACAAACGGCGACTATTCGAATGGTGCCTGGGGGTGATGCAGCGAGCGTGGCAGGGAGAGTCCGTCGGGGGTGACTCGGCGGCAGTCCGGCTTTCGCCGCTACCCGTGCAGAAACCCCATCCGCCCGTGTGGGTGGCGGCTTTCGGGCCGAAGGCGCTCGCCCAGGCCGGAAGATTGGGTTTGCCGTACCTTGCCTCCCCCATGGAGCCCTTGGGGCGATTGCGCGACAACTACCGACGTCACGGGGAAGCCTGCGATGCGGCGGGGGTGGACCGTCCGCCGGAAGTTCCGATCATGCGTACGCTCTTGGTGTCCAAGGATCGGCGACTACTCGACCGGGTACGGGATCAGTTGGGCATCGCCGCACGTCAAATGGCCAGCGGCGGGCGTCCGGGCCTGTCTCTCGAGGCGGACGACTGGGCGATCGTCGGCGAACCGTCAGCGGTTGCCGACAAGGTTGCCGCCTACGAGGAGACCTTGGGGTTAACGCACCTGATCGTCACCCGGCTGCGCATCGGCGGCGTCGAGACGGCGGTGCTGGAAGAGTCCGTCCGCACCGCCGCCGAGCTATTGCATCAATAGCGCGCGTCGCTGGCGGCGACGACCGGATCTTCACCGGGGCCGATCTCCTCGTTCCGGGCGATGCCGAGAAACGGCCGCAGCCAGCCCACGAGGATGTAGATGGGGCCCGTATCGACCACGGCGACGACGACCTTGAAGACGTAGCCGGAGGCGATGAACGTCAGCAGCTGGGGCCACAGCGCCTCGCCGTCGACGATCGGCAGCGCCTGCGCGTAGAAGTGCGTGATCAGGATAACGGCGGTCGTGTCGACGAGTTGGCTGACCAGCGTCGATCCGTTGTTGCGCAGCCACAGATGACGGCCCCCGGTGAGCCACTTCCAGAAGTGGAACAGCTGCACGTCGCACCATTGCGCGAACAGGTAGGCGATCATCGAGGCCGTGACGGCGCCGAAGGCGAGGGTGCGGACCTCGAAGTACACCGGCAGGCGCCCCGCGTCGTCGGGGATAAGCTCACCGGTCGCGGGATCCAGCGGTTCGGTACCGGGCAGGACGCCCCCGAGCCACAGGATGAACATCACCCAGACGTTGAGCAGCAGGCCCATCCAGACGACGTCGGTGGCGCGTTTGCGGCCGTAGAGTTCGCTGATGAGATCGGTGCAGATGAACGTGATCGGGTAGGGCAGCACGCCCACCGCGACCACCATGGGTATCTCCAAGCCGAAGATCGTGAACGAAAAGTCGATGAATCGACTGATGCCCAGGATGTTCAACATCGCGAGCGTGCCGAGGAATATGCCGGCCAACACCAGGAACACCCGCTGCCGCCGCTTTCTGAAATCGGCCACGATGACTACCTCTCTATCTGGCCCAGGTTTGCGTGAATGACGCTGCCGTTGATGACGGGCGTCCTCGTTGCCCAAAAAAGCGTCCCCGCGATTTCGCCGGGATCGATCAATCGGTTGAAGGCCGACATGCCGCGTACCGCGTCCATCGCCTCGGGCGGGACGTGGTCGCGCAGCATCTCGGTGTCGGTGAAGCCGGGGCAGATGCACGCCGTGTGAATGCCGGTGCCCGCCAGGTCCTGGCACAGCGCGCGCATCATGCCCACTTGGGCGTGCTTCGTGATCACGTAGGAATAGCTTCCCGGGACGGCCTTCTCGGCCAGGGTCGAAGCCACGAAGAGGATGCACGAGCCGGTACCCATGTGGGGAACCGCCACCCGGTTGAGGGAGTTGATGGCCACCACGTTGACTTCGAGGACGCTGCGCAAGTCGGCGCTCGGGGTCCCCTCGGCGGTGTCGTTGGCGAGGCGGGAGGCATTGTGGATCAGCGCGACCTCGCTGGCCGCTTCGAGGTGTGGGGTGAGTTGGGGGTTGAGCGAGTCCACCAAGTCGGGGTCCGCGAGGTCGCACCGCATGTGCACGACGTCGCGCAGCGGACACGGACGCCGGGACAGGTTCACCACGCGGTAGCCGCCCTCGAGAAAACGCTCCGCGGTTGCCAGGCCGATTCCCGCGCTCGCACCGGTGATGATGGCGAGGTTCACGACGACTCGCCCCCGATGGCTGAAGGAGGCGACCAGGTGGCCTCGGCCCATTGCCCCGGGCCGGACGAGACCCGCAGCGTCAGCGCATCGATCGGCAGCGAAGCGAAACCCTCGTCGTCGGCGAGCGCGTGGGCAAACCAGTGCGCCAGTTCCTCCACGGTAACGTTGCGGATCGGGAGGAGCTTCACGTCGCGGAGTTGGAACCGGAGCGTCTCGTCGGCGAACGCGACGACCAGCCCATCGGCGTCCTCCTCGATCTCGAGGTGTGGAGATTGCGCCGGGAGCAGCAGGGTCTCGTCCAGGGAGGCGCACAGTGCCCGCAGTCGGCTCTTCAGCACGGAATAGTCGAAGCACAAACCGTTGCCGTCGACGGGCCCGGTGGCGCGCGCCTCGACGAAGAAGTTGTGGCCGTGGAGGTTTTCCCGTTCGGCTGCCGAGAAGATCGTGAAGTGCGCGGCCGAAAAGTGCATGTCCTCCTTCGCGAGTTCGATGGAGGCGCGGCGTGCTTCCAAGCCTGCGGCCATTTAGCCCTCTCCGGCGTCTGGGGTTCCTATAAAGGCGTCGGTGAACTCCGCGAGAGAATCGAAGGTCCAGGTAGGGCTTGCGTTGGCCTGCCGGGCGGCGTTGTTGCCGCGCCGGATCCATACCGTGTCGAACCCGAGCTCGCTCGCTGGAGCGATGTCGTGGTAGAGGCTCTGCGCCACGTGCAGGATGCGGGCGCCGACGAGGGCTTCCTGCGCAGCGTCGAACATTCGCCGATCCGGTTTGTACGCGCCCACGTCTTCCGCGGTGATGACATGCCTGAACACGGTGCCGAGCTTTTCGGCGGTCCGTTGGAAGATGGCGTTGTCGACGTTCGAGACGATCGCCAGGTCCGCGGCCTTGCCGAGGCGCGCGAGGGCGTCGACGGTATCCGGGAACGGCGCCCAGTCGCCGGCGCTATCGGCGAAGGCGTCGAGCATCGCTTCGGTGGGCGAGAAGGCGAGACGTTCGCCGAGGCGACGCAGGACTTCGCGGAGCACGTCGGCGTAGGCCACGCCGTCCTGTTGCACCGCCGGCTCGGTTTCGGCGAAGAACTCGAGCAGGAAATCGTCGATCACGTGCGCATCGCGTTCGAGGAGCAGGGGCTGCAGGTGTCCGACCAGACCGGCGCCCCAGTCGATCAGCGTACCGTAGCAGTCGAAGGTTAGGGCGTCGTAGTCGGCCGCCGCTGGATCGGCCATTGCTCAGCCGGCTTGAACGCGATCGAGAATGAGGCCGTAGAAGTGCTCGCCCGGTCTTTCGAACAGCCACCCCAAGTGGGTGTCGCAATTCCCGCAGTTGGCCAAACGCCAACTGAACCCCTTGAACCAGCTATCGGCGGAATGGTGACGACCGCTGATCGCACAGCCGTGGGCATCGCTGTGGCAGCCGAAGTGATGGACGTAGCCGTAGGGGTTGGTGCAGGTGTGGAGAAACGAACCGTTGACCTCGATCCGGTCTTGGATGTGGCCGACCAGGTGCGAACAGGCCGTACAGAAGAGAAAGCCCTCTTTCGGCCTGGTGTCTTCCTCGACGACCTCGGCAACACCTAGCTCGGTGTCCCGGCCGGTCAGGTCGTCACGTTGGTCGCTCATGCTGCCTCCCTGAGCGGTCCCTGGGGCAAGAATGCCGACTACCCAAGGTTGGATATTGCCAAAAAATCCAATAACTTCCAACGAACGCCAGCGTTCCCATGGGCCACCACGAGGTCGAGGTCCTGCGACGGCGCGTTTTACGCGGCACCAAACGCACCGACCCCCGTGGCGGCGACCCGTGCGGTCGCCCGCCCCCGGTCACCGGCGCTTGAGTTCCGCCCGTACGCTCCGGCGTCGTCACACGACGAGGTCGGGGTCCTGCGGCAGGAACTTCGACAGCACCAAGGCGCCGATCACGAAGACGAGCAGGTGGTAGCCCGCACCCCATAGCTTCCACCCCCAGGCGTATCCCCACCAGATCACGTCGGATCCCTCGATGAGGACCACGGCGGCCAGCCCCACGATGAACCCGCGCCGAACGTGCGCCGACACCCGTGCGCCATTCGGCAGCATGATCGCGAGGATGACCGCGACCACCAGGTAGTGGATGAAGCCGCGGGCCATGGCCATCGGGTCGGCGCCCTCGGTGGCCACGCCGTGGTTGACGATGACCATCGCGCTCGTTCCCGACTGCATGACGTTGTACACCCCGGATTCCGGGAACTGTTGCGTTACCGCGGTCGCGGCGGCATTGGGATCGGGGGCGCTGTTCATCGCCTGGTTCGGGAGCGGATTCACCATCCAGTAGATGTAGCCGAAGACGAACAGTACGACCGCCGTCAACAGGATGCCGAAAGCTAGCTTCATGGGTGTACTCCTTGATTTCTCACGCCTGGGAATCCCTCGGGATCCCGCACTATTGGGTTGCTTGCAGCACGGTTCTCAAATCCACACCGGGGTCTGCCAGTTGGCCGGGATCCACGGCCTTGCCCACGAGTTGCCGTGCAGCCATGAACTCGCGGGGGCTGTTCACCGCATCCGCCGCAACCAAGGTGTCGCCGTCGAAGTAGAAGACCGCGAAACGCCTTGTCCCGGGGTCGCCGCGCACCACCTGCCGTTCGGCCTCGGTGGCGAATCCGACCATCTGTAGCTTCAATTCGTACTGATCCGACCAGAACCAGGGCACGTTCGCATACGCTTTCGCCTTGCCCGCCAGGTTCGAGGCGGCGACACGGGACTGCTCCATGGCGTTGGGTACGGACTCGAGGCGCAGCCGCCGACCCAGAACCGGATTCGGGTGGTTGGTGCAGTCACCGGCCGCGAAAATGTTCGGATCACTTGTCCGCGTGTGCTCGTCGACGACAATGCCGTCATCGCAGTCGAGGCCGGCGGCGGCCGCGAGCTCGACGTTCGGCTGGATTCCGATGCCAACCACGGCGAGGTCCGCCGGCACGACTTCGCCGCCCGCGCAGACAACGCCGGTCAGGCGATCCGTACCGGCAAAGGACTCGGCCCGCATCCCGGTCCTTACCGCCACGCCCTTCTCGCTGTGGATTTCCTGGTAGAAGGCCGACATCGTCGGCGTCGTCACCCGCTGCAGGATGCGGTCCTCCATTTCCAGCACCGTGACGTTCAGCCCCGCCTCGGTGGCCACGGCGGCCACCTCGAGGCCGATGTAGCCGCCGCCCACGATGGCGATCCGCCGGCCCGACCGGAAATCCGCCTTGATGGCGTCCGCGTCGGCGATCGTGCGCAGGTAGTGGATGCCCGGGAGGTCATTCCCCGGCGTGTCGAGTTTGCGTGGCCGGGCCCCGGTGGCGAGCAACAGCTTGTCGTAGCCGACATCGGCGCCGTCGCTGCACGAAACGGCTTGCGCGTCGCGATCGATGGCCTCCACGCGAACACCGCGCCGTACTGCGATGTCCTTGCTGTCGTAGAACTTGGCGGGCCTCAGATGAACGCGCTCAAGCCCGTACTCCCCGGCCAGGTACTGCTTCGACAACGGCGGTCGCTGATAGGGGATATGCGGCTCTTCGCCGATGACCAGAATTGCGCCGTCGTAGTTCTCCTGGCGCAGGCTGGCGGCGGCTTGCCCGGCGGCGTGGCCGCCGCCGACGATGACGATGGTCATGGAGAGTCAGGCCGCTCCGGGTGTGTTCGGCGGGTCATTGTAACCGCGGGTGGTGTGGCCGTAGGGACTCGCTCATAGCAGTGCTGCTCGGGCTATCTGTCGGTTGACAGGCAACCCCCGTGGGCGAGTTCCGTGCCGGGGGCCTCCACCTAGATGCCGTCCCCAATGGGCGCCCGTAGCGCCCCATAGAGTCCCCTACATCTTCTTGTCGGGGATGGGCATCGGGAACGGTGTGACGTTGCTGCCGGAACTGTCGGTGATCTTGGCGACGCCTTCCTTTTCCACCTCGTCGATCCGGATCACCGCGTGCATGGGGATGAAGCTGCGCTGAACGGTCTCGAACTCGGAGCGCAGCTTGTCCTCGGCGGGGTCGATCACCATCTGCGAGCGCTCGCCGAAGATGTAGTCCTCGATGACGACGAAGCCATAGACGTCGCTCTGGTAGAAGGACCGGGCGTAGACCTCGTAGATCTGGCCATGACTGTGGAAGTAGATCCGGTAGATGTGCGAATCCTGGGGCATGTCCACCCTCGATGAGACCGGTGTTGCGATTAATAGGTATCGGTTGGGCAATTTCAAGCGCAAGGTGCCTTCGGCGGGCGCAACTTCCTGTCGCGGCTATAATCCCGCCTCCCGAACACACCTGCCGATTCCGTGAAACTCTACGTCAAGACACACGGTTGCCAGATGAACGAGTACGACTCGTCGCGCATGGTGGACGTGCTGCGCGAGAGTCACGGCGCGACCCTCGTGGATGACCCCGTGGACGCGGACATGCTGCTGCTCAACACCTGCTCGGTGCGCGAGAAGGCGGCCGAGAAGGTGTTCAGCCAGCTTGGCCGCTGGAAGCCCTTGAAGCGCAACAAGCCGGATCTCGTCATCGGCGTCGGCGGTTGCGTGGCGAGCCAGGAGGGCGAGGCGATCACCGTCCGGGCACCCTACGTGGACCTGGTGTTCGGACCGCAGACGCTGCACCGCCTACCGGAGATGTTCGACGAGAGCCGTCGCAAGCGGGCACCGGTGGTGGACATCAGTTTCCCGGAGATCGAGAAATTCGACCGGTTGCCCGAACCCCGGGTGGACGGTCCCTCGGCTTTCGTCTCGGTGATGGAGGGCTGCAGCAAGTACTGCACCTTCTGCGTGGTGCCCTACACCCGGGGCGAAGAGGTCTCGCGAGCGGTGTCCAGCGTGATGCGGGAGGTCGTCGGGCTTGCCGGACGAGGCGTGCGGGAGATCAACTTCCTCGGCCAGAACGTCAACGCCTACCGGGGCGAGATCGACGGTGGGCAAGCCGACCTCGCCGAGTTGATCCACTACGCGGCGAGGGTCGATGGCATCGACCGCATCCGCTTCACGACCTCGCACCCGGTGGAGTTTCGGCCCACGCTGATCGATGCCTACCGGGACATCCCCGAACTCGTGAGCCACCTGCACCTGCCCGTGCAATCGGGTTCGGATCGCATACTGGCCATGATGAAGCGCGGTCACACGATCCTCGAATATCGGTCGAAGATCCGCGCGCTGCGCCGGGCGAGGCCGGGCATCAGCCTGTCCTCGGACTTCATCGTAGGCTTCCCCGGCGAGACGGAGCGCGACTTCGAGGCGACTCTCGAGCTCGTCGAGGAACTCGACTACGACATTTGCTTCAGCTTCATCTACAGCCCCAGACCGGGGACCCCGGCTGCGTCGTTGCCGGACGACACCCCAGCGGAAGTGAAGCAGCGGCGGCTCGCGGCACTGCAGGCGCAGCTACGGCGTCAGGCAGCCGCCCACGCCCAGGCGATGGTGGGAACCCGACAACGGGTGCTGGTCACCGGGCGGTCGAAACGGGATCCCGGTCAGTTGGCCGGACGAACCGAGAACAACCGGGTGGTGAACTTTCCCGCGCCGGAACCCGCGGCCACCGCGTACATCGGCGACTTCGCGGTGGTCGAGGTCACCGAGGCACTGCCGAACTCGCTGCGTGGGCGCCTCGGCATTGGGTCGTCTTAGGTTCCGCCGAAGCGGAAACGGTCGAAACACAGCAGCAGGAGGGAACAGGCAATGTCGGAAGCGAGCATCTTGATCGTGTTCTTCATCGTCGCCGTGTCGGTGTACTTCATCCCGACCATCGTCGCGAAGGTCAGGAACCACCACAACACGATGGCCATCTTCCTACTCAACCTGTTTCTGGGATGGAGTTTGCTCGGCTGGGTGGCCGCGCTCGTCTGGGCCGTCATCAAGCCGCCGCCGAGCGACGATTCAATCTGACACGCCATTGACGGCGGTTTGACGGCGATTGACAGCGCTACAAAGCGGGCTATGCTTGGCGCCATAGGGACACACCTCCACATAACCATTTGACAGACGACTCGTCGCGCGTCGTGGCCCTCACCACGACCGTCACCCTGGAACCCGACGATTCCCGCCGTTTGGCCGCTTTGTGCGGCCCGTTCGACCAGAACCTCAAACACCTCGAACACCGGCTCGGCATCCGGATCAAGAACCGCGGCAACGCCTTCTGGCTCTCCGGGCCGGAACGACGCGTGCAGGCGGGGGGTGCCCTTTTGTCCCGCCTTTATGTCGAGACCCGCGAGCGCGAGACGCTGGACGCGGATACGGTGCACCTGTTCCTCCAGGAGTCGGGGGTCGAGGAGATGATGGCGGCCGCCGAGCCGGTTTCCGCGCAGGACGTGATCGTCACGACCCGCAAGAAGACCGTCAAACCCCGGGGTGCGAACCAGCGCCGCTACGTCGAGGTGATCCGGACCAACGACCTGAACTTCGGCGTCGGTCCCGCGGGCACGGGCAAGACCTACCTCGCGGTTGCCTGCGCGGTGGAGGCGCTGGAGAACCACGCCGTGAATCGCATCCTGCTGGTGCGGCCGGCGGTCGAAGCGGGCGAGAAACTGGGTTTCCTGCCCGGTGATCTGGCCCAGAAGATCGATCCGTACCTGCGCCCCCTCTACGACGCGCTCTACGAGATGCTGGGCGTGGAGCGGGTCAACAAGTACATCGAGCGGAACATCATCGAGGTCGCGCCGTTGGCGTTCATGCGCGGTCGAACGCTGAACGGCTCGTTCATCATCCTGGACGAGAGCCAGAACACCACCATCGAGCAGATGAAGATGTTCCTGACTCGCATCGGATTCGGCTCCACCGCGGTCGTGACCGGCGACATCACCCAGATCGACCTGCAGGGCAGGCCGTCGGGGCTCGTGCATGTGCTCGACGTGCTGAAGGACATCGAAGGGTTGAGTTTCACCCATTTCGCGTCGAAGGATGTGGTGCGCCATCCCCTCGTCAAGCGCATCGTCGACGCCTATGCGCGGGCTTCGCGGGACGGTGCCCCGACCATGCCGTCCGGACCCGAGGTCGTGGAGGAGGTCGTCGAAAAAGGACGCGCGGGATGACTGTGGACGTGCAGATTGCCGAACTCGACGGCGCACCCGCTCCCGCCGCCAGCGAGATCGCACGCTGGGCCGAAGCGGCCCGGGGAGACGATACCCGTTCCCTCTGCCTGCGGGTGGTGGGCGAGGCCGAGGGGGCGGCGCTGAACACGCGTTTCCGGGACCGCACCCGGGCGACGAACGTATTGGCTTTCCCGGCCGAACAACCGGGCGTCCTGGGCGACATCGCCATCTGTGCGCCGGTGGCGGCCCTGGAAGCCCGGCAGCAGGACAAGGTTCTTGCGGATCACTACGCGCATCTCGTGGTTCACGGTGTCCTCCATCTGCTGGGCCTCGATCACGATACGCCGCGCAAAGCGGCGGCCATGGAAGCCAGAGAAATACGCCTGCTCGGACGTTTTGGGATTGTCGATCCCTACGGAGATCAAACATGAGCGAAGGAGAGTCGCGAAGCATCAAGCGCTCGCCTTCGGCGGGTCCACACCGAACCCGCCGAGGTGAACCCGGCGCGGATCGCGGCGAAGCGGCGCGCGACCGTCAGATCGACAACGGCGGCGACGCCAGGAAGGACTTCCGCAAGACCTGGCGGGACTGGCTTGCCGATTTCCTGCCGTTCGAGCCGACGGATCGGCCGGAGCTTCTCGAGATGCTCAAGGACGCGAGCGACCGCCGGTTGTTCGACAAGGAAGCGTTGAACATCATCCACGGTGCGCTGGCGGTCTCCGACATGCGCGCCCGGGACATCATGATTCCGCGCTCGCAGGTGGTCACGGTGGAACTCGACAGTCGGGTCGAGGAGGTCCTGCCGACGGTGATCGAGTCGACACACTCCCGTTTCCCGGTGATCGGCGACGACATGGACGACCTGAAGGGCATCCTGCATGCCAAGGACATGCTGAAGCTCTTGCTCTTGGACGACTGGGACGCCTTCGACATCAAGGACTATATCCGCCCCACCATCGTAGTGCCGGAAAGCAAACGCCTGAACGATCTCCTCCAGGAGTTCCGGGAGACCCGCAACCACATGGCCCTGGTGATCGACGAATACGGCAGCGTCGCAGGCGTGGTCACGATCGAGGACGTGCTCGAGCAGATTGTCGGCGACATCGAGGACGAGCACGACATCGAGGACCTAAGCTCCATAAAGCAGTTGGATCATGACAGCTATACCGTCAAGGCCACCACGCCCATCGAGGAATTCAACGAGTACTTCGATACCAAGTTCGTGGCCGGGGACCTCGACACCATCGGCGGCATCGTGGTCAAGGAGTTCGGCTACCTGCCCCAGCGCGAGGAGACCATCCACATCGCGCCCTTCGACATCCGCGTCATCAACGCCGATAGCCGCCGCGTCCGACTGCTGCACCTGACCCGCGCTTAAGCCCCGGGCGATCGAGATGCCTAGGCGATACACGCTGTCGCTGGCGGCACTTGTCGCGGGCGCGTTGCTGCCCCTGGCACTTGCGCCGTTCGGCATCTGGCCGCTTCTGTTGATCTCGACCGGAGTCCTGTTCTGGCTGCTTCGCCGTACGGAGCCGGGCAAGGGCGCGTTCTGGCGTGGTTGGCTATACGGCGTGGGCAAGTACGGCGTCGGGGCGTCCTGGGTCTACGTCAGCATCCATGTCTACGGCCCGACCGCGCCCTGGCTTGCCGTGCTGCTGGTGGTGCTGTTCGTTGCCGGCATGGCGGTCTTCAACGGCGTACTCGGTTGGGCATTCCACCGCCTTGTTCGTGCGCAAGACAACGAGGTCCGGGCGGCGCTCATGTTCACGGTCCTATGGACCGCGTTGGAATGGCTGTTGACGTGGTTCCTCACCGGCTTTCCCTGGCTGTTCGCGGGCTACGCGTTCATCGACACGCCGCTGGCGGGTCTGGCACCCGTGGGGGGCGTATTGCTGGTGTCCTTCGCGGCGGTATTGACGGCATCTCTCGCGGTAGCGAGCGTGGGGAACGGCATTGCGCCGTCCCGGATCGGCGAATCCGAACGTCGCGATGCGGGCGAGGGCGCGCCCCGGCGAGAGGGTCGCCCCCACGAGGTCCAAGGGAGGTCTCTCCGCTGGCTCGCGGGCCCGATCGGGTTTGTGCCACGGGTACGGTGGTCGATTCTCGCCGTGCCGGCATTGGTCTGGATCGCGGCGTGGGCGCTGGGCGCGGTGACCTGGACGGAACGGGGCGAGACGCGGACCGTTGCCCTCGCCCAGGGCAACATCCCCCAGAGCACCAAGTGGACACCGGAGGGGGCGGCGCTGTCCCGCCAACGCTACCGCGAACTCACGGCCCGGGTGGCCGATGCGGATATCGTCGTGTGGCCGGAAGCCGCGATCCCCGCCTACCTGCGCCATACCAAGACCTACATCGAGGCCCAGCGCGGCGAATCCGGCGACGTCGTGACCGGCATCCTGGTGGCCGAAGCCAGGGAGGGCACCGGGACGATGGCCTATTTCAACGCCGCGGTCGCGACCGGCGGCGATGCCGTCTACCGCAAGCGACACCTGGTGCCCTTCGGCGATTTCGTACCTTTCGAGGCCCTGCTGCGCGGCCTGATCGCCTTCTTCGATCTCCCCATGTCCGGCACCACCCCCGGCGACCCCGAGCAGCCCCTCCTGCGCGCGGCCGGCATCGACCTCGCCATGGCCATCTGCTGGGAGATCGCCTACCCGAAGACCGTCGCGGCCGACGCCCGCCGGGCGCACGCGTTGGTCACGATCAGCAACGACACGTGGTTCGGCGCGTCCATCGGCCCGAGCCAGCACTTCCAGATCGCCCGGATGCGGGCCTTGGAGAACGGCAAGTACCTGCTCCGCTCGACTAACGACGGCATCACGGGAATCGTTGACGATCAGGGCGAGGTCGTCGGTCGGCTACCCCGGTTCCAGGAAGGTGTACTTACGGGGACGATCCACGCCGTGTCGGGAGCAACGCCGTTCGGGCGGTGGTTACACGGGCCCCTCTTCGTGGTCTTAGGTGGCTTTGGCTGTGGCGTCTTACTAGCCCGGGTTGGATCTGATCCGTACCGGAGAGGCTGCCGTTCTCCAACGGCGTCGTGTTGTTGATGTGCCGGGAGGTCGGTCATTGACGAGCGACCAGTGATTCGACAGCGCAAGGCTTTGCGGCTCTTGGAAGAGCGCAACCCTCTCGCTCTGACCACGCGCTGACCTGACCGCCGAGATGACGACCACTACCGGCACTACCGGAGAGAACTCTTGACAAGCCTTGTGAGTGTGGCGAATGGTAGGAAGGCAGCAGAGTCAAGGCAATGCCGGTGCGTGTCGACGATCCGCGGGGCAGGCGCTTCCAAGGACCAACCCTGTACCTCTCGCACAGTCTCGCGTCTGTTCGATCCGTTGTAAGGCGTCGTTCAATCGCCCGCTCGAGGGCAACGGCTGGCGTCGTTCTGGCGTCAGGCTGCCTCGCCCTGGCGGGCAACCCGGCGTGGGCCGGGGAGGACCACGCATGGCCGGCGGACATCACGCCCGAACAGGTGATGGCTGTCGAGGACAAGCTGCGCATCATAGGGGTCTCCCAAGACAAGGGCGTCTCCCGGAGTCGGCGCACCCGGCAGGCGCCGCCGCCGCGCCTGCTCGATCCGGAGGAGCGGCGCGTGTTCGACATCGCGTTCAGCCACGGCCACGGTGCGCCCGTCCTGGCCGAAGAGGAGGAATGCGACGACGAGGCGTTCGCGACCAAGACCGGCGACGACCTGGTCGAGCACATCCGGACGACGCCGTTCCGCTGCACCGACCGCCTGTTCTCGACAGCGGACTCGCGCTTCGCCGCTTTCCGCAAGCAGAACATGATCGATGTCGCCGAAGCGACGACGCCGCTCGCGGTGGCCTACGACGGCACCAACTCGAGCAACATACGGGAGCTTTTCCGGTTCCTGCGCGTCGGGTTCTTCGTCGAGTTCTACGAGGGAGACGAACTCGACTGGACCGAGCCCGACGAGGACATCGCCGCCGCCGTGACCGGCGCCCTCGACGCCTTCACGGACAACGCCCACTTCTACGACGAGACTGAGGCGCATTGCGGCCATGCGCTTGACGAAGCGGCAATTCTCATGGACAGTTCCGTGCAGAACGCGCGCTATCTGCCTGAGGCGAAGGCGTGGCTGGAGCGTTGGGACGCCGCCCTCGCCGACACGAAGGGCGCCTCCCGGGTAGTCTTCCGCTTCCACTTCCTGCTGTTCCGCGGTCACCAGAACGAGGCGTTCGTGGACGCGACGGCCGAGGACCACGAACTCGTGCGCATCCTGCGCGACCTCGCGTTGGACGACTGGATGCTGGACGCGGGCGTCGAGCAGGTGGCGGCGGACTCGGGTCGGGAACTGGCCCGTTTCAGCCAGTACCACGACGCGCCGATCCATGCCGATGTCAGGGACGGCATCACGAGCATCCTCGACCGGTACGAAATGCTCGGCGAAGGCAGGACCATCTGGATCGCTACCGCGTCGGTTGCGGCGCACCACGACGACTGCCAATACTACGGCATCTGCGGGTTCGGGGAGGAGCTCGAGGCGCTCATCCTCGCCATCCGGCACGAGTGCAGCGGCAGCGTGACGATCCGCGCACAGGATCTCGACGCGGCGGCGCTCGACGAAGCGTGCGCCGTGATGGCCGACGGAGAGCGGTACTTCCACGTTCGCCTGGGAACGGGAAGAACCCCGGTCGCCGACGACCACAACACGTCGCTGGAGGTCGTGGTGTTCGCGGACTCCACCGAATACCAGACCTACTCGGGACTCTTCTTCGGCAACGACACCAACAACGGCGGAATCTACCTCGAGGGCGACCCGTCGGACCCCGACAACACGGCCCGGTTCATCGCGTACGTGGCGACCTGGCTCCAGGACCGGCCCGTGTGGAACCTGGCGCACGAACAGCTCCACTACCTCGACGGCCGTTTCAACATGCGCGGCGGGTTCCGGGACTACGGCATCAGCACGCACCACACGGTCTGGTGGCTCGAAGGCTTCGCCGAGTACTTCTCGCTGGGCAACCACAACCCGAGGGCGATGGACGTCGGCCGCGACGGCGACCTCAAGCTGAGCGAGATCTTCCCCGTGCGCTACAGCGACGGCACGACCCTGGTCTACCGTTGGGGCTATCTCGCGGTGCGCTTCATGTTCGAGCGCCACCACGACGACGTGGACGCCATGCTGGCCTATTTCCGGGAGGGCGACTACGAGGGCTACCTGGGCCATCTGGACGACGGGATCGGGACCGCCTACGACGCGGAGTGGGCGGCGTG
This sequence comes from Gammaproteobacteria bacterium, assembly GCA_028821405.1. Lineage (GTDB taxonomy): Bacteria > Pseudomonadota > Gammaproteobacteria > Pseudomonadales > Azotimanducaceae > VXYL01. Next base: position 29,416 of record JAPPGK010000029.1, on the reverse strand, counting down.
GCTGCTCGACGTGCCGTCGACCGGGGACGGCCTGGAGCTGATCGAACTGCCGGATCGGCTTTCCGTCGACGAGGGTTCGTCGTCGACCTACGAGGTCGCCCTGGCGTGGGAGCCTTCGGCCGAGGTCGAGGTCGCCATCGCGGCGGAGGATGCGAACATCGGGGTGTCGCCCACCCGGGTTGCGTTCTCGCCGCAGGACTGGAACAGCGGGAAGACCGTGCAGGTGGAGGCGTACGAGGACGACAACGGCGTCCACGAAACGCCGGTGCTGGTCCACACGGCGAGCGGCGGAGGCTACGACGGCGCGCGGGCATCCCTTGCGGTTTCCGTCCGCGACAGCGCGCTGGAGATCTCCTTCGTCGACGCCAGCGCCGCCGCCGCCGAGGGCGGCACCGCCGTGCTCCGGGTCGCGATCGACCGGCCGCTCGAGTCGTCGACGACGTTCGGCTATCGGCTGGGGCGGGACGACGACCCCGACACGTTCGACGCCGATGCCGACGATCACGGCGGCGGCGACGGCGAGGCCACGATTCAGGCGGGCGAGACCGAGGCGCGGATCGAGATTTCTATCCACGACGACGACGTGATCGAGCCCGCCCAGGAGTTACTTGCCGTCTCGCTCGACCCGTCCACGATCTCGAACTTCGCGCACGGCAGCATCCGCGCGGCGGTGGTCATCGAGGAGGGCGTCTGCGACCGCACGCCGGGCGTGCGGGACGCCCTGCGGGACGACCGGCCCTGCGAAGCGGTGACCGTCGCGGACCTCGCAGAGCGGCAGCACGTGAATCTCTCGGGGGCGCTGGACGGCGAATTGCGGTCCGGCGATCTGCAGGGGTTGACCGGCATGGGCGATATCCGGCTTTTCGGCAATAGCCTCAAGACACTCCCGTCGGGGGCTTTCGCGGATATGGGCCGACTGAGGTACCTGTTTGTGAACCGCAACGTGATCGAGGAACTGCCGATCCACCCGTTCGAAGGGCCGAGAGACCTGACATGGCTGTATCTCGACGACAACAGCCTGTCCGACCTGCCCGACGGTCTCTTTGCGGGCCACGGCGACTTGACCCGGTTGGAACTACAGGGCAACCCGGGCTCGCCCTTCCCGCTGACCCTCGAGTGGTCCCGGCTGCGGGACTATTCGGTCGCGGCCACGGTGCGAGAGGGGGCGCCCTTCGACATGCAGGCCGGGTTGTCCGTGGCCGGTGGCACGCCGTCTTCGGACTCGGTGACGGTACCGGCGGGCGCCACCACGGGCGATCCCGTCACGATCACGCCCGACGGCGGCGGCCCGGTCCGCGTCTCCTTCGCTTCGGTGCCCGCCGTTCCCGAGGACGAGTGCGGCTTCGCCCGCGTCCCGACGTCCTACACGCTCCCCGCCGCCGTGGAGAGGCGGATCGCCCTCGCCGACCTCTTCCCGGACATCGCCGCCAACGCGCCGAGCTACTCGGCGGCCTCCGGCGATCCGTCGGTCATCGAGGCGTACATCGAAGACGGCATGTTGGTTCTGTCGTCGACCGGGGTCGGGTCGGCGGTGGTGTCGGTGACGGCGAATGAACCGGACGTGTCGACGATCCTGGACCTGTCCGTGACGATCGTCGAACCGGTCCGGATGTCGATTCCGTACTTTCCGACGGCGTCCGATTCGGCCGGCCGCCAGGGCTTCATGCGCATCGTCAACCGTAGCGGACACGCGACGACCTTGGGGATCGACGTGCTCGCCGACGACGGCACGGCGGCGGGCTCGCTCACGCTGTCGGTCGGCGGGAAGGGCGCCGTCCACATCAATTCCCGCGACGTGGCCGGCGGCAATGACGCCAAGGGGCTCTTCGGGCGTGCGGAGTCCGGCGAGGGGGCATGGCGTCTCGACCTGGCGACGGTGCCCGACGTCCAGGTGCTGGCCTACGTTCGCACGTCGGACGGCCTGCTCGCGTCGATGCACGACGTGGCGCCGAAGACGGGCAACGTCCACCGGGTGCCGATCTTCAACCCCGGCAGCAACACGGCGACCGAGAGCCGGCTCCGCTTGTCGAATCCCACGGACCACGCCGCCGCGGCGACCATTCGCGGGGTCGACGACGGCGGGGCGCCGAGCGGCGAGGTTTCCGCCAGCGTTCCGGCGCGCGGCTCGCTGACGGTCGGCGCCGCGGACCTGGAATCCGGTGCCGCGCCGGCGCTTGCGGGCGCGCTCGGCGACGGCGCGGGCAAGTGGCGGCTCGACGTCGAGTCCGCCGAGGCCATCGAGGTGATGAGCCTGCTTTCGAGTTCCACGGGCCACCTGACGAACCTGTCGACCGTGCCGCCGGTCGAGCCGGGGGCCGCGCATACCGTGCCGCTGTTCCCGTCGGCGTCGGATGCGCTGGGCCGCCAGGGCTTCGTGCGGGTGGTCAACCGCGGCGGCACGCAGGCCGAGGTGGCCATCGCCGCCTTCGACGGGACGGCGCACGACTACGAGTCGCTGACGCTGACGGTCGGCGCGGACCGGGCGGTGCACTTCAACTCGGACGATCTCGAGCAGGGCAACGAAGGGAAGGGGCTGACGGGTAGCACGGGCGCGGGCGAAGGCAACTGGCGGCTTGAACTGACGAGCGAGGCGGACATCGAGGTCCTGTCCTATATCCGCACCGCGGATGGATTCCTGACCGCGATGCACGATGTCGTGGCGGGCGTGGAGAACCGATACCGCGTGCCGGTCTTCAATCCCGGCCGCAACGTCGACCAGGTGAGCCGGCTGCGGCTCATCAACGCCGGCGAGGAAGCTGCGCAAGTGACGATCACGGGGATCGACGATTCGGGCGCGTCGAGCGTCGCCGTGCAGACGTCGGTAGACGCCGGCGCGGCCAAGTCCTTCACGTCGGCGCAGCTCGAGGCGGGCAACGCGGATTTGGAAGGGGCGCTCGGCACGGGCGTCGGCAAATGGCAGCTTATCGTCGAATCCGACCAGCCGATCACGGTGATGAGCCTGCTGGACGCGCCAGGGGGGTATCTGACGAATTTGTCGACGGTACCGACAGCGACCGGCCCTTCCGCGGTCGACGACGGGTGAGTCTGCAAGCACGGAACAGCGGCGCGTGCGCCCCGCGGTCCGGCGACACCAATCACGGGACGGGACACGCCGCCAGGCCGCCCGCGCGATAGGCGCCGTTGATGGCGCGGAGTCGGCCACCGAGACATCTGGAGGCGGTACGCCGCGGGTTCGTCAACCTGCCCATGTGAGGCGCGCCACCGGGTGTCCCCGGACATCCCCGTCGGCCGGGTTCCTCTCGTCCATCGACATGCTTCCGAAGTCCGTTCGGAGTCGGGCGTGACGCGGCTCGCGAAGAGGCCGTGTGCCGGGGGTGTGGGCTTGATTGCAGCCCAAAGCGCCTGAAAACAACCAAAAGAGTATAAAAAATCGAGCTAAAAACATCTTATAGGAACTGAAAATTGCGCGTCGTTGCCTGACAATACCCGGTTGGGGTCGGGTACCCCTGCCCGGCCCCATTGCACGGTGAGTGGGGAGCGGATCCCTTGGCTTCGATTCTTCGTAGAGCGGGGTTTCGAAGAAGACGGGGCCGACGGTATGACGAGAACCGGAAGCCGGAAAGCCCGAAGCGCCGAGTCACGTCCGGTGCCCGGACGCCACGCGCCAACACGTCCGCATTGCCATCGTCGGCAGGGTCACAGTGTCGACGGTTGGCCGTGTCCTCTGGGGAAACCCGGACCAAGCCCCTCAAACCGTCCTGCCCGGTCTCGATCTCTACGGTTCCCTGCACCCGGTCGTTCGATCGCCCGCTCGAGGGCAACGGCTAGCGCCGTTCTGGCGTCAGGCTGCCTCGCGCTGGCGGGCAACCCGGCGTGGGCCGGGGAGGACCACGCATGGCCCGCGGACATCACGCCCGAACAGGTGATGGCCGTCGAGGACAAGCTGCGCATCATAGCGGTCCCCCGAGACAAGGGCGTCTCCCGGAGTCGGCGCACCCGGCAGGCGCCGCCGCCGCGCCTGCTCGATCCGAAGGAGCGGCGCGTGTTCGATATCGCGTTCAGCCATGGCCACGGTGCGCCCGTCCTGGCCGAAGAGGAGGAATGCGACGACGACGCGTTCGCGACCAAGACCGGCGACGACCTGGTCGAGCACATCCGGACGACGTCGTCCCGCTGCATCAACCGCCTCTTCTCGACGGCGGCCTCGCGCTTCGCCGCCTTCGGCAAGCAGAACATGATCGATGTCGCCGAGGCGGCGACGCCGCTCGCGGTGGCCTACGACGGCACCAACTCGAGCAACATACAGGAGCTTTTCCTGTTCCTTCGGGGGGGGTTCTACGTCGAGTTCTACGAGGGAGACGAGCTCGACTGGACCGAGCCCGACGAGGACATCGCCGACGCGGTCGTTGGCGCCCTCGACGCCTTCACGGACAACGCCCACTTCTACGACGAGACGGAGGCGCATCTGGCCCATGCGATGGAAGAGGCGGCAACACTCATGGACAGTTCCTGGCAAATGGCGCGCTATCTCCCGGAGACGAAGTCGTGGCTGGAGCGCTGGGACGCGGCCCTCGCCGACACGCGAGGCGGGGCCAACGTTATCCAGAGTTTCTACGTCCTGCTGTTTGGGGGACACTGGAACCAGGCGTTCGTAGATGCGACCGCTGAGGACCACGAACTGGTGCGGATCCTGCGCGACCGCGCGTTGGACGACTGGATGCTCGATACGGACCTGGAAATCCTGGCGGCAAACGCCGGTCGGGAACTGGCGCGCTTCAGCCAGTACGACGACGCGCCGATCCATGCCGACGTGCGGGACGGCATCAAGAGCATCCTCGAGCGGTACGACATGGTCGGCGAAGGCCGCACGATCTGGATCGCTACCGCGTCGGTTGCGGTGTACCACGACGACTGCGAAGTCTACGGCATCTGCGGGTTTGAAGCGGAGCTCGAAGCGTTGGTGCTTAGCATTCGGCACGAGTGCAGCGACAGCGTGACGATCCGAGCACAGGATCTCGACGCGGCACAGCTCGACGAATCGTGTGCCGTGATGGCCGACGGCGAGCGGTACTTCCACGTTCGCCTGGGAACGGGAAGAACCCCGGTCGCCGACGACCACAACACGTCGCTGGAGGTCGTGGTGTTCGCGGACTCCACCGAATACCAGACCTACTCGGGACTCTTCTTCGGCAACGACACCAACAACGGCGGAATCTACCTCGAGGGCGACCCGTCGGACCCCGACAACACGGCCCGGTTCATCGCGTTCGTGGCGACGTGGCTCGAGGACCGGCCCGTGTGGAACCTGGCGCACGAACAGGTCCACTACCTCGACGGTCGCTACAACTTTCGCGGTTCTTTCTGGGACTACGGCATCGACACGCACCACACCGTCTGGTGGCTCGAAGGCTTCGCCGAGTACTTCTCGCTGGGCAACCACAATCCGAGGGCGGTGGACGTCGGCCGCGACGGCGACCTCAAGCTGAGCGAGGTCTTCCCCGTGATCTACAGCGACGGCGTGACCCGGGTCTACCGTTGGGGCTATCTCGCGGTGCGCTTCATGTTCGAGCGCCACCACGACGACGTGGACGCCATGCTGGCCTATTTCCGGGAGGGCGACTACGAGGGCTACCTGGGCCATCTGGACGACGGGATCGGGACCGCCTACGACGCGGAGTGGGCGGCGTGGCTGCTCGACGTGCCGTCGACCGGGGACGGCCTGGAGCTGATCGAACTGCCGGATCGGCTTTCCGTCGACGAGGGTTCGTCGTCGACCTACGAGGTCGCCCTGGCGTGGGAGCCTTCGGCCGAGGTCGAGGTCGCCATCGCGGCGGAGGATGCGAACATCGGGGTGTCGCCCACCCGGGTTGCGTTCTCGCCGCAGGACTGGAACAGCGGGAAGACCGTGCAGGTGGAGGCGTACGAGGACGACAACGGCGTCCACGAAACGCCGGTGCTGGTCCACACGGCGAGCGGCGGAGGCTACGACGGCGCGCGGGCATCCCTTGCGGTTTCCGTCCGCGACAGCGCGCTGGAGATCTCCTTCGTCGACGCCAGCGCCGCCGCCGCCGAGGGCGGCACCGCCGTGCTCCGGGTCGCGATCGACCGGCCGCTCGAGTCGTCGACGACGTTCGGCTATCGGCTGGGGCGGGACGACGACCCCGAAACGTTCGACGCCGATGCCGACGATCACGGCGGCGGCGACGGCGAGGCCACGATCCCGGCGGGCGAGACCGAGACGCGGATCGAAATCCCCATCGTCGACGACGAGGAGATCGAGCCCCCTAGGGAGACCCTCGCCGTCTCGCTCGACCCGTCCACGATCTTGAACTTCGCGCAGGGCAGCATCCGCGCGGCGGTGGTCATCGAGGAAGGCGTCTGCGACCGCACGCCCGGCGTGCGGGACGCTCTGCGGCGCGACGGGCCCTGCGAAGCAGTGACCGCTGAGGATCTCGCCGTGCGGACCGTCCTGAATCTCTCGGGGGCTCTGCCCGGGGAATTGCGAACCGGCGACCTCCAGGGCCTGATCAGGGTGACCGAGTTGAAGCTCTCCGACAATGGCCTGACGACGCTCCCGTCGGGCGCATTCGCGGACATGAATGAACTATGGGGCCTGTTCGCGAACGGCAACGAGATCGAGGAACTGCCGGAGCGCCCGTTCGAGGGCCCGGCGGACTTCAAATGGCTGTATCTCTCTGACAACAACCTGTCCGAACTGCCTGCCGGGGTCTTTGCGGGCCACGGCGAATTGATCGAGGTCGACCTGCATGACAACCCCGGCGTGCCGTTTCCGCTGACGCTCGAGTGGTCCCGACTGCAGGCGTTCACGGTCGCGGCCACGGTGCGCGAGGGGGCGCCTTTCGATATGCAGGCCGACGTGTCCGTGGTGGGCGGCACGCTATCGGCGGACGCCGTGACGGTGCCCGCCGGCGCTACCACGAGCGACCCCCTTACGATCACGCCCGACGGCAGCGGCCCCGTCCGCGTGTCCTTTGCTTCGGCACCCGAGCTGCCGGACGACGAGTGCTACGGTGGTGTGCCTTGCTTCCACGGCCTCGAAGCCGCCGCTGGCGGTGACCTGGTCATCGTGGGCGATGCCGTCGGCTTCGCCCGCGTCCCGACGTCCTACGCGCTCCCCGCCGCCGTGGAGTCGCGGATTGCACTCGCCGACCTCTTCCCGGATATCGCGGCCAACGCGCTGAGTTACACGGCGACCTCCAGCGACCCGTCGATCCTCGAAGTGCGGATCGAAGGCGACCTGCTGGTGCTGTTTGCGAGGGCGGCGCCCGGGACGGTGGTTGTGACCGTGACCCTCGCGGAACCGGGCGTGTCGACGATCCTGGACCTGTCGGTGACGGTCGCCGAGCCGACCGTGGCGTCGATTCCCTATTTCCCGTCGGCGTCTGACGCCTCCGGGCGGATCGGCGTCATGCGCGTCGTGAACCGCAGTGAACGCGCAAGTGTCCTGACCATCATCGTCTTCAACGGCGAAGGCGCGTCGGTTGGCTCGCTTGTGCTGTCGGTCGGGGAGGATGCCGTCGTACAGCTCGACTCCCGGGACATGGACGCCGGCGAAAGCGCCAAGGGGCTTGTCGGCGGCACGGGGTCCGGCGAAGGGCCCTGGCGTCTGGATGTCGCGCACCTTCCCGACGTCGAGGTCCTGACCTACGTTCGCATGCCGGACGGGTTGCTCGCCTCGGTGCACGACCTGGTGGCGCGTGGGGGCGAAATCTACCGCGTGGGGCTGTTCAATCCCGGCAGCGACACCTCGGTGGAGAGTCTCCTCAAGCTCGCGAACCCCACTCCGCACGCCGCCGCCGCGACCATACGGGGGACCGACGACGACGGCGCGGAGGGTGGCGCCGTGAACGCCGACATCCCGGCGCTGGGCGTCCTGACAGTCAGCGCCGACGAACTGGAGACCGGCACCGCGCCGGCGCTTTCGGGATCTCTCGGCGACGGGACGGGCAGGTGGCGTCTCGACATCGAGGCCCCTGGTGACATCCAGGTGATGAGTCTCCTTTCGCATTCCACGGGCCGTCTGGCGAATCTGTCGGGCGGGCCGTCGAACCGGACCGGCAACGCGCATTTCGTCCCGCTGTTCCCGTCGGCAGCGGATGCGCTGGGGCGCGAGGGCCTCGTGCGGGTGATCAACCGGGGCGACACCGAGGCGGTGGCGACCATCGCGGCCTTCGACGAGACCGACCGTGCCTACGATTCGCCCACGTTGACAGTCGCTGCGAACGGGGCGACGTACATTGATTCCGACGACCTGGAGCAGGGAAACGAGGAGAGGGGGCTGTCCGGAGGCATCGGCGCGGGCGAGGGCGACTGGCGTTTGGAACTGACCAGCGAAGACTACATCGAGGTACTGTCCTACGTTCGCAGTTCGGATGGATTCCTGGTCCCGATGCAGGACATGGTGCCCCCTGCCGAGGACGGCTACCACGTGCCGATGTTCAATCCCGGCGCAGACACCGACGCGGTGAGCCGGTTGCGGCTCGTCAACGCGGGGGATGAGACCGCGAACGTGACGATCAGGGGCGTGGACGATGCGGGCCAATCCAGTTCGCTCGCGGGGACGTCCCTCGCCGCAGGTGCCGCCGAATCCTTCACGGCGGCGGAACTCGAGGCCGGGGTCGCCGGCCTGGATGGGTCGCTCGGCACCGGCGAGGGGAAGTGGCGTCTGATCGTCGGGTCCGACCAACCCATCACGGTCATGAACCTGATGGAGAATTCCGCCGGCCAGCTGTCGAATCTCTCGGCCGGGCCGACGACGGGTCGTGCTTCGGGAGTCCACGCCATCGTGATCTACGACGAGGACATCTACAAGGACGACGACTTCGCCGTCTTCAGAGGCGTCACCGAACCCGCCTTGCCGATCCCGTGGGTGGTGTCGGGAAACGGCCCCCGGTTCGACGGCATCCGGATTTCCGCAGACGGTTCGGTTCGGGCGGACATCGACCCGGCCGGCGTCGTCGTCGATTCCAGCATCCGCTACGTATTCACCTTCGAGTGGGGCGACGACGTACTGAACGTCGTCCATACGGGGGATATCGTCGACGTCGGGTTCACGCCGTCGAACGCGGCTGCGGTGGCGGCATTCCACGACTTGCTCGTCGACGACACCGCAGGCCGCGTCATCCTATCCGACGACCCCGACATCGACCCAACGCCCGACCCGTAAACGCGGCGTCGCCTCAGGCCGAACGGCGTGTCTCGGCGACATCGACATCTTGGCCATTGACGTTCATTTCCGCCCCCGTTTCGATTAAGGTGGCGCACCCTCCCATGGCGACCCGTCAACCATGAGCAGCGAACGCTACGACCCGCAGGCCGTGGAGGCCAAGTGGCAGGCCCAATGGGAACGCCGCGGCACCAATGCGTGGAGCGACGAGGATCTGCGCGCGGCCCGGGATCCGTACTACAACCTGATGATGTTCCCGTATCCCTCCGCGGAGGGTCTGCATATCGGCAACCTCTACGCCTACACCGGTGCCGACGTGAACGGGCGCTATTGGCGACTCATGGGCAAGGACGTGTTCGAGCCCATCGGCTTCGACGCGTTCGGCATCCACTCGGAGAACTACGCCCTCAAGGTGGGCAAGAACCCCAACGATCTCATCCCGGAGAACGTCGCGAACTTCACCCGGACGCTGAAGCGTTTCGGCGGCATGTTCGATTGGACCCACACCGTCAACTCCACGGACCCGGGCTACTACAAGTGGACCCAGTGGGTGTTCCTCAAGCTCCTCTCCGCCGGCTTGGCGGAGCGCCGGGAGGCGCCGGTCAACTGGTGCCCGTCCTGCAAGACCGTGCTCGCCAACGAGCAGGTCCTGGACGGCCTTTGCGAGCGTTGCGAAGCAACGGTGGAGCAGCGCCAACTGCCGCAGTGGTTCTTCAGGATCACCGACTACGCCGAGCGCCTGCTCGACAACCTGGGCGTGATCGACTGGTCGGAGAAGACCAAGAAGGCACAGGCCAACTGGATCGGCCGCAGCGAGGGGGCCGAGGTCGACTTCGCCGTGGCGGGACACGACGAGACCATCCGCATCTTCACCACACGCCCGGATACCCTGTTCGGCGCCACGTACATGGTGCTCGCCCCGGAACACCCGCTGGTCTCGGTGGTGACGACGGCCGGGCAAAGGGAAGCCGTGGATACGTACCGGGACCAGGTTGCCAAGCAGGACCTGGTGGAGCGGCAGAAGATCGACAAGGAAAAGACCGGCGTCGCCACCGGCGCCTACTGCGTCAACCCGGTGAACGGCGCCGAGATTCCCGTGTGGATCGCGGACTACGTGCTGATGGGCTACGGCACCGGCGCGATCATGGCGGTGCCGGGCCACGACACCCGGGATTTCGAATTCGCCAAGACCTTCGAGTTGCCCATCGTGCGGGTCATCGCCGCGTCCGGCGAGGATGCCCAAACGCCCTTGGAGGCGGCATACGTCGGCGACGGCACCATGGTCAACTCCGGCCGCTTCGACGACCTTTCGGTGGCCGACGGCAAGCGGGCCGTCGTCGACTGGCTCGCCGGTCGTGGCGTGGCCGAGCCGCGGGTCAACTACCACTTGCGGGACTGGTGCGTCTCGCGCCAACGCTACTGGGGACCTCCCATCCCGATCATCCACTGCGACGCCTGTGGTCCGGTGCCGGTACCCGAAGCGGAGCTTCCCGTGGAACTGCCGCACCTGGTCGACTTTCAACCGGACGACACGGGCGTGAGCCCGTTGACCCGGGCGACACAGTGGTACGAAACGCCGTGCCCGAACTGCGCGGCGCCGGCGCACCGGGACACCGACGTCACCGACAACTTCCTGTGCAGCGGCTGGTACTTCCTCCGCTACCCCAGCGCGGATCGCAACGACGTGCCCTTCGATGCGGAGATGACCCGGCGATGGTTGCCGGTGGACTCCTACATCGGCGGCAACGAGCACGCGGTGCTGCACCTGATGTACGCCCGGTTCCTCACGATGGCGCTGGCCGACCTCGGCGAGTTGGAGTTCGACGAGCCGTTCGCCAAGTTCCGCGCTCATGGACTGCTGATCCGCGACGGTCGCAAGATGTCGAAGAGCCGCGGCAACGTCATCTCGCCGGACAAGATCGTCGACGAGTTCGGGGCGGACACGCTGCGCCTCTACCTGCTCTTCCTCGGCCCCTACGACCAGGTCGCCGACTACCAGAGCCTGGGTATCCAGGGGCCACGAGGGTTCCTGAACCGCTTGTGGCAAAGCGTGGTCGGCGCGGAGAACGGCAAGCCCGACCCGGATGTGGAACGGGCGCTGCACCGCACCATCAAGCAGGTCAGCGACCAGGTGCCCGCACTTCAGTTCAATACCGCCATCGCGGCGATGATGGAATACTTGAACCGGGTGCGCGCCGACGGGCGTACGGCGAAGCGGGACGAACTGGTGCCGTTGGTCGTGATGTTGGCGCCGTTCGCGCCGCACATCGCCGAGGAGCTCTATTCCCGGCTTGGCCACAACGACGGCCTGTTCGACTCCGCCCGTTGGCCAACGTACGACGAGGCGAAGACCGTCGAGTCGACGCTGGAACTCGCTGTGCAGGTCAACGGCAAGGTGCGGGGCCGGGTGGCCGTCGCGGCCGACGCCGACGAGGCATCGGTGGTGGCGGCCGCCAAGGCCAACGACAACGTGGCGAGATACTTGGACGGCGGCGCGCTCAGGAAGACCATCGTGGTGCCGGGCAAGCTGGTGAACCTGGTGGTGGGATGACCCGCAGGGCGCGTGTCGGGGCATGGATTACCTTCCTGGCCATCGCGGGCTGCGGGTTCCAGTTGCGCACCTGGGAACTCGCGGCAGCCTTCGAGACGGTTCGCATCGATGCCGAGCGCGGGGTCGACTTGGATGCCGACCTCGCCCGAGCGCTCGAGTCGGCCGGCGTGCGCCTGGTGGATGCCGATGCCGATGTCGTGGTTCGCTTGACCGATCAGAACGAGGACTGGCGCAGCGTTTCCGTCACCCGGGGTGCCCGGACCGCTGAGTACGAACTGGCTTTGCAGGTGAGTTTCGCGGTATCGGACGGCGAGGGCGGCGAGCTTGCCCCTGCCCAAGTACTACGCGCCGAACGCGTGGCCCGGTTGGACCGCGACAATCTCATCGGCAGCAGTGAAGAGCAAAGGCTGCTCGCCGCCGAGGCCCGGGACGACCTCGTGGGCCGCATGGTGCGGGTATTGGACGCCTTGTCGAGACACGATGCAGATTCGCGCTGATCAACTTCAACGGCACCTCGAAGCCGGCGACCTCAAGGGCATCTATCTCGTCAGCGGCGACGAACAGCTCCTGGTCGACGAAGCCAGCGACGACATCGTCGCTGCCGCCAAGGCCCTCGGTTACGACGAGCGCACGATCTTCGAGGCGGTGGCCCGGGCACCTTGGGCGGAGCTCTTCGCCGAGGCCGGGAACCTGTCGCTGTTCGCCGCCAAGCGACTGCTCGACGTGCGTATTCCCCCGCGGGGCCTCGACCGCGCGGGTTCGGATGCGATCCGCGGCTACCTCGCGGCGCCACTTGCCGACACGTTGGTTCTTTGCCGCGCCGCGGGGCTCGACTGGCGGCAGCGCAGCAACGCCTGGTACAAGGCGATCGACAAGGCAGGGGTGGTGATTCCGGTGTGGCCGATCAGCCCTCGCGACCTGCCGCGATGGCTGGAACGGCGTTGCCGCCGCGAAGGGCTCGAGCTCGACGGTGATGCCCTCGATGCCCTGGCCGACCGCGTGGAGGGCAACCTGCTCGCGGCTGTGCAGGAGATCGAGAAGCTGAAGCTCGTGCACGGACAGGGACGCGTCGGCGTCGATGGCATCGAGGCCGGCGTCGGCGATGCCGCCCATTTCGACACGTTCGAGTTGATCGACGCGGCCTTCGCGGGCCGCCCGGTGCGCGTGCACCGGATGCTCAACACGCTTCGCCAGGAGGGCGTGGCCGTCTTCCTGATAATCGCGGCGCTCGTCGGCCAATTGCAGCGCGCGCGGGAGCTTGCCGCCGGGGCCAACCCACGGATCCCGCGCCGTCGCCTGCCGGTGCTCAACGCCGCCGTCAAACGCCTGGGTCCCGATGGTGTCGACGAACTGCAGAAGGAATGCGCCTTGCTCGATCTCCAGTCGAAGGGCATGTTGCGCGGCGATGCCTGGGTGTCGTTGGAACGCGTGCTGCTCGCGGTGGCCGGCGCCGCCTCGCAGCGACTATCGGCGGAGGCGGACCTGCTACGGATATGAACCACGGGATACCGGAGGGAACTTGATCAGCGACCTGATACGCGATGGCTGGGGCTATCACGACACCCAGAGCGAGCGGCTCGCCGGCGAGTTGGAGGCCGCGAACCTCGACGGGTTGAAAGGCGAGGTGCTGGCGCACTGCCTGCGCCTCTCTAACCACACGATCGGCGAGCACTTGCGCGACTGGCCGCGAGCCCGGCGGTTTGCGGAGGCGGTTCGCGAAGCGACGGCGGCTTGCCCGGCCGAGGCCGGGTTCGGCGCGCATCTGGCGGTCGCTCGCTACATGGACGGCGACACGGTGGCCGCCCAACAGGCCGAGATCGAATGCCTCGGCGCCGCGGAACACCACCTCGACGCCTATCTCACCGTCAAGTCGTCTCTGGCCGGCGCGCTTGCCGGCACGGGGCGGTTCGCCGATGCCGGCATGGTCATCGCCGCGGCCAATCGGCTGGCGGCAGGTCTCGGCGACGCTGCCACCTCGAACCGCGGCATGGCCATCGCCAACAACAACCTGGCGAGCGACTTGCTCGAATCCGATGAACTGCACGCGGACCAGACTCGGCTCATGATGGACTGCGCGGACGCCGCGCACACGTTCTGGAAGCGTTGCGGAACCTGGGTCAACGAGGAACGCGCCCTGTACCTGCTGGCGCTGGTGAACAACCGCGTCGAGGCGTACCGCTCCGGGCTGGAAAATGCCCGCGCGGCACTCGATGTGATCGCGGCGAACGGCGAAGAGCCCGTGGACGAGGCCTTCATCCGACTGGCTGCCGCCAGGTCCTACATCGGACTGGCCGAGACGGCATCCGCAGAGGAAGAGCTCGCCACGGCCGACGAACTCGCCGAGGCATGGTCCGAAGCGTCGCTGACGACCTGGTACCAGGGTGAACGGCGGAAAGTGGACGCCGCGTTGGGCGACCCCCCATGAACAGACAAATGGCGGATTTCCTACGTAGCGTTTCCGGTTGGGCCCTCGTGGCTGCCATCGCGTCTTGGTCTGTTGTTGCGCATGCCCGCGAGGGGATGTTCACGCCGGATCAACTGCCGGCCATCGCCGCCGATCTGCGCGAAGCCGGATTGAAGCTCCACCCCGACAAGCTCAACGACCTAACGGCGTTCCCCATGGCCGCGGTGGTCTCGCTCGGCGGTTGCACCGCGTCGTTCGTGTCGCCCCAAGGGCTGGTGGTCACCAACCATCACTGCGCCCGCGGTTCGGTGCAGTTCCATTCGAAACCCGAGCGCAACTACCTCGAAGAGGGATTCCTGGCCGCGTCCATGGCGGACGAACTCCCCGCGCCGCCGGGTGCCCGGGTCTACGTGGCCCTCGACGCCGAGGACGTGACGGCGCGCATCGCCGGGGATCTCGATCCCGCACTTGCGCCTCGCGACCGCTACCAGGCGATGGAAGACCGACGCAAGGCCGTCATGAAGGAATGCGAGTCCGACCCGGGTCATCGGTGCCGGGTAAGCAGTTTCTTCGGCGGTCTGCAATACAAGCGGATCAAGTACCTCGAAATCCGCGATGTGCGTCTCGTCTACGCGCCGGCGGACGCCGTCGGCCGTTACGGCGGCGACGTCGACAATTGGCGCTGGCCGCGCCACACGGGCGACTTCGCCTTCTACCGGGCCTACGTGTCGCCGGCGGGCGAACCCGCGGACCACTCGCCGGACAACGTGCCCTATGAGCCCGAGCACCACCTCGCCGTATCGGCCGCCGGGCTCGACGACGGCGACTTCGTGATGGCGCTCGGCTATCCCGGCGGCACGTCGCGCTATGCCCGCCATGTGACCGTGGAGAACCTTTTCGAGCGGGAGTACCCCCGGTCTGTGGCGAGAAGCCGTGAACGGATTGCCGTGATCGAAGCCGCCGCCCCGGAGGGAAGCGACTTGCGCATCCGCTATACGGGCCAGTTGGCGGGCATCAACAATGGCATGAAGAACCGCGAAGGTCAGCTTGAAGGCGCGCGCCGGCAGCGACTCGTCGAGCGCCGTGCCCAACGCGATGCCGCGCTCGACGCGTGGATTGGCGACAACGCCGGCAAGGGTCAACTTGCGGACGCGATCCGGGGCTACGACGCGCTGGCCCGGGAGAACGCGGCGGCGAGCAGGCGCTACTACCACTACAACGCGGCCCGTGGTTCGCAACTGTTCGGTATCGCCCGCCGGCTCTACCGGCTGGCTCGCGAGCAGGAGAAACCGGACGCCGAGCGGGAACCGGGCTACCAGGAGCGGGACCTGCGATTCTTCCGCCAGGGACTGAGTCGCCTGGATCGCCGCTACCACGCCACTGTGGACAAGGCGTTGTGGATGTACGCCCTGCGCGGCTATCTCGCAGAGCCCGACGAAAACCGCGTCGGGGCCTTTGACGAAGCGCTCGGGCTTGCCGACGACACCGACGAGGCCACCTTGTCGTCGATACTCGACGCCTACTACGCCAACACCGTGCTGGAGGATGCCGAGACGCGTCTTTCCTTGATGGACGCGACCGCCACGGCGCTCGAGGAACACGACGATCCGTTCCTGCGTCTGGCCACCGCCGTCTACGACTCGGACATGGCACGCGAAGAGGCCGGCAAGACCCGCAGCGGGCGTGGCCACCTCCTGCGCCCGCAATACATGCAGGCCATCATCGACTGGCAGCGATCGCAGGGCCAGACCACGTACCCCGACGCCAACGGCACGCTGCGCATCACCTACGGCACCGTTCTCGGCGGATCGCCGATGGACGGCCTCATCTACGAACCGTTCACCCGCCTCGAAGGCATCCTCGAAAAGGACTCGGGCATCGCGCCGTTCAATGCGCCAGTCGGGCTCCTCGAACGCGCCCGCGCCAAGGACCACGGTGCCTACCGGCTCGAATCCATCGGCTCCGTCCCGGTGAACTTCCTCACCGATCTCGACTCCACCGGCGGCAACTCGGGCTCCCCGACGCTCAACGCCAACGGCGAACTCGTGGGCCTATTGTTCGACGGCACCCTAGAGAGCGTCGTCTCGGACTGGGACTTCAACCCCCGCAACACACGAACGATCCACGTCGATACCCGCTACATGCTGTGGGTGATGGAGAAGATCGACAACGCCGACTGGCTGATCGACGAGATGACGGTGGTTCAGTAGGCGACAGGCTTGTCCCGTCCCGGAAAGATCCGCGACGGCAGACTCCGCGAAGCGGACTGCGACATCCGACATGACGTCATTCGAGCCCTAGGTGTGTCTTCGCCTCGCGCAAAGACACCTCGCGACCCGCCACGATGTCCGCGAGCCCTGAGATCACGGCGCGCATGAAAGCGCTCTCCTCGGCAGCGGACTCGTATTCCGCCACTGACTGCACGACGGCAACACCGCGCCCGCGTCGGGTCAGCAATACCGGCCGGCCGGTTTCTGCCGTATGCCTGACGATCCATCCTGGATTGGTCCCTAGATCGGTCAACGGTACGACTTCCTCGGAGAACCGCGTTTCCATCTGCCTCTACCGAACCCGCTACGGACCTGACAATAGCACTTGTTGCCAGGTCTCGAGTCACGCGACCGCCGTTGGGATATGGGACCCCTGCCGGACGCCTAACCGGGAAGAACGAATGCGCTGACACCCGCGTCGGCAGGTTCCGGTTGGACCCGGCTAACCGAGAATCGGCCATCGGATCCGCGAAGCCGTCGACGCTCCCCACAAGTCCGAGGGCGAGGGTGCTGCTATGCTTCGGCAACGGATTACGGCAAAAGGACGGCGAGTGGATTGGGACAACGAACCCGGCTTCGACGAGGTCAAGGAACGGTACGTCCAGCTCGACCTCGAAGCGTGGCTCGCCAAGCATGCCATACGCGAAGAGGGTCGTCGCCAAGGCGCCGCGAACCTGCCCGCACCCGACGTCGACGGGCTGGATGCCACGGAGGAGAAGATTCTCGCGTGGGTGAACCTCCGCGCTCGGGTGTGCCGCCGCAATGTGAGTGACCACCTGGCCGATCTTGAACGCGAACTCACCGACATCGAGAGTGACCAAGATCTCGCGGACTTGAAGTTGGAGGTGAGTGAGATTGGCAGGGACGGCGAATTGGCGTTGGGCGGACAGGTCGAAAGGGGGGGCCATTTGCTGTTGGGCGCCAAGGAAGCGGTCCGGGAAGACACCGCGGATTTCCGGGCGTTTCGACGCCGTGCACGACTGACACGCCAGGCCGACTACTCCCACCGCCGATGGTCGCTGCCTGTGATTCTCACGTGCTTCGTCGTCGAGATCGTCCTGAACGCGACGTTGTTGATGGAGGTCAATGCATTCGGCCTAGTGGGTTCGAGCATCCAGATGGCGCTCATCAGCTTCGTGAACATATTTGCCGCGGGTTTGGCGATGGGCTTCCTGCTGCGCCAACGCAACCACGTTGGCGTCACGCGCAGGTCCCTGGCGTGGATTGGCATCGTCGTTCTGCTTGGGACGACCGTCGCGTTCAACTTGGCGATCGGGCACTTCAGGGACAGCATGCAGGCGATCATCAATGATCCCGGCGCCGACATACTCGCCTTGGGAACCGACGTGGTGGACAGGTTCCTGGCGAACGCGGCGGCCCTGGATTCGTTCCAGTCGTACCTCCTCGCGCTGCTCGGGTTCCTGTTCTTCTGCATCGCATCGTGGAAATGGCTGCAGCGCGATGACCCGTATCCCGACTACGGTCGCCGGCACCGCCAATTCCAAACCCTGCGGGACAACTACATCGAGCGGTACGACACCGCCCAACGGGATCTGAAGAACGTACACGACCAATTCGCGTCGCAGCTGGAGGACCGCCGCGAGGGCCTCAAGATCAAGCAAAGCGCGTGGAAGGACATCTGCGTCCGCGGACAGCACTTGGTCGACGAATACGAGGTCAACTTGGGCCAGTATCCGCACGATCTGAACCACCTTGTCGCGGAGTACCGAGCGGCCAATCGAGCGGCGAGAATGGAACCGGTGCCGCGACATTTCGGAACGCCGGTGTCCCTCGACGCGGGGGTGGTCGACACGCCACCCGCGTTCAGTCCGCCGCCGCCAACCAAACTCAACGACATGATGGAACACGTTCACGGCGCCGTCGAGGTACTCCGGGACGAATACGGCAAGGCCGCTCGCAAGTACCCGACGCTCGAAGAGCTCGACGGCGACGGGCGCGACGCGTGACGGGCGCGCGCTTCGGCCTCGCGGCCGTCCCGCTCGTTTTGGCACTCGCGGCCTGCGACCGCGTCCGGCTCGACGAGAACCTCTGTCCGGTGGGGCAGGCACCCACGCGCACAACCATCCTCCTGCTGGACACCTCCGATCCGTTGAATCCCAAGCAGCGCGAGGTCTTCGCGAGGCTGGTAAAGGAGTTGCAGGAACCCGATGGTCCGCCGGACTTCCGCATCCGCCCGGGTGAGGCACTGGTCGTCTACGAGCTGACGCAGGATCTCGCCCAAGTCGAACCTCGGATACGCGTCTGCAATCCCGGGGACCGGCCCGACGACTGGACGTGGAAACGCGAACTCACGGAGGGCAAGGCCATCGCGTTGCGCCGCTGGCAGCGATTTCAGGAGAGCGTCGAGCCGCTGTTCGCCGCGAAGGACTCGTCCGCGCAGGCGCGATCGCCGATCATCGAGTTCCTCGGGGTAGTCGTCCCCCGGCATGTGCCGAGTTCCCGCATGGAATCGAAGTCGCGGACCCACCTCATCATCTACTCGGACCTCTTGCAGCACTCCGACGACCTTTCCCACTACGGAGAGCACCCGGCGGCTGAAGCGGTTGGCAGATCGGCCGGACTCCGGCATCTCAAGGTCGACCTCACAGGCGTGGAGGCCAGTCTGTATCGGCTGGAACGAGCCCGCGATGCGCGGTGGCAGACGAAGGACCACTACTACTGGTGGACCAAGCTCGTGCAATCCTTAGGGGGCGAAGTCATCTGGCAGGAGTCGGTCTAGTGGGCGGCAAGCGACCGTTCCTGACCGCGTTGGTCACCGGCGTGGTGGCAATCGTGCTGTCGCGGTGGATTGTGTCGGGGTTGGCGGGCGCAGTTGTCGCCGTCGTAGCGGCGATCGCGGCAATTACGGTCTTGGGCATCTACTACGGGAAACAAGCCGATGTGGATTCGCACCAGGCCGGGGACGACCTCTACTACCTCGGCCTGCTTTTCACGTTGGTGTCGCTCAGCATTGCGCTATGGCAGTTGTTCGTCTGGAACCCCGCCGAGGAACTCGAAGCCCGGACCCATGGGCTCATCGGCAACTTCGGCATCGCGCTGTTCTCTACCGTCGCCGGCATCGTCGGTCGCATCCTTCTGCAAGACCGGTCCAGAGAGCCGCCCAAGGAGGAAATCGTCGGCGAAGACGGGACGAAAGGGCAAGAGGAGCCCGTGCACGGCACTGGTCTCGTTGATGAAGCGGTTCATGCGGAGTTCGCGGAATCCATGCGGGCGCTCCGCGATGAGTTACGGGAAGCCAGAAATGCCTTCTCCCACTTCACCCGGATGACGCTGACCCAGGCCGATCAGACAAAGACCCACACACAAGTGCTGTCGCGGGAGTTCAACGAACGCCTCGAAACACAAGCCCAGGATGGCCTGCGGGACACGGCGGCAGCTTGGCGGGAACTGGCGGCGACTGCGGGTGAACAGGCGCAGGCTGGTCTGGACGCCACCGCGGCTGCCTGGCAGGAGACGGCCGAAAAAGTACGATCACAGACCGCCACGGTCGTCGAGCGGTTCGACCGCGCCGTTAGCGAGGCAACGAGCCGAGCCGAAACGTCTTGGCGAAGTCTAGCCGAAGAAGCGCAAGCAGCTTCCGAGTCGACGAGGGAGGATGTGCGGCGAACGAGCGCGGCCGTGGATGCGATCATCCACCAGCTCGCCGCGATCAACGACGGCTTGCTGACGTTCACCGGCAATCTGGTTGAGGCGGACGGTCGCGTGCAAGCGCTGGGAGACACGGCGAGATTGATCGGCGGCGACCTCGACAGCCGCGTCGCTGGCATCGTCGAGGGCCACCGGACGTTGGCCGAAAACGTCAGGAAGTACCAGGAGAACGGAATCGACGAGCTGCGTCGCAGCATCGATGACTTCGCCGCAATGGCTCGCCAGTTGGAAGCCGCCGGCAACGCACTACCGGAGGCAATAGAGCACCTCAACGCCGCGATTGCCCGGCAGCAGGAGGCTGCGGATCGGAACACGGAAACAACCAACGCCCTGACCGAATTGGCCACGCGCGAGGTCCGGTCGTGGACCGACGAAGCCGCCCCCTTGCGAGACGCCCTGGGCGAGGCCGTCCAAGCCGTCAAGGAACTTGCGGCGACTGGTCCGGAGGAGTCCGTTGTGCGAGGTCCAGCCGCGAGTGGTCCCGAGGGGGCCGTGCAGGAGACTGCGGCGCGCGTTCCCGAGGAACTCGAGCCTTCAACGAAGACCGACAACAGACCAACCGGGGGCTGGCTCTTGCGTCGCCCCACTCCCCTCCGGGAATCCAAGTCGCCGACGACGGGCGGCACCGGAACGTCCCGTTGACCGCCGGGCCCGACGCTGCCTATCGGCGCGGAACGGTCTTAGGACTGACCATGGCCGAGATCTTCATCCTCCTGCTGTTTCTGATCCTGTTGGCGTTCCTTGCCTTGGCTCAGAGCTGGGACCGCGAGCACGAGTTGGAAACGGCGGCTGCCGAAGAGATGCGCGATGAACTGGTTGCCATGGAGCAATGGCGTCCGATAACCGAGGCGTTCGAAACGCCGGACGAAGTGGTGACGCTCAAGCGCGACAAGGAACGTGCCGAGCAGGCAGCCGAAAGACACCGGCGGCAGAACGAAGCACTCCGCGACGTGCTGGCCAAGGAGGACGGTGCCGCTGCCGAGGCGGTGCGGGTGGCACAAGAGGCCGAACGCCGAGCCGAGGAGGCGATCCAGGAACTGCGCGTGTTCCACGCCAAGGGCCACAACCCTCCCTGTTGGTATCGCGTTGTACCGCGAGCGGACGGCGACGGCACGCGCGAGAAGCCGTACTACTCGTTCAATCTCGGCGTGTTCGACGACGCGATCGTCATACGTCGCCCGGCCACGCCCCCAGGTGGGGCGGACGACGACAACGGCGGGAGCTTCGCCCATGAGGCCGAGCGTCTGGGATTCGGCGCGATCCCCTATGGTGTACGCCTGACGGATAGGCAGGTCGTCAGACACCTGAATCCAATCCACGAGGCGGGAAAGTCGAAGCGGGTACGAAGCTATTCCTGCGTGTTCTGGGTGCGCGTTTGGGACCTGACCTCACCGCACGCCAAGGCGCGGTGGCAGCAGGCCCACGACAAGCTCATCGAAGGCATGTTCGGCGCGTACACGGTTCGCAGCGATCCGTGGCCGAAGACCCACACCGCCGAAGGCGAATAGGGTCGGATCACTCCTCGAAGAACGGGTGCCCTGCGACGGGTCGGTGCGGGAGGTTGCCCGTTGGATTGCGGACGCTCATCTCCTCGAACAGAAGGTCGGGCACGGAGACCGAGACCGCGTGTAGAGATGAGGAGAACCCCGAAGCGCCGATCATGATGATCGTGCCGAGGCCCCCGAAGGACGCGGGCGAGTGAGTGAATGTGTAGGTGGTCGGCGAGTCCGACACCGCGATGATTTCCTTGAACACCGAATCGGTGACGGCGGCCAGCTCGACCGTTCGGAGGAGTTCCTCGCGCCCGTCCGCGTAGACCCGGTAGGCTAGGAGCGCGGGTTCGACGCTGGCTTGCTGCTGCGCCGGCCCGCCGAAGTTGATCGAGATGTTGTTGCCTGTCGACGGCCTGAACAGGGGGTTGCCGAGGCGGCGAACGACGATGCCGTATTCGGCCTCGCGCTCCGCCATCAGCAACTTGAACTCGTGGAGCAACTCCTCGCGGGCCATTCCGCGGTCGGTGGTCATCACCAGGTTGCTGGGGACGGGCCCGCCGCCGCGCCGGTTCCCCGTGCTGGCCTCGATGCCCTGGACCGGGTTGCGCGTGGTCAGCAGGGATTTCAGGATGCCTCTTTCCACCAGGGAAGTGGCGCTCGCCGGTACGCCTTCGTCGTCGACGCCATAGCCCCCGACGAACCCGTCGCCCGCCAGTGTCGGGTCGTCCTTGAGGTTCAAGAACCTCGGCAGCACCCGGGCACCCAGCTTGTCCAGGAACGGGTTCCGGGATTGGCTCATGAAGCTTGAAAACTGGGATTCGGTGTCCGGCATGCGGGTGCCGAGGAGCCTCGGTACGAAGACCTGGGCAAAGAGCTCCGCGGCGGCCTGTCCTTCGAACAACACCGGCCCCGTGTACCTCTCATCCAGCTTCGGAGCTGACACGCGCGCGCTGACCGCCATTCCCATCGCCTTGACCTCTGCCTCGAGGGCGTCGCTGGCGCTCACGTCGTCCCACACGAGTCCGTTGGTGGTCACGAAGTCGTGCAGGATCGTTCCATCCTCGGCTTGCGCTTGGGCGCGTACCGTCAGGGAGGCCGCCGGATCGGTACGGATGAAGGACGAGCCCTCGCTGTTGACGTAGTAGGTGCGCCGGTAGGTGACGCCAGCCACCACGCGCGAGTCCGCAATCTGCGGCATGTCCCGGAACAATCCGGAAAGGTGGCGAACAAGATCCTTCATGTCGTCAAGGGTCGGGACGTTTCGATTCGGTTCGTCGACGTAGGTGAACGGCTCCTGCGCCGCGAGATCGGCGAGGTCTTCGACCCTTGTCTCGTTCTGCAGCGCGGCACGCTTGTTCGCGAGTTGTTGCAGCGCGTCCTTGTAGGCCGCGTCGGTGGCGAGCCAGATCTGGCGTCGAATCTCGACGACATTGTCGTCCAAGGGCAGCGTCGTACCGCCCCCGAAACCCGAGAACGCACTCATGGAGCGGAAGTTCGTGTTGTCGAACGAGGCGTCACCGACGCGAACCTCGACGCTCAATCCCCGGGCTCGGCTCTCATAACTCGGCAGCAGGGCCCCGAAACTCGCGCTGGCGGTCAACCGCTGGGTGTCGGTGATCGTGTAGGCGACGAAGTAGGGCTTGTCCATATCCTCCATCTGGAGGTCGTCGACGCTGCGGGCCAGTTCGGCACGCATCGCCTGCATCAACGCGTCCTCGTCCCCATGGGCGATGGTCGGGAGCAATGCCAGCACCAGGACGATGCCGGGCGTAGTGAATGCGATTCTCTTCATGGCGGCGACTCCGCTCGGCTAGTAGATCGAGAAACCCAAACGGTCGTCCCCGAGCGGCGCGGGGAGCAACGGTGGCCGCTCCTGCGACTTTTCCTTCTTCTGCACCTCGATCTGGGACACCAGGATGCTTGGCGATGAAGCGGAAACGGGCACACCGCCCGATTCGGCACCGCAGGTACCGTTGAACACGGCGATCTGATCGTCACCGGCAGCCACGCGACTAAAGGTCGTAAGCGGCGTCCCGATCAGGTCGACTCCCCGGACCAGTTCCTCGCGCCCATCCGGGTAGACGCGATAGACGACCAGCGGCGTCACGTTGAAGGAGTTCGGCATGAAGCGGCCGGTTGTCGTAAAGCCCCCTTGGATGGCTTCGAAACGCAGACCGAACGGCTTGCCCTCCGCTTCGATGGCAGCCAGCAACTTTGCCTTGAGCTCTTCGCTGGTCAGCGGGTTGGTGACTTCCACGATCAGGTTGGACTGCCGGGCGACAGGACGGAAGCCGGCCTGTTTGCGGCCATGCCCGTTGGAATTGGGGAAGCCGTCGATTGGCCTTCGGGACAAGAGGAAGCCCTTGAGGATGCCCTTGTCGATCACCGTGACCCGGCGCGCCTTTATGCCCTGATTGTCGAACCGATAGGTGCCGACGAGATCCGTCCCGCCGTGCCGCGTCATCGTCGGGTCGAAATGCACCGAGAAGTTCTCCGGCAGCACGCGTTCGTTCAGCAGTTTCTTGAACGTCTGGCCTTCGTCCTCGAGCTTTTGGCGATGCCCTTCCAGGCGGTGTCCGAGGATCTCGTGGAAAAAGACCCCGCTCGCCTCGCCGGCGAGGATTGCCGGGCCCGTGTAGGGTTCCACCAGCGGTGCTTCGCGGAGCGCGCGCAAGGTGTCGATCATCTTGGCCACGTCGCGTTCCACGGTTTCGTCGTCCGGCAGCCCCGCAGGGGTCAAGGCGATGTAGCTCTGATAAAGGGGCAGCTCCATGCCGTCGTCCGCCTTGGTCAGGGCCGAGACGAATAGTCGATACAACGTCTCCGAGGTTTGGATTCGCGAGCCGTCGCTGTTCACGAACCAGCGCGTCTCGGTTGTGGCGGAGAACGAGGCGCGTCCGTCGTAGAACTCCCCGTATCGCGAGAAGGGTTCCGTGTAGCGCTCGACCTTGTGCTCCCAAGCGGCAATGTCGGCTTCGATGGGCCGCTCGACCTCGATGCTCTCGGAGGGCTCTTCGGGCGAGAAGTCGCCGGCCTTGTCCTCCGCCTCCACCTTCACCTGCACATTGGTCTTCACGGTGGTGAGTTCCTCAAGTGCCCGCTTGTAGCGCTTGTCGGTCTCCGACCAGAGCAGGGCGCGGATCGCATCCGCGTCGTCCTCGACCGGCGCCTCGACCAGGTTGATGTTCAAGAACGACAAGGAGTTCTGCTCCCGCAAGGGTCGCGTATTGTCGAGGGCGTAGTCCCCCACGCGCAGGTCGATGTCCAGCATCCGGGCGTGGTTTTTCCGGCTGTACGTCAATGCGCCGTATTGCGCCCCGGCCGAGATGCGCTTCGTTTCGGTGATCTCGTAGCTCAGGAAATAGGGCGGCACGGGTTGCTCGCCGAGCACTTCCATGGACCGGTCGAGTTCCGACTTCATGGCCTTGAGCACACTGCTCTCGGCGGCGACGCCGAGCGCGAGAAGACTCGCTGCCGCACACCAGGCCCACGCCGCACGGTAAGCGAAGAACCCACGGGGGCGAACTTCGCGGTCGCCGGAGACATGAACGGCGGTGGAGCCGCCGGCTCGGCCCGGGACAAGCCCCGCCCCTACGGCGTTGGCGCCGGAGCCCCGGTGGGCCAATCCAAGATAGCCGCTTGGAACCATGGCGAACCTCCCGACGAAGTGTGCTGTGACCTGCTAGCAACGTAGCACAATGTGCCCGCGGCGTCTCCATGGCGGGCAATCGTCGCACGCCCGACGTGATTGGACCCCCGCACGGCTGTAGATTAACGGCTTTTCGCGGACGGGCGATTCCATGCCGAAACAAATGCCGTGGGGCCAGCCAATCGACGAAGTGCACGCTCGGGTGGCGTCCTACGAGTCGAACCAAAAGACGACGACCGCCGAAGCCCGCCATGCCGTCGCGACGGCATACGGGTTCGGGACTTGGCGTCAACTCGAAGCCTACGCGACGCACCCGGGAGACAACGCCGACTTCCTGATGCTCAGTTGCTTGGTCTACTTCCAGACCGACCGCCCCGAGAACCGCGATCGTGCCCGCGCGATGCTCGCGAAGGACCCCGCCCTCGCTACCCGGGACGTCTGGTCCGCCGCCTGCGTCGGCGACGTGGGAGCGGTGGCGCGCTTCCTCGACGAGGATCCGACATTGGTCAACCGACGCGGCGGCTATTTCGACTGGGAACCGCTGCTCTACGCCTGCTATTCGCGCCTCGAGGTGCCGGGTCATTCGACGTTGGGTGTCGCCGGGCTTCTGCTTGCGCGCGGTGCCGATCCCAACGGCCACTACATGTGGGGCGGCCAATACCGGTTTACCGCGCTGACCGGCGCTTTCGGCGAGGGCGAGATGGGTCCCGTCAACCAGCCTCCCCACGAACACTGGCTGGCGCTGGCGGGACTGCTGCTCGACGCGGGTGCCCACCCCAACGACGGCCAAGCGCTCTACAACACCATGTTCACGCCGGGCCACGAGTGTCTCGCCATGCTCCTCGACCACGGCCTCACCCATGAACATCGGAACAACTGGCGTTGGGCCCGGGAAGACGGCGAATACACCGAGAATCCGGATCGAACCCTCGACTACCAGTTGAACTGGGCCGTCCCGAAGCACCATGTGGAACGCGCCAAGCTCTTGATCGACCACGGTGCCGACGTGACGGGTCGAACGTCGGACGGTAGAACGCTGTACGAAGCGGCCGTGCGGGCGGGGCATACCGACCTCGCCCGCTACCTGGCGGATCACGGTGCCGAAACGCCGGATCTCGACGCCTCGGCGCGTTTGATCGGGGCTTGCCTGGCCGGCGATGCCGAGACGGCGCGGCGGATGGTTGAGAACGGACCCGGTCTTGTCGAACGCGTCCAGCAGGCGGAGCCCGATCTCGTGGTCGACGCCGCGGCTTCGAATCGTTTGGCAGCGGTTCAGGTGATGGCGGACTTAGGGTTCGATCTCGGTCGCCTCGCCGATGTCGCGCCGCTGCACCAGGCGGCCTTTCAGGGCCACTTGGCGATGGTGGAACTGCTGCTTGCGAAAGGCGCGTCGTTGGGTGTGCGCGATAACCACCACGCGGCGACGCCCCTGCAATGGGCGATGACGGCTGGCAGCTCGGATGTCGTCGAGCACCTCGGGAATCTGCACGTCGGCGTCTTCGACGCGATATTGGTGGACAACCCGGATCGCGTGGGTTCGCTGCTGGATGACGATCCGTCCTTGCTCGAGAAGACGATCGGCGACGAGCGAGCCGGCGCCGGTACCCACGAAGCGGACTGGCAGACGCCCCTGGCATTCGCCGTTCTGCGAAAGCGTCCGTCGGCGGTTCGGCTGCTCCTCGCACGCGGTGCCCGCGTCGACCTTGCCGACGTTGAAGGACGCCGCCTCATGGACATCGCCCGCGACGACTCAACGGCGGAGATCCTCGAACTGCTCACGCGTGCCTCGCCTCTGTAAACGCGACCCTCATAAGCGCTAACTTGCTGAGGGCTTTGCTTTGGGGCGACCCTCGTGGTCGCCCGCACCGGCCGCAGGCGCCGCGCCGGGTACTACGCGCCAGACTGCTCGTTGCGTCGCCGTCTGGCCCCGGTCCCCACCGCCCCTGGGCCCGTCCCCTACGGGTCGATCACCGCCCGTGCGAGGAGGTTCAAGAACAACCCGACATCGGTGACGATGCCGGTGGACTCGACGCTCCCCCGGTCCGCAAGCTTGGTCGCTACCGCCGGGTTGATGTCCACGCACACCAGGCGGACGCCGGCCGGGGTCATGTTCCCCGTGCCGATGGCGTGCAGCATGGTGGAAAGCATGAGTATCAGGTCCGCGCCTTCGATCAGCCGCGCATAGGCCGCCTGCGCTTCCACGAGGTCCATCATGGTGTCGGGAAGCGGCCCGTCGTCGCGGATCGAACCGGCCAACGCATAGGGAACCCCGGCCCTCACGCATTCGTACATGACGCCGTCGGTCACGATGCCCGCCTCGACCGCCGCCGCGATGGACCCGGCGGCGCGAATCCGGTTGATGGCGGTGAGGTGATGGCGATGCCCGCCCTGGACGCCCACGCCGCGGTTGAGATCCACGCCGAGGGACGTGCCGTACAGGTTTGTCTCGATGTCGTGGACGGCAAGCGCATTGCCCGCCAGCAGCGCCTGCACGTAGCCGGCTTCGATCAATGCCGCGAGATGCCTGCCGCCCCCGGTATGGATCACCACCGGCCCCGCAACGACAACGATGCGCCCCTCGCGCGCGCGAATACGGCGCATCTCCAATGCCAGTTCCTCGATCTGCCCATCGGCGCGACGTTCGGTCGTCACTTCGGAGGACATGAAGGCGAATTCGCGCTCGGAATGGCGCGGGTCCGGAATCCGGACGCGAACCCCCGCCTCGCCGCAGACGACCTTGTCGCCCTGCAGCAGATCCCGCATGAGCGTGCATCGCGCCGTGGCCGGTTCGGCGCGGTCGTCCACCACGATCGCCGCGTCCATGCGTTGGTGCTCGACGGGAACCCATCGCCCGTCCACACGCACCTCGGTGGGGTAGATCGTCGAGCAGCAGAAGTCGCCCGGGGCGACCCCGTCCTGTTCGGCAGCGACCAACGTGGCGGGAACCAACGGTTCGGCGGATCGCGCCCCGAACGCACGTAGCCGTTCGACGGTGTCGTCGAGACGGTCCTGATCGGGCGCGCTCACCACGAACCGCACAAGGCTCGTCTGATCGCTGCGCTCGCCCGCCCGGAACCGCTCCAGCCGAAAGCTGCTGCCCGCCCGGTTCACCGCATCGAAGGCGTGGGTCATGACGCCCTCGTCGAGGAGATGACCTTCGAGTTCCACCAATCGCGACCGGATCGGCGACGCCACGGGCGGCCTCTGCGTGAAGTCGTCGGGCAGGTCCTGGTCGAGAACCAGCGACAGGCATTTGGCCGCGCCCCCCGCCTTGATGAATTCCGTCAGCGGCGTGGTGATCACGTCATAGCCCCATGCATCCAGTGCCTTGCGCAGGCCGCCGGTGGCGTGGCTGGTGATCAACGTGTTGGCGAGGCGAACCGCGTTGCAGGCGAATCCGTAGGCATCCTCGTCGCCGACCTCGATGCGTCGGTCCAGGGGCACGAGGGATTCGATCCGCTGTCTCGACGGCTCGTCGAACGCCGCCGGGTAGTAGATCACGCGTCCGCCGGGCAATGGCACGAAGCACGTGTCGAGGTGATAGAACCGCTGGTCGACGAGGCGCAGCGACACCACCTCGACGTCTAGTTGCTCGGCGAGCATCCGATGGGCTTCAAGGCTCGTGCGCACACCGTAGCCAGCCCACAGCACCGGCATGGAACCGCCCCCGGCGGGCCACCAGAGCGCATCGCCTTCGCCTTCGAAGGCCAAGGCATCGTCCGCCTCGGCGACGTCGAACCCGGCACTTTCCGCCCAAGCCCTATACAGCCCGGACTCGGGTTCGCGTTGCGCGACGCTGAAGGTCGCCGGCACGAAGGTCTCGTCGAGGACCAGGCCGCCGTTGGCCGCGAAGCACATGTCGGGAAGGCCCGCCCGGGGCTCGGTGCCGTATACATCGGCATGGTCTTCGAGGATCGCGACCAGCGCATCCCATTGCCGCATCGCGTTCGATTGCGACGCCTCGCCCACGTTGCCAGCCATCCAGGGATTGATGACGTACTCGACCCCGAAATAAGTCGGTGGGCAGACCAGCAGTCGTGTCATCGGCTCGATACCTCCTTAACTACGTCGACCCGGGGGCCGCAGGGTGAACTCAGATTCTTGGAGCAAGATGGCGCGCGGATTGTTCCGCCCTTCGGCAGGGAAAGAAAGGGAAATCGCCTACGTCCGGGATGGTCCAGGGCAATCGCATTTGAGATTGTGGGTTTGACAACGTAGCGGGACGGGTTGAC
>JAPPGK010000062.1 GCA_028821405.1 Gammaproteobacteria bacterium | reverse complement strand
TCGCGTTGGAATCGGCCTTTGGCTTCACCCTCACTTCGCGTTGGACAGTACGCTCACGCGAAGTCCCGATGTCGGAGTGGTAAGGTGTAGGACGACGAGGAGCAAGCAACGATGTCTGAGACAGCCCAGGTGATCCGGCAACCCTCCGCTCGGGAGCACGCCGCGGCGATGGCCGACTACATCCACCACGGCGAACGGCGCGCAAAAGAGATCGGCAACCGCGGTCCCATTCACTTCAAGGACGGCTACGCACTCGCCGACGAGATCCTTACCGCCTATTGGGAACACGGTTTCTACGTCTTCGAGAACGCCATCGCGGCCGAGGAGATCGCTGAACTACGGGCCGACACGAACCGGATGCTGGAACGCGCGCCAGTTGGTCGCGGCGCGGAAGTGGACGCCCTGGGACGTCCGGCGTTGGGTAGGGGTTTCAAGCGACCGGCGTTCACGTTCATCAAGCCACTGAGCGACCCGGTGGGTGGCACGAACCAGTTGGGTGGCCGCCACCCGTCCAAGATGGTCGAACCCGATCCCGGCGAGAGTGCGCCGGAAGAGGTCGTGCACATGGCCTACGGGATGTGCCAGCACATGGAGTCCGGGTTGCGGCTCTACGGACACCCGAAGCTTCTCGCCATCGCCGAGAACATCAACGGCCCCGACTTCACGCCGTTCAACGACGCGATCTTCATCAAGCAGCCCGGCCTCGGCGGCTCCGTCGCCTGGCACCAGGACGGCATCACGCACTGGCAGTCGCCGACCTGGAACGAGGGTATCCACGGCTTCAACTTCCAGGTGCAGCTCTATCCGACGACGCCCGGCAATTGCCTTTGGGTCATGCCCGGCACGCATAAGACGGGCAGACTCGACATCAAGGCGATGATCGAGGAGAACGGCGGTTCGGAGCGCCTGCCCGGTGCCGTGCCGCTCCTCTGCAAGCCCGGCGACGTCACCATGGTCAACCGCCAGACGCTGCATTGCTCGTTCGCCAACACGTCGCCCGACCTGCGCATCTCGCTGACCTTTGGCTTTCACCGGCGGGCATCCGTGCTCGGTGCCAAGGGCGGGCTCGGTTCCGAGGAAACCACCGTCTACGACGAACAGCGGATCTTCGACCGTTCCGCGGTCATCGCCGTCGCCATCGACGCGAGAAGGCAACGGTTCCCGGAAGAAGCGCCGTATCGCTACCAGCCTTTCGCCGGTCTGGAGGACGACTTCCGTTGGAGCCCGGAAACCTACGAGCGCGTCATCCGCGACTACAACACTAGGGACCTCGGGATCTAGGCGCGCCGAGAACCGTACGGACCCGACGGGCGACCGCTCACCCTCCGCGCGCGATGGGATCGCCGCTGCGAATCAGGCTGGCGCCGGCTCGCGGCGATACCACAACCCCTCTTCCGAGAAACGGTGCCAGACCCAGGGCAGCCAGCGGATAAGCGCGAAGGCGAGCCACAGCGCCCAAGCGAGGATCAGCACCTTGTACGCCCACAGGGGCACGGAGTACGCGGTCGCTTCCGGAATCGCGTTGTCGGTCTGGTCCGCGAACCAGCGCAGCTCGTTGGCCACCGAGGCGTAGCCCGTAACACTCATGTCCGGGTTGCCGAGCAGACCGGCACCGATGCCGGCGA
Organism: Gammaproteobacteria bacterium; assembly: GCA_028821405.1. Lineage (GTDB taxonomy): Bacteria > Pseudomonadota > Gammaproteobacteria > Pseudomonadales > Azotimanducaceae > VXYL01. The sequence continues at coordinate 51,672 of JAPPGK010000062.1, read as the reverse complement.
CAATGGCCGCGAACGCCGCCAGGGTAAGTACGCCGAAGCCGATTTGCGATATCCGGTAGACCGGTTCGGAGATGTTCGCGCCCCAGGATTTCCGGGTGCCGTGGACGATGAGCCAGACGGCGACCGCGGCAAAAGCCAACCAGAAGGATGTGCTGAAGCCGAGACCCAAGAGAAGCCAGTCGTGGGTACGCAGGGGCGTTGATCGGAGCCGGCCGAGGATCAGGCTCGCCAGGATCAGTGCGATCAGTTCCGGCCAGTAGAGCACGGCCGGTCCCAGTGTCGGGCCGGTGGTGAACATTAGCCACCGGTTCGACGGAATCGTCAGCGAGGAAACGATGTTGCTGGACGCCGTTCCGAGTTCCACCTTCGGCGTGCGCAAGCGAAGACCCGGCTCTGCGACCTCGTTCCAGGCAACCGTGAGCATGTGCTCTCCCGGCAGAATCGGCACCGTGAGTTCGCCGGCCACCGCGATGACGGGTTCCGAATCGCCGTCAATGGTCACGGACTCGAGATTGGCTGCTTGCGGGAGCCGCAGGCGGTGGCTGGTTCCTTGGGTACTCCGATAATGAATTTCCATCACCGAGCCACGCTGGTGGGCGCCGAGGGTCGTGTGAACGGCCACGTGGTCGAACGCGAGCGTACCGCCGGCCACGGGTTCGGGACGAGAGACAGAGACATTCAGCGTCTCTCCCGGTCGCGGGTGGAATACGGCAACCCGCCACCCGGAACTGCGCGGCCGGGGCAGGCTTTCCGGGATTCCCTCGAAATCGACATGCCAGGCGTTGCCGATGTCGAACACCCAGACCTCCCGCCACGGTTGGTCCGTTGGCGCCGTCAACGTCATCGACGGTTGCCGAGGCAGCGTCGAGTTCCACTCGAACTCCCGCTGCGACGGATTCATCGAGACCAACACGCCGCCCTCGCCAACGGCGACCCCTTCATCGAGCACCGCCTCGCCTTCCAGCAGGGGGATCTCGACGTTGATCGCGCCCGTCTTCGGCGCCACGCGATAGACGACATTCGCCGTTCCCCAGTCCAAGCGCAGATCGATGTACCGATCAACGCGCAGGAAGACCGGCAACCGGCTTTGCTCCCATCGCGCGACCGCCAGGTCATCCGACGCCGGCAACCGGTCGGTTGCCTGCTGCAATCGTGTCAGGTTGAGCGCACGGGCGACGAGTGCTCGGTTTCGGATGCCCGCGACGAACCAGTGGTCCGAATGCGCCGCAATTGACCGAGGCGTGGCCGCGAACGGGATCTCCACGGTGTCGCCCGGTGGCAGCGGCCCTTGCAGCGTCAGTTCATGGCGACCCGCATCGAGTCCTACCCGCAACACGCCATCGGAACCCCGACGGGCCGCCAGGTCGGCCTGCCCCGCACGGATACGCTGCGGCCGCCAGCCTTGGGCGGTACCCGGCATCGGCACCGCCACGTCTTCCACGGCGTGGACGATCAAGCGGACCGTCATGTCGCCTTCCTCGACGACGACATCCGCGTCGACGATCTCCGCGCAGCGCGGCGCACACGACGGCGGCGCAAGCAGGCGCTGCTTCAGTTCGTCGAGCACCTCCGCAGGCGGCGGATCCGCCCAGGCCCGTTCGTCGCCGGCAAGTACAACGGCGAACACCGCGACAGCCGCCGTCGCCCCCGTTGACCGCAAGGCGATCTTCGGCGGCCACTTCCAGCGTGCGCCGAAGATGTCGTAGGCGAACAGGGCCGCGAACGCCCCGAGCGCACCGACCGCCACGAAACGCAGCACCGTAACGAGCCAATCGGGCATGATCACCAAGCGCATCGTGCGTTCGGTGTCCACGGGGCCGTCCCAAGACAGCGAATACGAAGTCCATTCCCAATCCGGTCTGCCCGGGCCGGCCTGCAACAGCGCGTTCTCATCGTAGCGCCGCAACCTCCTAGGGGCTCCTACGACCACAACCTCCTCAACGTGCCGCTCGGCCTCGACCGCAGACTCGCCTTTCAGCATGGCGCCGGGGCTTGGTGAAGTCCTCCGGGTTAGCATTTCGAACAGCCCCCAGGTCTCGGCATGGCCCTGCCGGTGAGCCAGCGGTTCGAGTTGGGGGAAAACGGCGATGCGAATCTGACCGAGCAGGAACGGCACAAGGAACAGCAGCAACACCGCGAACGAGACGAGCCGATAGCTCTTCGCCACCCGCACCAGGCGTCCCTGGGGTGCGACCCGGACAAGGGCGACGGCAGCGAGCAGATTCAGCCACGTCCACAGCGGCGCCGCCGGTTCGTGGAAACCGAGGGTCATCGCGACGAGCGCCGCCGCTCCCGCCCAGCGACCGAGCAGTCGGGTGGCGGCCCCGACGATGATCAGCAGCAGGAAAAAGTCCAAGAGTTTCCAGCGTCCGGTCCAGCTTGACGGCGCGTGGTCGACTCCCAAGGCCGTCAGCAACTTGTGTCCCGGCGGGACGTTCAGTGTGGCCGCGACCGTGTCGAAGCCGGCGTTCCAACCCGCAACGGGAATCTCGCCCGGGGTGTCAATCCGTCCCTGCGCGGCGACTTCGACATCGGCATTGCGCACCTCCACGCCGGCGAGTGCATCGTTCTCGGTCACGAGCAGCACGTCGCCGTGCGCCTCCGCGTTCTGCAGCAGATACGGCGTTGCCATGTCCAGGCGCCAGCCACCGCGCATCTCGCCCGTGATGGCGTCGGCAAAGGCGAAACCCGTTCCGTCGAAGTCCAGCCACAGTCGGCGGTTCAGTTGCAGGGCGTTGTCGGCACTCGCGAGCCCCCGGGAGTGTTCGACCACGTTCAGCGACTCGCCGGGCTCGACGAGGAATGTCGCCAGCTCGGGCCAACGCGAGCCGACCTGCTCCGGGTCCACGGTGCGCGGGCCTTGTGGCAGGGTCGCACGCAACTGGGCATTTGCCTGGTAGGCCCACACCTCCTGATCCGGCAGGTTGTCCGCGGGCTGCGGCAGGGTCACGCTTTCGACCACATCCGGCGCGCGCGCGCCAAGCGTGATCAGCCAGGTACCGGGCCGCACTTGAACACGCACCTCGCCGTCGGGCGAGAGCTGCACGGGGAGTTCGCTGGCGAGCGACAGCGGAACGAAACCCTCCGGGAGCACGGGTCCGATGCGCTCCTCGCGAACCGTCCCCGCGACATCGATCTCGAACACCGTGAGCAGCCGGGTTGGGACGTCGTCGTCGAGGCGTCGATAGACCTTGGTCACCAAGGTGTCCTGGGCCTTCTCGACCTCCTCGCCCTGACCCAGCCAAACACCCTGATCGGAGCTTCTTGGCAAGGTGATCCGCTGGCCGTCCACGGTCAGGCTCAGCAAGCCGCTTTCCCGGGGCACGGCGAGCGTCGCCGGTCGTTCGTCCCAAGCGAAGCTACCGCGTACATCGTGCCGCCCCGGCGACAAGAGGATCGCCGGTACCCCATCGCGCAGCACCACGGACACGTCACCGCCGGTCGTGGCCACTGCGCGGGGCCAGACCTCCCCATCGCCGGGCAGGGGGATCCACTGCTCCTTCGCGTAGACCGTCCACACCTGATGAAAACGACCTCCGGCGGCGGTTACGGACAAATCGAGTTGGCCCGGCCATGCGCAGATGAAGTCGTTGCGCTCCGTGGCCGTACTGTTGTAGAGGAACGGGCACGCGCGGTATTCCTCGCCGTGCAGGACCCAATCCCGCCAGTCCTCCAGATCCGTCGGGATGTGAACGTCATCCTGGCCACTAGCCCCAATACACGCGAAGGCCAAACCCGCAATGCCAATCCACCGACTGTTCATGGAACACTCCCTATCGACGGACGAACCCGATCGTGCGATCCGCCCTCGATGGCCCCGATCAGCCCGAGGCAACGGGCCACAAATAGCCGAATCGCGCTCTCGAGGCAACGACTCGCGCCAGTTATCTGCCATCTATCAGCGAGGTCGTCCCCACAAGCTATGCGACGGGGCAGGATTCCCCGTCGCTAATGCGAAACTTCTACCATGTCCACACGCCGGGAGGGCGTGGGAACCCCCCTCCGCCCCGACGGGCGGCCGCGATCAAAGCTACAATCCACCGCCATGGGCATCGAAATTCGTCAAGCGACCCCCGAAGAGATGGCGGAGTTCGGGATTCTCGGCGGCTACGTCTACGGGGGCGCCTTCGGGGACGGGCCTGACAACCTCATCGCCCGGGTGACCCGACCGGAGTGGACGCTCTGCGCGTTCGACGACGGCAAGCTGGCGACGACTTTCTCGACCATTCCCTTCACCATGCGCGCCAACGGCATGGCCATGCCGCTGGCCGGTGTCTCCACCGTGGGCACCCAGCCGGAATATCGCCGCCAGGGGCTGGTACGCCGCATCCACACCCAGGCGCTCGAACAGATGCGCGATGCCGGGCAACCCGTCGCCGCGCTTTGGGCGTCGCAAGCCGCCATCTACCAACGCTACGGCTACGCGATGTCGACGGTTCTTCGCCGCTACGCCGTGGACACCGTGGACATCCGGTTCCACGACGGGGACGAGGGCAGCGGTCGGGTCGAACGCATCGGCCTGGATGCCGGCTACGACGTCATCAAGGCGATCTATATCGAGTTCATCGCCGAGGGCATATGCTATCTGCATCGCGCCAAGGATCTGTGGCTCAACAACGTCCTGGATCCGGAGGACGGGAAGGATGGCCCGATCTGGGTCGCCGTCTGCCGCGACGCCGATGGGCGAGGGACGGGCTACGTTGTCTATACGCTGCGCGCCGACAAGGTGGACCATCCGGCCCGCGGCCAAGAGCTCGTGGTGCGCGAATTGGTCTGGCTCGACCAGGATGCCTACCGCTCGCTATGGAGCTTCATCGCCAGCCACGACCTTGTCGGCCGGGTGTCCTGGGGCAGCGCCCCGGCGGACGATCCTGCCTTCGAGTTCTTCCAGGAACCCCGGCTGCTCCATGCCGAAGACCATGAAGGTGCGTGGTATCGAATCGTCGACGCGCCCGCAGCCCTCGCCGGGCGCGGCTACGACGTTGCCGCCGAGATCGCCATCGGCATCGAGAACGACCCCTTGACGCCGTGGAACAATGGGGCTTGGCGGCTCGAAACCGCCACCGACGGCGCGCATGCGCGTGCGACCCACCAGACGCCGGACATTCGCCTGGGCATCAAGGCGCTGGTGTCCCTTTTCACCGGTTTCCGTTCCGCCACCGAACTTGCCAACTGGGGCCTGCTGGGCGGCAACCGGGATGCAGTGATCCGGGCCGACGCCATCTTCCGCACGCGCCATGCCCCGCATTGCCCGGACCACTTCTAGGAACGAGAGTGGACGCACAGGCGCTCAAACAGCACTACGAGGCCGAGCTCGAGGCGAGGTCGCGTCCCGGTGGCGGCGACCAGCGCCACGGACGGCGGATGTTCCGGGCCATGCTCAAGGCATGTCGGGCGTTGCCGCCCTGTCACCTCGAGGATCCCGACTCGGCATGGATCTGGTCCGATCTGCACCTTGGGCACGACAACATCATCCGCTACACGAACCGTCCGTTCGCCAACGCCCCGGACATGGACGCCAGCCTCTACCGCAACTGGGAAGCCACCGTGGGACCGACGGACGCGTTGATCTTCGTCGGTGACGTTGCCATGCGCTACGCGGTGAGCGACGAGACCTGGCAGCGTATCCGGAACGGCCGAGGTGGCAGCAAGCACCTTGTCGTCGGCAACCACGACCTCAAGGGATCCGGAAGTCTGCGTGTAGACGGTTTCGACGACATCGGATCCGTCCTCTACGTCGATGGCGACCCGCCGCTGGTGTTCACGCACATCCCCCTCACCCGGGTTCCCGACGGTTGTGTCAACGTACACGGCCACACCCACGACGAGGCGCCACGCGTTTCTCCCCACATCAACGTTTCCGTGGAGCAACTCGACTACCGGCCGGTGGCGCTGCGACGACTGCAAAGGCTGGCACGGCGATTGGTCGCCGGACACTACCCGGACTGCGCAACAACGCTGGAGCGGATCGAAGCCGTCGAGTCCGAAGACACCGATCAGTAGTCTTCCGGCGGCTTGCGCTGCCTCTTGACCTCGCCGCGGCGCCGCTTGTCCGTGCGCCGCTTGGCCTTTTGCGTGGCCGACACCCTGGTGGGGACGCGTGGCTTCGGCGACACGCGCGCTGCCTCAATCAGCGCCCCAAGACGTTCGAGCGCGTCGGCCCGGTTGCGCGCCTGGGTGCGCTGGTTCTCGGCGACGACCAATACCTCTCCTGCAGCGGTCAAACGACTCCCGGCCAGGCGTTCCAAGCGCTGGCGCACGTCTTGATCGAGACCCGCCGAATCGAGGTCGAGGCGACACTCCGCCGCCGTGGCGACCTTGTTCACGTTCTGCCCGCCGGGACCCGAGGCACGAACGAAATTCCAGGTCAGCGCTGACTCCAGAATCGCAACGCCGCCAATTTCGATGGTTGCCATTCGGTGACCTTACGAGGGAACAGCACCCTTGGGAGCTTAACTGACCGCGCCGCGGCTCGTGTCCATGTCCGGGGCCACGGCCAGTCCCTCGAAACAACCCTCCGTGGCGGTGCCGCCTTCTCAGTCCATCGACTCTACGCCTTTCCCGCCCCGCCGACGCTCTTGTTCCCGCCGCTTCTTTATCTCGGCCTCGAGCTCGAGCCGACCCAGCGCCCAGTCGGGGATTTCGGCGCCCAGCCGCCGGGCCGCGTCGTAGAGGTCCAGCGCCTGGGTGATCGGCGGGCGGTTGTGGCGGTGGGCGGTCGGGTCGCCGGGCGGCACGGGCAGGGCTTCAACCCATTCGAACGCCTCGGGCGGTACCGTTCGGCACATGTAGGTCTCCCAGTAGTTGAGGGCTCCTCCTATGAAGCGCCTTTCGATGCGCTCGTGGTAGTCCTCCTGACTTTTGGAAGTTCTGGCGACCCTGTCCTGGGAGCGGACATGGACGGTTTCCCAGTCCGTGTGTAGCCTTTCGACACACTTGTCCTGCAACTCCGCTAGCCGGACCATCGCCCCTGCGCCGCAAGCGTCGCGCAGGGTGGGCAGGGTCTCGCCCGGCCAGTCGTCGTCCAACGCCACCATTCTGCAATCGTGCCGGGCGAGCGCAGTCGCCACGGCGCGTCGCGTCCTTAAGGGGTCGGCTAGGACGCGCCGCCACCCCTCGTCCAGTTTGAGTTTGTTCATGGCCAACAGACAGGGCTCGTCGAGAACCTGCCAAGACGAGGGGAGGGGCGGCCACGGGCAGACCGATTTGACGGTCTTCCAAATCCGGTCTTGGGGCGGTTCCGGTTCGCCCGGACTGCCGCCATCCGGCAGCGCCACGTCGACGCCGAATGCCTGCTCTCGCTTCCCGTCCGGTTGTGTGGCGAGCAGCGCCGTGCGCTCGGGCTCGCCCGGCGTCCAGTGCCACCAAGCGATTCCGGCCGCCGCAGCGACCGCGACGGGCAGCACCCACCGGACGACTCCTAGTCGAACAGACACGGCAAGGGCTTGTTGTCTGCGGCCGCATTGTAGAAGGGATCGTAAGGCGACAGGACGCGGAATGTCGCTTCGTATTCGTCGTCGGACCGTTCTACGGTCCACTTCTCGAAGCCTTCCTTGTTGATGTCGCTCTCGGTGTACTCGGCGCGCTTGATGTCGCGAACGCCTTGCAACGTGTACCACGGGGCGCAGCTGTTGTAGCCGATGAAGTCGCCCGTGTGGACGAACTCGTGGATCGCCGCGAGGGCGGCCCAATGCCACACCGACGACTCCGAGCCGTCGGATGATTTCTCCAGACTGGCCCGGTGCAGTCTCACTGCGACGCTGGTAGGTGGCTTGTTCCCCTTCGGGCGGCACTCGGCGTCCCCGTAGTGGTTTACGTCTCTCGGCAAGCCGTAGCTTATGGAGACGAGGCTGTGGCCAAGATAGCTGCCAACCGTTGGCGCGCCACAGTTCTTGACCCGCGTCGCGAGAGCCCTCGCGTCATCGTCGAACGGCCTTGTGACGCAGTTCCCGGACGTGGAGTCTAAGACCTGATCCCACTTGGGGCAGCCAGGCAAAACCGGGGGAAACGTTGGCCTCCCGCTGCCGGGTCGAACCACGTAGAGCTCGGCCGCCATGCCAAAGCACATCGCGAACCACGGTATCTCGTCGGTGTAGCAGTTGTGGTATGTCGTGTCGGCACCGTTGTATTCCATCACCTCCTCGTAGTCTTCGACGTCTCCATGGTAGGTGATGACATTGACGCACTGGTCACGGTCGGTACGCCGATAGGACTCCGCCGCCTCGGGACGGTCCGAGATTGCGTCAACCGCAAAGCCCCCCGATGGCTCTTCGTCACCGTTCACACAGAGCTCTTGGCTAAACCAGGTCGCCTCTTCGTCAAAGCTATGGTCGAGTTGCGCCGCAGCGAGACTTGCGAATAGCAGCGTGCCGAATGCAACCGCGCCCCGAAACAGCTTGGTCATGATATCCCCCTCGGTCCATACCCGAAACCAAGTCGAGCCACAGCCCCGTGGGGCCGGGCTGTGCTTCACATTCGCGTATGGGATAGCGAGAACGTGTCCCGCCTATTCGCCGGAGGCTGTTGTATTCGGCAGGCACCCCGGCATCGCTGCCAAGGCGCTATCCCAACAATGTGAAGCACGGCGCGCTTCGCACAGTCGCTTACAGTGGCGCAACAGTGTGCATTTATCCAGGATTTCCCCGGTTCACCTTCACATTTTTTGAGTTCGCGCCAAGTCGTTGATAGTTCGTTGCGGCTGCGGCGGTTCGCTGTCGGAAGCGGTGTCCACCGGCATCTACCCGCCGGGAAAACACAGCGCAAGTCTCTCGGATTTCTCGGATGCTGCGTATTGCATTGTCGCCCCCGTATCACCTAGGGTCCGACCTACTAGCAGTAACCCGTGGGGGGCGGTGGCGTCCGGCCATCCGCCCACATCTGATGCAGACTTTCACCGCCAAAGCCACGAAACGCAAGCCCGTGACAGGCTACGGGCTCGTCATGCGCTTGGGTTTGTGGACGTGCCTTGTTTTGGTCGCGGTACCCGATATCGCAAACGCGGAAACGATCTTCAGCGTCCCCCTGATGCGGGGTGCCGACCATCCGACCCAACAGGGGTTCGTTCGCGTTACCACCGCTGAGACCGGTACCATCACGATCGACGCTTGGAACGACGCCGGTGTCGTCGAGTCGACGGCCCTTTCCGTGGTGGCCGGCAGAACCTACCACTTCAACTCCGACGACCTCGAGTTCGGCAACCCCGAGAAGGGCATCGACCCCGGCATCGGATCCGGCTTCGGAGACTCGTATGTTCAACTCAAGGCGGACTTCGAGTTCGTCGCCACATCCTATATCCGGACGGGGGATGGCTTCCTCACCGGCATGGGGAACATCCTCGTTCCCACCGACGGCGCGTCGTTCGGCACGGCCTGCGTCTACGAGGCGACCCTCTTCAATCCCGCTTCGAACACGAACCAGGTGAGCAGCCTGCGCATCATCGAACGCGGGGGCGACGACGCGCACATAGACATTTTCGGTGTCGACGACGACGGGGCTTCCCGCGGTCCCGTGTCGCTCACCCTCCCGGCCAACGGCGCGCGTACCGTGACCTCCCAACAACTAGAGGACGGCGATCCCGACCTCGACGGCACGCTCGGCGACGGTGCCGGCAAGTGGCGGCTGGCCATCGCCACCGACGACGTCATCGTGGTCATGAACCTCCTTGAATCGCCCACCGGACACTTGAGCAATCTCGGCCCCGTGGTCTTGTCCGCATCCTCGGACACCGATGAACTCGAGACGCGACAGGGGTGTGCCGGTGGACCACCCCACCGCTTGGTGTCTCGCCTCGCGGACAGCGATGGGGTTCGCTGAGGTGGCCACGGCTGGCCCATGATGAAGCGACTGGCAATCCCCGCGTTGGTGCTGGTCTCCTGCTCGGTCGCCGCGCAGGAGGAGACCCGCGCGCCGCAGACCGTCGCTAGCGGCAACGGCCCCGTGATGGTACTGCCGCTGCTCGAAACTACCGGACCGGGTTCGATGATCGCGGGCGGTGTCCGCCTCGAGATGGGGGTCGAAGGGGGATTCCGGGTCTACCGGGCGCATCAGGACGGACACACCCGTACCGTCTACGAGCCCGTTGATAGCCCTGCCAGACGGTACGCCTACGACCCGGCGGAACGGCGGTTCGATGCCGTGTCGTCCACGTTGCGCGTTCGCCTCGCCGACTACGAGCGCCTAGGCGAAGTCGCTGCCTCGGTTGGCGCCTTGGGCGCAAAGCACTACCCAGCCCTTGGCTTTGCCCTGCTCCGGCTAGGACCTCGGACAAATCCAGCGACCGCTGCGCAGACGCTCTCCGACGATCCGATGGTCGTGAAGGTCGAAGTCGTGCTCGAGGAGCCCATTCGTGTCCCGCAGTAAGAGAGATGACAGCGAGGTATCGAGGACCGAGGGGAGTGCGTTGCTAAAGTGATCACCTCGCTACTATGCCTGTTCATTGCCGTGGGTTGCGGCCCGGACGCGAAGCTCTCCGTGGCGCCCGACCTCCTGGTGTTCGCCGGCGATGCCCCGGTGCATGCCGACCGCATCGAACTGCCGGTCACGATCCTCAACTGGGGTGCGGTGCCGTCCACGGCTACCGACCTGCGCGTCTACATCAACGAACGACCCAATTGGACCGACTCCACGACGAGGACCCTTCTCGACACCGAGGTGCCGCCAATCGATCCGAAGTCGTCTACCCAGTTCAACGTCGAGGTCACTCTCGACGAACTCGAGCCGGACGACGACTACTACGTGCTGATACGGGCCGACGCCCTCGAAGGGGAGCTTAGGGCGAGGAACTGGGACACTTGGGGTTTCTCGCTCGACGCGGACGGGCAAGTCGTCATGCGGTGCGACCCTGAAGCGCCCGACGACGGCCAGGACGGGGCAGACGACCCCCTCTTCGGCGAACAGTGGCACCTTCGCAACACCGGTCAGCGAGCCTATGCAACGACCCCCGCCACGCCCGGCGAGGATCTCGGCATGGCGAACGTCCTGTCCTCCGGAACGCCGACGGGTGCCGGTGTCCGCATCGCGGTCGTCGACACGGGCATGGAACTCTGCCACCCCGATTTGACGGCAAACGTGGAAGCCAACGCTTCCTACAATTTCAACACCGACGACTGGCACGGCGCCGAATTGGCCGAACCCTACCTTCCTTGGTCGCTAGGCGATCACGGCACCTCCGTGGCCGGCGTTGCGGCGGGTGCGGCCAGCAACGGGACCGGCGGACGAGGCGTCGCCCCGGAGGCGACGATTCGCGGCTACAACATGCTGTCAGCCGTCGATTCCGCGGGCACCTACTACGATGCCCTAGGAGGCAGTGAAACCGACCCGGACTCGAGCTTGGTCGACATCTTCAACATGAGCTTCGGCACGCTGGGCGGGGAGTTCGGCATCGACCCCGATGACGTCCGACTGTTGCGAAACGGCGTCACCAATCTGCGCGCCGGGCGCGGCGCCATCTACGTGAAGTCCGCCGGCAATGCCTTCGGCGCCTGTGGATCCATGCGCCGTCCCGCCAACGCTCGCATCGGCTGCAGCAGCTCCAACAGCGCTTCCTCGCACTACTCCCCCTATCTCGTCATTGTTGGCGCTTTCAACGCCCAAGGTACCCGTGCCAGCTACTCCTCCGCGGGTTCCAACCTGTGGATCAGCGCTCCGGCCGGCGAGTACGGCTCTCGGTACGGCGCCACCATCACCGCAGACCAAGTGGGTACGAACCGCGGCTATGACGTACGCGGGAATCGAGGGGTCGCGCTGGACGCGGTCAACAACCCGCACGGCAACTACGTGAGCACCTTCAACGGGACATCCGCAGCCGCGCCGCACACCAGCGGTGCCGTCGCGCTGCTCCTGGAAGCCGAACCCGAACTGACCTGGCGCGATGTGAAATACGTCCTCGCCAAGACCGCTCGGCAGATCGATGCCGATATCCAACCGGTGCAGTACCTCGTGGGCGGTCGGGTCTATGTCGCGCAATTGCCGTGGGTGACGAACGCCGCCGGCTACCCCTTCCACAACTGGTATGGATTCGGTGCCGTGGCCGTGGACGCTGCCTTGGAACTGGTTGATTCCCACACGCCCGACAGCCTTGGCGAACTCGTGGAAACGGATTCCTTCCAATCGTCGGATGCGGTGTCGATTCCGGACGACGACGGTGCCGGCGTCACCCAAACGCTCATCGTCGAAGGGCTAGCCGGCGACGCCGACATCGAGGCGGTCACCCTGCACATCCACATCACCCACCCGCAGACCAACGACCTCGGCATCCACCTGACCTCGCCAGCCGGAACCGAGAGCGTCCTGAATCCGATCTTCAACGATGCCCTCGCCGGAAACGCGGATCTCCACTGGACCCTCCTCAGCAATGCCTTCTACGGCGAGTCCCCGAACGGCGAGTGGACCATACGGGTTGTCGACGCGGCAGCGGCGGACGAGGGCACGCTCACCGAGTGGAGCTTGCGCTTCTTCCTGGGTACCCACCCCGAGTCCTGAGTTGAGCGTGTCAACGCCCGCCATTGGGGTTACGCTCATGAACCGACCAGAGGGCGAACGGCATGCTTGGCGCCGACGAAATCGAGCACTATCACACCCAGGGCTACGTCGTCCCCGCCTTTCGGCTCGAGGACGATGTGCTTGGGGAGGTCCGCGGCACCCACGACCGCCTGCTCGCCAAATACCCGGAATTCGCCGATTATTGCCCATCGCTACTGGCTTTCGACACGGCCTTTCTCAACATCGCCCGGATTCCCGCCATACTCGACATGGTCGAGCAGCTCATCGGATCGAACTTCGCACTGTGGAACTCGAGCTTCTTCGCGAAACCCGCCCGTGTCGGCACCAGGACGCCTTGGCACCAGGACGGCGAATACTGGCCCATCCGGCCACTGGCGACGTGTTCGGTCTGGATCGCCGTGGACGAAGCCACCACGGAGAACGGCTGTCTTCGCGTGATTCCCGGCTCGCACCGGCGTCGTGAACTCGGCCGCCACGAATTCAACGGCGCCGACGGCTTGAGCCTGCCGCTGGAGCTACGAACCGAGGAGTTCGACGAGGCAGCCGCCCGGGACATCACTCTCGATGCGGGCCAGGTGTCGTTGCACGACGTCTTCCTGATCCACGGCTCGGAACCGAACCGTTCGGCCGTGCCACGACGCGGCATGACGCTGCGCTACATGCCCACGACGTCCGTCTACCGCCGCGACCTTGCCGACAATCGCCGCAGCGGCCCGCTGTCCATGGCCGAACGGACCCTCTACCTCATGCGGGGAACCGACGTCTCGGGCCGGAACGACTTCCGCGTGCGTTGGTGACGTTCGGCGGGACGGGACAGACTCGTCCCCTACGGTCGCGCGATGGCGGGCAGGTGTCCCGGTCGCGTTCGTGTTTGTTTCATCCGACGGGGCAGCGGCTCGCGACCTCCGCTTCGAGAGCAGCGACCTGGGCACCCATGTACTCCGCCATGGCACGGCCCGTACCATCCCCTTGCGCGTGCTTGCCCAGACATTCCGCGAGGTCCCTGGCGGAAACGAGTTTTCTCACCAGTTCCTCACAGGAGAGCTTGTTCATGCCGCGAAGCCCGCCGTCGACCCACACCGGATGCGGTATTTCGGACATGGGCGTGCCGTAGAAACACCCGGAAAGCAGCACGGGGAAAACAACGAATCGAAGCGCACGCGCCACCGTGTCAATCCACCGTGGTCTCGTAGCGAACCCCATCCGGGACCGGTACCGGCTGGCGCACTGTCACGCCGTGATCGCCCGGGGTCTTCTGCGACGAATCCACCGCCACGAACGACGTGTAGTTCGACACCAACTGGTAGCGAAGGGCCGTGTTGCGGATGGCGTCGCCCAGCTCGCCATAGGGATCGCCCGCCCAAGTCGCCCGGTTGGCCAAGTCGGCGATGCGCAGGCGGGCCCAGACCTTGGCCAGCGACGAACCGGCGTTGTCTCCTAGATCGCCCGCAGCCATGACCGTGCGCCGTTCGCCGCCCGATGAACCCAAGACCCGGACGGTGGTCGGATCCCCGGTGAACTTCCCGGTGACGACAAGCGGTCGCCCGACGAACAGGTCCGGAAGTTGCGGCGGGTAGACGTCCGTCACCGCCATGCCGTTCCAATCGACCTCCACATCGGTGAGCGCCGGACGGCTGACGCGGGCGAAGAATCCGTCCATCACGTCACGCGCCGAGTCGTTCAGGCCGAGATAGGCGACCACGCCGCGCCCCGCCTCCGCCATGCGCTCCATCAGGTAGCGGTTGACCGAGCTGCCGACCCCGAAGCTGAAGATCCGCGACGCACCGATGCGGCCATGCACCGCGGCGAGGATGTCCCGCTCGTTGCCGATGAAGCCGTCGGTCATGAAGGTGACGAAACGGAATCGCGACGGATCGTGGGGGAAGTCGAGCGCGGCCTTGACGCCGTTGATCATCTGCGTGCCGCCGTTGGCGCCGAGCATCTCGAGGTAGCGCCTCGCCTGGGTCAGGTTGCTTTCCGTGGCGGGAACGGGCCTCGTGCCGAACTGGCTCGCCGTGTCCGCAAAGCGAATGATCTGGAAGGTGTCGCCGGAATCCAACCGATCGAGTGCCACCCTGACCGCATCCTTCGCCTGCGCAAGCGGTTGCCCGCGCATCGAGCCCGAGCAATCGAGGACGAAGACCATCTCCATCGCCTGGCGCGGCACCAGCGTCGGGTCCTTCGGCGGGATGACCATCAACGTGAAGTAGCTCTCGCCGGTCTTCGAATCGAGGTGTGTCAGGAGGTTCGACTTCAACCGTTCTCCGGCGACGCGGAAGTCGAGCACGAAGTCACGGTTTGGAATGGTCGACTCGTTCCTGAGCTTGACCTCCGCCGTGCTTTTCCCGTCGCGGGTCACGTCGATGCCGTGGGAAGCCTTTACCTCCTCGATCTCGACGCCGGCATCGAGCCGGACGTTGATGCTGATGTCGTGTCCGGAGCGCTCGTCGGGACGGAGGTACTCGACGGAGGTGCCAGTCCCGCCACCCCGGCCCCGCTCCACGGCCTTCACCGGATCCGGGTAGCCCGGCGGGTTGTAGCGGGGGCCGACCACCGTCGGGAACACGAAGGAGTACCACCCATCCTTGTACGCCAACGTGTGGAAGTAGGTGATGTCGATGTCGATGGCCTTGCCGGGCTCGATGTTGGCGACCTTCTGCTCGAAGATGTTGGGGCGGCGCTGGACCAGGAGGCTTGCCTGAAAGCCCCGCTGGCGGGCTTCCTTGTAGATGGCTTCGGCTTCTTCCTTCTCGCGCAGGATGCCGCGGATCGTGCGATCGCCAATGATCATCAGGAACTCGCTGACAGCAGCTTTCTCGGGTAGCGGGAAGACGTACACCGCCTCGATCTTGGTGTCGTAGGGGTTCTCGTACTCCTGCTTGACGTTGACCGTCCCGATGTAGCCGCTGATGGCCGCATCCACGGCGGTGTGCTTCAGGGGCAGCGGCACGAAGCGAGTACGTTCGGGTGCATGGGGGACGGGGAACCCGGCCAGCATTGCCCCTGATCCGGGATCGTTGCGCAAATCGTGTGCGAGGGTGCTGCGGTAGGCGTCACTTGCCGGCGATGTGTCCGCAGGCTTGGCAGCTTTCGACTTGGCAGCGTCGAGCTGAACGAATTGGTCCTGTGGGTCCAGGGTCCGCGTCGGCGAAGGCAACTCGAAGTTGCCTCTGCGTACGAACGAACCGGTCACTCGGACTTCCTCAAGTTGGTCCTTCACGCGCCTCGAATGTGACGGCCGTTCGATGATCCAGAGCTCCGGCGCCGCATCCGGCCCCGCGTCCGGTTCCGGCAACACGCTCGCGGGATTCAGTGGCGCCGGCCCCGGCATTGCTGGCGCCGGCGGTGCCGGCGCGACCGCCACGGCCACTACTCGATCCTGCAGAGTCGGTTCCGGATCCGATGCAGGGGGAGGCACCTCCGGCGCCACCGGTTGGGTCACGCTGCACGAGACCACGACGACCGGCACGACGAGCACCAGCGCCATCGCGAGCAGACCAAGGAGGATGGAAAAAAGCGTGTGTTTGCTCATCTTTCTCTCGTTTGCGTTTCTTGCAGGCTGACCGATGCTTCGCGGATCGGTCGACCATCGGCGGTGTTCGCCGTTACCAGTCTGAGTTCGAAATCCGCAGCGCCGTCGAGCATCAGGTGCACCGTGGCGACACGAACCCGGCCCGAAGGCAACTCGCGCTCATCCGCCAGGGAATAGTCGGCCACGACGATTCGACCGGCCTGGCCCCGTTGCACCGCCTCTCGATCGTAGTAGGGCGCCCGTTGGAACGCGCCGCTGTCGCCGTTCTCCACACCGACGACCTTCATCGCGGCGTTGCGATCCTCTAGTTCGAATTGCCACGCGGCCACGGGCTGCGGGCTGTCGAGGAATATCTCCAACGGGACAAAACGAGGCGCAGAGTCACCGCCCGAAGCCCCGGCCACCAGGCAAATGCCGAGGGCGGCAAGGCTTCGTGTCCGGGCGACCGCCAGGGTCGCCCGTACGTTCCAAGCCTTTGTCATCGAGTTGCTCCCGCGTCCAGCGAGACGACACGCATCGCGAACGCATCGAGGTCCGCCTGGGTGACCGCCGCCCGTTCGGAGCGCGCCAACGCGAGTACGTCGGCGATATCGACTCGGCCGGAGCCGTCGACGTCGCCGTAGGGCTCGCCGCCGTCCCGGAGCAGGGGTCCACCCACCTGGGTGCCCACGACTGCAATCAGACCGACCGAAGCGGCCAACGCCGCCCAACTGCCGCGCCGCCTCCAGGACGGCTGCCGGCCGCGGAAGTGCGACCGCGCCATCGCTGCAACAGCGTGGTCGACACCCGCGGTAATCACGGGAGGGGTGCGATCATCGGCCTTGAGGGCATCGACCAAGGCGGCAGGCAATTCCTCGTTGTTGGTGTTTTCGTCGGGCACGTTGCGGGTCTCCTTGCTCGTATAGCGTGGCAACACCCCGAAAGGTTCATTCGCCACGCATGTTTTTCGCGAAGTCCGATGATCTGAGCCTGGCCACGCCGAGATGCAGGCGCGACTTCACGGTTCCCAGCGGAATCCCGAGCACGTCCGCAATCTCGTTCAAGGCAAGGTCGTCCACGAAACGGAGTTGAAGCACCTCGCGTTGACCCTGGGGAAGGGTGGCCAGCACCTTTTGGAGGTCGTCGGAGTCTGACTGCGCCGGCGCGGGCAGGTCGTCCGGCTCGACGTTGCCCGCCGGTTCCCATCGACCGGCCTTGCGCGCTGCCGTGATCGCGTTGTGCTTCGCAACCGGATACAACAGCGTCGTCAACTTGGCGGTGAGTTCGATGCCCTCGCCCGTGGGTGGGAAACGACGCAGCAGATAGGCGAACGTCTCCTGCAGCACGTCGAGGGCGGTGTCGGTGTCCGGCGCGAAGCGCAGCGCCACGCGCAGCACGTAGTCCTTGTGGCGCCGGTAGAGCGCGTCGAAGGCCTCGGCCGCCTCCCGGGCATCGCCTTCGTTGCATGCCTCGACCAGCACTTCGTCGCTGCGCGGATCCTGTCGCCGCCCCCGAGCCATGGTTACCAAAGCGGTATGCGCTTGGTGTCTGGAATCGATACGTCGCGGGGCAGACCAGCCGAAACCCAACGGTCCACTTCACGTTTGAATGCCCGGACCTCAGCCGCTGCGAAGAAGCCGGGAACGATGGTATAACCCGCGTCTTTGTATTGGCCGACCTGGTCGGGTGTCATCGTCCGTTCGATGGCAAAGACGTAAGGGAAGCATAGACCGAACGCTTGAGGGGGACATCATGAGCGAGTTCGAAGACAGCGAGTTCCAGGGCAAGGTGGCAGCGGTCACCGGCGCCGGCGGCGGCATCGGCCGCTGCCACGCCGTCGAATTCGCGAAACGCGGTGCCAAGGTCGTGGTCAACGACTTGGGCGGTGCCGTCGACGGTACGGGGGCGGGGGACGCCGCCGATGCAGTCGTCGCCGAGATACGGGGATTCGGGGGCGACGCCGTCGCAAACAAGGCATCGGTGGCGGATCGGGACGGTGCCAAGACCATCGTAGACGACGCCATCGAGGCCTACGGGCGCATCGACATTCTGGTGAACAACGCCGGCATCCTCCGCGACCGCACGTTCAAGAACATGACCCTCGACGAGTTCGACCTCGTCATGCAGGTGCATCTCACCGGCACCGCCTACGTGACCCACGCTGCCTGGCCCCATATGTACGAACAGAACTACGGCAGGATCGTGTTCACGAGCTCCGGCTCCGGAATCTTCGGCAACTTCGGCCAATCCAACTACGGCGCCGCGAAGATGGGCATGCTGGGTCTTGCCAACGTCCTGGCCCTAGAAGGCGCCAACCACAATGTGCGGGTCAACGTACTCGGCCCCGGCGCCGCGACCCGGATGACCAACACCGTGCCGGGCCGGAACGAGGACATCGGCGATCCCGACCCCATGCGGCACCCGTCACTCGTGAGTCCCGCCGTGCTCTACATGTGCAGCGAGGACGCCCCCAACGGCGCGGTCATCCACGCCTCCGGCGGCAACTACAGCCGGAGCGAGGTCTGGGTCAACGACCCGGTCCAGCTTGGCGCCGGGGCCACCTACGAGGATCTGCTGGACCACATCGACAAGCTGATGGACATGTCCAACGCCCACCCGAGGCAACCACGCGCCCCTCGACGGCGGCGGTGACCTCGTGCCGACCGTAGAGGACGGGCTTGGCCCGGCCCGGTGGTTGTTCCGTCCGCCCCGTGGGCGTCCGATCCGGGCGACCGCATAGGGTCGCCCCTACGCGAATCAGTCCTCGTTGACCGATTTCAGACGCCCTAGCAGCGCCGACAACTCGTCATTGACGGGCGTGCCCTGCCGTTTGGACACTTCGACGGCGGTTTCGAGACTCGCGATGCCCGCCGCCAAGTCGTTCAGTTCCAGTTCGATTCGGGCAAGGAAGAGATACGCCTCGGGGTCCGGGCTCGGACTCTTCTGAATCCAGGTGGTCATGGCCGAACGTGCCTGCACGTACCACCGATCGGCGTCCTCTTCATACGTCTGGTCTCGGCCACGCCCGTGGTAGAGACGCCCAAGCTGGCGGAGCGCCAACAGTTCGATCGACTCCGGCAATTCGGGCGCCGTCAGCACCCGTTCGAAGTACCGAATGGCCCGTTCGGGCCGGTTCGACTGGCTGTAGGAAAACGCCAGCGCGCTCGTTGCATGGGGGCTGCCGCCGATGTCGAGGCTCTCGAGCAACGCCGCCCCTTCCTCGTACTTCCCCGCCTCGAACAGTTCGTCCGCCCGCCTGAGCTTGCGCCGCTGGGTTCGCTTGCGGCGCTCTTCCGGCGTCAGGGACCTGACTGTGCGGATGTCCGGTTCGTCCACCCCGCTGCCGATTCGTTCGCTCACTTCACCCGATTGCCGGTCGATGACCGCGGGCGTCGGGATCTGGCCGTAACCCGGTGCGAGGGCAACCCCGGCAATCAACAAGACCGCGACTCTCGTCGCCAATCGCGAGCGACGGAATCGCATGGAACAAACTCGGTTTCGGGCGGGGACAAGCCCTGGGGCAAGCCCCGCCCCTGCGAGCCCGCCCCCACCCTTGCCTGTGTTCCCTGGCCGGGCGTGGCCCGGCCCCGGGGTGGAAGCTTGCATGTGCCTTCTCCGTCACCGCCGCAAGTCGACGGTAGCACGACCAAAAGTCGCGCGGGTAACGTGTCCGGCGCGGTTCAGTCCTCCATTTCGAAGACGAAGCGGTTGCGAACCCCCGATACCGCCACGGGTACGCCGCCATCGACCCTCGGCTTGTACTTGAACTTCACGACGGCACTTAGCGCGGCGCGTTCGAAGAAGCCGGGCGGGTCGGCGACGAGCACCACGGGGTCGCGCACCGTTCCGGTCTCGGTGACGACGAATTCCACGAGCACCCAGCCCTCGATGTTCCTGGCGAGTGCCCGTCTCGGATAGACCGGTTGCACCCGAACGATCGGCAGATAGGTACCATCGTCCATGTAGGCGCCGTCCAGACCGCCGTCCGGCGGTAGGGGTTCGGGCGCCCGCCAACCCTCCATGGGAGTGCCCACTCCGTCAGTAATGTCGTCGGGTGGCGGCCGATCCGGTTCTCGTTCGGGTGGGGGCGGCGGTTCGGGCTTCCGACCCTTGATCGCAGGTTCCCGATCCTTCACAAGCAGGACGAAGTCGACTACCTTGCCCGTGATGCCGTCATCCTGGGCGGGCATCGGATCGGCGATGACCGCACGCATCAGCATCAACAGTCCAAAGGTCGCGACGGTGCCAAGCAATACGGCGTTTGCATATCGAAGCAGCATCTCTTAGGTCTCCTTATCGGTCTGATGGTCAAGGGCAAACGACGTTGCCCAACATGCGGCCTCGGTAAGTGTTGCGAGCCCGACGTCAGTCGTCGGAGATCTCGAAACTGATGCGGTTGCGTACCCCTTCGACAGCAACGGGCTTTCCGTCAACCACTTTGGGCTTGTACCTGAACTTCCCGACAGCGGTCAGGGCGGCCTCGTCAAAGGTACCGGGCGGATCCGCTTCGACGACCACCGCATCGCGCACTTTCCCCTTCTCCGTGACGGCGAACTCGACAAGCACATGGCCCTCGATTCCCTTGGTAATGGCCTCCTGGGGGTAGACCGGCGCCACCTTCACGATCGGTAGGAAATCGGCGTGAGGGCCCTGCGCTCCCTTCTGAGACGTATCCTGCGACGTAACGGTCGCGTCGGCGGTGACGACGACTTCCTCCACGGCGTCACCGCTGTCGGTCTTCGCGTAGCCGGGGCAGCCGGGTCCTCCGCCGGCGTTCGCCGACCCCAGCGTGAGCAACATCACCAGCGCGCCAAGCACTAGCCCGGTCGGGTATCGTTCCATTGTCCAATCTCCTCGTGTCTCGTTAGGCATGAACAGCGCGGTCGCTGTTCTGGATACGGCCGTTGCACGGCCCTCGGGCCGCAAAAAAAAAGCTGGCGTCCCGTGCCCGAAGACAGCGGGAACGCCAGCCAGGCCGCTCGGTTGTCTGCATCCATGCACAGGCAGACGTCTTTGGGAATGACGGCGCGATCTCTTTGTGTTGGTCATGTCGACGCCGTCGCTATTCGTCGGACATTTCGAAGATGACGCGATTGCGCACGCCGGTGACTTCCACCGCCTCGCCATCCATCACTGTCGGCTTGTATCTGAACTTCGCCACGGCATCGAGCGCGGCTTGATCGAAAACGCCGGGCGGTTCGGCCTCGAGAACCACCGGATTTCGCACCGCCCCCGTCGTGGTAACGGCGAACTCAAGCAGCACATGACCCTCGACGTTGTTCGCTAGGGCCGGTGCCGGGTAGATCGGCGCAACCTTGACGATGGGTAGGTGGTGGATCTCGTCGAACACCGGGACCGCCAGATCCGCGTCGACGGCCTCCACACTTACCCTAGGCAGTGCTGATCTCAACTTGGCCGCCGGATCCGCCGTCACCCACTCCTCGGGCAACGCCTCGTTCGGCGGCGGCAGACTCGGTGGCGGCTGTGACGGCGCCGACGGCAATGATGGCATTGGCGCCCGATACGGAAGCTCGAAGTCGTAGCGGCGGACGATGCGCTCCGGAGGACTCGGCGACCCGATTGCGGCAAGTTCGTGGTTCGGCACGTACTCCCGGCGTGCGACCGCCCGCAACGCCACGTCGTCGAACACGCCCGGGGGCTCGCTAGCGACCACGGTGGGACGCACCACGCGGCCGTCGCCCGACACCGTGTATTCGACGACAACGTGGCCTTCGATGCCGTCGTTGATCGCGCGTCCGGGATAGATCACCGCCGGCGCGTGTCTGACCGCCCGGTCGCCACCCAAGGCCTGCTCGCTGACTTGGGGCACGTCGAGCCTCGGTTCGAGGGTCAACGTCCTTAGCCCGGAGTAGCCGGTCAACGAGGCGACCGGTGCGGCTTCGTGGGCTTCGAACTCGACGCTGGTAAACAACAACGCCACGCCCAACCCGACCACGAGGCCCCAATACAAGCCCCCGACGTCGAGTTGGCGTTCGCGGTTGCCGAGGAAACGCTGGAACCGCAGGACGACGCCGCTGCCCGCCAGGCCGGCAACGAGGGAAGGCTCCTGCTCGGCCCTGGCGGCGCAGAGGACGCCGTCCAAGTAATCCGCGCAACTCGGAAGCATCTCGGCCGCGCGGTCGTCGCAACTCTGTTCCATGGCCCCCGCGTACTGCTGGCGCAGCAATGACACCCACGGCGCGAACCAATACCAGTTCAGCACCAGTCCCAGGGCGAACAGCCACAGGTCGTCGCGCCGGGCGAGATGGACGAACTCGTGGGCCAGCACCGCACGAACGGCCCGTGGCTCCCAGTCCTTGGCGTCGGCCCGGATCACGATACGGTCACCCGCCAAGCTCGACGAGCACGAGTTGGCACCGAAGTGCAGTTGGTAGGGTCGACCGAACGCAAGCCGCCGCGCGACCGCCGCCGCTTCGGCCGTGATGCGCGCATCGTCCACCGGCGGCAATGCGGCAAGCTGGCGTCGTGTTTCCATGAGGCGGAACAACGCACGCAGGTTAAGGACCACCGCCCCGGTTGCCCATGCCGCGATCAGCCATACGGGGATCGGGACGCTCCCCGCCAACGACACGAGCGTCAGCACTTCGAACGGCGCGGTCCAATGCCAGCCGCTCGTCAAGGCAAGCGCGAAGGGCAATCCCGTCAACACCAGCCCGGCGATCAATGCATAGGCGCGCCGGGTGACCGGGTTGCTCCGAAACGCCACGAATGCGAACGCGCTTAAGAGTGCCGAACACAGGACGAGTTGGACGATCCAACGTGCGTCGATGTGCACGAACTCGGTCATGGCTTGGGCGCTTTCAGCTTGGCGAGGATCGCCTCGATGCGGGCAAGCTCCTCCGGCGTGAGCTCGCTCCTCGCACCCAAGAGACCGACCACCGCATCGGCGGCCGAACCACCGTAGAACGTGTTCACCACCCGGTCCAGGGCACTGCGCCGCGCACGCGTGGGCGCCAGCACGGGTCGGTAGACGTAGCGAGTGCCTTCCGCCCGGTACGACGCGTGGCCCTTGTCGAGAAGTTTGCGCATCAGCGCCCGGACCGCGGAGTAGCTCGGCGCATCCGGCAGAGCGCCATGAACCTCGCCCACGGACGCCTCGCCACGTTCGTAGAGCACGTCCATGATCTGGCGTTCGCGGCGGGTCAGGTGTACGTGATCATCCATCTGTCGAATTGCTATTTTTGCAGCACTTAGATGCTGCTTATTTAGCACTCAGTCAGCCGAGATCGGAAGGGGTATCGTTAGATTGATTTGCTCCGAGAGCGGCGCTCGTTAGAACTCAAAGCGCGGTTCGTCAGCGCGAGACGCCGCAAGGGCGTCCCCGACGGTGCTCAACACGGGACGACCACAAGGGCAGCCCCTACGTGGGTATTGCCTTCTCGAGGTCGAGTCCTGTGGCCGCCGCGAACCCCATGGCGTCCTTGACCGTTCCCTTGTTGGCCTGGGCTAGCGTCGACAGTGCCGCGAACACGATCCAGTCCCGGGAGACTTCGAAGTAGCCCCGCAGGGCGTCGCGGGACTCCGACAGCCCGTAGCCGTCCGTGCCGAGCACCGTGTACGCGCCGGGGAACCAGCGCGCGATCGAGAGCGGCAACGCCTTCATGTAGTCCGACGCCGCGACGAAGACGCCGGCCTCTCCCTCGAGCACCGTCTCCACGTACGGCCGCTCGTCCGCGCCTCCCGCCGCGAGCATCTGCGCGCGTTCGGCGGCCATGCCTTGGCGCGCGAGCTCGGTGTAGCTGGTCACGCTCCACACGTTCACACGCTTGCCCATGGCGCGCAGCGTTTCTGCGGCGGCCAGGACCTCCGTCATGATGGCGCCGCTGCCGAGCAGGTTGATCGAAGCCCGTGACGCCCGCTCGAGCGCGTACATGCCCCGCACGATTCCCTCCTCCGCGCCTTCCGGCATGGGCGGCATGACGTAGTTCTGGTTGGTGAGCGTCAGGTAGTAGAAGACGTCCTCGTGCTTCTCGTACATCCGCCCGATGCCGTCGCGCACGATGACGGCGAGTTCGAAGGCGAACGCCGGGTCGTAGCTCAAGAGGTTCGGCACCGTCGAGGCGATGAGGTGCGAGTGGCCGTCCTGGTGCTGCACGCCTT
The DNA here is from genome assembly GCA_028821405.1 of Gammaproteobacteria bacterium. GTDB lineage: Bacteria > Pseudomonadota > Gammaproteobacteria > Pseudomonadales > Azotimanducaceae > VXYL01. The sequence continues at coordinate 27,539 of JAPPGK010000062.1, read as the reverse complement.
CCCCGTTCAACGTGGTGCGCCCGGAAGTGCCACCCAAAAGGAATCCCTTGCAGAGCATGTCGCCGCATGACCAGATCATGTCGCCGACGCGTTGGAAGCCGAAGATCGAATAGAAGATGTAGAACGGCACCATCGGCAGCCCGTAGTTCGCGTACGCGGTCCCGGCCGCCAGGAAAGACGCGATGGCACCGGTCTCGCAGATACCCTCCTGCAGGATCTGCCCGTCCTCGGCCTCCCGGTACGGCGCGATGGTGCCCGCGTCCACGGGCTTGTAGTGCTGCCCGGCCGGCGAGTAGATGCCCGCCTGGGGGAACAGGCCGTCCATGCCGAAGGTGCGCGCTTCATCGGGCACGATGGGAACGATGTACTTGCCGATGGTCGCATCGCGCAGCAGCCGCTGCAGCATGCGCACCATGGCCATGGTGGTCGAGACGGCGCGACCCCGGGATCCGTCGAGCATTTCCTTGAAGAAAGCCAGGGGCGGCGGCGCAAGGGTTGGACAGTTGACTTCCCGCTTCGGAATCGGCCCACCCAACGCTTCCCGGCGCGCCGTCATGTAGCGCACTTCCTCGCTGTCCTCGGCAGGCCGGTAGAACTCCGCGCGCTCGATCGCGTCCGTCGACAACGGGATGCGCAGGCGTTCCGCGAGCGCCAGGCGTTCCGACGCATTCAGGTGCTTCTTCTGGTGCACGGTGTTGCGGCCTTCGATTTCCGGCCCCAGTCCGTACCCCTTGACCGTCTTCAGAAGCAGAACGCAGGGTTTGCCGGTGACTTCCTCGGCTTCCTTGAAGGCCGCGTGGATCTTCTTGTGGTCATGCCCGCCCCGTTTTATGGAGCGGATCTCCTCGTCGGTGAGCGCGCTCATCAGATCCTTGAGCGGCTGGTTGTTCTCCACCCAGTGTTCGCGGACCACATCGCCGGGCGAGACCGTGTACATCTGGTAGTCGCCGTCGACGGCCTGTTCCATGCGTGCCTGCAGGATGCCCTCCACATCGCGTTGCAGAAGCACGTCCCAGCCGCTGCCCCAGATCACCTTGATGACGTGCCAGTCCGCGCCCCGGAAGGCGCGCTCCAACTCCTGGATGATCTTGCCGTTGCCGCGCACCGGGCCGTCGAGACGCTGCAGGTTGCAGTTCACCGCCAGCACGATGTTGTCGAGTTGCTCCCGGGCCGCGATGGCGATGGTGCCCAGCACTTCCGGCTCGTCGGACTCGCCGTCGCCGATGAACGCCCAGATCTTGCCGCCGTTGTCGGCCTTCAGGCCCCGGTGTTCCAGGTACTTGGCGAACCGGGCCTGGTAGATGGCGCTCGGCGTCGACAGGCCCATGCTGGCGCAGGGCATCTGCCAGAAATGGGGCATGCGTCGTGGATGCGGGTACGACGGCAATCCACCGGCCTCGGCGAGCTCCCGGCGAAAGTTCTTGAGCTCCGTCTCCGACAGCCGACCTTCCAGGAAGGCGCGGGCGTAGATGCCTGGCGCGGTGTGCGCCTGGAAGTGAACCTGGTCGCCCCCGTAGCCCTCGGTCCGGGACCGGAAGACGTGGTTTAGACCCACTTCCATCATGGTCGAAGCGGACAGGTACGTGGCGATGTGGCCACCGACGCCGGAGCCGCTGTCGTAGGCCTGCAGCACCATGGCGGCGGCGTTCCAGCGCAGGATGTCCTCGATGCGGCTCTCGAGATCGATGTCCCCGGGGTAGGGTGGCTGGTCGGCGAGCGGGATCGTGTTCTTGTACGGGGTGTTCAGGGCGGCATCGGTCAGCACGACTCCCTTCTGGGAGAGTTCGTGCTGCAAGCGCGCGAGCAACGCCTTGGCTTCATCGCTCCCGCGTTCGTCCAGGACGCCGGCGAGGGCCTCGATCCACTCCTGCTGCTCGAGATCCCAGTCGGCGGAGGCTTCCATCAACTGCGGTTCCGCCAAGGTCCTTGTTCCAGTGCCTGTCCCTATGACCTTGAGAATACCGGCATTGACGCGGAGGTTGTATCCTTCGCGCCGGTTCGGGGTGTCGGGAGGCTAGGTTGCTCACACTTAAGACGATCACGGTTCAGATGGCGGTTCTCGCGGCGGTCGCGGCTATTTCGGGCTGCGAGCGCGAGACGCCCCAATCCCGGGCCGACGCCATCCGGGCTTCGACGGCGTCCGTTACGGCAACGCGGATCCAGGCAGCCGACGCGGAGCCAGGCAACTGGCTGGCCCATGGCCGCACCTACGACGAACAGCGGCACAGTCCCTTGTCCGACATCAACGCCGAAACCGTCGCCGAACTGGGCCTCGCGTGGTACTGGGACACCAGCGATACCCGCGGCCTCGAGGCCACCCCAATCGTGGTCGACGGCGTCGTCTTCACCACCGGCACCTGGAGCCGCGTCTACGCGAACGACGGTCGCACGGGCGAACTGATCTGGCGCTACGACCCCGAGGTGCCCAAGGCCTGGGGCAAGTACGCCTGCTGCGACGTCGTCAACCGCGGTGTCGCGGTTTGGAAGGGACGGGTCTTCGTGGGCACCCTCGACGGCAGGCTCGTCGCCCTCGACGCTGCGACCGGCGACGTCGTCTGGGAAACCCTGACCATCGACCCCGAGCGACCCTACACCATCACCGGCGCCCCCCGGGTGGTGAAGGACCTCGTGGTGATCGGCAACGGCGGCGGCGAATACGGCGTACGCGGCTATGTGACGGCCTACGACTGGGAAACCGGCGAAGAGCGGTGGCGCTTTTGGACCGTCCCCGGCGATCCGTCGCAGCCGTTCGAGAGCCCGGCCATGGAACTCGCCGCAACGACCTGGAGCGGCGGGAACTGGTGGGAGATCGGCGGCGGCGGGACGGCCTGGGATTCCTTCGCCTTCGATCCCGATCTCAACCTGCTGTACGTCGGCGTCGGCAACGGCACCCCGTGGAACCGCGATCTGCGCAGCCCCGGCGGCGGCGACAACCTGTTCCTGGCGTCCATCGTCGCCCTGAATCCCGACGACGGCTCACGGGTCTGGCACTACCAGACGACGCCGGGCGAGACCTGGGACTACACCGCGACACAGCACATGATCCTCGCCGACATCGAAATCGATGGCACCAACCGCAAGGTCATCATGCAAGCGCCGAAGAACGGCTTTTTCTACGTGCTTGATCGAACCAACGGCGAGTTCATCTCCGCCGAAGCCTACGTGCCGGTCAACTGGGCAACCCACATCGATCCCACCACCGGCCGGCCCGTGGAGATTCCCGAGGCCCGCCACCCCGAAGGCACGGCTCTCGTCTACCCGTCCGCCCACGGCGGCCACAACTGGCACCCGATGGCCTACAACCCGGCGACCGGCTACGCCTACATCCCGGCCATCGAAATGGCCTTTCCGTACGCGAAAAAGCCCGACTTCGAGTACCTGCCCGGTGCGTTCAACTCCGGCATCGACTTGACACCCCTGCTGCCGCCCAAGACCGTCGAAGCGCGCGCCGCCATGTTCGCGTCGATGAAGGGCCACCTCGCCGCCTGGGATCCCGTCGCGCAGAAGGAAGCCTGGCGCGTCCAACATCCAAGCACCTGGAACGGCGGGCTGCTGACCACTGCCGGCAACCTGGTCTTCCAGGGTCGTTCCGACGGCTACTTCGCGGCCTACGCGGCGGACACCGGCGAACTCAAGTGGGAATCCCCCGTTTACACGGGAATCGTGGCCGCTCCGGTCAGCTACGCCATCGACGGCGAACAATACGTCGCGGTCATCGCCGGTTGGGGCGGCTCGTTCACGCTTTTCACCGGCGCCCCCCGCCACAAGGGCAACCTGATCTCCGAGGGGCGTCTGCTGGCATTCAAGCTGGGCGGCGAGGCTCTCTTGCCAGAACCTGACGTCACCCACGTGAACATCCCCGAACCGCCGGATATCGAACTCAGCGAAGCCGAACTCGCCCAAGGCGAGATGCTCTACCACACGTGGTGCTCATCCTGCCACGGCTCCGATGTCCACTCGGGAAGCTCCGTGCCGGATCTCAAGTACCTGCCCGCCGCCGCGCACTCGCGCTGGAACGTGATCGTGCGCGAGGGTGCCTACGAAACCGTCGGCATGCCGGGATTCAAGGAGATTCTCGGCGAAGCGGAGTCGCGCCTCGTACACGGCTACGTCGTCAACCGCGCCAAGGCCGCGATCGCCGAGTGCCAGAGTGACTACCCGAAGCAATACCCGGAGGTGTTCGGGACGGCTTGCACGAAACGGGTGGTGGCCGCCGCCGCGCCGCGATAGCGGACGCTCATCGGGACGTAGGGTCAGCGAGAATTCCGGCCCCAAGGCCGCTGTCAGAACGCCGCGATCACGTCAATCGCCGAGCCCCATCCGTCGGAGCCCGCACTCGTTCACTTGTGTACGATAGTCCGCAATGGCGGGACGAGACTGGAGCCGGACGGAGGTGGAAGCCGCTGTTCAGGACTACCTGGACATGCTTGCCCTCGACCGATCCGGCAAGCCGTACACGAAGACAGAGCACAATCGTGTCCTGCGCCGGCGACTGCGGGGCCGGTCCCACGGCTCGGTGGAGTTCAAGCACCAGAACATCAGCGCTGTGCTCGCCGAGATGGGCCTCCCCTACATCGACGGCTACAAACCCCGGGGCAACGTGCAAGCCTTGTTGCGCGACGTGGTTGGCGAGCGCGTTTCGCCACTAGTCGACGAGTTGACCCGCGAGGCTTCGGCACCACAGGAGGCGTTGACGGTCGCCGACATCCTGTCCATTCAGGTCGAACCGCCAAGAAGAAAATTGGCGGCGGCGGAGGATCCGGCAGAATACGTCGTCTCGAGACGGAGGCCAAAGCCGTTCGACTACGTGCACCAGGAAGCCGCGAACAAGTCCCTCGGTGATGCGGGCGAGACCCTGATCATGGTCTACGAAACGACCCGGCTTAAGCGGGCGGGCAAGGATCATCTGGCGCGCAACGTCGAGCAGGTGTCCAAGACGATCGGGGACCACCTCGGATACGACATCCGTTCCTACGAAGAAGACGGTCGGGATCGCTTCGTCGAAGTGAAGACCACCCGCTACGGGAAACGCACGCCGTTCTACATCAGCGCCGGCGAGATTCAATTCTCCAAGGCCAACAGCAACGCCTACCAGCTCTACCGGGTCTTCGAGTTCCGCGAACGCCCAAAGCTCTTCACCCTACCCGGCGATGTCCAGGGGCACGTTACCTTGCGGGCCACCAACTACCGTGCACATTTCTAAGCGGATCTAAGCGGAATGGAAAGCTCCCACACCCGTCAATCGAGACTTCGAAGCAGCCTGGGATGCGCGTCAAGCGGGCGGCCGCTAAGGGTCGCCTCTACGGCTCGGCGGGCCTGGCAATCGTTACAGGAACAGCCTCAGGTACTCGATGAAGCCCACGCCGTATCGCTCCCGGTAGGTGAACCAGGTGATCACCGCCACGCCGAAGCAGGCGACGAACGAAACCGCTACCACGGCGACGGCCGCGATCAACGCGTCGCTCTTGAAGAGACGCAGAATCCGCCGCACGATGGTCGGTTGCTTTTCGGTGCCTCGCGCTGGCACGCCCGGCCCCTATCTCGCGAACCGGGAGACGACGTTCTCGAGCAGCTCCTGGCGACCGCTGACGGGCGACAGATCGGGATTCGTCGTGTGGACGTGGCGGGCAAGTGTGCCGAAGTCCAACTCGCCGTTCAGGATGCGCTGTCCGAGATCTTCGTCCCACCCCGCGTAGCGTTCCGCGACGCGCCTGGATAGTTCGCCGGACTGGATCAATGCGGCGGCGTTGCGCAACCCCCGGGCCAAGGTGTCCATGCCGCCGATGTGGCCGTGGAAGAGATCCTCCCGGGCGACGCTCTGGCGACGCAGTTTGGCGTCGAAGTTGAAGCCGCCGCTGCCTAGTCCGCCAGCGCGCAGGATCTCGTAGAGCACCAGGGTCGCCTCTTCGACGCTGTTCGGGTACTGGTCGGTATCCCAGCCGTTCTGGGGGTCGCCGCGGTTGGCATCGATACTGCCGAAGATGCCGTGCGCGATCGCGTAGGCGACCTCGTGCTGGAACGTATGGCCGGCAAGCGTCGCGTGGTTGCATTCGATGTTGAGCTTGAACTCGTCGGTCAGGCCGTACTTCTGCAGGAAGGCGTAGCACGCCGCGCTGTCGAAGTCGTATTGGTGCTTGGTCGGCTCGCAGGGCTTCGGCTCGATGAGGAGCGTGCCCGTAAAGCCGATCTTGTGCTTGTGTTCGACGACCAGCTGCATGAACCGCCCGAGTTGGTCGGATTCCCGCTTGAGATCGGTGTTCAAGAGCGTGTCGTAGCCCTCGCGACCGCCCCACAGCACGTAGTTCTCGCCGCCCAAGGCGTGGGTGAGTTCGAGTGCCGTCTTCACCTGCGCCGCGGCATGCGCGAACACCTCCGGGTTGGGGTTGGTCGCCGCCCCCGCCGCGTAGCGCGGGTGGCCGAAGAGGTTCGCCGTTCCCCACAGGAGCTTGATACCGGTCCGTTCCATTTCCCGGGCGATGTCCTCGCCGATGGCGAGCAGGTTGCGCTCAGTTTCGGCAAGCGTTGCCCCCTCCGGCGCCACATCGCGGTCGTGGAAACAAAAGTACGGCGCCGTCAGCTTGGCGATGAACTCGAATCCCGCGGCGAGCTTCTCCCTCGCCGCCGCCATGGGGTCGGCACTGCCGTTGGCCCATGGGCGGTCCCAAGTGCCGGTGCCGAACACGTCCGACCCCGGGGCGTCGAAGGAGTGCCAGTAGCAGACCGCGAACCGCAGGTGCTCCTTCATCGTCTTGCCAAGCACTTCGGCATCGGCGTCGTAGTAGCGGAACGCGAGCGGTTCGGTGGACTCGGGACCCTTGTAGCGAATCGTGCCCACGTCCGGGAAGAAGCTCATATCAGCCGTCTCCAAAGTACCCCCGGCCAGGAATTATGGCCTTTTTGCGTGGGTCTTGCGGTCAGGCGTCGTGCAAAGCCGGAAATCGTTCCTTGAGGTCTCGGTAGAGGGCGCGGTAGGTCGCGAATCGCGCCTGGGAGCGAGCGATGGCCTCCGGCGATGCCTCCACCGACTCGACCACCGGCGCCTGAGGGCAGACTACCGCCGGGGAACCCCCAGCGTGGCCGAGGGCGGCGAGCCGGGCGGCACCCAATGCAGGGCCGACGGCGGCGTCCTCCCGGTAGGTGAGGGGTCGCCCCAACGCCGCCGAGAGGATGCGGCCCCAGTAGGTACTTCGCGAGCCGCCGCCGATTACGGTGACTTCGCCGATGTTTGCCCCCGCTTCTTCGAGCACCCGCTGCCCGTCCGCCACGGCGAACGCCACACCTTCGAGCACGGCGTAGACGAGCCGCGCACGGTCGACATCGTGGTCGAGACCCACGAATGCACCGAGCGCGTTGGGATCGTTGTGCGGGGTTCGCTCCCCGGAAAGGTACGGCAGAAAGTAGACGCTAGAGGGCCCAACGCCCGATGCTTCCACCTCGTCCACCACCGCGGCTTCGGACGCCGCCCCCGTGAGTCGGGTCACCCAAGTCAGCGCGCTGGCCGCCGACAGGACCACAGACATCTGGTGCCACATGCCGGGAAGCGCGTGACAGAAGGCGTGGACGCCGCCATCCGGATTCGGGCGATAGGTCGAGTCCGGAACGAAGTAGACCCCCGATGTCCCGAGCGAAACGAAGCTGGTACCTGCCACCACGGCACCCGCGCCGACCGCGCCCGCAGCCTGGTCCCCGCCACCACCGACCACGGGAACCGGTTTCAATCCCCATTCGTCGGCGATTTTCCGCCGCAGCACGCCCGCGACCTCGGTGCCCTCGACCAGCCGGGGCATGTGCGACTCGTCCAGACCCGTGGCGTCGAGCATGGGTTTCGAGAAGCGCCGCCCGCCGACATCGAGCCACAGGGTGCCCGACGCATCGGACATGTCGCTCGCCAACTCGCCCGTCATCCGGTAGCGCAGGTAGTCCTTGGGCAATAGAACGGTTTTTATGCGGGCAAAGACCGCCGGTTCGTGCCGGCGCACCCAAAGCAGCTTCGGTGCCGTGAAACCCGGCATGGCACGGTTCCCCGTGAGGCCCGGCACATCGAGGCGACCCTCGAGTTCGGCGCATTCCGCCTCCGACCGCCCGTCGTTCCAGAGAATCGCGTTGCGCAGGACCAGGCCGCCACTGTCCAGAAGCACGGCGCCGTGCATCTGTCCGGATAGCCCGATGGCATCGACTTTCGGTGCCAGATGCTTGAGCCGTCGAACCGCGGCGTCCGCGGCCCGCCACCAGTCCTCGGGCGCCTGTTCGCTCATTCGAGGCCCGGGACGCGATACGTCAAGACGCTCGCTGGCTTCGGCGACAACCACGCCGTCGTCGGTCACCACCGCCTTCACGGCGGACGTACCCAGATCGATGCCGAGGTACATCAGGGGGCTCGTCGGGTGGTCGGCGCGGCTCTAGACCGCCGTCGAACTCAAGATGAAGGCGGGGAAGCCGACTGATCCCCGGTACCGTCCTCCGCAGCCTTTGCCCGGGCGGCACGCTCCACGTCAATCAGTTGGCCGACCACCGCGAGCATGCGCCGGGCTGTCCCCGCCGAGACGGTATCCACAAGGTATCGACCGTCGACGATCAGGGTCGGGGTGCCCTGGACTCGGTATAGGCGCGTCTGCGCGTCGGCCTGACGGACCCGGGTGTTGATCGCGAACGAGTCGAAGATGCGCGCGAACTCTTCCTCGTCCACGCCCGCCTCCTTGACGAACATCCGCCGGATGAGTTGCGGCCGGGTCATGTCGATCCCGTAGTCGTGGATGTTCTCGAACAACGACATGTGCACCTGGGGCAGAACGTCCATCGCCTGCGCGGTGAAAAACGCTTGGGCCAAGGTCCTCAGGTTCCGCGTCGCCATCGGCACACGGTGGAAGTCGACATCGTCGCCTTGCGCCACGAGCCACGCGTTCAAGCCGGGTTCGAGCTCGTAGCAATGGATGCAGCCGTAGGAAAACACCTCCACGACTTCGATCTTGTCCGGGTTCCGGGTTTCGACCGGGACCGGGAGTTTGAAATAGTCCTGGCCCTCCTTGTACTCCTGGGCGGGCACAGCGGTCGCCAGCGCCAACGCGGCCACGGCGGCGGCAAGTGGAACAAGACGATTCATGGTACCGACTCGCAGGCTAGAAGCCTCATTAGACCGTGCCGCAATCCGTCAGTGCAATCCCAGCACGTAGTTGGCCACCGCCGCGATCTCACCGTCGGTCATATTGGCGGCCGTCTGGCGCATCATGCCTTCGTAGTTGCCTTCGTCGGTCGCGCGCAATCCTTCACGATATGCCGTTAGCTGCTCGACGACGTACGCGGCGCTCTGCCCCGACAGGCTCGGGAAACCGGCGTGCGCGTTGCCGCTTCCGTCCGGCGCATGGCACGCCGTGCAGGCCGCCACCTGCTTGGCCAAAATCCCGCCTCGATAGATCGCCTCGCCAAGTTCGATGCCTTCCCGGGACGCCTGGCCGACCTTGCTGGCTTGGCTGGCGTAGAACGCGGCCATGTCCTTGAGGTCCTGATCGGTCATGTTGTCCAGCATGACCCCCATGGCCTTGGGATCCCGATCGCCGTCGCGCATCAACTGCATCTGCCGGAACAGGTAGCGCGCATTCTGACCCGCGATGTTGGGATAGCCGGGTATCGCAGAGTTTCCGTCTTCGCCATGACAGGCGATGCAGGTCGTCGCCGCAAGCACGCGACCGGCTTCGATGTCGCCTTGTTGTGGTTCCTCGCCCTCGGCCGCCCGGGCATGGCCGGCACCCAACACGATACCCAACGCCCCAATACAGATGATGGTTCGCGATCCCACGCTTACCCCATGAAAGTCGATTCGAAATACAACGCCACCGGCGTGTCGGGCTGTCGCTCATGCAGCAAATGCGACACACTCCGCACACGCTAGACGCCGGAGCGCGGGGATTATATAGCACGGTGTCCGCCGATGGATTGCACACCGCGACGGCGTCCCGGGCATTGGCCAGCGAGTTTCTGACCAGCGCCGACCGTTTGGACGGCTGCCCGCGCGACGACGTCCCCGAAGTGGCTTTCGCCGGCCGCTCGAACGCCGGGAAGTCAAGCACGCTGAACCGCCTGACAGGTCGTCGGCAACTAGCCCGCGTGAGCAAGACGCCCGGGCGCACCCAACTCATCAACTTTTTCAGCGTGAACGAAGGCGGTCGGCTGGTCGACCTTCCGGGCTATGGCTACGCCCGCGCCGCCAAGGCGCGACAGCAGGCCTGGGGCAGCGCCGTCGACGATTACCTGAACCGACGCGAGAACCTGGCGTGCCTCGTGCTCGTGATGGACGCCCGCCATCCGCTCAAACCCTTCGACCGCGACATGATCCGCTGGTGTACCGACCGGGCCATGCCGCTCCTGGTCCTCCTCAACAAGGCCGACAAGCTGAAGCGGAACGAACGGGCGAAGGCGCTCGGTTCGGTGGAGGCCGACCTTGGGCCAAGTGCACAGGTATTGCTGTTTTCGGCGGTGACCGGAATGGGCGCCGTCGAAGCTACCGCGGCCGTTCGGGAGCACCTGCAAAGACCGCCAGCGCAACCTTGACCGACGAGCGGCATCAATAGGGGGATGTCCGCGAGAGAGCACCTGCCGTCCCTGATGGCCCACGCGCGCGAAGGATGCGAGCACGCACGGCGCCGGTTGGTGGACAGTCCTGGCAGGTCGCGTGGCACAGGGATGTGCCGCCAAATTCGATGGCGTAAGCCATTGAATTTGCGAGCGAAACTATTTGTTTCGCTACTGTTCAAGTCCAGGGACGGACTTGAACAGAGGTTTCCTAGTGCGCCTCGTCCCAGTTGTCCCCGACACCGACGTCGACCACGAGTTCAACCGACACCTCGGCGGCATCGCGCATCCGGGCCGTCACCTCGGTCACTGCCTCGGCGACGTCGTCTTCGGCCACTTCGAGAACCAACTCGTCGTGGACCTGCATGATCATCGCCACGTCGAGAGCCGATTCCCGGCAGAAGGCGTCCACCGTCACCATCGCCCGCTTGATGATGTCCGCCGCGGTGCCTTGCATGGGCGCGTTGATGGCGGCACGCTCCGCCGCCTGGCGGCGCACGCGGTTTCGGTCCCGTATCTCGGGCAGGTACAGCCGTCGTCCGAAGTGCGTCTCCACGAAGCCGTCGGCGGCGGCCTGCTCCCGGGTTCGCTCCATGAACACCTGGACCTGCGGATAGCGCTGGAAATAGCGTTTGATGTATTCCTCGGCAACATGCCGGGTCACGCCAAGCTGTTGGCCTAGGCCGAACGCGGACATGCCGTAGATCAGGCCGAAATTGATCGCCTTGGCGCTGCGCCGCTGATCGTCTGTCACGTCGTCCAGGGCGCTGCCGAAGACCTCGGCCGCGGTGGCGCGGTGAATGTCGTCACCGCTTTCGAAGGCCCGGAGCAGTCCCGCGTCGCCGGAGAGGTGCGCCATGATGCGCAACTCGATCTGGGAGTAGTCCGCCGCCACGAGTTTCCGCCCCGGCGGCGCCACGAAGGCTTGCCGGATGCGACGCCCCTGGGCCGTGCGGATGGGGATGTTCTGCAGGTTCGGATCCGCCGACGACAACCGTCCGGTGGCGGCCACGGCCTGGTTGTAGGAGGTGTGGATACGACCGGTGCGCTGGTTGATCTCGTGGGGCAGGGAGTCCGTATAGGTGGACTTCAGCTTCGACAGCGAACGGTGCTCCAGGATGATCGTCGGCAGTTCGTAGCCCCGGGACGCGAGTTCCTGGAGAACCGGCTCCGCCGTCGAGCGTTGGCCTTTCTGGGTCTTGCGCAACGCCGGCAAGCCCTTCTTGTCGTAGAGGATCTCCTGGAGTTGCTTCGGGGAACCGAGATTGAATGGCTCGCCCGCCTCTTCGAAGGCCCGTTGCTCAAGTGCCTCCATGCCCTGGGCGAGTTCGTGGCTGTGCTCCGCCAGCAAACCCGCATCGACCAAGGCGCCGCGACGCTCCATCCGTCCGAGAACGCCGAGCAGCGGTCGGTCGATCTCGTCGTAGACCTCGGCCAACCGTCCCGTCGAGTCCAGGCGCGGGCGCAGGGTTTCGTGGAGGCGGGTGGCGAGTTCGACCCGAGCCGCAGCGTAGTCCGCGGCGTCTTGCACCCCCACCTGGTTCATGGGGCGCTGCTTGGTCCCCTTGCCCGCCAGGGCTTCGTAGGTCGGCACCTCCCGTCCGAGGTATTTCTTGGCGACATCTTCGAGGGCATGGCGGCGGGCACCAACGCTGTCGAGGACATAGGACTCCAGCATCGTGTCGTTGCCGATTCCGGCGAGTTCGATGCCGAAACGGGCCAGGATGTTGCTCGCATGCTTCAGGTCCTGGCCGGTCTTGGTGACCGCCGCGTCTTCCAGAACGGCACCGGCGATTTCGAGGAAGTCGCTCCACGAGAGTTGGGCGGGAGCCCCCAGGTAGTCGTGTCCGACCGGGACATAGGCGGCATCGCCGGGTTCGACACAGAGCGCCACCCCCACGGGTTCGCCGTCCATGAAACGTCCCGGAGTCGTCTCGATCGCCAGTGTCAATGCCCCGGCCTCCCGGGCCCGTTCGACAAACCCGAGGAGTTCGGCCCGGGACGAGATGACCGTGACCACCGGCGGTTCGCCCGGGTCGGGTTCAACCGCGCTCCCGCCGAGTTCCTCCAGCCAGGGTTTGAACTCGTAGCGCTCGAAGTGTGCACGAAGCCTGTCCTCGTCCGGCGGACGCGGCGTCAAGTCCGAAATCCCGACGCCGAAGTCCACGTCGCAACGGATGGTTGCCAGTTCCCGGGACAGCGGCAGCATGTCCACGCTGTCGCGCAAGTTGTCGCCTATCTTGCCCTTGACCGCATCGGAGTGAGCGATTACTTCGTCTAGCGACCCGTATTGGCCAAGCCACTTCGCCGCTGTTTTCGGCCCCACCTTGGGTACGCCCGGGATGTTGTCGACGCTGTCCCCCATCAACGCCAGGTAGTCGACGATCAATTCCGGCGGCACGCCGTACTTCTCGACCACGCCGGCGCGGTCGAGTGCCGTGTCCGACATCGTGTTGACCAAGGTGACGTGCTCGGAGACAAGCTGCGCCATGTCCTTGTCCCCGGTCGAGATGATCGTACGCCGACCGGTGCGCGTGGCCTCGGCAGCCAGGGTGCCGATGACATCGTCGGCTTCCACGTCGGGAACCCGCAGGAGCGGCATGCCCATAGCCTCGATGATCTCGAAGATCGGCTCGATCTGGATCCGGAGATCGTCGGCCATGCGCGGTCGGTTGGCCTTGTATTCGGAATAGAGGTCGTTGCGGAACGTCTTGCCGCCGACGTCGAAGACCACGGCCACCGGGCTGCCCTCGAAGTCGTTGGCAAGCTTGCGCAGCATGCCGATCACGCCCCGGATGGCCCCGGTCGGGAATCCCTCCAATGTACGCAGATCGGGCAGGGCATGGAACGCCCGGAACAGGTAGGAGGAGCCGTCGACGAGCAGTAACGGTTTGTCGGCAGCCATGCTAGATTCCCCCCGCATCGACGGTAGCACAACGGCGGTTGCGCCGTGCCTTTCCGAGAACGTCATTCATCGTATCGACCCTCCACGGCGCGTGCGACAGTCATCGCGCTCATGGCTCTCGGCACCATCATGGGCGTCTGCGAGGAGCAACCGGCAACGGCCGCCGCGACGAAGACTCCGAGCACGGAACCCAAGGCCACGGCGGTCTCACCGAAGGACGCGGCCACCAAACCAAGCGGGCCATCCGGCATCCGCCCCCAAGACCCGCCACCCCCACCGTCCCTCGACGAAGCCCGCGGCCCGGACGTGACCTTGATCGCGGGCGAGTCGCGTACCGTCTACGAGTATCGCCAGAACGGCAAGTTGCTCATGATCAAGGTCGTGCCGCAGGGCGGCAAACCGTATTTTCTCGCACCGAAAGATCCAACGACCGGGTTCGGCGACCTCGAACAGGCGGACACCTTGGTGCCGCGGTGGGTGTTGATCGAGTTCTAGGGAAGGTCTGAACAAGACCTTCCCTAGCGCGGCACAGGGATGTGGGGCTGGGGCAAAAGGCGGTGCCGCCAGGCAACGGCTTTGTGGCGCTAGAGACGCCGTCGGCGAAGTCAACGGGCCCGTAGCATCAGCACCATGAAGTACGCCCGTTCGTCGAGCAGGACGTCGGCACAGTCGAAGCCGCTTCTGTCGGCCATTTCCACGAACGCTTCCGGCGAGTACTTGTAGGAGTTCTCCGTGTGCAGCCGCTCCCCTGCCGCGAAGGCAACCTCGGTGCCGGCGACACTGACCCGCTGATCGCGCTCGGCCACGAGGTACATCTCGATGCGACCGGCTGCCTCGTTGTAGACGGCGAGGTGCCGGAAGCTCTGTGCATCGAAATCGGCGCCGACCGCGTTGTTGATGTTCCGCAGCAGGTTCCGGTTGAACTGTTCGGTGATGCCGCCCGCGTCGGTGTAGGCGCGATCCAGGATGTCGCGATCCTTCCGGGTGTCCACACCGAGGACCAACCAGCCCGCCCGCCCCACCACCTGGGCCACACCCCGCAGGAAGTCGCCGGCGGCCGATGGTTCGAAGTTGCCGATGCTCGAACCGGGAAAGAAGGCGAGATGCCCTAGCGCCGCAACCGGCGGCGGCAGTTCGAACGGAACCGAATAGTCGGCACAGGTGGGGTAGACCGCGAGCTCCGGATAGCGGTCAAAGACAGCCCTCGCCGATTGCTCCAAGTGGTCCCGCGAGATGTCCACGGGGACATAGGCCGCCGGCCGGCACGCCTCGATCACGAGACGCGACTTGACGCTGCTGCCGCTGCCGTATTCGACAAGGCAACCGCCGGTGCCCACCAGCCGCGCGATCCGGTCCCGGTTGTCGCGCAGGATCCCGGTCTCGATGCGCGTCAGGTAGTACTCCGGCAACCTTGTGATGGCATCGAAGAGTCTCGAGCCCTCGGCATCGTAGAAATACTTCGGGGGAATCGACTTGGACGCTCGAGACAGGCCGTCCAGAACCTCGGCGGTCATGTCGGGAAGCGCGGGTTTGAGGTCGAAGAACTGGTAACGGGGCGCCGCCTCCCCGTTGTGCATGTGCGTGTCGATGGATCGGCTTCCTAACTTGTGCGCGCCAGACGGATCCCGGTGAACTGCCAGCGATCCTGCGGATAGAAGAAATTCCGGTAGGTGGGCCGCACGTGGCCCATGGGTGTGGCGCAGGAACCTCCGCGCAACACCATCTGGCCGGACATGAATTTGCCGTTGTACTCGCCGAGCGCCCCGCCCAAGGGTTTGAAACCCGGATAGGGAACATAGGCGCTTGACGTCCATTCCCAGCAGTCGCCGAACAACTGCGCCATCGCATTGCCGTCGGCAGGGCGAGGATGTGGCGCCCGGTCGCCGTCGGCGAAGTTGCCGACGATCGGGCAGTCCTGGGCCGCGAACTCCCATTCCGCCTCCGTCGGCAGCCGGACACCGGCCCAGCGTGCGTAGGCGTCGGCCTCGTAGTGGCTCACGTGGGTGACGGGCGCATTGGGCACCAACTCCCGTTCGCCGTCGAGGCGGTACTCCAGCCAGCAGCCGTCCACGCGACGCCAATACATGGGTGCTTCGATCCCCTGGTCACGCCGCCAACGCCAGCCATCCGACAGCCAAAGGGACGGCTCATCGTAGCCGCCGTCGACAATGAATTCGGCGAATTCGGCGTTGGTGACCAGGCGGTTGCCCAGGGCGAAGTCGTCGATCCATACCCGGTGCCGCGGACACTCGTTGTCGAATACGAACCCGTCGCCATCCCGGGCGCCGATCTGGCCGATGCCGCCGGCGTATTCGTTGAACCCGAGCGCCGGTGCAACCCCCTTGCGGACGCCGTCGCCGCCTTGGGCATAGGCAGGCTTCAAGGGGTTGAGCCCGAGATTGGCCTTGATGTCCGTGACCAATAGCTCCTGGTGCTGTTGTTCGTGGTGAAGCCCCAACGTGATGCGGTCCGCCGCCTCGGCATCGGCGTTGCCGAGCAATTCGCGCATCGCGGCGTCGACGTGGGCGCGGTAGTCGAGGACCTCGGACAACGTGGGTCGCGACAGCCTGCCCCGTTCCGGGCGAGGGAACGGCTCACCGATGCCGTCGTAGTAGGAGTTGAACAGGTATTCGAAGTCCGAATGGAAGGACCGGTAGCCGGGGACAAAGACCTTGAGCAGGAAGGTCTCGAAGAACCAGGTGGTATGGGCCAGGTGCCACTTCGGCGGGCTGGCTTCGACGATGGGCTGAACGCCGTGGTCCTCCACGGCAAGCGGCACGCAAAGCGCCAAGGTACGTTGCCGAACCGCGTGGTACCGGGCGGCGGCTTCCTCCCGCGGCGCAATCGCTGTGCCCCGCACCGCATCCAGGGTCAAACGACCGCCGATGTCCGGCCCGTTTGGGAACGAGAATCCCGACCGTCAAGCGTGCGGCCCGCGCTTCGGATAGGTGGATTGAACACCGGTGTCCCCCTCGTGAAGGCGCCAGCATAGGAAAGCGGCGGGCGCAATGCAAAAGTGCGGTCCTGAGCGGTCCCTTGGTCCACTGGATCGGCTCGGATCGGCTCGGATGGGCGCGTTGGGGTCGCCCCCTACGTGTTCGCGGGCCCTCGACTGGCCAGCGCGCGGTAGAGGGTCGCGAGCCGGGTGGCTTCGAAGGGAGAACTGATGTTGCCGTAGTGCCGCCCCGACGGATCCACCACGACGATGTGCCCCGAATGGTTCATCACGTAGCCAAGCTCCGAGTCCACCAACGACTTCGAGAACCCCACGTGAACGCTCCTGGCGAAGGCGTAGATGTCCGGCGCCGAACCCGTCACGCCGACGAAGTTGCCGGAGAACGCCTGGACATACTCGGCAAGCGCCGTCGCCGTGTCCCGTTCCGGGTCGACCGAGACCATGATCCCCTGGAAGGGCTCATCGCCCGCGTCGAGAAGCAATCGCTCCGCCTCGCCGAGGACGGTCATGGTGATGGGGCAGATGTCCGGGCAGTTGGCGAAGCCGAAGAACATGAACGACCATCGACCGTGCAGTCGTTCCGCGTCGAACACCCCGCCCGCCGCATCAACGAGCGCGAAATCGCCGACATCCCTCGGCTCGGGGTACGGCACGAAGCCAAACTCGCGAAGTTCCTCGTCGGAGAACCGAACGTCCGGACCGAGATAGACAACCGCCCAGGCACCCGCGACGACGACCGCGAGCAGGAGCGCCACCAACGCAATCTTCATCGCTCGATTATGCGCTCGACCGGTGGCAAGCGTAATTCACGGTAAGGACAACCAGCAGCAGGACCGCCGCCCCCGCGTTGTGCAGCACGGCGACGGCGAGCGGCAGCGCAAAGATCACGTTGGCGATGCCGAGCGCCAATTGAACAACCAGCACGCCGCCAAGGACCCATGCCATCGGGCGCGCGCCCAGGCGGAAGGCCAGCCAGCCGGCGAAGAGCAATACCGCCACCGCGCCGGCGCGGTGCACGACGTGGATGGCCACCCGGGCATCGCTCGACATCAAGCCGCCCAGGTAGTTCGGCCCGACGTCCTGGAAGATGTCGAATCCGGCGGCGAAGTCCATGTCCGGGATCCAGACGCCGTGGCAGGTGGGAAAGTCCGGGCAGGCGAGGGCGGCGTAGTTGGCCGTCAGCCACCCCCCCAGGGCGACCTGCAAGACGACGACGACCAAGGTGGTCAACGACAGCCTCGCCAGCGCCGGAACCACTGCCCAATGCCGACCGCGGAGCCGAAGCCACCACACCCAGAGCAATGCCAAGGTCGCGAAACCGCCCAGCAGGTGGATGGTCACGACTTGGGGCCAGAGTTTCAGGGTGACGGTCCACGCGCCGAACGCGCCCTGCGCGATCACCAAGGCCACCAGCGCCACCGGCAACCGCCACGATTGGCCGTCCTTGACGGCCAACACGGCCAGCACCAAAACCAGGAGCCCCAGGGCCGCCGCCGCGTAGCGATGGATCATCTCGGGCCATGCCTTGTCGGCCTCGACGGGGGATTCCGGGAACGCGGCCTCGGCGCGGGCGATCTCGTCCGCCGTCTCGGGCACGAGGATCATCCCGTAGCAGCCAGGCCAATCGGGGCAGCCCAATCCCGCGTCCACCAGGCGGGTGTAGGCACCGAGAACCACCACGATGGCCGCGAGCCCGACGGCGAGCGCGACCAGGGTCCTCGTTCGACGCGACCCTTCACCCATCGCCGGACTCCCGGCCTCGTCGATATCCGATCAGAACGAACCCCAGCGCAATCGCCGTGCCGATCACGAGCCACTGAACCGCGTAGCTCCAGTGTTGGCCGGGGGCGTAGTCCCAACCGAGCGGCGCGGCCCGGAACACACCCGCACCACCCGGCTCGAGCCGGACCTCCCGGGGATGGGCACCCGACACTTGGGCCATGCGCTCCGGATTCACCACGCGCGCATGCTTCGGCCATTCGTCGGTCCAGGCCTCCGGGCGAAGTGCGGCCGATACCGGCGGCGTCGGCCAGACCACGCCGACCACCGAGACCCGCTCGCTCGGCGTCTCCGGCCCGGACCCCGATGGCGAGCGCAACGCCCGGCCCCGGTTGACAAGGAAGCGGCCCGCATCGGTGACCAGTACGGAAATCACGTCGACGCCCCGGGCACGCGGTCGTCCGGCCACCAGGAACGATTGCACCGGATCGTACCGTCCGGTCAACGCGAGACGGGTGAAATCCGGCGTCTGGACAGAATAACGGGCGGCATCCACGGGTTGGGCCCGCAACCGCTCATCGTACTCATTCGCCAAGGCCATCTTGTCGAGCGCCCGGCTGACCTGCCACGTCGAGAGGCCCACCGTGGTGGCCAGTGCGGCCGCTACTTGCAGCGTCAATGCGCGGCCCGGAAGGAAACGTCTTGGTCGGTCAGCGCGCATCGGAACGCAGCAGCGCCGTGATGCCGGCAGTTTCGGGTCGAACGTCCCGCCATAGGAAGAACGCCTGTGCCGCCTGCTCGATCAACATGCCAAGGCCATCGCTAACGGCCTTGGCACCGTGCCCCGTGGCCCACGCGCAAAACGGCGTCGGGCTGTCCAGCGCATAGAACATGTCGTAGCAGCGACTGTCCATCACGACCCTCGGGTCAACCAACCCACCGATGCCGGCAACGGATGCAGAAGTGGCGTTCACCACCACATCCCAGCCCGCGTCGACCTCATCGAGGCCCGCATTCGCGATGCCGAAGCGAGCCGCCAAGGACTCCGCCCTCGACTTGGTCCGGTTGGCGACCGTGAGCGTGGCACCGGCCCGCATCAACGACCCGATGGCGCCCTGCGCAGCCCCCCCGGCACCGAGCAGGAGCGTCCGTGCGCCGTCGAGTTTCCAGCCGAGGTTGTCGAGGAGATCCCGGGTCAGGCCGATGCCGTCGGTGTTGCAGCCCCGATTGTGTTTGCCGTCGACAACGATGGTGTTCACCGCACCACTCGCTGCGGCGGCTTCGTCGTGGCTGTCCACCCAGCGCCATGCGTCCAACTTGAACGGCAGGGTGACGTTGAGACCCCTGCCCCCGGCCCCGAGAAACTCACCCGCGGCGCGCGCGAAACCATTGGTCGGCGCTTCGAGCCTGCCGTACTCCATGTCCTGCCCGGTGCGCCCGGCGAATGCAGCATGGATTCGCGGCGACAGGCTGTGGCCCACCGGATTGCCGATAACGGCATAGCGATCGGTCATCGGAGCGCTTCCCCGTCCGCCGCGTCCACGATGCGGCTCGGGCCCTCGCGCGAACCAACCGTACCGGGCAGTATGAAGTCCAATCGGTCGCCGAGCGTTTCCGCCACCGCTTCGGCCGTCCTGGCCGGTTCCGAGCCGCTTCGGTTCGCCGACGTGGATACGATGGCACCTCCGAAGGCCTGGGCCAATGCCCGTGCCTGGGCGTGGTCGGGCACTCGAACCGCCACCGTGTCGCGCCCACCCGTGATCCATTCCGGAAACCGGCCGTTGGGTACGACCCAGGTGACGGCACCGGGCCAGCTTGCCCGAACTTGGGCCGCCGTGTTGGACTCGAGGGAGGCCAGTTCCTCGGCGAAGACGTCGGCGCGATCGGCGATGACGATAAGACCCTTGTCCGCATCCCGTCCCTTGATGTCGATCACGCGCCCGACGGCTTGCCGGTTGAAGGGATCACAGGCCAACCCCCACACACCCTCGCTGGCGTGGGCGACGACGCCGCCGCCACGCAGCACGTCGGCCGCGCGGCGAAGGTCGTCCCCGGACATGCCGCCCGCCGACATGGAGCCTCTTGTTTGCCTCGCGCTACGAAGCGGCGAGTGACTGCTGCACAGACTCGTTCTGGGAAGCGACCTTGGCCGCATTCGCCTGTCGATCCGCCGCGATCCGTTGCGCGAGTTCGTCATCGGCAACCGCGAGGATCTGCGCTGCGAGATACCCGGCATTCTTGGCGCCCGCCTTGCCGACGGCCACGGTGGCGACCGGCACCCCGCCGGGCATCATCACCGTGGACAGGAGCGAATCCGCGCCATTGAAAGGCCCGCCGTCGATGGGCACGCCGATGACCGGGCGGGTGGTGTGCGCCGCCACCGCGCCTGCCAAGTGGGCGGCAAGACCCGCCGCGCATACGAAAACCCGGCAATCCCGCTCCGCCGCGTCCGCAACGTATTCGGCGGTTCCCGCAGGCGTCCGGTGGGCGGAAGTCACTCGCACCTCGAACCCGACGCCCAAAGCGTCGAGCGTCTCGGTACAGGACTGCATGATCGGCCAATCCGATTCGGAACCCATTAGTACGGCAACCCAAGGCATCGCGTGCTCCTAGTCCTAGTCTGGTACGAAAAAGCCTTCCGGCGAAAAAGGAAGCAGCCGAATATACCCGCCGTTCTGCCATGGAACAAACCCGATCCGTCGGCCGCGAAACGCACGGCCTGGTGCTGCCGGTTCGGTCGAGGACAAGCCCCCCTACGGGCAGCGCATATAGCCGCCGGCGTGTTCCACGACATGCCCGCCAATCTCGAGTTCCACCAAACGCTCGAGGACCGCTTCGACGGACAGGCCCGTGCCCGCGATGATCGCGTCCACGGTTGTCACCGTTGCGCCGACGGCGGCAAACACGGGATCCGTCGGCTCGGTCGTTGCGCTCGAGGGCTCGGCCCACTCGAGCTCCAACGCTTCCAGCACGTGTTCGGCGTTCTCGACGAGGGCGGCACCCTGCCGGATCAAGCGGTGGCATCCCGCCGACAGGGGGCTCGACACCAACGAGGGGACGGCCATGACGTCGCGGCCCTGTTCCAACGCCAGGCGCGCGGTGATGAGCGATCCGCTCCTGTCCGACGCCTCCACGATGACGACCCCGAGGCAGAGTCCGCTGACAATGCGGTTACGGGCCGGGAAATGCTGTTTGCGGGGTCCTTCATCGTGCTCGTGCTCGGTAACCACGGCACCGCCCGCATCGATGATGGCCGCCGCGAGTCGGGCATGGGCCCGAGGATAGATGTTGTCGAGTCCGCTACCGAGCACTGCCACCGTCGGCGGGCGCGACGCGGCATCGGTCAAACCGTCTTCCCGGGCCGCCAACGCACCCCGGTGCGCCGCGGCGTCGATGCCATAGGCCAGGCCACTGACGACGCTGAGCCCTTGGGCCACGAGGTCGCGGGCCAACGCGAACGCCAGTTCCCGCCCCTGCCGGGTGCAGCGCCGACTGCCCACGACCGCCACCGCCGGACCGTTGAGGGCATCGGGGTCGCCACGGCAGAAAAGCCGCCTCGGGGGGTCCGGGATCGATCGCAGTGCCAGCGGCAGGTCCCGCCACGGCAGGGCTGTGTCGGATTTGGCCATCTAGCGTTATCCAAACTCCAATGGGAACCCGTAAAGGGTCGCGTCTGGCGTCGCCCAAACGTGCGGTGCGGGTCCGCCCGTACGCTCGCCGCACGTGTCCCTATACGTCCGCAGCATGGCCGGGGACGTGATCGGCTTTGTCGATCGTAGCCGGATCGCTGCGCGGTATCTGTAGTCCATCCGCCCTTGTTGCCGTAGGCGATCTCCCACTCGATGAGGGCATTCGCCGTATGATGTTCCGACGAGAAGTCGCGTGGCGGCCGCGTTTGTCGCCTGAAGCCGGGCGACCGCTAGGGTCGCCCCTACGACAAGGCACAGCATGGCTACCGGCAACGATCTTCCCACGTCGGTCCGCTACGAAGCGGATGAACAACCGCCGCTCCCCCTTTCCGTGGGTCTCGGCGTGCAACTCATGGTGCTGATCGTCGCCGGCATCGTGCTGACGCCAGCGATCGTGATCCGCGCCGCCGGCGGCAGCGAGACCTATCTCGCCTGGGCGGTGTTCGCCGCCGTGGCCATCAGCGGCACGACCACGGTGCTGCAGGCGATTCGCCTTGGTCGCATCGGCGCCGGCTACGTGCTAGCCATGGGCACCTCCGGCGCGTTCATCGCCATCTGCGTGACGGCCCTGGTCGAGGGTGGTCCCGCGCTGCTTGCGACCCTGGTGGTCATTTCCGCGCTCTTCCAGTTCGCGTTCTCGGCGCGCCTGTCCCTCTTCCGCCGGGTGCTGACGCCAACCGTCGCGGGCACCGTGATCATGCTGATCGCGGTAACCGTCATGCCGATCATTTTCGGGATGCTCACCGAGGTCCCGGAAGGCGCACCGGCCCACGGTGCGTCCTTGAGCGCGGTCGCCACCCTAGTCACCGTCTGCGCAATCGCCCTGAAAGCGAGCGGTGCGCTGCGCCTCTGGGCACCCGTCATCGGCGTCGTGGTCGGATCCGTGGTGGCCGCCTTCTTCGGTCTCTACGACACCGAACGGGTTGCCGAGGCGTCGTGGATCGGGTTTCCCACACTCGGCTGGCCCGGTTTCGATCTCGACTTCGGCGCCGCTTTCTGGTCGCTGCTGCCGGCCTTCATCTTCGTCACCCTGGTCGGCGCCATCGAGACCATCGGCGACTCGGTGGCGATACAACGGGTTTCCTGGAAGCGTCGCCGCGCCGTGGACTTCCGGGCCGTGCAAGGTGCGGTGGCGGCCGATGGGGTGGGCAACCTGCTGTCGGGACTTGCCGGCACGGTACCCAACACAACCTATTCGTCGAGCGTCTCCGTGACCGAACTCACCGGCGTCGGTGCCCGCGTCGTGGGCCTCGTGCTGGGCATCGTGATGGTCGCGTTCGCGTTCTTCCCCAAGGCGTTGGCCGTGGTCCTGGCCATCCCCGGCCCCGTGGCAGCCGCCTACGTGACGGTGCTGCTAGCCATGCTGTTCGTGGTCGGCATGAAGATCATCGTCCAAGACGGGGTGGACTACCGCAAAGGGCTGATCGTGGGTGTCTCGTTCTGGCTCGGTGTCGGCTTCCAGAACGGCGTTATCTTTCCGGAGTACGTGGCGGATTTCGCCGGGGGTCTGCTTCAGAACGGCATGACCGCCGGCGGCCTCGCCGCGATCCTGCTTACTCTCTTCGTCGAGTTGACCGCGCCGCGTCGACGTCGCATCGAACTCGCCTTCGAGCTCGGCGCGTTGACGGAGATCCGTGAATTCCTGGCCGATTGCGCATCGCGCTACGGCTGGGACGAGGCCATGACGCGACGTCTCGATGCCGCCAGCGAGGAAACGATGCTCACGCTGCTGCACGACGAGGAAGAACCCGACGCGGCGCCTAGGCGTCTGCAACTGACGGTACACAAGCAAGACGGGGGTGCGGCCCTCGAGTTCATCGCCGCGCCCGGCGAAGCGAACCTCGAAGACCGCATCGCCCTGTTGAGCGAACGGCTCGACGAGACCTCGCCCGAGAAGGAGATTTCGCTACGCCTCCTGCACCACCTGGCCTCGTCCGTTCGCCACCAGCAGTACCACGACACCGACATCGTCACCGTCGTGGTGGATGTGCCGAAGTCCGAACCCGAGGTGCGATAGCGACGGGGGAAGTGTCTTTTCGAGCTCGGCCGAGCAGTCGCCGACGACACCGGGCCAGCTCGGGCCGGTTCCAAGGCCGGTAGCAGGCATTTCCTACCACGGCGCCTTTGTGCCACCATTCCGCCCCTCAGATTTCACGACGTTCGTACCCATGGCCCTGCGGCAGGTCCTCCACTACCCGGACTCCCGGCTTCGCAACAAGGCGAAGCCCGTGGCAGTGGTCGACGACGACATCCGGCGGTTGATCGACGACCTCCTCGAAACCATGTACGACGCGCCCGGCATCGGCCTCGCCGCAACGCAGGTCAACGTCCACAAGCGCGTCCTGGTCGTCGACGTCTCGGCAGAGCACGACCAACCCCATGCCTTCGTCAACCCCGTGATCGAGTTCACCGAGGGCACGCAGGAACGGGAGGAAGGCTGTCTGTCGGTCCCCGGCTTCTACGAGACCGTGGAGCGCGCGGCGCACATCCGCGTCAACGCCCTCGACCGGGACGGCAAGGCGTTCACGATGACGGCGGAGGGTTTGCTCGCGGTGTGCATCCAGCACGAGTGCGACCACCTCGACGGCAAGTTGTTCGTGGACTATCTCTCCGGCCTGAAGCGGCAGCGCATCAAGAAGAAGCTGCAGAAACGCGCGCCCGATTCCAGTCGCCGGCCAGCAGTCGCACGCGCCGGCCGGGGCTGAGACACTCAACGACGACATGGCATGGCGACTGGCGTTCGCGGGCGCGCCGGCGTTCGCGGCGACGATCCTTGCGCGGCTCCTGGACTCCCCGCACCGCGTCGACCTGGTCTACACGCAACCGCCCCGGCCCACGGGCCGCGGAAGAAGAACCGCCAAGAGTCCGGTGCACGCCCTGGCGGAGGACGCGGGCATCGTGGTGCGAACGCCAACCCAGCTATCGGGCCAGGAATCTACGCTTGCCCAGTTCGACTGGCTGGTCGTCGCCGCCTACGGCCTTCTGCTTCCCCAGTCCATCCTCGAAGCGCCCAGCCACCATTGCATAAACGTCCACGCGTCCCTGCTGCCGCGCTGGCGGGGTGCCGCGCCCGTGGAACGCGCGATCATGGCCGGCGATGCCGAGACCGGTGTCAGCATCATGCGGATCGAGTCGAAGCTGGACGCCGGGCCGGTGTACCGCCGGCGGCGGTTGCCACTAGGCGATGATGCCCTCGGCGCGACGGCTACTGCCGATCTCGCTGTCCTTGGCGCGGATACGCTCCTCGAGGTTCTCGAAGCGCTACCCGACCTCTCGCCCGAACCGCAAGACGACGCTTTGGCCACCTACGCCCACAAGCTGACCGGTGCCGAGGCGTTGATCGATTGGCACGCCGATGCCGTCGCGATCGACCGCCAGGTACGTGCGCTCTCGGGTCGCATGGCAGCGTTCACAACCGGGCCAGACGGTGTCCGCCTGCGCATTCTTGAGGCCAATCCCACCGCCGGCAAGGAGGCGTCGCCCCCGGGAACCCTGCGCCGCGATGTCGAGGGTTGGCGCATCTCCTGCGGCCAGGGGGCACTGCGCTTGTCGACGGTGCAGCTCAATCGCGGAAAGGGCACGCCCATGTCGATCCAGAGCGCGGCAAACGGCTACTCCCGGGTCGTTTTCGACGGCGCCCTTTTCGGGGCCCCGTGAGACACTCGACCTACCGCAGGCCGAGGCGTTTCGTTTCCTTCTTGGATAGCTGGCGTTTGGACGCGGCGTACACGCCGCGGCGATCATAGAGCACCGCGCGAGGTAAATCGGAGAGCTTCGCGTCAAGTACGGCGTCGTGAACTTCCTTTTCGACGGGGACCCTGCGCGGCGGACCGTAACGAGCCCTACGGACTTGGTCGTAGGTCGGCACCTTCTTCAGCGTCACCTCCCACCACGCGCCGTCATGCAACAGGTGATACTGGCGGTTCTCGCTCGCGGGGACCATCCGCCGCCGGACAAGGGCCTCGCGCCGGCGTTGCCGTTCGCGAGAGCGCTGACGGTAGGTCTTGTAGTGCCTGTTGCGGCGCAGGATCCCGGTTCGCGGATCGATCCAGAGCTCGTACCAAGATTCGCGCAACGTCGCTCCCGGACCCAGGAAACGCCCCGCCAGGTAGAACTCGCCCTCGCGCACCGTGACATCCCTCGCCACGAAGTCGAAGACATGGTCCCGCACGTGCTGCTGTACGGCGGACGAAGGTCTGAGGTTCGTGCATATCTCAGACCACACCTTGTCCCAAGGTCGACCGACCTGGGTGTGCAGGTAGCGCCGAAGAGGCTGAAGGTTCTCGTTCAGTTCCTTCCACGAGTCGGCCTCGACGGCGGCGCGGTGCAGGCCGACCTGCTTGCGGAAGTCGTCAGGATCGCGGGGCCGCCTCCCCTTGCGGAGACATCGGCCCCCGGAGCGGGGTCGTTCGACGATAACCTTGGACATGTCGCTACGCATACTACTTCTCCACGTCGGGGCCGATGACCGGGCTTAAGTCAATGGCCGCATCGCGACAAGGGGTGCGGGCACTATACTTGAATGCATCGATTCGTCCGAAGTCGACCGGGCACATCATCAATGCGTGCAAAGTCCGTCAGAAAATACGCTGCCGTTGCGACAGCCAGTGTCGCATCAATGGCCGCGGGCACGGGTCTCGCTCAAACCGGTGCCATCGAGGAGGTTGTCGTCACGGCCAAGACCGGTAGCCGGATCGCCCGCCAGGCCGACTCCCCGTCCCCGTTGTCGAGCTACGAGGGCGAAGACCTTCTCGACGCCGGGCTCAAGGACATCCGCGACCTTGTCGGGGTCCTGTCGATCAACGCCGGGTCGGAGAACAACTCCGACAACCTGACCCAGAACTTCACGGTCGGCACCGCCAACATCAACCTGCGCGGTCTCGGCGTCGCCTCGACGCTGGTGCTGCTGAACGGTCGTCGTCAGGTCCTGTCGTCCGTGCAGACCGACGACGGTTCCAGTTTCGTGGACCTCGCCGCACTCGTACCGATGCTGGCCGTCGAGCGCGTCGAAATCCTCAAGGACGGCGCCACGGCCATCTACGGGTCGGAAGCCGTCGCGGGGGTCGCCAACTTCATCACGCGATCACGCTTCGAGGGCATCGAAGTCCAGGCCGAATACCGAAGCCGGGTCAGCGACGGCTCGCAGGACGACCTCGTCCTGGACGCCGTGATCGGCGGCAACGCGGGGTCTGCGGATTTCCTGCTGGCCGGCAGCTACCTGGACCGTTCAAGCCTCGTCCTGATCGAAGTGGACTGGCTGCGCCCCGCAACCAGCGGCTTCGGCAATCCCGGTAGTTTCAACGTGCCCTCCCTCGGTCGCACGGTCGCCGACCCGCAGTGCGAACGGTATGCCGGGCTGCTCCAGGAACTTGCCGACGCCGGCACGATCTGCCGGTTCGACTACGGGCCCCAGATCACTGCGGTCCCCAACGAACAACGAACCCAAGCCTGGGGCCGAGTCGACTTAGCGCTCAACGACACCGGAAGCCTTTGGGCGGAGTTCGGCTACGCCCGGAACGACATCAGCCGGGATGTCTCGCCGAGTTTCCCGGTGCTCAACACGCCCCTCGTGCCCGCCAACAACCCCGGCAACACATTCGGCGAAGCGGTCTTCTTTCAGGGCCGACCCTACGGCTTCGGCCAGCCGCCGGAGATCAACTACTACCAGCACGACACGGCGCGGCTGGCACTGGGCATCGACGGT
>JAPPGK010000039.1 GCA_028821405.1 Gammaproteobacteria bacterium | reverse complement strand
CCCCCCCCCCCCCCCCCCCCCCCCCCCCCCCCCCCCCCCCCCCCCCCCCCAAACAAGAGCGATCCCGAACCCGACGAGACCGCCGACACCCGGCCAATGGCCGAGATCATCCAAATGCCCCGGGCCCTCGATCCACCCGAGAGCTGATCGAGGCGTCCAGGGGACCGCCGATCCATGACGGAAAAGCTCCAGAAGGTGCTCGCCGACCGTGGCCTCGGGTCGCGCCGGCAAATGGAACGCTGGATTGCCGCCGGTCGCATCGCCGTCAACGGCCGCCCGGCAGCGATCGGTGCCCGCGTGGATGCCACCGACGAGATTGCCGTCGACGGGCGCAACCTGGCCCGGGCATCGACCCCCGGTTGCCGGGTGATCGTTCTCAACAAGCGCGCCGGCGTCATCGTCTCGCGCCGGGATCCCGAGGGGCGGCCCACGGTCTTCGACGATCTGCCGACGCTCCGAACCGGCCGTTGGATCTCCGTGGGACGATTGGACATTGCCACGACCGGCCTTCTTCTGTTCACCAACGACGGCGGACTGGCACACGCGCTCAGCCACCCGTCCACCGGCATCGACCGGGAATACGCCGTGCGCGTGGCCGGCATGCTCGACGATGAGGCGCTTGGCCGACTCACCAAGGGCGTCGACGTCAACGGTCGAGTCGAGTCGTTCAGCGATATCCGCTACTACAACGGGTCGGGTACCAACCATTGGTACCACGTGGTGCTCATGGAAGGACGCAACCACGAGGTACGCGACCTGTTTGCGAGCCAAGGCACCGTGGTCAGTCGCTTGAAACGCGTACGCTACGGGCCGGTGGTGTTGCCGGCGTGGCTGCCGAGGGGTGCCTGGGAGGAAATGGGTTTCGACGATGTCGCCGCCTTGCGCTCGATTCTTGGCATGTCCGAGGAGAGGCCGCCACGGAAGCGGTCGCCGTCGCGGTCGATGTTGATACCCTATCCGAACCTTACCTAGCGGACGGGCGTGTCGTGTCCGGCGGCGAAACCAGACGACTTCCGAAAGCAGGTGACCGCAAGGGTCGCGCCGACGAGGCTGGTTCCCTGGACACGCCCGGCGCAGCGGAAACGCAATTCGCGAGCCGATTTGCCGAACGGCTGCTGGTGTCCCCCTGGGCGGTGATCCTGACGACGCTGCTGCTGGTGGCCGTCGCGTCGAGCGGCATTGCCCGGCTCGAATTCGCCGCCGACTACCGCATCTTCTTCGACGAAGACAACCCGCAGCTCATGGCGCTGGAAGCCCTGGAGAATACCTACGGGAAGAGCGAGAACATCGCGTTCCTGATCGTTCCCGACGATGGTGACGCCACCTCGCTGGAGGCGCTCTCCGCGGCGGTCTGGCTCACCGACGCCGCCTGGCGGACACCCTATTCGAGGCGGGTCGACTCGCTGGCCAATTTCCAGTACACGACCGCCGACGGCGACGACCTGTATGTGCGGGACCTTGTGGACCCCGCAGACCTGAGCCAGGCCGAGACGCGGTCACGGATCCGCGACATCGCGTTGTCCGACCCGCGCATCGCCGGCACGATCCTGGGGCTCGGCGGCGATGTCAGCGTCGTGAACGTCACCGTCGAACTGCCCGACGAGGGCCTGTTGCAGGCCGTGGCGGAAGTTGCCGAGTTCGCCAGATCCATCGCCGACGAGGCAGAAGGACGATTTCCCGGCATAGACCTTCGCACCGTCGGCACGGTCATCGTGAACCAGACTTTCGTGGAAGCCTCGCTCAATAGCCAGATGATCTTCCTGCCCGCCAGCCTCGTACTCATGGCGGTGATTCTCGGCTTCCTCACCCGCAGCTGGGCAGGGGTGGGCGTGACGGGGATCGTCATCGTGTTTTCGATTCTCGCCTCCATGGGCCTCGGTGGATGGGTGGGCCTGCCGTTCTCCCCACCCATCTCGCCGGCGCCGACCATCGTGTTGATGATCGTGGTGGCGAACTGCGTGCACCTGCTGGTGGCGTTGCAGCAGCGGCTGCGTGCCGGAGATTCCAAGCACGATGCCATCGTCGAATCCTTGAGGCTCAACCTGCATCCGGTTTTCCTCGCGAGCCTTACGACGGCGCTCGGATTCCTGAGCATGAACTTCTCCGAGGTGCCCCCCTACCGCCATCTCGGCATCTTCGTGGCGTTCGGCATCGCCGCGTCCTTCGTGCTCTCCGTCACCTTCCTGCCGGCATTCCTCTCGCTGCTCCGGCTACGGGCCGTGGGGACGCCCGGGCGCGCCGCCCCCACGGGCCCGTTCTCGCGCTTGCCCGTGTTCACGGTGAGCCGCCTCGCGGATTTCGCACTGCGCCACAGAAAGGCGCTGCTCTGGGGATGGGTGGTGGTCGTGCCGGCGATGATCCTCGCGATTCCCCGCAACGAGCTCAACGATGTCCTGGTTCACTTCTTCGACGAGAGCGTCGAGTTTCGCCAGGATACGGATTTCATGGACGAACACCTCGCCGGCAATACGCTGCTCGAATACTCGCTCCACGCATCTGCCGAGGGTGGCGCCACCGATCCGCTCTTCCTTGCCGAGGTTTCGAACTTCGCCGAGTGGTACCGCGAGCAGCCCCCGGTACGCCACGTGGCGGTTATCACCGATACCTTCCAGCAACTCAACAAGAGCATGCACGGCGACGACCCCGCCGCGTACCGCATACCGGAAAGCCAGGAGCTGGCGGCGCAATACCTGCTGCTCTACGAGTTGTCGCTCCCCCAGGGACTCGACGTGAACAACCAGATCGACCGATCGAGATCATCCACACGGGTGTCGGTATCGGCCGAGACGCTCTATTCCCAGGAGCTGCTTGAACTCAATGGCCGGGCCGAGGCATGGCTTAAGGAAAACGCGCCGCATGTCGCCGATGTCAGCAGCACCGGTCCGGCAACGCTGTTCGCCTACATCGGGCAGCGCAACATCCGCGCGATGCTGATCGGGACGGTGGTCGTGCTTGTGGCCATTTCCGGCATCCTCCTTTTCGCCCTTCGATCACTGCGGCTCGGCCTGATCAGCATCGTTCCCAACCTGCTTCCCGCGGTCCTGGGCTTCGGGGTCTGGGGATTGACCGTGGCACAGGTGGGACTTTCGCTATCGGTCGTGGTGGCGATGACCATCGGCATCGTCGTCGACGATACGGTGCATTTCCTGAGCAAGTACCGGCGTGCGCAGCGCGAGTACGGCCGCAACGCCGAGGAATCGGTACGCTACGCCTTCGACACCGCTGGCCGTGCGCTGCTCACAACGACGGTCGTGCTGGTGGCCGGTTTCCTGATTTTCGCGTTCTCGCCGTTCGTTCCCACCGCCCAGGTCGGGATCCTGACCGCGATGGTCATTGGCTTCGCGCTCATTGCCGACCTGACCCTCCTGCCCGCGCTGTTGACCACCGCGAACCGGGATCGAAGCACAACGGCGCCAAGAGGAAGATAATCTCGTTGGGCTTGTCTGCGAGGAGGCATAACGCTCGGCCGTGTTCAACAACCCATTCGACTCGTTTCACAATACCGTTGCCGAGGCAAAGGAAGAGCGCGAGCAACTCGACCGACTGCTGACGATTTCCACGCCCCGGGAACGCCTGCTTGTCGCGGCGATCGCGGCGTTGCTGGTCATCCTCCTGGCGTGGCTCTTCTTCGGCAACGTACACCGGAGCGTTGCCTTGGACGGTCGGCTGGTCGAGCCGCTCGAGAGCACGCCGGCGGGCAACTTCGCCGTGCAGGCGATCGTCTGGGTCCGGGCCGACGTCGTGTCGACCCTCGCGCCCGGCATGCCTGCGTTGCTGGAACTGACCGCCAAGGAGGGAGAAGCCGACACGGTTGGCGGCGTGGTCGCGACCGTTGCCCCGGTGCCGCTAACCGACGTGGCGTTCGAGTCGCCCGTATCCATCTACCGCATCGGTATCGCCCTCGATGACGGCCTCGACTACGGATCCCTTGCGGCACGGGATTGCCGGCTCGTCATCGAAATCGGCAGACAGTCCCCGCTTGCGCTATTCGGGTTGAGGCGATCGTAGGAGATGCCGCGACGCGCCTCGGGCGGGGCCGGTTAACGTTCCTATGGACACGCTTCCCAACCATCCAATATCCAAAACGTTTCGCTACGGCGACAAGCGGCTGGTGAGATATGCGGACTAGGCACAACGGCGTACCTTCGAAGAAACGGGTCACGACGCCGATCCTCCTTCAGATGCACGCCTCGGAATGCGGCGCCGCCTGCCTTGGCAGCATATTGGCTCACTTCGGGCGCTGGGCGCCACTTACCGAACTGCGCGAAAAGTGCGAGGTGAGCCGCGACGGGAGCAGCGCCGCGAGCATCATGCGCGCATCGAGACACTATGGCCTCGAATGCAGCGGCTTGAGCGTACGCGCCGAGGCCCTGAAGAAGGTGGACCTGCCGGTGATCGTGTTCTGGCAATTCAGCCATTTCCTGATCGTCGAAGGCTTCGATTCTCGCTACTTCTATCTCAACGACCCGTCCACGGGACGACGAAGGGTAACCGCCGAGGAATTCACCCAGGGCTACAGTGGAATCGCGTTGCGGTTCAAACCCGGCGACGGCTTCGAGCCGGGCGGCGACCGGCCCGGCTTG
Organism: Gammaproteobacteria bacterium; assembly: GCA_028821405.1. Taxonomy (GTDB): domain Bacteria; phylum Pseudomonadota; class Gammaproteobacteria; order Pseudomonadales; family Azotimanducaceae; genus VXYL01. The sequence goes on along the minus strand of JAPPGK010000039.1, from coordinate 1,854 downwards.
TACAGCCAATTGCACGCTTTGCTCCGGGGGTCATGGCGCGTGCTCACCGGGATGGTTGCCTGCGGGCTCATGTTGACCGTGCTCGCCCTCGTCGTACCCGCCTCCTTGAGTGCCTTCGTGGACGACGTGCTCAACAACCACGGGCCCTGGGGCGGACTCGTGACAGCCCTCATCGGCGGCGGTGTCCTCGTCTACATCCTGACGCTGCTCAAGGCAAGATTCCTAAAGCGCCTCGCGGTGCGCGTCTCGGTGGTCGGCTACAGCCAGGCGCTATCGAGGCTGCTGCGGTTGCCGGTGGAGTTCTTCGAGCACCGCCTGGTGGGCGATCTGACCGATCGCGTCTCGTCCACGGACCGGGTCGCGAAGAACCTGACCGAGGAGTTCCTGGTGCTCCTTGTCGACATGGCGATGAGCGTGGTGCTGATCCTCGCGATGTTGGCCTACGATGTCGTGCTCACGCTGATCGTGTTGGCGCTCGCCGTTCTGCACGGCGCGCTGGCCCGCTTTCTGAACGCGTTCCGCGCCGTTCGGAGCCAAGCGATGAGGCGCGAACAGGGCCTCTTGATCGGCTTCGGTATGCAGATGCTCCAGTCGGCCGACAACCTGCGCATGACGGGATCCGACGACCGGTTCTTCTCGCGCTTCAGTGGTCAGCAGGCACGGGAACTGGGCGCCCGCCAACGCTATGCCGAACTGGGTGCCGTCAACACCGCGCTGCCGGGATTGATCGGGGCACTGCGCAGTGCGGCGATCCTGGGTGTCGGGGGTAGTTTCGTCATGACAGGCGCCATGAGCCTGGGAACCCTCGTCGCGGTCTACATCCTGGCGGAGATGTTCCTCACCCCCATCGGGCGCTTCCTGGAATTCGCCGACAAGCGCCAGGCGCTCGAAACCGACCTGCAGCGCCTGGAGGACATATCCAAGACCGCCGAAGATCCCGTTTTCGCCCGTCGAAGTCCGGAGTCGGCGTCGATCCCCACGTTCAAGGGACGTCTCCAACTCGCCGGCCAGCTTGAACTGCGAAACGTGACTTTCGGGTTCAACAAGAGCAAGCCGCCGCTCATCAAGGACTTCAACCTGGCGATCAGTCCGGGTCAGCGGGTTGCCGTGGTCGGCCCCAGTGGGTCCGGCAAGTCGACCCTGGCCCGCCTGGTCTCGGGAATCTACCAACCCTGGTCGGGCGAGATCCTCTTCGATGGGCACCCGCGGGAGGACATTCCCGAGGAAGTGCTGAAACGCTCGATTTCCATGGTCGATCAGGATGTCGTGCTCTTCTCGGCAACCCTGCGCGACAACATCACCTTGTGGAACCCGGCGGTGCCCGACGAGGCCATCTTCGCGGCCACCCGGGACGCCAGCATCCACCATGAAATCCTGCTCAGGCCGCAGGGCTACGCCACCCGGGTGGAGGAAGGCGGGGTGAACTTCAGCGGCGGCCAACGGCAACGGCTGGAAATCGCCCGAGCGCTGGTGGGCAATCCCACGGTGATCATTCTCGACGAGGCAACCAGCGCCCTCGATGCCGCCACCGAGGAGTTCGTCGACGATGCGCTCAGACGTCGGGGCGTCACCTGCCTGATCGTGGCGCACCGGCTCTCCACCGTGCGGGATTGCGACGAGATCATCGTGCTCGATGCGGGCGCCGAAGTGCAGCGCGGCACGCACGACGAATTGATCGGCGACGAAGCCGGCACGTATTTCAAGCTGGTGAGGTCGGGGTGATGGAGCCTTCAGCGGGGGAGCGCGAGGGGCATGCCCCTCGCAAAGAAGAGCCTTCAGCGGGGGAGCGCGAGGGGCATGCCCCTTCCATGGAACAAACGCTAGATGATTGGTTCTGAGGCGGGATCATGTGGC
>JAPPGK010000075.1 GCA_028821405.1 Gammaproteobacteria bacterium | reverse complement strand
ATGCCCTGGAATGCGAAGCCGAGTTGCGCCACGTGCTCTCGATCATCAGCGACGGCAGCGGCGCGGACCGCCAGGTCGACCACTACCGCCTGCGCCGGCTGGAGGGGGACACCGACGAAGAGGCTCTCCGTTCGGTGGTCGATCTTGTGATTGCCGAAACGCGGGAGGGAGTGCACTAGGGAAGGTCTGAACAAGACCTTCCCTAGCGCGGCACAGGGATGTGCCGCCAAATTCGATGGCGTAAGCCATTGAATTTGCGAGCGAAACTATTTGTTTCGCTACTGTTCAAGTCCAGGGACGGACTTGAACAGAGGTTTCCTAGTGTCGTTTTGGTTACGTTCGACACGGAACGAAGCGACTTCACCTATCCACTTGGAGGTTGTACCCGTGTCAACGATACCCATGGCGGATGTCGCCGCCTTTCAGATTCTGGGTCCGAGAAGGCGGCAGGAGGATGCGGCTCTTCATGTCCGGCACGGCCGCGGGCGACTGCTCGTCGTTGCCGACGGCATGGGTGGCGAGCCCGCGGGAGACGTCGCGTCGATGTCCGCCATCCTCGGATTCGAGAAGGGGTTCGGCGCGCCGCCGGACGAACCGGAGGACAACATGCGCTGGGCGTTCCGGTTCATGGACGGCCTGCGCGGCGCGCTGGATGGTATGGCGGAAGCGTTGGCCCGGGGAGATGGCGCGGACGGCATGGCGACGACCCTGGCCGCGGTCTGGATAGACCCGGACGGAATGCGCTGGCTGAGCGTGGGCGACAGCGGCATCTGGATGAGCCACGTGGTCGGCGAATACGCCCCGACGCGCCTGAACGGTCGGCACGGTGAAGGCAATCGCGTGGATTCAGGCTTGATCGCCAAGGCAGGACCGTTTCGGGCCGGGTCCCTCGAGGCGCAATTCTGCGTGACCGAGATTGACCTGCACCCCGGCCCCCTCGACGTGTCGCCGGGGAGGTTGATATTCGTGGGGAGCGACGGGATGGATGTACTCGAGCACGTGGGCACCCGCGGTGGCTGGATGCAGCGGGGACAGGCGCGGATGCCAGCGGAATGGCGCCAGGCGTTCTACGACATGAATCCAAAAGACTTCCTCGCGCATGTCGAGTCGGTTCTCACCGCAGGTGCCGCGGCAGACAACACCACGGCCATCGCGCTGCGGACCCTGGGGGGTCGCAACAAATGGGCCGGGGAATACGTCCCGGTATCCGATGCGCCTGACCGGGAAGTTCTGGGCAGTGTTTCAGCTTGATGGGCTCGTAGTTCGCCCCCGTCCCAATACGTGCATCTGCTTCAAACTCGGGTCCCACCTAGGGAAGGGAGGGTCAAGGGGGGTCGGGAGGTGAACGGTTCGCGCACCAATGATTGTTGTCCGCTACACTCGGCGGGAAATCGCAGTGGGATGGGTGAGCGGCGTGGACACGGCTGAACACGGCAACGGTGCGACGTTGCGATTCGCGGAGGAGATCATGCTGCTGCTCCTCCACGACCACGAGGGGAAATTCGCCCGCGTTCCCGGCTGGTCGTTGGACTACGCGTTGGCCGGCGGCGTGCTGATGGACTTGGCACTGTTGAACCGCATCGACACGGACCTGACCCATCTGATCCTCATCGATGAAGCGCCGACCGGCGACGCATTGCTCGACACCACGCTTGCCGACATTGCCAAGTCGGAGGACCGGCGGGACGCGCGGTTTTGGGTGGAGCGTACGGCCGGGTACGCGGAGGACATCCGCGAACGGGCCCTCGGACGACTCATCGAACGGGGCATCCTGGAGCGCCGGGACGACCGTTTGCTGTGGGTGTTCCGATCCCGCCGGTATCCCGTCATCGACGGGCGGGCCGAACGCGAAGTCAAGCTTCGCATCATGGGAGTGCTGTTCAGCGACGACATTCCCGAGCCTCGCGATGTGGTCATCATCTGCCTGGCCGATGCCTGCGGCATCCTCAAGGAGCTGCTGTCCCGGCGGGAACACGAGCAGGCAGCGGCGCGTATCGAGCAAGTACGCAAGCTCGACCTGATCGGCCAGGCGATGACCCAGGCCATCAGCGACATCGAGCTGTCCGTCGCGGTGTTGCAGCAGCAGGCGGCGCTCCAGGTCTAGAGCCGCCCAAACGCAGGGTTGCCGGCCGTGATGCGTTGTTTCTGGATATTGGGAACGCTTGTCGCGACCGCGTCGTTCGCGTCCACGAGCGAGACAGAGCCCGGACCGGACGACGTCGCGGACGGGGCGGACGCGGCCCTCGAGCTCTATACGTTGCCACGCCGCTCGTCGCTAGTCGAGCCGACGTATCCCCGCCGTGCTCTCACCAGAAACAGGGAAGGGTGGGTGAGGCTCGATTTCATGGTGGACCCCAACGGCAAGCCCTACGAGATAGCGGTCACGGAGTCCGTGGGAGATGTCGACTTCCACAAGGCGGCAGTCCGGGCGTTGGAGCGCTCCGAGTTCGAGCCAGCCCGCTTCAACGGCGAGCCGTTGGATGCGGGATTCGCCCTCTACTACCACTTCGAGATGGCCGGCCCCACCGGCGCTCGACCGCATTTCGTCAGAACCTACAAGGCCCTGATCCGCGCCATAGGCTCGGGCGACAGGGACGTTGCCGACGAGCGTCTGCGACAGCTCGACTCGGATAGCGTCGCCAATCTCTACGAGGACGCCTATCTGCACGTGGCGAAGTACAACTACCACGCCAAGTGGGGCGACGACCAACAACAGCTCGAAGCCTTGGATCGTGCGGTGGGCCACGACACCGCCGAAAAGCGGCTGCCGGAGCCACTCTACGTGTCCCTGCAGCGCGCGCGATTCGGATTGCTGGTCAGGGACCGCGACTACCAACGAGCCCTAGAGACCTACGAGACCCTTTCGGGATACGAACTTGAAGAGCCTGTCCTGGCCGCGTTGGCGACCGTGGCGGGCAGGCTCGAGACCCTGCGTGACGACGACCGTGCCTACTCCGTACCCGGGGACTTCGGCGACCGATTCAGCTGGAGCTACGGGCTTTTCAAGGACGAGTTCCTGTTCCAGGACGTCGACGGGGAGATCGAGGAAATCAAGCTCCGCTGCGCCAGGAAGTTCATCTTCCTGCGATTCGACCCGGCGATAAAGTACAAGACGAATCCGGACTACCAGCCCTGCCACCTGGAACTGATCGGCGATCCGGGAACGACCTTCACGCTGACCCAGCTTTGAGTCCTCGTCGTTCTGACGCCCCACGCCCGGCAGTCTGCTAGAATCGCCGCTCAAGTTCCCGGACTTGGGCTGTTAAGTTTTCTTTTCGATCGTCTACCGCGCTGCCGTCTGGCGCGTTGCTTTCTCGTCCGGGCTGAAGCCGCGGCAGTGTCGCGGCTTTTTCACGATTTGGGGTGTGTCGTTCGCCTTGGGACCCCTCGGATAGGAATGGCATGACCGCGCTGTTGATGCTGGAGGACGGCAGTCTGTTCCGCGGTACCGGCATCGGTGCGCCGGGTACCGCCGTTGGCGAGGTGGTGTTCAACACCGCGATGACCGGCTACCAGGAAATCCTGACGGATCCGTCGTATGCGCAGCAGATCGTCACGCTCACCTATCCCCACATCGGCAACACCGGCGTCAACGTCGAGGACACGGAGTCGGCGCAGGTTTGGGCGGCGGGTTTGGTGATCCGGGACTGCCCAACGGCCCACTCGAATTGGCGGGCCCAGGTGCCGTTGCCGCGGTACCTACGCGACTCGGGAGTCGTGGCCATCGCGGATTTGGACACGCGACGCCTGACGCGGCTGATCCGGGAGAAGGGCGCGATGGCGGGATGCATCGCGACCGGGGACATCGACCCGGATGCGGCTTTGGCCCAGGCCCGGGCGTTTCCCGGCCTGGCAGGCATGGACTTGGCGAAGGTCGTTAGCCGGCCGGAAGTCGGTCCGTGGGATGGCGGCGGCTGGACGCTGGGAAGCGGCTACGGCACGGCGAACGGCCAGCGCCCCCGGCATGTCGTGGCCTACGACTTCGGCGTCAAGCGCAACATCCTGAGGATGCTGGTGGACCGTGGCTGCAAGGTGACGGTCGTCCCCGCGCAGACCCCGGCCGAGGAAGCACTCGACCTATTGCCGGACGGGGTCTTTCTGTCCAATGGACCCGGTGACCCCGAACCCTGCGACTACGCCATCGCGGCAATCCGCGAGGTACTCGGCGAAGGTTTGCCGGTATTCGGCATCTGTCTTGGCCACCAGCTACTCGCGCTGGCCTGTGGCGGGCGGACGGTGAAGATGCCCTTCGGCCACCACGGTGCCAATCATCCGGTCAAGGATGTCGCCACTGGCGCGGTCGTCATCACCAGCCAGAACCACGGTTTCGCTGTGGACGGTGAGTCCCTCCCCAACAACGTCGAGGTCACCCACCGGTCCCTTTTTGACGGCACCGTCCAAGGCATCCGTTGTACCGACATGCCCGCGTTCGGGTTCCAAGGGCACCCGGAGGCCAGTCCGGGGCCCCACGACTGCGGCTACCTGTTCGACCGCTTTGTCGGAATGATGCGGGACGACGCCTGATGGCGACTACCGGCAAACGCACGGACATCGAGTCCGTGCTGATTCTGGGTGCCGGTCCGATCGTCATCGGCCAGGCCTGCGAGTTCGACTATTCCGGCGCCCAGGCCTGCAAGGCGTTGAAGGACGACGGCTACCGGGTGGTGCTCGTGAACTCCAACCCGGCAACGATCATGACCGACCCGGCCATGGCCGACGCGACCTACATCGAACCCGTGGAATGGCGCACGGTGGCGAAGATCATCGAGGCCGAACGTCCGGATGCCCTGTTGCCCACCATGGGCGGCCAGACTGCTCTCAACTGCTCGCTGGACCTGGTCCGTGAAGGCGTCACGTCGGCCTACGGCGTCGAACTGATCGGTGCCAGCCAGGACGCCATCGACAAGGCCGAGGACCGGGAGCGGTTCATCCGGGCCATGGACCGCATCGGGCTCGCCACGCCGCGCTCGGCGATCGCGCACAGCCTAGAGGAAGCGCTCCAGGTGCAAAGCCGGATCGGGTTTCCCTGCATCATCCGACCGTCTTTCACGCTTGGCGGCAGCGGCGGCGGCGTCGCCTACAACCGGGACGAGTTCATCGAGATCTGCCGGCGCGGACTCGACCTCTCGCCCACCAGCGAACTCTTGATCGACGAGTCGCTGCTCGGCTGGAAGGAGTTCGAGATGGAGGTGATCCGCGACAAGCGGGACAACTGCATCATCGTCTGCTCGATCGAGAACCTCGATCCCATGGGCATCCACACCGGCGACTCCATCACCGTGGCGCCGGCGCAGACGCTCACCGACAAGGAGTATCAACTACTCCGCAACGCCTCCATTGCGGTGCTTCGGGAAATCGGCGTGGAAACCGGGGGCTCCAACGTCCAGTTCGCCATCGATCCGGAGACGGGGCGGATGGTCGTCATTGAAATGAACCCCCGGGTCTCGCGCTCGTCGGCGCTGGCATCCAAGGCAACCGGATTCCCGATCGCGAAGGTCGCGGCGAAGCTCGCTGTCGGCTACACCCTGGACGAACTCGACAACGACATCACGGGCGTGACGCCCGCGTCCTTCGAACCGGCCATCGACTACGTGGTGACCAAGGTGCCCCGCTTCACGTTCGAGAAATTCGACCAGGCGGACGACCGCCTGACCACGCAGATGAAGTCCGTGGGCGAGGCGATGGCCATCGGCCGGACGTTCAAGGAGTCGCTGCAGAAGGCCTTGAGAAGCCTGGAGACGGGAATCGCGGGTCTCGATCCGCGCCTCGCACCGGACGGGCGGAACGGTGACGTGGAACTCACCCGCGAACTGAGCCGGGCCGGGGCGGACCGGATTCTCTACGTCGCCGATGCCCTGCGTACCGGGTACGACATCGAATCGATCTACGAGACGACGGGCATCGACCCGTGGTTCCTGTCGCAGATCGACGAACTGGTGCGAATCGAGGCGACGCTGCCGGGGCGCATAGTCGCCGACATGGATGCGGCGGACTGGCGCCGGCTGAAACGCGACGGTTTCTCCGACGCCCGCCTTGCCACGCTGCTCGATTGCGAGGAGCACGAGGTCCGGCAGGCCCGACTCGCCCATGGGGTGAAGCCCGTGTTCAAGCGTGTCGACACCTGCGCGGCGGAGTTCGAGGCCGCCACGGCGTACATGTATTCGACCTACGAGGAGGAGTGCGAGGCCGCGCCGTCCGATAGGGCGAAGATCATGGTGCTGGGCGGCGGTCCGAACCGCATTGGCCAGGGCATCGAGTTCGACTACTGCTGCGTTCACGCTGCGCTCGCCATGCGCGAGGACGGCTACGAGACCATCATGGTCAACTGCAACCCGGAGACGGTCTCGACGGACTACGACATCTCTGACCGCCTCTACTTCGAGCCGGTGACGCTCGAAGACGTGCTCGCCATCGTGGAAGTCGAGCAACCCGAAGGGTTGATCGTGCAGTTCGGCGGGCAGACGCCGCTCAAACTCGTTGATCGCCTGCACGCGGCGGGAGTCCCCATCATCGGCACCAGCCCAGATGCCATCGACCGCGCCGAGGACCGCGAGCGGTTCCAGGCCGTGATCGACAAGGTGGGTTTGCGGCAGCCGTCGAACCGCACCGCCGTGAATGTCGACGACGCCGTCGCGGCGGCGGCACAAATCGGCTATCCCATCGTCGTCAGGCCGTCCTACGTGCTCGGCGGTCGCGCCATGGAGATCGTCTACAACGCCGAGGAGCTCAAGCGCTACTTCGCCCATGCCGTGGACGTGTCGTTCGACTCGCCGGTGCTGCTCGACCGGTTCCTAGAGCAGGCGGTGGAGGTGGACGTCGATGCGGTCTCGGACGGCGACGAGGTGGTGATCGGCGCCATCATGCAGCACATCGAGCAGGCCGGCGTGCATTCCGGCGACTCCGCGTGTGCGCTACCGCCGTTCTCCCTGTCGTCGGCGCTCCAGAACGAAATCCGCCGCCAGGTGAGGGCGATGGCGGTGGAACTCGGCGTCGTCGGACTCATGAACGTGCAACTCGCGATCCAAGACAACGACGTCTACGTGCTGGAGGTGAACCCGCGCGCATCGCGTACCGTGCCGTTCGTCTCCAAGTGTATCGGCGTGTCGCTGGCCAAGGTGGCGGCGCGGTGCATGGCCGGGACGACGCTCGCCGAGCAGCGGTTCACAGCGGAGATCGTCCCCGACTACATCAGCGTCAAGGAGTCGGTCTTTCCGTTTCCCAAGTTCCCGGGCGTGGATCCCATCCTGGGTCCCGAGATGAAGTCTACGGGCGAGGTGATGGGCGTCGGGGACACTTTCGCGGAAGCGTTTGCGAAAGCATCCCTCGGCGCCGGCGACGTCCTGCCGAAGGGCGGCACGGCGTTCGTCAGCGTCAAGCCGTCGGATCGGCCCTTTGTCGGGGAGGTCGGCCGCGCACTTCGGGACCTCGGCTTCCGCATCATGGCGACACGCGGGACCGCCCGCTGCCTGGAAGAGGCCGGTGTCGCCTGCGAAGTCGTCAACAAGGTCCGGGAGGGGCGCCCGGACATCACCGACCGGCTGCGCAACGACGACATCGATCTCATCGTCAACAGCACCGAGGGTCGCCAGGCGATCGCCGATTCGGCGGCGATCCGGCGGCTCGCCCTGCAGCACAAGGTCTGCTACACCACGACGCTGTCCGGCGGCGAGGCCTTCTGCACCGCCATTCGCGAGGGCCAGTCGGACAAGGTCCGCCGATTGCAGAGCCTGCACTCGGCGCTGCACGCGACGACCGAAACCGCAGCCTGAATGCTCGACAACCCGGTCGGCACGCCGCCGGCGGAAATACCCATCGACGTCGCGCTCGTCCGGTCGCTGGTGCGGACACAGGTTCCCGGATACGCGTCGTACCGGATTCGGCCTATCGGCAGCGGCTGGGACAACGTCATGATGCGGTTGGGCACCGACTTGCTGGTACGTCTTCCGCGCCGGGCAATCGCCGCGATCCTGATCGAAGAGGAGCAGCGCTGGTTGCCTGAACTGTCTCTGCGGCTTCCGATCGACGTGCCCGTGCCGATTCACGTGGGCCGACCGTCCAAGGACTATCCCTGGCCTTGGAGCATCGTCCGCTGGCTGCCTGGAGAGGGTGCCGACCGATCACCGCCGAATTCGGATGCAGGCCGGCGGCTGGCCTCGTTCCTGTCTTGCCTGCATCGAGCGCCACCGGCTGGCGCACGGGTCAATCCAGTCCGCGGGGTTCCATTGGCGACGCGCGCCGATCCCTTTGGCGAACGCATGGAACGACTTGCTCGGGCGACGGATGCCATCACCCCGGCGGTTCGCGCGGCTTGGCACGACGCCTTGGCGGCATCGCCGGGCACCGAGCGGCTGTGGCTGCATGGCGACCTGCATCCATTGAACATCCTTGTCAGACGTGGACGGATCACCGGCGTCATCGACTGGGGCGACCTGACCGCCGGCGATGTGGCCACGGACCTGGCAGCGTTCTGGATGCTGTTCGACGCGCCGACACGGGAACGGGCACTCGCAGCCTACGGACCTGTCGACGACCACATGCGGGCGCGGGCGATGGGTTGGGCGATCCTGTTCGGCGTCTTGCTGCTCGACACGGGCTTGATGGACCATCCGCGTCATGCCGCCGTCGGAGCCGCAATCCTTCGTCGCCTCGCCCAGAACAACGGCCCGTAGGGGCGACCCTTGTGGTTGCCCGCATCGTGGTCTGCGGCTTGGTCGTGCACGGGACGGGACAAGCCCGTCCCCTACGATCCGACACCGCCACGCGCCGAGGGCAAGTGCGCTTCGCCCCAAAGTGTGCTACACCACGTTTGGCCGGCCAGTTGGATGTCGTTTGCGTCGTCCGTTAGAAGGCGTACCTCGCGTGCCCTGGTCTACCAAATGTCGTTAGCGGAAGTCTGACCATGCCGACGCCCATGACCGTCGAAGGTGCTGAGAAGCTGCGCGAAGAGCTTGCGCACTTGAGGAAGGTCGTGCGGCCGCGGATCGTCAAGGCCATCGGCGAAGCGCGGGAGCACGGCGATCTGCGCGAGAACGCGGAGTATCACGCCGCGAAGGATCAACAGGGGCTTGCCGAGGCGCGCATCCGACTCATTGAGGCACGGCTCGGTGATGCCCAGATCATCGACATCGCCAAGATCCCGGCGACCGGGAACGTCGTATTCGGCGCAACGGTTACGCTGGTCGACTTGGAGACGGACGGAGAGGTCCGCTACAAGATCGTCGGCGAGGACGAAGCGGACCTAAAGGAAGACAAGATCTCGATCATGTCGCCCTTGGCCCGCGCCATGATCGGCAAGTCCGAGGGCGATACTCTGGTCGTCGAAACGCCCCAGGGTCGCCGGGAGTACGAGGTCGACACGGTTCGGCACATCTGATCGACGCTTCAGAATGCCGGCACCTGATGAGGTATAGCCTAGGCTGGGATGCAAGGGGTGCTTGAGAGCGTTGTAATGATCCAGGACGACCAAACCGGCAGGGATACGCGACAAAGGGCCCGTGCCGGGACTCCGCCATGACACTCGCCCTTCCCATCAACATCGACAGCCTGTTGCATCGGCGTACCATCGAGGGCGAGCGCATCGAGTACAAGGCCGGGTGGAACCCGCAAAGCGTCTTGGCGACGCTCGGAGCGTTTGCCAACGATTTCCACAATCTCGGCGGCGGCTACGTCGTGCTGGGCGTGGAGGAACGCGACGGTCGACCGGTGTTGCCGCCGAAGGGGTTGGACCCGGCTGCCATCGACGGCATACAGAAGGCGTTGCTCAACCTGGGCAACTCGGCGATTCAGCCGCCCTACCATCCACTGACGGCGGTCCACGATGTCGACGGCAGGACGATCCTCGTGCTTTATGCACCCGGCGGCGAAACGCGGCCGTACCGAACGAAAGTCAGACTCTCTGCGAGTAGCCGCGAGTGGGCCTACTTCATCCGCAGGCACAGCAGCACGGTACGGGCGCGTGGGGAGGACGAGCGCGAGTTGCTCGGATTGGCCGCGACGGTGCCGTTCGACGACCGCTACCACCGAAACGCCTCGTTGGACGATCTCTCCTTCCGGCTGATTCAGCAACACCTGCAGGATGTCGGCAGCGATCTTCTGCAGGAAGTGGCCGGGCTGTCGATGGACGTTCTGGGACGACGCTTGAACATCGTCGGCGGTCCCCCGGAAGCCCTGTTCCCCAAGAACGTTGGCCTCCTGTTCTTCAACGACCGTCCGCACGAGTTCTTCCCCGCGACGCAGATCGATGTGGTCTGGTTTCCCGACGGCCCCGGCGGCGACTATTTCGAGGAGAAGGAGTTTCGCGGGCCACTGGCGGCAATCCTCCGCGATGCGGTGAGCTACATCGAGCGCAACTACGTGAAGGAGGCGGTCGTCAAGCACCCCCACAAGCCCGAAGCCGAGCGGTTCTGTAACTTCCCTGTGGCTGCGATCGAGGAGGCCCTCGGCAACGCCATCTACCACCGCTCCTACGAGGAACGCGAACCGGTGGAGGTGCGGGTCACGCCGGAGGAGTTGCTGGTCCTCAGCTATCCGGGTGCGGATCGCTCGATCCGTATGGCGGATCTACAGCGGGGCGAGGCGGTGAGCCGTCGCTACCGCAACCGGCGGATCGGCGAGTTTCTGAAAGAGCTTGACCTCGCGGAGGGCCGTTCCACCGGTGTGCCGAAAATACTCCGCGCCATGCGCGACAATGGCTCTCCCGCGCCGAGCTTCGAGAGCGACGAGGATCGCACCTGGTTTCGCGTCCGGCTACCTGTGCACACGGCGTTTCCGCTGACGGACGAGACCGTCCGCGAACAGTTTAGTGAACAAGATAAGCAACTGAAAAACAACGAGAACTCAATCCACACCCCCCATGACACCCCCCAAGATCGCCATGACACCCCCCAAGATGCCCCTCAAGTAGCTCGATGCGTCGAGCGGCTAGTCCGAACGCTGCAAAGCGAAATGAGTCGTGCCGGTTTGCAGGCCGAACTGAACCTGCGGGACCGACGCAGCTTCAGGGAGACCTATCTGAAGCCCGCACTCAAAGCCGGCATCATCGAAATGACCATGCCGGACAAACCCACCAGCAGGAACCAGCGGTACCGTCGCACGCTCGCTGGGGAGACGCTCGCCCGTCAACTCACGGACTCCGGCAAGTGAACGCCGCTTCAGTCGTCTCGAAGGTGTCGCCTACGCAACGCGGGTGGCGGTGGTTCCCCCGTATCGTCGGTCCGCTGTTTCGCTACGCAGCAAGTCCAGTTCCGCCTTGAGAGCTTCGCGACCGGCTTCGGCCTCGGGATCGGACGGGTAGTACGCGAGTTCGCTTTCGGGTTCGCCGGCGATTCGGGTGCCGATGAGCACCCTTGGCTCGGCGTAGTCGTAGGGTTGGGCCCGGTGCAGGATGGCTCGGTTGTCCCAGAACAGGGTGTCGCCGGGTTGCCAGCGGTGGGTGTAGACGCGTGCCGGGTCCGAAACGGCGAACGCCACTAGCGACTTGATCAGTCGTTTGCTCTCACTGCGCTCGAGCCCCGGTATGCCGAACGCGTGGCGGCCGACGAACAGGTTCTTGACGCCCGTGTCGGGATGCACTTTGACCAAGGGCCGCAGATAGGCCTCGCCGTGGTAGATGCCTTCCGGGTTCTGGGGTGGAAAATCGCCGACATCGTTGGCTTGGGAGTACTGGGTCGAGTGGTAGGCACTCAGACCCTCGATGCGATCCTTGGTGGCTTCGTCGAGGGCCGCGTATCCGGCGCGCAGGTCGGCAAGCTCCGTTTCGCCGCCGGTCTTGGGAACTGCGACCGCGGACAGCATGCCGCACTTGCTGCTGATCGGCTTGTAGGTGGAGTCGGTATGCCAGGCCTCGTTGCCGACATTGGAGCGCATGCGCTGGGTGTCGATACCGAAGATCTTGCCAAAGCGTCCGTCGCCTAGCTTCTCCTGGTTGGACATCGGGTTGGCGCCGAACTCGAGCTCGCCGAAGCGCTTGCCGAAGGCGACGTTCTCTTCATCGGAGAGGAATTGCCCCGGAAAGAAGAGGAACCCGAACTCCAGGAATGCCGCCTTGAGGGTCGCGAATTGTTCGTCCGTCACGCTCCCGAGCGATACGTTCGTGACCACGGCACCGAACACCTTGTCTTCGACCGGCTCTATGTTCATCGGCAGACGGGCACTGCCCTTCCTGTTCACACGACGAGGCGTAGCTTAGGACTTGAGTGGGAGAACCGCCACCGTCCAGATTGTTCCCGACGAGGCGCTCTGCGACAAGTCGCGACAACGCGCCTGGCCGGACCACACCACGGCGATCAGTACCGACGAGCACGCCGCCGCCGAAGGCAATCACGAAGTGGTGCCGCGAGGCTAGCCCTGTTCGCCCTTGCCGAACCGCTTGGAGATCAGATTGAGCGCCTTCTTGGCGATGAACGGGAATACACCGAGCAGGACGAACGAAATCACCAGCGTGGGCGACAGGATTCCCGAGAGCGACTCCAACTGGCCGATCTCCTTGCCGGCATTCACGTATACGGCGGTACCTGCCAGCATGCCGATCTGACTCACCCAGTAGAACGTCCAGAGGCGTATCGGCGTCAAAGCCATGGCGAGGTTGATGACGAAAAAGGGGATAGCGGGAACGAGTCGCATGGCGAAGAGATAGAATGCCCCGTCCTTCTCCACCCCCTCGTTGATCCTGGCGAGGTACTTCCCGAAGCGGTTCTGCACGGCGTCCCGGAACAAGTACCTTGCCAGCAGGCAGGCGAGTGTTGCGCCGATCGTGCTAGCGAACGACACCAGCACGAGGCCGACCGCCAGGCCGAAGACCGCACCGGCGGCAAGCGTCATGATGGTGGCGCCGGGAAGCGACAGGGCGGCCATCGCGATGTAGATCGCCATGAACGCCACGATGAACGCCAGCGTGTTTTCCTGGTAGAGGCCGACGACGACGGATCGTTGCGCCTGGAAGTACTCGAGGTTGAGGTAGCGGCCTAGGTCGAAGACGAAGAACAGGGCCACCAGGACGACGATGGCGCCGAGCAGGATGACCTGGTTGCGCTTCACGGCGCGTCCGGCGCGTTGAGCGCCCAGTCGTAGTCGTCATCGAAGTCGTCGTGGCCTTCCAGCATCTGGGCGTTCTCCGGCGTGGCGTATTGGCGTAGATGGGCAAAGACCCCTTCGTCGGTGTCGCCGAAATCCACCTTGAACCAGTCGTAGATGCTGGATAGCACCAGGTCGCCATCGTCGACGCTCATTCCCCGCGGATGGTTGACGTACTCCCGGGCGCCGTTCTCCAGGAGCCGTTCGAGGTTGTCCGGCCGGTAGGCTTCCGGCGCGAGGTTCGGGCAGCCGATGCTTGCGCAGTTGACCGCGTAGTGGATGCGGGGATCTTTCCAGATCGGGCGCAGGATGCCGTGCTCGATGTTGTCGAGGGTGAGCTTCTGACCTTGGATGGTGATCAACTCCATCTCCCAGGGACCCGGGGTGAGCAGGCCGCTCTTGATGTCCCGGATCGAATCCACCGGATACCGCCCGACGATCACGTGCACCGTCAGGCCGTTGTAGAGGTTGATCCAGTAGGCCTTCTGCTCGTCCCGGGAATGCGTTCGGGGATCGAGTTGCGTCAACCCCATCAAATACGAGGTCAGCTTCTGGCGATGGTCCGAGTTGGCCTTGAGCGCGGCGTAGTCGAATCGGTTGATCCCGGAGGGGTGCTCCTTCAAGTATGCGTCCAGGATCTCCTGCCAGGGCCCGTGGTCGATGGTCGCCGTGCTGGACTCGTCGCTCGCGTTCCACATCGGAATCAGCTCCGGCGGGGCCGCGCCGTGAACCGCCATTGCACAGGCGGATATCGCCAAGGTCGACACCAGTCGGACTGCAAGTCGCGACGTCATACCCTCCTCCCTTGTAGCCGTGGGGTTTTGTTTCCTTGCTGCCAGCGCAGCTTGGCGATCATCGAGAGAATACCGAAGCCGGCACCGAGAACGCCGCGTACCGTGCCGCTGATCTTCGACTTGCCGATGCGCACCCGGGTGTCCACGGGCACTTCGACGATCTGCAAGGCGTGCTGGATGGCCTTGACCTGCATTTCGACCGTCCAGCCGAAGGTGGCATCGCGCATGGCGAGACTGGATAGGGCTTGGGTGCGAATCGCGCGGTACGGTCCCAAGTCCGTGACGCTTTGCCCCCAAAGCCAGCGAACCAGCGCGGTGGCGAGCCGATTGCCGAATACCTGCGTAGCGGACATCGCGCCGGGATCCATGCCTCCCAAGGCCCGTGAGCCGATCACGAGATCCGCGCCGCCGGCAATGCCATCGAGCAATCGGCAAGCCTGGGATGCGTGGAAGGCGTGATCGGCATCGGTGAACAACACGACGTCCGTGCGTTCAAGCTCGGCGATGGCGGCGAGGCACGCGCTGCCGTAACCCTTGCGCGCCTCTCGCACGACGCGGGCACCGGCCTCGGTGGCGCAGGTGCCGGTGGCATCCCGGGAGCCGTTGTCGCAGACGACGATGTCGTCGATCACCGCCGAGCCATCGTCGTTGCGCAGGTCCTTAAGGTCACCGACCACGGAACCGATGGACGCCGCCTCGTCCAGCGCGGGGATGGCAACGCCCACGGTCAGTCCGCGGTACATCCGTGGCGCTTTCTCTGATGCCGGACGGTGCTAATTCGGCCGGAAAAGGTCGAAACTGTAGCTGACCGATGCCGCCCAGGCATCGAAGTCCCCGGTATTGCGGCCGTCGCGGGTGTCGAACCTGTCGACGCCGACGCTCAACGCGCCGAAGCTGTAGGTGGCACCGACGGATATCCGGTCGACCTCCTCGGCCACTTGCGGAAAGCGGTCGGGATGCGCGGGAGGACCCTCAGGCGTGCCGATGTTCAGCGACCCGTCGGACCCCTGGGCGTAGTACTGGGCCCGCACGGACAAACCCGGCAGGGGGGTGAACCAGTGCGCCGTCGCCGCCAGGGTCGTGGCCTGGGGTATGTCGTTGTTCAGCGACTTGATCCCGAACTCGGCAGACACCGCGATTGGTCCCATCACCTTGCCAACGAGCAACGACGCCTCGAAACCGTCGCCGCCGTCTCCGATGGCCGTCGGCGTGCCCACATCGTAGTCGCCCGCTCTGATCATGCCGACGCGTAGGGCAACGCTCGGCAGGCCCGTGTCGGAGGTATCCTCGTCCACGAAGCGCCAGGTCACGCCGATTGACATGTCGGCGCTGCCATCTTGGTCAGCCGGCGGTCCCGTGCCGGCCGGGCTCGGCGAGGCGGCTTCCGCCGCCGACCGCCCGATCCGAGCGTCCACTGCCACGGCGTCGGCAATGCCGTAGTTGGCGGTGAACCACGTCGTGCTCTGTTCGAGTTTGCCGTACGGGAACGCGCCGCGTGCTGTCCCGTTCGGGCCGCGATAGAAATGCGTGGCTTCCTGGGAAACCTGCGTGATGGTGATCGAGCCCGTCTTGGGAACGGGCAACCAGGGCGAGCCCTGCGCCAATACCGGGCTGGCAGCGAAGCCGAATACGCCGGTCAGGATCAGATTCAGGGAGAGTCTCATTGTGTTGTGTCCATCTGGGCGCCAAGCGGTGGCGCCGTCGTCGTTCTGGGGGTTTGTCGACGGGTGGTCAGACGCCGTAGCGTCGGCTCAGGTAGTGCTGAACCATTTCCTGTTCGTCTACGCCCGGGGTACAGCCCTTCGCGTTGGCACCGGGGCATAGCAGGCTGATCGTCTCGTCGTGTCTACCGGGCGCCGCCTTCAACGCGTCACGGGTCTTGATGCTCTCGACGAGCGATTCGGCCAGCGCCTTGTCGACCTGCGCCCGCTCGATCGGACAACCGGATCGACAAGCCAGTTTCTTGAAGAACGCGACCTTGCCCTGCTTGTACATCTGCCCGAACTGGGACACGCCGCTGCCGCCGCCGATTGAGCCGGAAGCCATCACGGTTGGCGGGGCGGCAACCGCAAAGGCGGCTAGAAGGCCGGCAAGCGCCAGTGGCCTGACGAGATTGGGATGCGATTTCAACATTCGTGGCTCCATGACGTCTGGGTTGATTGGGAGATCCTCAAGAGACGATGCGGATCTTCAGACACCGGCCGACTGCGCCGACCCGGCGGGCGATCGATGGCCCGGACCCCTGCCCGGCGACAGCGAACACTGGCCGCGATCGGGATTCGGTTCGACCTCGGACAGTCCGAGGACTTCCTTGAGTGCGTCCGCGCCGCCGATGTAGGTTCCGTCGATCCAGATCTGCGGCACGGTGACGGGTGTTTTGGGCCCGATGATGGGCTTGACCCGGGCCAGCATCTCGTAGAGCGCCCGGGTGTCCTTGACGACGTCGTAGTATTGGTTGGGAACATCGGCCTCGGCCAGGTAGCCCTTGGCGCGCACGCAATGCGGGCATGTGGACTTGCCGAAGACGTGGTTGCCGGAGAGCGGCGTGTCAGCCGTTGCGGCTTCGATCACGGTCTGTGTCAGCACGCCCCGGTTCAGCGCCCGCCCCTGGGAGATGATCTTGCCGTTGACGAGCACGATGGGGGCATGCCAGCCGCCCTTGGGCAGCGGCTTCCACCACTCGCTCAGCCAGTCGCGCAGGTCGAGTTCCACGTCGATTCCCTTGAGATCGGTGTCGATGCAGTCTTGGATGATGTCCTTGGTGAGCGAGCACTCGCCGCAGGGTATGTTGACCTTGAACGGCCCCCAGGCACCCGCCCATCGGAACACCGTTATCTTGACAGGACTGCTCATGCGGGCTGGGCGCGAAACCCATCTCCGGCGTCGTCGTGGCGCGGATTCTAGCGATTTGGGAAGTGGGTTGCTTCCCTAGACTTCGTGTGTCTCATTTTGAAAATTCGGGCCTTCATGGATGGTCAGGTCGAGGCCGTCGAGCGGCGTCGCCAGACATCAACCCCGACGGCGGCGAGGATCAGACCGAACTCCAAGGGTCGAAGCCAGTGGGGATGGGCGAACGGTTCGAAATCGAAGACGCCCAGGTTCAAGCCCGTGACGTAGGAAAGCAACAGCGCCAGCGAGGCCGTCCACGCCCAGCAACTCGGATACACGGCGGCGAACGGAAGCAGCCAGAGGGCATACCACGGGTTGATCACCGGGGCGGCCAGCAGGAAACACCCGAATATCCAATCCCCGCGCGGAATCTGTCCGGCGCTGTGGCGGGCATAGTGGCGCCAGTAGGCACCTCCTAGGACCAACAGGACCGCACCAAGAAGCCACTTCGTGTGGGCGGCCGGCAACCACTGGGACAGCAAACCGAACAGGGCCGAGTTGAACTCCCAGGTGGCCGCGAACAGCGCCAGCGCAGTGAGGTCGGTTCCCCCTTGGATGACGAACGGCAAATAAAGCAGGGATAGGGTAGCGGCGAAGACGATCCACGCGCGCGGACCCGCCCGCGCCAGCACGAACGGCACGAGCAGCAGGGCGAATACCTTGGCGCCCACCGCCAGCCCGAGGCACACGGCCGCCGCCCGTGCGTGTTCGCGATACCGCAGCAGCACCGCGGCTACGAGCAGGAACGCGCCCAGCCCGTCGGGATGGGCGGTGAACGCGACTTCCTTGATCACCAGCGGGCACCAGGCGTAGAGCAAAGCGAATCGCGGCGCGGCGACCGTCGCGAGCAAACGGATCAGCAGTATGTCGATGCCGATCAGAATGAGCTGAACCGGCCACAAGCTCGCGGGCGCCACGAGGTATCCCAGCAGGAACGCGAACTGCGTCGTGGGCCCGTAGATCGTCGGAACGTCGGGGTAGTTGACCTGATCCAGGACGCGTTGGAAGGCTGCGGGAACGTTTTCGTCCGCAAAGGAGGCGACCGGTGCCCAGCCGTAGGGCGTGCCGGTCTCGGCGAACCGGTAGCCGTCCCAGAGATACCGGAAGTAGTCGTCCTCGAAGAGCGGTACGCCGACCAGTCCCGAGACGCGGAATGCGACCGCCCAGATGATGAGACGGCCCACCGGCACGCCGTCCGGATGCTTGGCCAGCAGCGCGAAAACGGCCAGCCAAGGCAGGGCAACCCAGCCGATCAGCGCGAAGAACGGCGCCAGGCTCGGTTCCCCGATGCTGCCCCAGGAGTAGTAGGCAAGCGCCAGGTAGCCGAGCACGCAGACGAGGCCGCCCGTATCGACAATGAGCTCGGGAGTCCATCGAGACGTCTGGCGCGAGAGGGGTCTAGGCGCTGGTGCCATGGGACGGATACGGGGTGGATACGGCCATTCTTGGGAGGCAGTCCGTCGCCTGTCAACGAGTCCCGTCGGTTCGCCAAGCCGCGTATCATGCCGCGGGTATTTGCTTGCCGGACGCGGCGCGCCCACACGATCTTGGAAACCCTGCAGCTTCTCATCATCGGTATTTCCCAGGGCTGCGTGTACGGCCTGATCGCGCTCGGCTTCGTGCTGATCTACAAGGCCACCGAGATGGTCAACTTCGCCCAGGGCGACATGATGATGCTGGGGGCGTTCATCGCGTTCAGCCTCATCGAGGCGTTCGACTGGCTGTTTGCGTTCGTGCCGGTCCTCGGCGCCCTACCCGGCGCGTCGTTCGCCTTCGCGTTTCTCGGCACGTTGCTGGTGATGGCGGCCTTCGGCGTGGTGCTCGAACGGGGCGTGCTGCGACCCATGATCGGCGAGCCGCCGTTCGCTGTGCTCATGCTCACCATCGGGCTTGGATTCGTCCTCCGGGCGGTCGCCGGCGCCATCTGGGGCAACCAGCCCCGGGCCCTGGACTCGCCCTTCGCCGGCGGCACGTTCGATCTGGGGGGCTTGATCATCGGCTACGAGAACGTCGCCATCGTGGTGGGCACGGCGTTGCTGTGCGGGGCGCTCTACCTGTTCTTCCGCTTCACGCGGATCGGCATCGCCATGCAGGCCGCGTCGCAGAACCAACTGGCCGCGTTCTACGTCGGCATCCCCGTGAAGCGGGTGTTTGCGCTGGTTTGGGCCATATCGGCCGCCATCGCCGCCGCCGCGGGCATCCTGGTGGCGCCGGTCAACCTGATCGACCCGTTGATGGGGTTCATCGGCATCAAGGCCTTCGCGGCGGCCATCGTCGGGGGTTTCGGCAGCCTGCCGGGCGCCATCGTCGGCGGGCTCTTGATCGGTATCGCCGAGCCGTTCGTCGCCCTGCACCTGCCCCCGGGGCTCTCCGAAGTGAGCGCGTTCGTCATCCTGCTGGCCATGCTGGTCGTACGCCCGCAAGGCATCTTCCCCTCGTTGCAGCAGAAGAAGGTCTGACGTGAGATTCGTCCAGAAGACCAACTACGCCCAGGACGTGAACCTCTTCCTGCACAACGGGCAGCGGTTCTGGTACGGCTTGCTTGCCCTGGCGGTCCTGCTCGCGCCGCTGGTTCTCGACAGGTTCTACCTGGGGGAGTTCGCTTATCTCTACATCTGGGCGATCGCCGGCGTCGGCCTGATGCTCCTGGTCGGCTATACGGGCCTGGTGAGCCTGGGCCATGCGGCATTCCTGGCCATCGGCGCCTACGCCCACGCTTGGCTGCTCACCCAAGGTGTCCCCTTCGTTCTTTCCGTGCCCTTGGCGACGGCCTTCTGCGCCATCATCGGCTACCTCGTCGGGTTGCCGGCGTTGCGCATGACCGGGATCTACCTTGCCATCGCGACGCTGGCGTTCGAACGCATCGCCGCGTGGGTGATCGAGCATTGGGAATCGGTCACCGGCGGTCATTTCGGCATGCGGGTGCCGGATCCCACGGTCTTCGGCATGAACCTCGACGGCCCCGTGCCGTTCTACTATCTCTGCCTCGGAATCCTGAGCTTGAGTCTCTTCGCGGCGTTGAACCTGCTTCGCTCGCCGACCGGACGGGCGTTCATCGCGGTGCGGGACTCGGAGGTCTCGGCCCAGAGCATGGGCATCAACCTGGCGCGGACCAAGTGCACGGCGTTCGCACTGTCGGCGGCCTTCACCGGATTGGCGGGAACCCTGTTTTCGCACCGGATCGGCTACTTGGCACCCGACGCGTTCACCGTCCAGACCTCGATCCAACTGCTGCTCATGGTGGTAGTGGGCGGCCTGGGATCCCTGCAGGGCGTCGTCTACGGGGCAATATTCTTGGGCCTACTGCCCCAGGCCATCGCAATCGGTCGTGACGTGCTGCCTCAGTGGATCGGCGAGATACCGGGGCTGGAACCGGGGTTATTCGGGGCGATCCTCGTGCTCTTTTTGATCTTCGAGCCGCTCGGCATACACGGCCGCTGGGTCAAGGTCCGGCTGTGGTTCGATCAGTTTCCGCTCTATCGTCGGGCCACCTACAAGCGCCAGCGAAGCTACCTGCGCACGGAGCGCGTCCGGTGAGCCTGTTCGAGGCCCACGATTTGTCGGTCAGCTTCGGCGGCATCAAGGCCGTCCGCGATGTGTCGTTCACTATTCGTTCGGGCGAGGTGTTCAGCATCATCGGACCGAACGGGGCCGGCAAGACCACGCTCTTCAACCTGGTCAGCCGCTTCTACGAAACCGACTCCGGCAGCATGGCCTTCGACGGGGTCGACATCACCGGTGTTCCCCCGCACCGCATCGCGGAAATGGGGATCGCGCGGACGTTCCAGAACACCGAACTGTTCGAACACGAGACGGTGCTGACCAACCTGCTGATCGCCCACCATGTCCATCGCCGCACCCGCCTCGTCGCCGATCTGCTGTTCCTGCCGGGCGCGCGTCGCCAGGAACTCGACTTTCGCCGCCGGGTGGAAGACGTGATCGATCTCCTGGACTTGCAGAGCTACCGGGAGCAACCCATCGGCGGCCTGCCCTACGGCGCGCGCAAGATGGTTGAAATCGCCCGAGCGCTCTGCCTCGAACCGAAGCTTCTGCTGCTTGACGAGCCGTCCTCTGGCCTCAATCCGGAAGAGACCGAGGACCTGTCGTTCTGGATCGAGGACATCGTGGAGGATCTCGGCATCACGGTGGCGATGGTCGAGCACGACATGAACCTCGTCGCCACGGTATCGAACCGGGTGCTCGCCATGGCCGACGGTGTGGTGCTGGCGACGGGGGATCCGACCGAGATCCAAAACCATCCCGACGTCCTGCGGGCGTATCTCGGAGACTAAGCCGTGGCGTTGCTCGAACTGCGCAACATCGAGACCTACTACGGACCGATCATGGCCATCCGGGGCGTTTCGCTCAAGGTGGACCAGTCCGACATCGTGACCATTCTCGGTGCCAACGGCGCGGGCAAGACCACGGTGCTGAAGACCATCAGCGCCGCCATGGAAGCGCAAAAGGGGAGCGTCACCTTCGAAGGCGTTGACATCACCGCCTTGGACCCCGACCGGGTCGCCCGACTCGGCATCGGCCACGTACCGGAAGGGCGGGAGGTGTTTCCGTTCCTCAGCGTCGACGAGAACCTGCGCATGGGCGCCTACACGCGAAGCGATGCCGACATCGGCGCCGACCTCGAGCTGGTATACGACTACTTTCCCGCACTGGCCGAGGATCGCTCCCTCGCGGCGGGGTTCCTGTCCGGCGGCCAGCAGCAGATGCTCGCCATCGGCCGGGCGCTCATGCTGCGCCCGCGCCTCATGCTTCTGGACGAGCCGTCCCTCGGTCTTTCGCCGATCCTTACGCACGAGATCGCGGGGATCGTGAAGCGCTTGAACGAAGAGCAGGAGGTGACGATGCTGTTGGTGGAGCAGAACGCGAAGATGGCACTGGATCTCGGCGACTACGGCTACGTCATGGAGAACGGCCGCATCGTCATGGAGGACACCTGCCAGCGGTTGAAGAACGCCACCGACATCAAGGAGTTCTATCTGGGCATGAAGGATCAAGGCGTGCGCGGTCGGCGCCGCTGGAAGCAGAGGAAGACTTGGCGGTGAGCGTCGCCCAGCGCAATGGCACCGTGATCGACGGCTGCGAGACCTTGCCGGCGCTATTCCGCAAACGCGTCGCCGATCTAGGCTCGAAAGTCGCCGTTCGGGAGAAGGACTTCGGCATCTGGAACGAGTATTCCTGGGCCGACTACGGCGAGCGGGCGCGGCTCGCGGGACTGGGTTTGAAGTCGCTGGGCCTTGAGCGGGGAGACGTCTGCTCCATCGCCTCCGAGGTCAACAAGGAATGGCTGTTCGCCGACCTCGGCGTGATCTGCATCGGCGGCATAACCAACGGCGTCTATCCCACCGATGCGCCCAACCAGGTGGAGTACCTCATCAACGACAGCGGCACACGCTTCTACTTCGCCGAGGACGAGGAACAGCTCGACAAGGTGCTCGAGGTGCGGGAACGCACGCCGACCCTCGAGAAGATCATCATCTTCGACATGGAGGGGCTGCGCGGTCTCGACGATCCCATGTGCCTGTCCTTCGACGCGTTGCAGGATTTGGGCCGCGAGTACGCCGAGACCCATCCGGAAGTCTGGGACGGCGAGATCGACAAGGCCCGTCCCGACGACCTCATGATCCTCACCTACACCTCAGGGACCACGGGCCCGCCCAAGGGCGCGATGATCTCGCAGGCCAACATGCTGTTCATGATGGCCACGGTGCAGCGTTGCTACGGCGTGCACGACACCGACGAGCAACTCGGTTTCCTGCCCTTGGCCCATGTCGCCGGTCGGATGTTCTACACCTTCACGCCCATCGAGTCCGGCTGCATCGTCAATCTCGTCGAGAACTTGGAGACCATCAACCACGATCAGCAGGAGGTCTCGCCGACCGTCCATTTCGCCGTCCCGAGGGTTTGGGAAAAGCAGTTCTCCACCGTGCAGATCAAGCTCAAGGAGGGTACGGCCCTCGGCCGCACCGCCTACCGCCTCGCTTTTGCCATCGGCGAGCGGCGAGCGGCTGCCCTGAAGGAACAGCGCCGGGTGCCGTTGCACCTCGCTGTCGCGTTTTTCGTCGCCGAGGCACTGGTTCTCAAGAACATCCGGCGGCTGCTAGGAATCGACAAGTGCCGATGGCTGTCGACGGCCGCCGCGCCGATCGCCCCCGACCTCATCGACTGGTACTGGGCGCTTGGCAAACCGATGTACGAACTCTACGGACAGACCGAGTGCACGGGGATCGCCACGGCGAACCTGGCCGACGATTTCCGCATCGGCAGCGTGGGCAAGTCCGCCGAAGGTGTCGAGGTCGCCCTGGCGGCGCACGACGAGATCGTCATCAAGAGCCCCGGCGTCATCCAGGGCTACTGGAACAAGCCGGAGAAGACCGCCGATACGATTCGCCAGGGCTGGTTGCACACGGGCGACGTCGGACGCATCGACGACGACGGCTTCGTCTACCTGATCGACCGCATGAAGGACATCATCATCACCGCCGGCGGCAAGAACATCACGCCCAGCGAAATCGAGAACCAGCTCAAGTTCTCGCCCTACATCACCGACGCCGTGGTCGTCGGCGACCGGCGGGCGTACCTGACCTGCCTGGTGATGATCGACGACGAGAACGTCATGAAGTTCGCCCAGGACAACGACGTGCCGTTCACCAACTACACGAGTCTGTGCCACACGAGGGAAGTGGAGGATCTCATCTGGGGCGAGATCGAAACGGTCAACGCCCGTTTCGCCCGCGTCGAGACCATCAAGCGGTTCCGATTGATCGACCAATTGCTGGATCCGGAGGACGACGAGTTGACCCCGACCCAGAAGCTCAAGCGCAAGGTGGTGAACGAGAAGTACGCGGACTTGATCGAGGACATGTACCGCGCTAAGCCGTAGCGGCCACGCACGGGGAACCCAAACGGCCCCGTACGGCATGGGCGAAAGCTGAAATCGTCGTGGGAGATCCGCCCGACGGCCCCGCTGCGGCATCCGTCGAGGCCATGGTGCTGGCATGGACACCCCGGAAGACGCGTCCGGGCGCACCCCGCCGTTCCCGTTCGACGCCATCTACAAGGCGCTGTTCCGCGACCGCGCCACGGTCTCGGACATGCTGCGGAACCATCTCGCGGCGCCGTCCGGCCCGCTCGGCGGGGATCTCCTCGGCGGCCTCGACATGCGCACGCTACGGCGGCTGCCCGGCGAGTGGGTCGCCCGGGACTTCCGCGCCCGGCGCGGCGACCAGGTGTGGTGCGTGAGCTTCCGGGGCGGTGCCCGCGACCGCTGGCCGGCGAACCTGTTCGTCCACCTGGAGTTCCAGTCCGCCGCCGACCGGGACATGGCGCTGCGGTTTCTCGAGTACGGCGGCGAGCTGTACCGGGAGCTGCGCGACACCGGCGCCTTGGCGGCGGAGGAGCCGTGCGCGATCCTGTGCGTCGTGGTACACAACGGTGCCGCGCCGTGGCGTCCGCCGACGCGGGCCGCGGACATCGCCCGGCTGCCGCCGTCCTTCGGCCGGGCGTCGCTGCCAGAGGGCTTGGCGGCATTCTACCCGTGGGGCTACCATCCGTTGGACCTCGCGCGGCACCGCGGCGAGGCGCCCGTGCCGGGCAGCATCGTATCGCTGATCGCCGCCATCGAGTACGCCGGGCCGAACGGCCTGCCGGGTGTGCTGCGGGGACCGCTGCTCGACACGGCCCGCGGGTTGAGTCCGCGTCTGCGGCAGACGGTGGGCGCGTGGCTGCGGCGTCTTGCGGAGAAGTACGGAACGGCACTGCCGGAACTGGAGGAGATGATGGAACTTGCGGAAGTAGGGCCGGTGACGTCGCGCATCGAGGAGTCGATCGACGCGGCCTTCGCCCGCGCCCGTTCGGAAGGTGTCGAACAAGGCATCGAGCGGGGTCGTTCGGAGGAACGCGCTCTGTTGTGCCGGATGGCGTCGGTAAAGTTCGGCGCAGCCGCAGCGGAGGACATGGCTGCGCTGCTGCCCGGGGTGTCGGGACCGGGCGACCTGCAGGAGGTCGGCAAGTGCCTGATGCAGAGCGGCACGGCCGACGAGTTGCTCGCTTGCATCCGCGGCCTGCTGTGAGACAGCGCCGGTGCCGTCAGCTTGAAGTCCGCCCCGGTCCGGCAGCGGGCTCGGGGCATGTCCGGACACGGACAAGCCGGGGGCAGCGTGGGACTGGGCGAGGACGATTACGTGGGGTCGCGGGCGATCTGCGGACATCGCTCCGCTAGCCGCAGAGCCCCGTCTTGACGTATGTTCAACGCCTACGCGAGTCGGTTCACCAGTGGAGATTCCAACCCATGAATAGACACCTGCTGCTGATCGCAACGGCGGTCGTTCTTGCCGCGTGCGGCACCCAGGAAGCCCCTTCGGGCGAAGAAGACGGGGCCACGACCGCGGCGCCGGCGCAGGAAGAGGCCACGGTCGACGGCGTCACCGACACCGAGGTGGTGTTCGGGACCCACACCGACCTATCCGGGGCCATCGCCATCTGGGGCGTGGGCGTCTTGAACGGTGCCCGGATGCGGTTCGACGAGGTCAACGAGGCGGGCGGGGTGCACGGTCGGACGATCCGCTACATCGTCGAAGACACCCAGTACCAGGTGCCGCGGGCGATCCAGGCGGCCAACAAGCTCATCTATCGCGACAAGATCTTCGCCATGCTGATGGCGGTGGGGACGCCGACCAACAACGCGGTCATGGAGGAACAGTTCGAAGCGGGCGTTCCGAACATCTTCCCGGGCAGCGGCGCGCGCTCGATGGTCGAGCCCTTCCACGAGCTCATGTTCTCCCAGCACGGCACCTACTACGACGAGATCCGGGCGGCCGTGAAGTACTTCGCCGAGAAGGAAGGCCGGACGACGCCCTGCGTCATGTACCTCAACAACGAGTACGGTCTGGAGATCGTCGAGGCGGCCCAGGACCAGGCGGCGGAAATGGGCCTCGAGGTGGCCGAGATGGCGGCCTACAAGATCACCGACAGCGAATTCACTGCGCCGGTCATCCGGTTGCGCAACGCCGGCTGCGATGTGGTGCTCATGGGTTCAGTCCACCGGGACACGATCCTGATACTCGAGGCCGCCCGCAAGATCGGCTGGGACGACGTCGCCTGGGTGGGCAACAACGCGGCCTACGGACAGGTGATCGCCGACCAGGAGAGCGGTTCGGGCGAGGGCTACTACGCCTTCGTCCACATGGCGAAGATCTACGAGGACGACGAATCGCTGACCCAAGTGGAGCGCGACTGGATGCGTCGGTACCGGGAACGGTACGGCGAGGAAGCGGGGCTGCCGGCCATGGAAGGCTACCGCGGAGGCGATCTGATCGTGGTGGCGCTGGAACGTGCCGGGCGCGACCTGACCCGGGAGAAGTTCATCGCCGCGATGGAGTCCATCGACGACTACACCGACATCTTCGGCTACAAGATCGTGTTCGGCCCCGACGACCACAAGGGAACCTCCGAGTCCGCCCTGTCGGTGGTGCGAAACGGCCGCTGGGTCACGCTGGACACCTCGATCACGTATTGACGAGCCGTCGCGACGGCGGTGGTTGCAAAGCGCCCGCGTCGCCCCCAACTATGCTCTGAAAGCGTGGGCGGCCGGTAAGCGTCTGCGCGTGGCCGCGGGATACGCGGTGGTGTAACCTTCGGATCGCGCTTGGCGGCATCGACACAGCGCCGCTGGGCAATGGAAGAACTGCTACTGACGAGATGGGCAAGAACCTACTTCTCTGGCTGATCATCGGCGTCGTCCTGATCACGGTGTTCAACACCTTCAACGGCGGCGAGAAGGTCCCCCCGGTCGCCTACTCGACGTTCTTGAACCAGGTCGAGTCGGGTCAGGTCGCGTCGGTTGTCTTCCAGGGCCAGGAACTCAAGGTGACGCCCACCAACGGCGAACCGTACCTGGTGGTCTTGCCGTCGGTGGGAGACGGCAGCCTGCTCGCTACCCTCAAGGGGGCCGGTGTCGGCGTCGAGGGAAAGATGCCCGAGGAACAGAGCTTCTGGGCTCAACTGCTGATCGCCAGTTTCCCGATCCTCATCATCATCGCGGTATTCATGCTGTTCATGCGCCAGATGCAGGGCGGCATGGGCGGTCGGGGCAACCCCATGACCTTCGGCAAAAGCAAGGCGCGGCTGTTGTCGGAGGACGAGATCAAGACCACGTTCGCCGACGTCGCCGGCGTCGACGAGGCCAAGGAGGATGTCCAGGAACTCGTGGAGTTCCTACGCGACCCCAGCAAGTTCCAGCGCTTGGGCGGGCGGATTCCGCGCGGCACCCTGATGGTCGGTTCGCCGGGAACCGGCAAGACGCTGCTCGCCAAGGCCATCGCCGGCGAGGCGAAGGTGCCGTTCTTCTCGATCTCCGGTTCGGACTTCGTGGAGATGTTCGTCGGCGTCGGCGCATCGCGCGTGCGCGACATGTTCGAACAGGCGAAGAAGCAGGCGCCGTGCATCATCTTCATCGACGAGATCGACGCCGTCGGCCGCCACCGGGGCGCCGGCTTGGGCGGCGGACACGACGAGCGCGAACAGACGCTCAACCAGTTGCTCGTGGAGATGGACGGCTTCGAGGCCAACGACGGCATCATCGTGATCGCCGCCACCAACCGTCCGGACGTACTCGATCCCGCGCTGCTAAGACCGGGGCGCTTCGACCGTCAGGTTGTCGTCCCGCTGCCGGACATCCGCGGCCGGGAGCAGATCATGAAGGTGCACATGCGCAACGTCCCGGCGTCCGAGGACGTCGACCCCTCGATCATCGCCCGCGGCACGCCGGGATTCTGCGGCGCCGACTTGGAGAACGTCGTCAACGAGGCTGCGTTGTTCGCAGCCCGGTCCGGCAAGGCCACGGTGGAAATGGAGGATTTCGAGAAGGCCAAGGACAAGATCATGATGGGCGCCGAGCGCAAGTCCATGGTCATGTCCGAGAAGGAGAAGCGCAATACGGCATATCACGAGGCCGGCCATGCCATCGTCGGTCGCTCGGTGCCGGACTACGACGAGCTCTACAAGATCACCATCGTGCCCCGCGGCCGCGCCTTGGGCGTGACCATGTTCCTGCCGGAGGAAGACCGGCACAGCTTAAGTCGCCGATCGCTGGTTAGCCAGATCTGCACTCTGTTCGGCGGGCGTGTGGCGGAAGAGATGATCAACGGCAAGGACGGCATCACGACCGGTGCGGCCAACGACATCGAACGCGCCAGCCAGCTTGCCCGCAGCATGGTAACCAAGTGGGGTTTTTCGGAGCGCATGGGGCCGCTGCTCTACGACGAGGACGACGGCGAGGTGTTCTTGGGGATGTCGGCCGCCTCCCAGCCGAAACCGGTGTCCGGCCGCACGGCCCGCGAGATCGACGAGGAAGTCCGCGCCATCATCGACGAATGCTATTCGACGGCGAAGCAGGTTCTCGCCGACCACGAAGACAAGCTCCACACGATTGCCGACGCGCTCATGGAACTCGAGACGCTGATGCCCGAACAGGTGGATGACATCATGGCGGGCAAACCGCCCCGGGTGATCGAGACGCCGAACGAGCAGACCGACGCCGGGGCCGAGGATGCGCAGCAGGCACCGGACGCTGACGTGCCGCCGTCCGACCGCCGGCGCCCGAAGCCCGGCCCCATCGGCCGGCCGGCTGAGGAGCACTGATCGCCGACGATCGCCGGCGCCATTGCCCCATGCCCCGTTCCGTCGGGGTCAAGGATGGGAGTTGACATGGACAGGGACTATTTCGGAACGGATGGAATCCGGGGCCGCGTTGGCGACACACCGATCACGCCCGACTTCTGCGTCCATCTCGGCTGGGCCGTGGGCAAGGTACTCGCGTCGAGTGGCTCGCCGCTGGTGGTCATCGGCAAGGACACGCGCATCTCCGGCTACATGATCGAATCCGCGCTGGAAGCGGGGCTCGCTTCCGCTGGCATCGACGTCAACCTGTTCGGGCCCATCCCGACGCCCGCCATCGCCTATCTCACCCGCACGCTCAGGGCCGACGCGGGCATCGTCATCAGCGCCTCGCACAACCCCTTTGAAGACAACGGAATCAAGTTCTTCGATGGCGACGGCAACAAGCTGCCGGACGAGATGGAGGTCGCCATCGAGGCCCAGCTTCGCCAGCCGGTGGTCTCGGTGGGATCCCAGGCACTCGGCCGTGCCTACCGCGTCGACGATGCGCGGGGACGCTACATCGAGTTCTGCAAGGGCACCATCGACCGCGGCGTACACTTCCGCGGTTTGAAGCTCGTCATCGACTGTGCACACGGCGCCACCTATGCCGTGGCGCCGGGCGTGTTCTCCGAACTCGGCGCCGACGTCACCGTCATCGGCGCGGACCCGGATGGCACCAACATCAACCACGAATGCGGCTCCACGTATCCGGAGACCGTCGCCCGCAAGGTCGTCGAGATCGGTGCCGACGCGGGCATCGCCTTCGACGGCGACGGCGACCGGGTCATCATGGTCGATGCCAACGGCGACATCGTCGACGGCGACGAGATGCTCTACGTGATCGCCAAGACGGGCCTTCCCAAGGGCCGCCTAACAGGTGGCGTCGTCGGCACCGTGATGTCCAACCTCGGGTTGGAACGCGCCCTGGAGACCTGCGGCATCCCCTTCGAGCGGGCGTCCGTCGGCGATCGCTACGTCCTGGAGCTGATGCGGGCCCGCGGCTGGCAACTCGGCGGCGAAACTTCCGGCCACCTGGTCTGCCTCGCGCTGACCACGACCGGCGACGGCATCGTCTCGGCCCTGCAGGTGTTGGTTGCAATGGTCGAGAGCGGACGCTCGCTGGCGGAGTTGCGCAACGGCATGAGCAAACTCCCGCAAGCCATGGTCAACGTGCGGATCGAGAATCCCGGCGGCATCGCGGCGAATCCGTTGGTCGACGATGCCATCCGTGGCATCGAAGCCCATCTGAACGGCCGCGGCCGGGTGGTCATTCGCCCGAGCGGCACAGAGCCCGTGGTGCGGGTCATGGTCGAGGGCGAGGACGCCGACGAGGTGAACGAGCAAGCTGCCTCCCTCGCGGCGGTGGTCGAACAAGCCAACGGCGGCTAGTTAGTGCTCCGTCGCCCCCTCGTAGCCGCAAACTGGAAGATGAACGGCACGGCGCAAGCCGTCGCCGAGTACGCCAGTGCCTGGCCCGATGCGCCCCCGGGAATCGACGTCGTGTTCTGTCCTCCTTGGGCATACCTCGATCGCTTGGCGTCTGCGCTTCGCGACAGGGGCGTTCGGTTCGGCGTGCAGACCACGGCGATCGAACCCGCCGGCGCGTTCACCGGCGAACATGCCGCCGAGATGGCGCGCGACTTGGGCGCCGAGTTCGCCATCGTCGGTCATTCGGAACGCCGTCGCCTCTACGCCGAGACCGACGCGGTCGTCGTCGCCAAGTTGCTGGCCGCGCGAAGGGCCGGCCTCACGCCGATCGTCTGCGTCGGCGAGACTTTGGAGGAGCGGCGCGGCGGAAATGCCGTCGGTGTCGTACTCGCCCAACTCGACGCCATCGACGCGGGTGCCGGACCGTCTGCCTGGGAAGACGCCGTGATCGCCTACGAACCGGTATGGGCGATCGGAACCGGCGAGACCGCGACCCCGGCCCAAGCCCAGGAAATGCACGTCGTCATCCGCGAATACCTGGCGGGGCGGAGTTCAGCGCTTGCCGAAGGGACGCGGATTCTCTACGGCGGCAGCGTCAACGCGGCGGCCGCGAACGATCTCTTCGCGCAGGCGGACATCGACGGGGGTCTGGTTGGCGGCGCATCGCTTGTGGCCGGGGAGTTCGCCAGCATATGCGGTACGGCGGCGAAACCACCCCCTTAACGAGCCGTTGGGGCGCTCTAATCCGACACCGCTATTGATCGGGGAGACCCGTTTTGCGCGGGCGAGGCGGCTGCAACAACCCTCGATCCAGAACGTTGGCCAAACATCGCTCATAGCGTCCGCGGAGGTCCAAGTGGTTGAACACCTCGAACCACCGCGTCATGTATTCCCTGTCGCAATCCGGCTTGGTCGCCAAGATGGACTCGACATCCGCCGCGTCCTGCGACCTGTCGGCAATCAGTTTCAGGATAACGACATCCTCGACGGCTAACGTCTTGAAGCTCAGCCGCTCGTCATGGTTGGTTCGATCTGCCCTGGCGATGGCACCGGTTTCGTAGTCGGTGCCAGACACCATCACGTCGAGCCGTCCCCCTTCCGGGTGCTCTAGGCGAAGCAGGAAGTCCTCGGCCACCGCGAGTGTGGTCCAACCCCGCTGATGCAGCGCATCCTGCACGACGGACAACCCCTTGCCCGCAAGGGCAACCATCACATCGAGGTCGTTTGTCGTGCGAATCGCCTCCCGATGGACGTTGGCAGCCACCGCACCCGCGACCGCCCAGTCGATACCCTCGTGGTCGAGCGCGTCGGCCAGGCTGCCCAGAGCAACGATGTGGGGGTCACACACGCCTGCCAAGAGCCCGATTCCATGCCACCGCCCGCTCGCGGTTGTGCAGGTAGGCCAGGTGTCCGTCCCAATCACCGCCGAGAGGGTCTTCCGTACCCCAGCCGCATTGCGTGTCGATGGCGCACATCCGCCGTATCATTTCACCGAACGATTGGGGTCTCGGCTCGATGATCCGGGTCTCGACCATGGCTCTGCCCAAGCGCTCGAAATGAGCGCTGGCCACACGCTGCTGTTCGGTCAAGGTTTCCTCCATGTCGCAGTGCACTCACCGTCCTTCGCACCCATTGCGCAAGGTACGACGCAACAGGCCGGCTGGCAACAACCGCCATCGATCGAGAGTGTGCCGCGTCGAAGTCCATCGATCGTGCCTAGTGTCCCGTCAACCCTCAAACGTCGCGTCAGCGTGGCCGCAAGCGTCGCCCCGCGAGGCGGCGCATCGAAGGCATAGCGGGGCTACGTCGAGATGCGCCAACGATGCGGGAGGCGCTTGCGGCCGCGCCCTTCGGGTGGTGGCCGGAGCGCCCCTCGCGGCGTTGCGGCCGGCTCGCCGTACCCCCGGTACGACTTCGCGACCGCGCCTTGCGAGGAACACTCCGGCGACCACTGACGCGACGTTTGAGGGTTGACGTGACACTAGAGGAACACCTTCGGTATTCCACCGAGACGACAAGTGGAGTGTTCCCGCCCGACTAGGAAACCTCTGTTCAAGTCCGTCCCTGGACTTGAACATTAGCGAAACAAATAGTTTCGCTCGCAAATTCAATGGCTTACGACATCGAATTTGGCGGCACATCCCTGTGCCGCGCTAGGGAAGGTCTTGTTCAGACCTTCCCTAGAACGTCCAATGCACCTGAACACCGTCCACCGAGTATTGCGGCATGGTCTTGGCGCCGAAGGTGGGCCAAAGCGGTTCGATGTTTCCGCTGTTCCACTGCGCGTAGCTTGCCTTGATCGTTTTGACGATGTCTCGACGTTTGTCGGCGAGGTTGTTCACTTCGCCGATGTCTTCGGACAGATCGTAAAGCCAGTATCGGTCCGCGGCATAGGTGAGTTTCCAATCGCCTACTCTAGCCGCCCAGATCGGGCCAGCCCGCCAGAAGAGCCTGTCATGGGGTCTTGCGCTGTTCGAACCATCGAGATACGGGACCAGGTCAACGCCATCGATGTCTCGGT
The DNA here is from genome assembly GCA_028821405.1 of Gammaproteobacteria bacterium. Taxonomy (GTDB): domain Bacteria; phylum Pseudomonadota; class Gammaproteobacteria; order Pseudomonadales; family Azotimanducaceae; genus VXYL01. The sequence goes on along the minus strand of JAPPGK010000075.1, from coordinate 21,616 downwards.
CCGCCGGCAATTCCCCGCCAGCGGCAGCGATGGCGGTCGGGAAGATATCCAGCGCGCTGACCGGATGTTCGTAGGTAATACCTTGGGGAATCCGTGCTGGCCACTTCATGGTGAAAGGCACACGGATACCCCCTTCGAACATCGTCTGCTTGCCGAGCCGAAGCGGTTCGTTGCTGCAGTACTCGGACACGCCGGCGCCGTTGTCGCTGAGAAAGACCACCAGCGTGTTTTCTTCGAGGCCAGCCTCCTCTAACGCATCCAAGACAGCACCGACGCCGTCGTCGAGAGCCGATGTCATGGCCGCGTAGATGCGACTGCCCTCGACTTCAATGTGTGGGAAACGGTCGTAGTAGTTCTGCGTAACCTGAAGGGGACCGTGAACGGCGGTATACGGCAGATAGAGAAAAAACGGCCGTTTCTTGTGGTTTCTGATGAACGCCACCGCTTCGCGGGTGAAAGCGTCGGTGAGGTAGTCGTTTTCCTCGACCGGAGTCGTTCCCCGCATCAAAGACCCGTCGCCTCGGCCTTTCCACGGCGCCTTTGACGGGTGTCCCGGCTCGATCAACAGTTCTCCCACACGACGCATGATCCGGGCGTCTTCTCGCGTCGGGTCGAGATAGTCGGTGCCCCCGGGGTTCATGCCGAAGAACTCGTCGAATCCCCGGTTGACCGGATTGAATTTCTCGTGCGAACCCAGATGCCACTTGCCCACCATGCCCGTAACGTAGCCTTCTCTCTTCAGGGCATCGGCCAGGGTGACCTCGTCCTCGGGCAGACCGTCGTCGCTCTCGGGCCCGGTCGTGGGGAGGAATTCGAACCCGAAACGCTGCTGGTAGCGACCGGTCAAAAGCGCTGCCCGGGAAGGCGAGCAAACGGGGCTCGAGACGTAGCCATCGGTGAACAATACCCCCTCCTCCGCGATGCGCTTGATGTTCGGCGTGGGGACCGTGTCGCACCCGTAGAGTTCGCTGTCGCAATAGCCGAGATCGTCAACGAGAATGACAACGACGTTCGGCGGCACCGAATCGGCACCATGTGCGGCGCTTGCAAGCACCAGGGCCAGTATGGAAAACACTCGCACGGATTGACTCCCTAGAGGCTATTGTTGAGGACTCTAGCATTGCGGCACCCGGTAATGGGAATGCGTTTGCGCTTGACGAGGCACCGGAAGTGACGATCAACTTGCGCTGGGCGTGAATGGGCTGCCAAGGGAAGCGTCGAGTGAGATTCGCTGTCCGAACAGAGGTCGAGATTTCGTTCGAGCCGGCCGAATTGTCGGGTATCCGGTACGACGGGTGGATCGCGGACCGCATGGCAATCAACGTCGAGAAACGTCTACTCACGGTGGATCTGCCGATGATCCTCGAGCCGTTCGTCAACCGGCCGGGCAAGCAATGGTGGGCCGGGGAGCACGTGGGGAAGTTCCTGCACGCGGCAACCCACGCTTGGCTATTCACCGGGGATGATCGACTCAAGGCGCGCATGGACTCTGCCGTCAGCACCCTGATCGGCACCCAACTTCCCAATGGCTATCTGGGCACGTACAAGGAAAGCGACCAATTCGGCCAAGGAGACGGGACAGGCTGGGACGGCCCGGTCTGGGACGTCTGGACGCACAAGTACGTACTCATTGGATTGCTCGCGTACTACCGCGCCACGGGCCATGGGCCATCGCTTGAGGCGGGCATGCGTGCAGCGGACCTGATGTACGAGATATTCGTTGTAGGCAAGAGAAGCATGCGCCTTGCCAGCGCCCACCAGGGCATGGCGGCGACCAGCGTACTTGAGCCCATTGCAATCCTGTACCGGCTGACCGGCGAGCCACGCCACCTCGAGTTCTGTCACGCGATCATCGAGGCGTGGGAGGACGAGAACAATCCGGAAACCTGGATGAACGAGGACGGCTGCCGGCTTCTCACCAGTCTGCTCGAGCATGGAAACGTCTACCGGACAGCCAACCGGAAAGCCTACGAGATGCTGTCGAACTTGGTGGGGTTGCTCGAGTTGTACCGTGTCGATCCCGACGAGCGCTACCTCACGGCCTGCACGAATGCATGGAACGACATCGCAACGAAGCGTCTCTACATAACGGGGACCGCCAGCTACCACGAGCATTTCACGCCGGATCACAGGCTCCCGTCCGGCCAGGCGGCGGGAGAAGGCTGCGTCACCGTGACTTGGTTGCAGCTAACCCGCCACCTTCTCGAACTGACCGGCGAGGTGCGCTACGCCGACGAACTCGAGCGCACCACCTACAATGCCCTCCTCGCCGCGCAGTCGCCTCGTACCGGTGAAGTGACCTACTTCGTGCCGCTCGTCGGGCGCAAGCACTACAACGGTCACGACGCCAAGCTCGATCCCCCGATCTCCTGCTGCTCGAGCAGTATTCCCCGCGGCATCGCGTTGATTCCGACCTTCGCGTCGGGCGTCTTGAACGGCAAGCCGGCGCTGCTGCAATACATTCCGGGCAAGCACGTGCTGCACTACACAAGCGGCAGCGACCGTGGGAAGGTCACACTGCATGTCGGTGGGGACTATCCCCGAACAGGCGACTTGGAGGTTGCAGTGGACTTGGAACAGGCGGCCCGGTTTGCGGTCGTCTTGCGCGTACCTCCTTGGGCAGCGGGGTTCGAAGCGACGATTGGCAGCGTGACCTACGGCCGTTCGGACAGTCGTCTGATCGAGATTGAGCGTCTCTGGTCGCCGGGCGACAAGCTACGCGTGAAGATCCCCCTCCAGACTCGTCAGGTTCCGGACGGCGACAAAACCGGAAACTCGGTTGCCTTCGTAAGAGGGCCGCAGGTTCTCGCCACGGATACGGCCATAGAAGAAAACGGTATGCCGGAGTCGTGGTGGGGCGACACTCCCTATACGCAAGTCGTCGAACAGCACGGCATAGAGAAGGAGTTCCGCCTAGTGACCTTTGCGGATGCGGGCCAGAACAAGGAGGAATACGCGGTGCTCCATGAAGACGTCGAGGTGATCGACCCCACATGAACCCTGCCGCTCGCTTTCTGCTCGTTTCGGCGCTGTTCAACGTCGGAGCCTCGCTGGCGCAGGAACGGCCAAACGTCCTGTTCATTGCGGTCGATGACCTGAATCACTGGGTTGGGCATCTCGATGGGCATCCGGGGACCTTGACCCCGAACATCGACCGTCTTGCCGGTCGGGGAGTGACGTTCTCTCGCGCCTACGCAGCGGCGCCACTGTGCAATCCGTCACGAGTCAGTCTGCTGACGGGCGTCATGCCGGCGCGCTCAGGTGTCTACGGCAACCACGAGAGACTTCGCGAGCAGCTACCGGATGCGGTCACGCTGCCGCAGTACTTCCGCCAGAACGGTTATAGCGTCAAGGGAGGCGGGAAGATCTTTCACGCTGGGCCGGGAGACGAGGAAGCCTGGGACGAATTCTTCCTGACCGACGCGAAGGCGAAATGGCTCGAAGGGGAAGCGCCCAAGGAAAAGCCAAAGAAGGGTCAGCAGACAGGCATGTGGGACCCTTGGGGACCGTCGTCTTCCGATGTTGGCACGATGCTTGACGCAAAGATTGCCGACCGCATCATCGCCGAGCTCGAAGTTCAGCACGACAAACCGTTCTTTCTAGCCTATGGCACATACCGGCCGCATTTGCCCTGGAACGTTCCTCAACGGTACTTCGAGATGCACCCCCTGGAATCGGTGGTGCTGCCGACGGTGATCGAGAATGACCTGGCCGACATACCGCCGTTCGGCCGCAGGCTTGCGGCGGAGGTGTTGGACATTTCGAATGACCGGAACCACGCGGCGGAAGGCGGCGACCATGCCAACGTGCTTCGCTACAACCAGTGGCGCCCGGCCGTGCAGGGCTACCTCGCGAGCATCACGTTTGCCGATGCGCAAGTCGGGAAAGTTCTCGATGCACTGGCACACTCACCCCACGCCGACAATACGATCGTCGTGCTCTGGGGTGATCATGGCTACCATCTCGGGCAGAAGGAGCACTGGCGCAAGCACACGCTGTGGGAGGACGGCCTCCGAACAACGCTGGTGATCTCGGTGCCCGGGTTTGGCCGCGATTCGCGCAGTGATCGCGTCGTTGGCTTGCTTGACCTGTATCCAACACTGATCGAACTCGCAGGTCTCGAGCCGCGCGACGGAATGGATGGTCAATCCATCGTCCCGTTGCTGCGCGAGCCGGATCTAGACTGGCCGCGGCCGGTGGTCAGCACCTACGGTTTTCAGAATCACTCGTTGCGCACCGAACGCTGGCGGTACATCCGCTATCACGACGGGACCGAAGAGCTCTACGACCACGACGCGGACCCGAACGAGTGGACCAATCTTGCCGCGGCACCCGTCGAGGATGAACACCGTGAGGTGATGACCCGGTTGGCCCGGCACTTCCCCCAGGTCAACGTTCCCGGGCCCGAGCATGAGCCGTTCTAGGCGACACGCGCTACAGCAGATCGACGTGCTGAATCCCACATCATCCAAGCGGCGATCTCTGAAATTGCGTTGACGCGGTCATTGCCGCGCTGGACGCCGCAGAGTTCTCCGGGATATGCTGCCCCGCCCCGCGACACTCCGCTTGAGGAGTCGGGTTAGGCATGCTTGAGCCGTGCCGGTTGTCAAGCGTACCGAAGGAGGCCAACGATGCAAACGCTGCAAACGGTCCTGTTGATTCTGTTGCTCATCGACGCCGTGGCGTTGGCTGCCATCGTGCTCCTGCAGCAGGGCAAGGGTGCCGACGTGGGCGCCGCGTTCGGTTCGGGCAGCGCGAACACGATGTTCGGCAGCGCCGGATCCACCAGCTTCCTCACGAAGATGACGGTGTACCTGGCGATCGGATTCTTCGTGATTGCCTTCGGTTTGGCGTATACGGCCAAGGAAATCGCCACCGACATGCGCAGCGAGGGCCTGTCCGGGTTCGGGGACTTGGAGACGCCCCTCGACGACGAGGGATTGCCGCCGGCGCCGGCGTCCGACCCGGAATCCGACCTCCCCGATGTATAATCCGCATCCCGCTTCCGACGGCGGGACTGCCGAAGTGGTGGAATTGGTAGACACGCTGCCTTGAGGGGGCAGTGGACTTGCGTCCGTGGAGGTTCGAGTCCTCTCTTCGGCACCACTCTTTTCTTGACGTTGGACCTCGCAATGGAACAGCCCGTTGGGGCGGCCCTTGCGAACTCCCGAGAAACGCCCGGCGCGGATCTGTCGGCTCGGACGGGGTACGAACGCCGCCCCTACGGCGCTTTCGTCCACGTCGGTCTTGACACGCCGAGTCGTTCGACGCCGGACACGATCCCTCCATAGGCAAGGGTTCGGGTGATGGATTCAGCGCATCGGCGACATCTCCTCCTTGACACGCGTGTCGTTGAGGATGCGCACAACGCCGAACTTGCGCTCGGCACCGTCGAGAAACACGCCGGCAATCCCCTGTTTGGCGAGGACAAGCCGTGGGAGATGCGCTTCGACAACCTCTACGCCAACGTGATCTACGACGACGAGGAGCGGTTGTACAAGTGCTGGTACAGCCCGTTCATCGTCGACCACTCGTCGATGGGAATGAGCCTTCAACAGCGCCAAGCGGCGAGATACCGTGCGCCGGGGGACCGGGAAATGGCGATCTGCTATGCCACCTCGGTAGACGGCTTGACCTGGGTCAAGCCCGAATTGGGGCTTGTCGAATACGAGGGGAGCAGAGCCAACAACATTCTGTGGCGGGGCGGCGGCGACACCCGGAAGCTTCGGGCGGGACCGCATGGGGCGGGGGTATTGAAGGACCTGCGGGACCCGGATCCGGCGCGTCGCTACAAGGCGTTCCTGAAGAGCGAGATCCTCTCCGTGGCGTTCTCGGCCGACGGCGTCCATTGGGCGTCGCCGATTGCGTGTCCCGAGGCGAACAGCGCGGGAGATACGCACAACAACGCCTTCTGGGCGCCGACGCTTGGAAGGTACGTGGGAATCACCCGCCAATGGGGCAAGCCATTCGGCCGTCAGGTTGCACGGACATCAAGCGTCGACTTCCTGGATTGGGAATCGACCCGCATTGCGTTGGAGGGATTGGATCCGAACCATCAGACCTACGCGATGCCCGCGTTCTACCACGGCGGGGTGTACATCGGCCTCGTCGCCATTCATGACCAGAACGCGGATCGGGTCTGGACGGAACTCACATGGAGTCCGGACACAAGCACCTGGCATCGCGTTCTCCCCGGGACGCCGTTCATAACGAATGGCGGCGAGGCGGGCGACTATGACTGGGGTTGTGTCTATCCGGCGGCATGTCCGGTCTTCCTCGACAACGAGGTCCGCCTTTACTACGGCGCAAGCGACGGTTTGCACACGAGCTGGCGAAACGGGTATCTCTGTCTTGCCACCCTGCGAGCGGACGGGTTCGCGGGCTACAAGGCGTCGGATGCGACGGTCCTGGCCACGCTGACGACCACGCCGGTCCATTGGGAGGCCGGGACGCTTCGGGTATCCGCGGACATTGCACCCGGGGGTGAGGTCGTCGTCCGGGTCTTGGGACCGGACAGGCAGGTGTTGGCCGCGAGCCGGCCGATGGCGAGTACCGTCTCGGACGGGATCGTGGAGTGGTTGGACCATCGTGCGCCAATCGCGACCGAGACGAAGTGCCGCCTTGAGTTCACGTTCCGCAAGGCAACCGTCTACTCGTTTTCGATGGAGGCGCCGGTTGCCGGTCCGTGAGCCAGCGACCGGACGGCCCGCTGGGGTGGCGCCTCTCGGAGGCGAAGTGGGGTGTCTTGGTTGGGTGCGGCGAGCACCGACGCGGGAGGCGGCAAGCGCGTCCCTGGGCGTCTCCTCGCCATGCACCCGAGGCCAGGCGGGGCACTTGCTGTCACTTTAACGCCTACCTATAATCCCGCGACCTGATGCGGGGTGGAGCAGTCTGGTAGCTCGTTGGGCTCATAACCCGAAGGTCGTAGGTTCAAATCCTGCCCCCGCTACCAAGCATGGTGGCGGTGCCGCACAAGGGCGGCACCGTGACATGACCCGGTGCGAATGACCGGGCAATGACGGTATACGCACGCCGCGTCAGCGAGATGGGGCGTGCCTGATCGGTTTCGGATGGGCATTGCTGCCCATTTTTTGTGTGTGAGTGTTTGTGTGTGAGTGATAGAGGAGCTGCGCGGGCTCGAGGCCATGACGCGGAAGGAACGGGAACTTGAAGCGCTGTTGACGCCGACGGTGCGTGCGCTCGGCTGCGAGATCTGGGGGATCGAGTACCGACCCCGGGGCCGCAACTCGACCTTGAAACTCTACATCGAGTCGCCGGAGGGCATCGGCATCGACGACTGCGAACGGGTGAGCCGGCAGGTCAGCGCACTGTTGGATGTCGAGGATCCGATCGTGCACTCGTACCGGCTGGAGGTGTCCTCGCCGGGCATCGACCGGGTGCTGTTCCGGCGCGAACAGTATCTCGCCAACGTCGGCGAGCGGGTGGACATCCGCTTGGCATTCCCCTTCGACGGGCGGCGGCGGTTCGCCGGGCGCTTGGCAGGCATCGAAGGCGACGACGTGGTGGTGGAGGTCGAAGACCACGAGATCGTGCTGCCATTCGAACAGATTCAACGCACTCGGCTCGTCCCCGAAGCCGTGTCCTTCTTAAGCGCATGACGAGTTGAGCTGGGGGAATCGCGATGGCGGAGATGAACAAAGAAGTCCTGATGGTCGTGGAGTCCGTCTCCCACGAGAAGGGCGTCTCGAAGGACGTCATCTTCGAGGCCATCGAGCAAGCGCTGGCAACGGCGACCCAGAAGAAATACCGCGAGAACGCCAGGTTCGCCGTCAGCATCGACCGCGAGTCCGGCCACTACGACACGTTCCGGGTGTGGGAGGTCATCGATCCACAACGGGAACTCGAGGAAGGCGAGGAGCCGAATCCCGATGCGGAGTTGACCCCTGAAGAAGCTGCGGAGAAGGATCCAACGCTCGCCATCGGCGACTTCTACCGGATCCCCGTCGAGTCGGTGGAGTTCGGCCGCATCGCCGCGCAGACCGCCAAACAGGTCATCGTGCAGAAGGTGCGGGAAGCCGAACGGGCGCGGGTCATCGCCATGTACGAACCGCGCGTCGGCGAGTTGGTCAGCGGCAGCGTCAAGAAGACTTCCCGGGACAGCGTCATCGTGGATCTGGGGAATAACGCGGAAGCCATTCTCACCCGCGAGAACCTGATCCCCCGGGACAGCTTCCGGATCGGCGACCGGATTCGTGCGCTCCTTGTCGATGTCCGGCCCGATCAACGCAGCCCGCAGCTGGTGCTGACCCGGACCACCTCGCAGGTGCTGATCGAGTTGTTCAAGATCGAGGTGCCGGAGATCGCCGAGGACGTGATCGAGATCCGTGCCGCTGCCCGGGATCCCGGATCCCGGGCGAAGATCGCGGTCAAGACCAACGACGGCCGCATCGATGCCGTCGGCGCGTGCGTGGGCATGCGCGGGTCCCGCGTGCAGGCGGTGTCCGGCGAACTGGCCGGCGAGAAGATCGACGTCGTGCTCTGGGACGAGGACCCGGCGATCCTGGCCGTCAACGCGATGTCGCCCGCCGACGTGAAGTCCATCTTCAAGGACGAGGACTCGCACACGATGACCATCGCGGTGGAGGAGGACAATCTCGCCCAGGCCATCGGACGCGGCGGGCAGAACGTCCGCCTGGCCACCGAGTTGACGGGCTGGAACCTCAAGGTGATGGACGAAGAAGAGGCGGCCCGAAAACAGGAGGAGGAGTCCCGGGGTTACGTCGAGTACTTCATGAAGGTCCTGGAGGCCAACGAGGACGTTGCGACCGTGCTGGTCGAAGAAGGGTTCACGGACGTCGAGGAAGTCGCGTACGTGCCGATCGAGGAGTTGACGAGCATCGAGGATTTCGACCGCGAACTCGTCGATGACTTGAGGAACCGGGCGCGGGACGCGCTCTTGGAAATGGAAATCTCGGGCGACGCCCCGGGTACGCCGGCAGCCGACCTGTTGGAGATGAAAGGCATGGACAACCCGTTGGCCTTCAAGTTGGCGGCTGCGGGGGTGGTCACCATGGAGGACCTCGCCGAGTTGTCGATCGCGGATCTCATGGACATCAACGACGAAGTCGGCGAGGAACGGGCCGCCGAGCTGATCATGACCGCCCGTGCGCCCTGGTTTGAGGACTTGGAGCCGGAAGAGGCCCCTGTCGGAGACCCGCATGGTTGACGTCACGGTAGGACAGCTTGCAGCGACGCTGAAGCGCCCGTCCGACGACCTGCTGAAGCTCATGCAGCAGGCGGGCCTCCCGCACGAACGGGACGACGAGATCGTCTCGGACGACCAGAAGACGCAACTGCTGGGTTTCGTACGGCGTCGGCAGACCGACCGCGCCGAGCAGCAGAAACAGATCACGGTTCGCCGCCGCAACGTCAGTACCCTCAGAACCGGCAAGGGTGGACGCGGCACGGCCGTCAAGGTCGAAACCCGCAAGAAGAAGGTCTTCGTGCGGCGGGCGCCCGCGCAGGCGGAAAGCGAGGCGCCGTCTGCGGCTGCCGCGCCCACCCAGGCGCAGATCGAGGCGGAACGAATCCGCGAAGAGGATCTCAAGCGCAAGGCGGCGGAGGAGGAAGCACGCCGTCAGGAAGCCCAGCGCAAGGCCGAGGAAGAGGAACGCCTCCGCGTGGAGGCTGCCGCGAAGGCCGAGGCGGCGGCAGAGGCCCAACAAGCCGAGAAACGTCGTGCCGAGGCATCGCCGGAGGCGGTGGCGCAGGCCGCGGCGGAAGCGGCGGCCAAGGCCCAGGCCGAAGCGCGTGCGGCCGAGAGCGGAAACCGGCGGGCACCGGGCCGGGCCGCGGCCCGGCATCGAGACCGCGGCGGGCGGGAGGACGAGTTCGGCGACGGCAGGGTGCGCCGACGCGAGTTGTCGCTCAAGCACGAGTCGCGGCGAACCAAGCGTCGCCATCTCACCGTTGAGAAGCAGGGCGGCGAGTTCGAGAAGCCCCAGGAGTTCATCGTTCGCGAAGTCGAGATCGGCGAGGTCGCCACGGTTGGCGAGCTGGCCCAGCGCATGACCGTCAAGGCCGGCGAGGTGATCAAGGCCTTGATGGGCATGGGCGTCATGGCCACCATCAACCAGGTTCTCGACCAGGACACGGCCGTGCTGCTCGTCGAGGAGCTTGGCCACAAGGTCAAGATCGTGGCCGAAAACGAGGTGGAGCAGGATCTCGAGAAATCGCTCCAGGTCGAAGGCGAACGGCATCCCCGCCCGCCCGTGGTCACCGTCATGGGCCACGTCGATCATGGCAAGACCTCGCTCCTCGACTACATACGCCACACACGGGTGGTGGCCGGCGAAGCCGGCGGCATCACGCAGCACATCGGGGCATACCACGTCGAGACCGAGCACGGGAACATCACGTTCATCGACACCCCGGGGCATGCGGCCTTCACGGCGATGCGCGCCCGGGGCGCGAAGTCCACGGACGTGGTCATTCTCGTGGTCGCGGCGGATGACGGCGTGATGCCGCAGACACAAGAGGCGGTCCAGCATGCGCGGGCGGCCGACGTGCCCCTGGTGGTTGCCGTCAACAAGATCGACTTGGAGGCCGCCGATCCAGAACGGGTCAAGAACGAACTCAGCGCGCTCGGCGTCATTCCCGAGGATTGGGGCGGAACGACCCAGTTTATCGAGGTGTCCGCGGAGACCGGCGAAGGCATCGACACCCTGCTGGAGGCCGTGATCCTGCAGGCGGAGCTTCTCGAACTCATCGCGGTACCCGACGCGCCAGGTCAGGGCGTGGTCATCGAGTCGCGCCTAGATCGCGGGCGCGGTCCCGTCGCAACGTTGCTGGTACAGAACGGAACCCTCAAACGCGGCGATGTGATTGTCGCGGGGGAGTGCTTCGGACGGGTGAGAGCGCTCGCCAACGAACGCGGCGAAAACGTCCAGGAGGCACCGCCGTCGGCGCCGGTGGAGATGCTCGGCTTGAACAGCACGCCCGAAGCCGGCGACGAGTTCTCCGCGGTGGCTGGCGAACGTCAAGCCCGCGAAGTGGCGGACTTCCGCGCCGGTCGAAGCCAGGCACAACGCCACGCCAGCCAGAAAGTCGCGTCCTTCGAGAGCATGTTCGCGAACTTGGGACAGGGCGAGAAGCGCGTACTCAAGCTCATCGTGAAGGCGGACGTGCGCGGATCCTTGGAGGCGATTACCAAGGCCTGCGCCGACATCGGCAATACCGAGGTTTCGGTGAACGTCCTGGCGTCGGGGGTTGGCGGCATCACGGAGTCCGACGCCAACATGGCAATGACCTACGGCGCGGCCATTTTCGGCTTCAACACCCGCGCCGATCGTGCCGCCAAGACCATTATCGAGCGCGAGTCCATCGACTTGCGCTACTACAGTGTCATCTACGAGTTGCTCGACGACATCAAGGCGATTCTCGAGGGCATGCTGGCGCCGGAGATCCGCGAGGAGATTCTCGGCGTGGCGGAAGTTCGCCAGGTCTTCCACTCGCCGCGGTTCGGCCAGATTGCCGGCTGCATGGTGGTGGACGGTACGGTGGCCCGCAACAAGAGCATCCGCGTCCTGCGTGACAACGTCGTGATCTTCGAAGGGGAACTCGAGTCCCTGCGTCGAGTGAAGGACGATGTGACGGAGGTTCGCAACGGCCTCGAGTGCGGGATTGGTGTACGCAACTACAACGACGTGCGCGTCGGCGACTTGATCGAGGTGTTCGAGTCGAGGACCGTGGCAAGGGCGCTCGGTGCCGAGCTGCGCCCGCAGGAGCCGGCGTTGGCTGCGTCTGAAACGGCTGTATGACGCCCGACCGCGCAGACCGCATCGCCGACTTCATACGCGCGCAACTGGCCTCCGTCGTACTGACACAAATGCGGGATCCGCGCGTGTCGATGCTGTCGGTCACCGATGTGTCGGTCAGCCGCGATTTCGCGGTCGCCGATGTCTACGTGTCGTCCGTCGAGGCGACGGACAAGGCGGCGCAGCAAGAATTGGTGGCGGTGCTACGCAAAGCGGCGGGATTCCTGCGCACCGCCGTCGCCAAACGACAGGGCTGGCGCAAGACGCCGCGGCTGCGTTTCCACTACGACGACCTGCCCGAGCGGGGTGCCCGGATCAACGCCCTCATCGATCATGCCGTGAGCCTCGATCAGAGCAATGTGCAGGCAAGGAGTGGAAGCCATGGGACGTAGGCGGCGTGGCCGCGACGTGAATGGCGTCATTGTTCTCGACAAGCCCCGGGGGATGAGCTCCAACGAGGCGGTTCAACGCGTCAAGCGGCTGTTTGCGGCACGCAAGGTGGGACACACGGGCAGCCTGGATCCGCTGGCCACCGGCGTGCTTCCACTGTGTCTTGGCGACGCAACGAAGTTCTCGCAGTATCTCCTGACGTCCGACAAGACCTACGTGGCGACGTTGCGCCTTGGTGTATCCACGGACAGCGGCGATGCCGATGGCACGGTACTTAAGGAACGCGAGGTGGGCGCCGTGTCCCGCGCACGCATCGACGCGGCGTTGGAGGGGTTCCGCGGCGAGATCGAACAAGTGCCGTCGATGTTCTCGGCCGTCAAGCACCAGGGCAAGCCCCTTTACAAACTGGCCCGGCAGGGAATCGAAATCGAGCGCGAGGCGAGGCCCGTCACGATTTACCGCAACGAGATTGTGGACTACGCGGACGACCGCCTGGTCCTGGAGGTTCACTGCAGCAAGGGCACCTACGTGCGCACCATTGCCCACGACTTGGGTGAAATGCTTGGTTGCGGCGCCCACGTCGAAGCGCTCCGACGCACGACCGCCGGGCCCTACCGGGAGAACGACCTCGTCACGTTCGACGAAATGTCCCGTATGGCGGAACTCGGCAAGCTCGATAGCTTGTTGCAGCCCGTGGCGACGGCTGTCGGCCAGTGGCCGCCGGTGGAGCTAGCGGGTGCGCCGGCGTTCTACCTCAAGCAGGGACAGCCGGTACTGGTACCCCACGCCCCGACCCAGGGTTGGGTGCGGCTTTACGAACAGGAGAACGACGACGGCCGTTTCATCGGCGTTGGCGAAATCTTGAACGATGGACGTGTCGCCCCAAGGCGACTCATCGTCTGATCACGAACGTAGTCCGTTGGTAGCACAGTGGATAACGGTGAAAGGGACAACTGTACATATGCGCGGTGCCCTTGAGTCTTTAATTGGCATATTGGAGAAAAATGCATGGCTTTGGCAGCCGAAACCAAAAAAAAGATAGTCGAAGACTATCGCTTGGATGACAACGACACCGGTTCTCCGGAAGTGCAGGTGGCGTTGCTGACCTACAACATCAATTCACTCCAGGAACACTTTCGAGCGCATGGCAAGGATCACCATTCACGCCGCGGATTGATTCGCATGATCAACCGGCGTCGAAAGCTCTTGGATTACTTGAGAGGCAAAGACCAGCAGCGTTATTCGTCGCTGATTGCACGTTTAGGTCTTCGTAGATAACGGAAAGAGTTTAGAAAGGAGAAGTAAATTGAGTCCAGTAAGAAAAGAGTTTCAGTTTGGCGACCACAAGGTCGTCTTGGAAACCAACAAGATCGCCAAGCAGGCGACGGGGAGCGTCATGGCGAGCATGGGTGACACCGTCGTTCTGTGCACGGTTGTAGCCAACCCCAAACCGAACGTGGGGCAGGACTTTTTCCCGCTCACGGTAAACTACCAAGAGAAATCGTATGCCGCGGGCAAGATTCCTGGCGGATTTCCGCGTCGCGAGGGACGACCTTCCGACAAGGAGACGCTGACCTCGAGGTTGATCGACCGACCGATTCGGCCCCTGTTCCCGGATGGGTTCATGAACGCAGTCCAGGTCATCGCCACCGTCATGTCGGTGGACAGGGACATGGATCCCGACGTCATCTCGCTGATCGGATCGTCTGCGGCCCTCGCTGTATCGGGAATCCCGTTCAACGGGCCGATCGGGGCCGCGCGGGTCGGCTACGCAGACGGACGGTACCTGCTGAATCCAGGTTACGAGGCATTGTCCGACTCGGCGCTCAACATGGTCGTAGCCGGAACGGAATCGGCGGTACTGATGGTCGAGTCGGAGGCGGACGAACTGTCCGAGGACCAGATGCTCGGCGGGGTTCTCTACGCGCATCAGGAAATGCAGATTGCCATCCGAGCGATCAAGGAACTCGCGGCCGAAGCCGGTAAGCCGAGGTGGGAGTTCCAGTCGCCGGTGATGGACGCGGCGCTTGTCGAGAAGGTCGACGCAGCGGCTCGCGAAGCGCTTGCCGGGGCATACCGGACGACCGACAAGCAGGAACGCCAAAACAAGGTCCGGGAAGCGCGCGAAGCGGTGCTCACGCAATGCGGGGGAGAAGACAGCGGTTTCGAGGACGACGACATCGTCGAGGCGTTCTACAAACTCGAGAAAAGCCTGGTGCGCCAAAGCGTGCTTGACGGCGAACCGAGAATCGATGGCCGCGATGCCAGGACGGTGCGCCCGATCAACGTCGAAGTCGGCATTCTGCCGAAGACGCACGGCTCCGCGTTGTTCCAGCGCGGCGAAACGCAGGCCATCGTGGTGGCGACGCTGGGTACGCTGCGCGATGCGAAGTTGGTGGAGACCCTGGAAGGAACCTTCAAGGACCACTTCATGCTGCACTACAACTTCCCGCCCTACAGCGTCGGCGAGGAAGGCTTCCTGGGCAGCCCCAAGCGTCGAGAAATCGGCCATGGCAACTTGGCCCGCCGTGGCATCTCGGCCTGCCTGCCGACCGAAGAAGACTTTCCTTACACGGTGCGGGTGGTATCCGAGATCACCGAGAGCAATGGCTCGAGTTCGATGGCGAGTGTCTGCGGAAGCTCGCTGGCGCTGATGGACGCGGGTGTGCCCATGCGCGCACCGGTTGCCGGCGTTGCGATGGGGCTGGTGAAGGAAGGTGACCGGTTCGCCGTGCTGACGGACATCTTGGGCGACGAAGACCACTTGGGCGACATGGACTTCAAGGTGGCCGGCACCTCCCACGGCGTCACGGCGCTACAGATGGACATCAAGATCGACGGGATCACCGAGGAGGTCATGGAGACCGCGCTCACCCAGGCCTTGGATGCGCGCCTGCATATTCTCGGGGAAATGAACAAGGTTCTCGCCAAGTCCCGGGAGACCGTCTCCGAGAACGCCCCGACGATGGTCGTGCTGAAGGTGGACCCCGAGAAGATTCGCGACATCATCGGCAAGGGCGGTGCCACGATCCGTTCCATCACGGAGGAGACCGGTGCGGAGGTGGATGTCGAAGACGACGGCAGCGTTCGGATCTACGCCGAGGACGCCGACTCGAAGGATGCCGCAGTCGCCCGGATCCAGGAAATCACCGCGGAAGCGGAGGTCGGGCGCATCTACCAGGGTCGGGTGGAACGCATCGTCGACTTCGGCGCGTTCGTCAACATCCTTCCGGGCAAGGACGGTCTGCTGCACATTTCCCAGATCGCCGAGGAGCGCGTCGAGAAGGTCAGCGACTATCTCGAGGAAGGCCAGGAGGTCGAGGTGGTCTGCCTGGACACGGACCAGCGCGGTCGCATCAAGCTCTCCATGAAGGAGGTGCAGAACTACGCGACGGCCGACTCGTAGGGCAACCTCAGGAGGCACCCGCAACGGCGGTATGGAACGGCCGCGTTCGGCGAACGGCCATCAATCGCTCCGGTTTGCGACCAGGTCGTCCACCACGGCGGGGTCGGCCAGGGTCGACGTGTCGCCGAGGTCGTCGACCTCCCCGGCCGCGATCTTGCGCAGGATCCGACGCATGATCTTGCCGGAACGTGTCTTCGGCAGGCCGGCCGCCAGCTGGATTACATCGGGCCTCGCGATAGGGCCGATCTCCGTTCGCACCTGTTGGACGAGTTCGTCGATCAGGGCATCGCCTTCGTTGATGCCGGCCATCAGGGTCACGAAGGCGTAGATTCCCTCGCCCTTGATCGCGTGCGGGAAACCCACCACGGCCGCTTCCGCCACGGCGGCGTGAAGCACGAGGGCGCTTTCCACCTCGGCGGTGCCGAGGCGGTGACCGGAGATGTTCATCACGTCGTCCACGCGTCCGGTAATCCAGTAGTAGCCGTCCGCGTCCCGGCGTGCCCCGTCGCCGGTGAAGTAGAAGCCCTCGTAGGTGGCGTAGTAGGTGTCCACCACGCGTTGATGGTCGCCGTAGACGGTGCGGATCTGGCCGGGCCACGGCGTCGTGATGACGAGGTTGCCGCTGGCCTCGGCGTCGTCGATGACGTTGCCCTCCGGATCCATCAGGGCCGGTTGGATGCCGAAGAAGGGTCGCGTCGCGGAGCCGGGCTTCAGGTCCGTGGCACCGGGTAGCGGCGTGATCATGATGCCGCCGGTTTCGGTCTGCCACCAGGTATCCACCACCGGGCAGCGGCGTTCGCCGACCACGCCGTGGTACCACTCCCAGGCTTCCGGGTTGATCGGCTCGCCCACCGTCCCGAGCACCCGGAGACTGTGCCGCGACGTGCAACGGACGTAGTCGTCGCCTTGGGCCATCAGTTGGCGAATGGCCGTGGGCGCGGTGTAGAAGATGTTGACCTTGTGCTTGTCGACCACCTGCCAGAAGCGCGACGAGTCCGGGTAGGTCGGTACACCCTCGAACATCAACGTCGTGGCGCCGTTGGCGAGCGGGCCATAGACGATGTAGGAATGTCCGGTCACCCAGCCGACATCGGCGGTACACCAGTAGATGTCGCCGTCGTGGTAGTCGAACACGTACTTGTGGGTCATGGCGGCATGCAGCAGGTAGCCGCCGGTGCTGTGCTGCACGCCCTTGGGTTTACCCGTCGAACCGGACGTGTAGAGGATGAACAGCGTGTCTTCGGCGTCCATCACGGCGGGTTCGAATGCCGTTGGCTGGCCGTCGAGGAGTTCGTCGTACCAAACGTCCCGGCCGGCGCGCCAAGGCACGTCCGCCCCGGTACGCCGCACGGTGAGCACCGTATGCACGTTGGGGCAGTCGGCGAGGGCCGCCTCCGCGTTCGCTTTGAGTGGAACCGTGCGCCCGCCGCGCACGCCCTCGTCCGCGGTTATGAGGGTGCGGCAGTCGGAGTCCAGGATGCGGTCCTTGAGGGACTGGGGCGAGAACCCGCCAAAGACCACCGAGTGGATGGCGCCGATGCGGGCGCAGGCAAGCATGGCGTAGGCGGCTTCCGGGATCATCGGCATGTAGATGCAGACGCGGTCGCCCTTGCCCACGCCCCGGCTCGCCAGGGCATTGGCCAGTCGGCCCACGGCATCGGCCAACTCCTGGTAGGTGACCGATGTCGCCGTGTCCGGATCGTCGCCCTCCCAGATGATGGCGGGTTGAGACGCTCGGTGGGGCAGGTGCCGGTCGATGCAGTTGACGCACGCGTTGAGCGTGGCGCCCTTGAACCAACTCACCCGTCCCTTGGGGAAATCGTGGGAGGAGACCTCGGTCCACTCGTCGTACCAGTCGACGAATTCGCGGGCCTGTTCGCTCCAGAACGTCTCGGGGTCGGCGATCGAGTGCTGGTACATCTCGAGATAGCGTTCGTTGTCGATGTGGCTTCGCGCGCGAACGTCGTCGTCTACGGGATAGATGTTGGCCATCAACGTGCCCTTTTTAGCTGGGTGAGTAGCGCGGCAGTGGATGCGTCGTGCTGCGCGCCCCGGTCATCGCCGCCGGCGAGTTCATCATAGATCGGCCCGGCGAGTTCCTTGCCAAGCTCAACGCCCCACTGGTCGAATGCGTTAATTTGCCAGATCGCGCCGAGGCAGAACACCTTGTGCTCGTAGAGTGCCAGCAACGCGCCCAGCGACCGGGGGCTCAATTCGTCGAGCATCAGGGTTGTGGTCGGGTGGTTGCCGGGGACGGATCGGTGGCTGCCAAGGGGACCTTCGGCGCGGCGTCCCTCCTTCATCGCCTTGCTCTGCGCTAGGCAGTTGGCGAGCAGCCAGTCGTGATGGACTTTCAGGTCGTGCCCGGCCCGGGCCACGGCGATGAAATCGGCGCTGAACGCCCGAGTTCCCTGGTGAAGGAGTTGGTGGAAGGCGTGCTGACCGTTGGTCTCCTCGCCGCCCCACACCACGGGCGCGGTATGCGTCCCCACGGTGGTGCCGTCGCGCCGCACCGATTTGCCGTTGCTCTCCGTTTCGAGTTGTTGCAGGTAGCTCGTCAGGAGTCGAAGCCGGCGGTCGTAGGGGAGTATCGCGTGGCTGGCCATGCCGTGGAAGTTGGTGTTCCAGACGGCAAGCAATGCCAGGATCACGGGAATGTTGTCCGCAAACGGCATCTCGCGGAAGTGATCGTCCACCATGCGCGCGCCGGCGAGCAGCTCGTCGAATCCGTCGCGGCCAATTGCGAGGGTGATGGGCAGTCCCGCCGCGGACCACAGGGAGAACCGGCCGCCGACCCAATCCCAAACGCTAAATCGGTTCTCGGGCGGAATACCGAACTCGGCGGCGGCGTCTTGGTTGGCGGTGACGGCCAGGAAGTGCTCGGCGAGGGCGCCGGGTTCGCAGGTCCGCTCCAGGAACCAACTGCGGGTCGTCTCCGCGTTGACGCGCGGTTCCAAGGTCGTGAAGCTCTTCGAGACCACGATGACCAGCGTCGTCGCGGGATCCAACCCGGCAAGCGCCCCGGTGGCGGCGGCACCGTCTACATTGGCCAGGAACCTCACGTTTAGCCCGTGCGGCGTCTTGAGCGCGTCGACGACCAGTTCCGGGCCGAGTTGAGAGCCGCCGATGCCGATCACCACCACGGCGTCGTACGGCTTGCCGGTGTAGCCGCGGCGTTCGCCGACCCGTAGCGCCTCCGCGACGGCGAGAAAGCGTTCCCGTTCTTCGGCAACTTCGTCGGGACATGCTTCGTCGGGTGCCCTGAGAAGCGTGTGCAGGACCGGCCTGTTGTCGGTGTTGTTGATCGGCACCCCCGAGAACAGGTCGTCGATCGCGCCCGCCAACTCGCTCTCGACGGCGAGGTCCATGAGAGCGTCGACGACTTCGTCGTCGATCAATTGCCTGGAATAGTCGACGAGTAGCGGCCCGAGACGTCGCGAGCGAGCGGTCGCGCGCCCGCCCGAAGGCATCGCGCTAGCGCTCGTGCGACGCTCGGCGAGCCGAGCCAGCGACTGCCAGGCGGCGAGTTCCTGGGGGGGTCGCGAGGGTGTTGTCATGGATCGTTTCACGGCATCTCCACACCGACATTGTCGATTAGCCGGGCGCCTCCCAATCGGGCCGCGGCGAGGATTCGGAGCGTCCGGGTATCGGCGTCGGGGACCACCAGCCGCTCGGCGTCGCGTACCGCGACGTAGTCGACATCGAAGCCTGCTTCGGTCAAGACCCGATGCCCCCGGGCTTCGGCACTTGCGTAGTCCTTCTCCCCCTGCTCGACGGCCTTCTTCATCCCGGTAAGAACCCTGTTGATCAACGCCGCGCGTTGGCGTTCCTCGTCGGAGAGGTAGTTGTTGCGGCTCGACATCGCGAGTCCGCTCGTCTCGCGGACGGTGGGGACACCTTCGACCACGACCGGCATGTCGAGCTGGCGCACCATGGTGCGGATCAGGGTCAATTGCTGCCAATCCTTCTCGCCGAAGAAGGCTTTGTCCGGAGTGACGATGTTGAACAGCTTGGCCACCACCGTGGCCACGCCGTCGAAGTGACCGGGTCGTGCCGCCCCGCAAAGCGTATGCGCCAGGGAGGGAACGGCTATGGTGACATGGTTTTCCCGGCCTTCGGGATACATGACGTCCACGGGCGGTTCGAAGACCACATCCGCGCCATTGTGCGCAAGCAATCGCAAGTCGTCGGTGAGCGTGCGTGGATAGCTTGCGAAGTCCTCGTTGGGGCCGAATTGGGTTGGATTGACGAAGATCGAGACGACCGAGACATCGCAGGCCAGGGTGCAGGCCCGCACCAGGGAGACGTGACCGGCGTGCAGATTGCCCATGGTCGGCACGAGGCCGATCACCCGGTGGCGCACCGGGTCCAGCGTCCCGCGTAGCTCGGCGATGTCACGAACGACATCCAAGGTTCCTACCCTCGGCCCAACCGGAATTCCCGAAGGGCTACGTGAACGAGTGTTCCGGCCCGGGGAATGTCCCTGCCTTCACGGCCTGGGCGTAGGCGCGGAAAGCACCGGGAATGCCGGCGTCGCTCTCGGGCAGGAAGTTCTTCACGAACTTCGGTACGCGAATGCTTGACGGTGTGAGCCCCAGCATGTCGTGCATAACCATGATCTGGCCGTCGGTGTGTGGGCCCGCCCCGATGCCGATCACCGGCACATCCAAGCGCTCGGTGATTTTTTGACCGAGGTCGACGGGCACGCATTCCACGAGGATTATCGAAGCGCCCGAATCCTGGAGGATCAGCGCCTCGTCGACCATCGTCTGGGCCTGGCTGGGATCACGCCCTTGGACGCGATAGCCGCCAATGCGGTTGATGGATTGCGGCGTGAGCCCCATGTGTGCACATACGGGTATGCCGCGCTCGGTCAAGAGGCGCGTCGACTCCGCAAGCCAGGCGCCTCCCTCCAGCTTGACCACGTGCGCGCCCGCCCGCATGAGGGCCGCGGCGCTCTCGAGCGACTGGGACTCCGAGGCATAGCTCATGAAGGGGAGGTCGGCCATGATCAACGCGCCCTGGTTGCCCCGGCGTACGTGGTTCATGTGATAGACCATGTCGTCGAGGGTCACCGGCAACGTGCTGTCGTGACCTTGCAGAACCATGCCGAGCGAATCGCCGACCAGCAGCACGTCGACACCCGATGTCGAGATCAACTCGGCGAACAACGCGTCGTAGGCCGTGAGCGACGCGAATCGCTGTCCCCGGCCCTTCTTCTGGCGCAGCGTGTTCAGCGAAACCGGTGTCTTGCGTGATTGGGTGCTCATCGGCAAATCCTCCACACCTTACGGCAGACGCGGTCGCGGACGACTCACAGGAGACTGGGACTCGGATTGAAGTAGTGGCGTAGGCCGTTCATGTTTCGGATCTCTTCCACCAAGGCCCGATAGTGCGCCTCGTTGTCGGCGAAGTCGATTTCCGATGCATTGATGATCAACAGCGGCGCGGCTTCGTAGGCGTGGAAGAACTCGGTGTAGGCATCGCTTAGCAGCGTGACGTATTCCGAATCGATGCGTTGCTCGTAGCCGATGCCGCGTCGGCGGATGCGGTCGAGCAGGACCGCCACCGGCGCTTGCAGGTAGATCACCAGATCCGGCGTCGGGGGACGGATGTCGAGCGTGCGGTGAATCTGCTCGTAGAGTTCGAGTTCGTTTTCGTCGAGGGTCGCCTCGGCGAACAGGCGGTCCTTCTCCATCATGAAGTCGGTCACGAGGATTGGCCCCAACAGGTCGTCGCGGGCGAATCCGGCCACTTGGTTCGCCCGGTGCAGCAGGAAGAAGAGCTGCGCGGGCAGTGCATACCGTCGACCCTCCCGGTAGAAGCGGTCGAGAAACGGGTTTTCCGTTGCGGGTTCGAGCACCAGCGGACGGTGGAACGTGTCGGCGAGGCGACGCGCCAAGGTCGTCTTGCCGACGCCGATGGGTCCCTCGACGGCGATGTAGTGGGGCGCCCAGGGTGTCTCGGCGACCGGCTGTTCGGGTTCCGCTAGTGTCACGTCAAGCCTCAAACGTCGCGTCAGCGTGTCCGCAAGCGTCACCCC